>JAFQXA010000023.1 GCA_017407205.1 Clostridia bacterium
AGGCAGGGTTACCCTTGACTGACAAGATTGTCGCGCTGTTCTTCATTTTTGTCAAGCCACTTTCTGTAATATTTTTCCGAATACTATAATTCAGTTTATTGTAGTACACAATATGCGGAATTGCAAGCCATAAAAGCGAAATTATTGTGAAATAAGAAGGAAAAATGACTCGTGTCGATTTTAAGTTGTCGCTAAATACCGACATCTGAGAGAATTGACGCGTTTTTTTGATTTAGCCTCTTGATAAACGAACAAATGTTCTGTATAACGATATCTGTGGTTTGGTGCTTTATGCGGGAAAGCCACAAAAACTGAAGGTGCTGACGGTTACTTTTAGCACCCGATGACAGCGGTGACGGGAGTGACGGTTACCGCAGGATATCCTCTATTATTCGCAGCTAACGGCAATTCATATTTTTCCGCACATTCAAGTATTAACGCTCTTCTTGTTTGAGCATGTGTATCATCTTCAACAATACCAAGACATCTTGCAATTTCTGCTGATGTAATCGGATTTTTCTTTCCATTGTGCAAGAGAAGGATTTCTCTAATCTGTTCGAGCATTTTTATTCCTCTACAAACAGTTTGTAAGTTTCAATCTCAAGTGCGTCTGCGATTTTTTGAATAGTATCAGCGAAATACTCCGGCGAAAACATTCAATATCACTAATGTAAGCCCTATGTAATCCACAAAGCTCTGCAAACTTTTCCTGTGACACACCCTTGTCTGCGCGATATTTGCGTACATTCGTACCAAACACTTTAATAATATCCATCGGCTACACCTCGACAAATTACTGCATATATTTTAATTTTAGGAACACAATAAGCCTACATACAATAAGTGTATGGTTGCATAACGAAAAAAGGTTGCATTGAAATGCAACCAAAAATCAAAAACGCAACTTTTGCAACCCAATGCAACCCGTATCAAAAAATGCGTTTGTAACCAGAAAAAGTCCATTTTAAATGGACTTTTTTCTTTTGCAGTTTACCTGCCTCTGTATTCCTGTTTCAAAACTTCTGCCATTTCTTCGGGAGATTCCTTGCACCCGTCTGTAAGCCATAATTTTATAATTGCGTTCAAACCGTTTCTGAAAAATTCAACATGGTATTTAATATTAGCAGTCACATTTTCCTTTTCTGCTCGTTTGGCATCATATTTTGAAATGAGATGCTTGTCATCATAGCATAATTTGAAATATGTCTTGTAAAAAAGCTGATTTTCTTTAATATGTGTAAACATCTTTAAAGCACCGCTTCGCTCATTAAAGTAATCATAATCGGCAAACAGATTACTGAATTCCTTTTCGAGTTTTTCTCTCGTTTTGTCAGCAAGGTCAAATATATCAAGGTAATTTGCATAAAATGTACTGCGATTAAGTCCTGTTGCTTTAATAATATCCGAAACAGAGATATTTTTAATGTCATGCGATTGCAGCAGTTTGATAAAAGCCTTTTCTATTTTATCCTGCGAATCCCTTCGGCGTTTATTGTTCTTTACATTCATGCTGTTCTCCTATTATTCCAACACTTGTTTTGATTTTGATGATTGTTTTGGAATATTTAAGATATTATACTGTAAACATAATAACAACACAAGTGACGGTTTAATGAAAGGAGAGTAAAATATGAAAAAGAGTAGTTTTATTGCATTGATAATGGGAACTCTGGGCGGATTGTTGTTTGCACTCGGAATGTGTATGTGCCTTCTCCCGGAGTGGAACGCCTTTAAAGCGGGTATAATCCTTGGCTGTGTCGGTATTGTTCTTGGTGTTATTACAATACTTACATGGTGCAAGATGGAAAATAAGAAACTACCTGAGATGAACGGGAAAACTATATTCCGTATCATTTACGGAATTGTTGCCGCTTTGGTATTTGGCACCGGTATGTGCATGTGTCTTATATGGCAGCAAATTGTGTTTGGAACGCTCGTCGGTTTACTTGGCATAATTATGTTGATAGCGCTTATACCGATGATTAAAGGCATTAAATGAAGATATTTGAACTTGTAAGAACTTCTTATGCAAGTCTTGCCTTTAACTTTGTTTATGCACTGCCTAATTGTATTGTAGGCTTTATCGAACATTCGTGGTGGTTTCTTACAGTAGGTGTGTATCACGCCATCCTCGCAATAACCCGTTTTTCTATATTGCAAATCAAACGTAAAGCACACGGAAATTATGATATCGAGTTCTTTGCAATACGCGTTACAGGCATACTGTTGATAGTGCTTTCCTTTTGCATAATTGGTATGAATATTCTGTCTGCATTAAAAGAACGTGGTACAGTTTTTAGAGAAATCATTATGATTGCCATTGCAACATATACATTTGCAAAAATAACAATAGCAATCACAGGAATGATAAAAGCAAAACATACATTTTCGCCGGTATTAAAAACACTGAGAAATATATCCTTGGCAGATGCGTGTGTTTCAGTTTACACACTGCAACGCTCTATGCTTGTGTCTTTTGAAGGCATGGAAGCATCTCAAATTCAACTGTTTAATATTTTGACAGGCACAGCAGTCTTTATCATTGTGCTGTTACTTGGAATAAATCTGATTGGAGGAAAATATACAGATATGGTTAAATCAAAAATCGCAAAAACAAACGAAAAAATTGCAGAAGCAATAACTGACGGATACAAGAAAGTTGAAGACGGTATTGTAAACGGCTATAAGAAAATCGAGCAGGGTGTAGTTGAAGGTTACACCAAAATTGAGGATAAATTTGTAGAGGCATACCTTGCAAAAGACGGTGAAACAGTTGAAGAAGCAAAGGAAAGACTAAAGAAATAAGCTTTACTTTTTAGTTGTTAGTGCAAAAACATATAAGCTGTGTTATTCTTAGAGTATAACTTTCATGTGAGGTTTATATGAAGCACAAAGAATATGTACGCATTACAAAAAGTGCAGATACTGCTTTTTTGTTTATTCACGGTATCATGGGCTCGCCAAATCATTTCAAGGATTTTGTTGCACTTTTGCCCGATAATGTTTCTGTGATAAATATGCTCCTTGACGGTCACGGAAAAACCGTCAAGGACTTTTCTTGCTCATCTATGGAAAAGTGGAAAACACAAGTGAACGAGAAAGTTGACTTTCTTTTAAGCTCTCACAAGAACATTATAATTGTCGGTCACTCGATGGGTACGCTTTTCGCGATAGAGCAGGCAGTCTTGCATCCTGATAGAATCAAATCACTTTTCCTGCTCTCAACACCGCTTAAAATATCGGTTAAAGCACATAAATCAATGGAATCAATCAAGGTATCACTCGGATTAAAGTATGATGCAAACAATCCTAAAATCATTGCTGCGCAAAATACAAACAGTATACAAAGCGATAAATGCATATGGCGTTATTTTGGGGTTGTCCCCCGTTTTCTTGAGCTGTTTCGTGAGATTAAGCACACAAGGGATATCACATCAAAAATTTCTGTTCCTTGCAATGTATTTCTTTCAAGGCATGATGAGGTTGTTTCAATGTCAAGTGCCAGGTTTTTAAAAGGTAATGCCAATATAAAGATTCACATATTAGAAAATTCAGGGCATTATTATTACCCTAAAAACGACAAGGACTATGTTTTGTCAGAATTTAAGAATCTAATATAAAAAAGCACTTTCGTGCTTTTTTTGATTTCAGTTTATTCTATTGGCTCAAAGTATTCAGCACCATGCTTGCACCATGGGCAAATAAAATCTTCGGGCAATGTTTCGTCTTCATGAATATAGCCGCAAATTGTGCAGACATAACCTTTTACCTTTTTATTGGGCTGTGGCTTTATGTTTTTATGATAATACGCATATGTTGCAGAAGCAGTATCAGACAGCACTCTTGCTTCCGTCACGCTTGCTATAAACAAAGTATGCGTTATGCAATCAACAGTTTCGAGAACTTTCATACTCAAGACAGCATTTGTATTTTCTTTTATATAGCGTATGCCGTTTGAAGTTCTGTCCTCAGGCAACCCTGCAAACTTGTCAGTATCTCTTCCGCTGTGAAAGCCAAAACGCTCAAATAAATCGAATTTTGCTTTTTCGGAGATTACAGAAACATTGAACTCGCCCGTGTTCATAATCATATCGTGGGTGAAATTGTTTTTATTAACAGCTATTGATACTATTCTGCTTGGTGCTTCACTGATCTGAGTTACAGTATTGATTATACAGCCGTTATCCTTATCACCATCTTTGGCAGTAAGTACAAACAGTCCATACGAAAGCTTGAAAAAAGCTTCTTTTTCTATCTTGTTTTCATCAAAATTAATACTAGTAAGCTTTGTTTTCAACATTTAAACAACCCCTTTCTTTAATTATAGCACGTCAAGCCTTTGATTATTCTTTGTCCTTGCCTAAAAGTGCACTTGCAAATGCATCGGGATCAAACTCAAGCAAATCATCAATTCCTTCGCCAACACCGACAAATCTTACAGGAATTTGTAACTCTTCTTTTACTGCAACGGCTACACCGCCCTTTGCGGTACCGTCAAGCTTTGTAAGAATAATACCGGTAAGGTTTGCAGCCTCCTTGAACGCTTTTGCCTGCATAAGTGCATTCTGCCCCGTTGTTGCATCAATTACCAAAAGAACCTCTGTCCTTACATCGGGCAATTCCCTTGACAGAACACGGCAAATCTTCTCAAGCTCATTCATAAGATTTTTCTTATTGTGAAGTCTACCGGCAGTATCGCACAAAAGAATATCTTTGTTTTTTGCTTTGAAGGATGCTGCTGCATCAAATACAACAGCCGCAGGATCTGCCCCCTCAGCGTGCTTTATTATAGGAACCTCTGCACGCTCAGACCATACAGTAAGCTGTTCAGCTGCTGCTGCACGGAATGTATCCGCTGCTGCCATAACTATTTCATTACCGCGTGATTTGTAGTAAAGAGCAAGCTTACCTATGGAAGTAGTCTTTCCTACACCGTTCACGCCTACTATAAGTAAAACAGCCTTTTCATTTTTGCCAACGAATTCTGTTTCAGGACGCATGGTATCCGCAAGTATTTTTACAAGTACCTCTTTTGCCTCAGTGCGAGTTTTTATTCGTTCGTCCGATATTCTTTCACGTAATTCGTCAACTATTTTTTCAACTGTAATCATACCCATATCAGCTACTATCATAGCCTCTTCGAGCTCTTCATAAAACTCCTCGGTAATCCTGTCCTCACCGCCGAAAATATTCGCAAGCAAACCGCCACCTGTTTTGCTTAAGCCTTGCTTTAATTTCTGAAAAAATCCAGGTTTTTTATCCATTTTTCAACATCTCACCTTCATCGAATTTTGCCGACACAATCTTTGATATGCCTTTTTCTTCCATTGCAACACCATAAAGCGCATTACATACTTCCATGCTACCCTTTCTGTGCGTTATAAGTATGAATTGCGTATCTGAAGAATAATTCTTTATATAGCGTGCAAAATTTGATACATTAGCTTCATCAAGTGATGATTCAATTTCATCAAGTATACAAAATGCAGTAGGCTTCAGCTTTAATATTGCAAAGAGCAATGCTATAGCCGTCAAAGCTCTTTCACCGCCTGATAATAGCGATAACAACTGCATTTTCTTTCCGGGAGGTCTTGCAATAATATCTATATCACAATTCAAAATATCATTTTTATCTGAGAGCACAAGCTCTGCATGGCCGCCTCCAAACAGCTCTGCGAAAACCTGGGTAAAGTTTGCCTGAATAAGCTCAAACTTTTCAGCAAACTCATCCTTCATTGCATCCATAAGTTCGCATATGAGTTTTCTCAAATCGTTTTCTGCACGGGTCAAGTCATTATACTGAAGTGACAAAGCGTCAAAACGTTCTTTTGTGGTACGATAGTCCTCAATTGACGATATATTTACATCACCTATTGCGCGAATATCCTGTCTTAACTGACCAACTCGTGCACTTGCACTTGCCAAAGAAATCTCTTTCTTAAACGGTAATGCGTTTTCATATGTAAGCTCATAATCCTGCCAAATCTTATCCGTCATATTGGCAATCTCAAGCTTGAGTTTTGTAAGATTCAACTCGGATTTATGACTTCTTTCCTGTGTAGAGGCAAGTTGAGAAGCCATTGTGTCTTTCTTTTGTCTTAACTCAAAAAGTCGCTTCTCGCATGATTCTCGCTCGTTACTCTTGTTTGCAATGGCCTTATTTACTTTTGCAACCTCTTCTTCGTCAGCTTGAAGCTTTATATTATTATCTTCAAGCTGTTTATTAAGAGCATCTATCTCTGCCTTCTGCTTCTTCTCCAAATCGCTGTCCGATGCAATCATACGTTCTATTGCGCTGATTTCACGCATAAGCCTTGAAGTTTCATTTTCAAGATTTTTAAACTCCTTCTCCAGCGAAACAAGTTCAAGACGACATGCAGTTTCTTCATCGCCAACAGTTAAAAGCTCTTTTTTAAGCAAAGCAAGTTCTTTATGATCATTCTTTATCTCATCATCTGTAACAATGTTTTCGTTTGACAAAGTTTCCTGTTCTATCTTTGCCAATGCACATTGCTCATCTATATCGTTTATATCGTCATTTATACGGCTCTTTTCAAGCTCCATTTTTCCTATAGCTGCATTCTTTTCATTAAAATAAACATTGATAATATCAAGCTTTTCTTCCTGCTTTGCAAGCTCAACATTCTGTTTTTCATAATCTTCCGACAAAAGTGAAAGCGATTTCGTTGAATTTTCAGCTTCAAGCTTTTTGTCTTTAATAGCTTTTCTGTCAGCTTCAAGCTGTTTTTTGAGCTTTTCGGAATTAACCACAAGGTCATTAATTTCACGTTCTCTGCCCAAGAGTGTGAACTCACGCTTTTGTATGCTGCCGCCCGTCATAGCACCGCCCGGAGCTACAATATCCCCCTGTAAGGTTGCTATTCTGAAGCTTGATGATGCCAAACGGCTTATTCTTATAGCAGAATCAATGTCGCGAACTATGGCAGTCCTGCCCAAAAGGTTCTCAAAAACACCCCTGTATTCTTCTTGGAACGAGATAAGATCCGATGCTATGCCAATAAAGCCATCGTCACCATTGCAAGCTTCAAATTCAGCCTTATCGAGCGTTCTTGAGCGCATCAACGAGATGGGCAACATTGTAGCTCTGCCGTAATTGTTTCGTCTTAAATACTCGATAACATACTTTGCATCTTCTTCCGTATTGGTTACGATATTTTGCAAAGAAGTATTGAGCGAGTTCTCGATAGCAACTTCATACTCTTTGGGGACCTGCATAAGCTCTGCAACTACACCGCAAATCGAGTTTTTAAGCTGTGAATTGCGTTTTCTGTCATCGAACAATCGACGGACACTTGAAAGATAGCCTTCATGAGCTTCTTTCATTTCTTTCAAAACATTTATTCTTGAAAGCATCGCTTCAAGTGCCTGTTCATTTTTACTTATCGATTCCTGAGCAGAGATTATAGTTCCGTTAGCTTCATTTATTGAGTTTATAAGCTCTTTTCGCTTTTGCTGTATTGTATCTACTTTTTCTTTTAATTCATTATACAGCGACAAAGCCTGTGCACGCTCTGAATCAAGACCTGCACCACCGCTTATAGCATTGTTATATTCGTCATCAAGTGTAGCTAACCTCTCAACAAGAGTCTCACGTATTGCCTCAAGCCTTGATATGCGGCTCTTTGCATCACTCAAACGGTTCAAAGCGGCAATAACACTTGCTTTTCGCGTTTCAATCAACTCTTCTTTTTTAGCAACCTTTAATTCCAGCTCTTCTCTTTTCTTTGTAATAGTTGAAAGCTTTTCTTCTTTTTCATGATAGATAAGTCTGAAATCAGAAGCACTATTTGTAGATTCAGATGAACTTTTGTGTAAAGAAGCCAATTTTTCGGAGTTTTCATGTATACGTTCTCCAATATTTTTAAGCTCTTTATTTGCGACGATGATTCGTTCACGGATAAGATTTGATTCACCACTGTTTTTTGTAGCATCGGATGTTGAAGACAAGAGCTTATTTTGAAGCTCTGAAATAGCCAAGTTTATTACACGCTCATTTTCCTCAGCTTCAACGCACGCATCATTAACGACGGCAAGCGACGCAGTAAGCTTCTCTATTTCTGTTGAAAACTGCTCGATTGCTAAAGAAAGAGCTTCCGTCTTCTCAACTGACCTATCGTATTGTTGCAAGAATATGTTTATTTCAAGCTCTTTAAGCTCCTCACGAAGTGCAAGGAATTTTCTTGCATTTGCACTTTGTGCTTCAAGCGGTTCAAGCTGTGAACCCAATTCTGAAAGTATATCATTTAAGCGAACAAGATTTCTGCAAGTGGATTCAAGCTTACGCTCCGCCTCGTCCTTTCTGGCACGATACTTCATAACACCTGCGGCCTCTTCAAAAGCCGCACGCCTGTCCTCTGACTTGTTTGAAAGTATCTCCTCAACCTTTCCCTGTCCTATTATCGAATAACCCTCTTTGCCGATACCCGTATCACGCAAAAGCTCGGTTATATCCTTTAATCTTACGGGTGTTCCGCACAGTAAATATTCGCTGTCACCGCTTCTGTAAACTCGCCTTGTAAGCGAAACCTCACTGTAATCTATCGGAAGTTTTCCATCAGTATTATCAAAAACAAGCTCAACTTCGCAAAAGCCAAGCGCACGCTTTGCTTCCGTTCCGTTAAAAATAACATCTTCCATCTTCGTACCGCGAAGTGCACGCGCACTTTGCTCGCCCAAAACCCAGCGGATAGCATCTGCAATATTACTCTTTCCGCTGCCGTTTGGGCCTATGATGGCTGTTATTCCGTTTTCAAAATCCAGCTCCGTTTTATGAGCAAACGACTTGAATCCGTTAATTTGAAGCTTGTTAAGTCTCACTTTTTCTCCTTGTTACTGTTGTTTCAAAAGTTCAAGAACACTCTTTGCTGCGTTCTGTCCGGCTTCCTGCTTTGAATGCCCCTTGCCACTTGCATATTCCTTTCCGGCAATGGTTATGAGCATTTCAAATTCTTTTTTATGATCAGGTCCTTTTTCTGATACAAGAACGTACTTTAAAGCCCCCATATGCTCACGCTGTACAAGTTCCTGCAATGTTGTTTTATAATCTTTGTCCGTACTTCCGTTAACTGCCTTTTCGATATAGCTCGGAGCAAACTGCATTATAAAAGCATCTGCCTTTTCAAATCCGCCATCTTTATATATTGCACCAATGACAGCCTCGAGTGCATCGGATAAAATGGAGGGTTTTTTTCTTCCGCCGGAGTTTGACTCCCCCTTGCTTAAAAGTACAGCCTCACCAACGCCATAGTACTTTGCGACCTCAAACAAAGACGATTCGCAAACCGTCTGGGCACGCACTCTTGTCATTTTACCCTCGTTGAGTTTAGGATAGTTTTCAAAAAGATATGCACTTACCGATAATTCCAATACAGCATCACCTAAGTATTCAAGGCGCTCATTATGCTCATTATTGTTTCCGTCACCTTTTACAAACGATGTATGCGTCAACGCTGTATTTAAAAGAGAAACATCGGTAAAATCATACCCTATTTTTTTCTGAAGTCTTTTAAGTTCTTCGCTGCGTTCAAAATCAATCATAAAGCCATTATTAAAAAATGAGACAGGAGAAATAATTGCTCCCCTGCCTCATCACCATGTTAAATCAGTTTTTTGTAATGAAATCTACAATATCACCGACTGTCTTGATATTGGGGAGCTCATCATCGGGAATCTCAATATTATATTTCTGCTCAAGATCCATAATAAGTTCTACAACATCAAGGGAATCCGCTTTAAGATCTTCAATCAATCTTGACTCTTTTGTTATGCTTTCGGGAGCAAGGTCCAACTGCTGCGCGATTGCATCTCTTACGCTTTCAAAGTTCATTTTTATAAGTCCTTTCAATAAATATAACTACATTATATTGTAGTCGCAATCAACAAAAATGTCAATCCCCTGTGTCGGAAGGCATATTTTCAATTCCGTCTTCAATAATTTTATTTACATTGCCGTTAACGATTTTGACAGCCTGTTTAACAGCCGATGAAAAAGCCTTCGCATCACTGCTTCCATGAGCTTTTATAACCGTTCCGTTTACGCCAAGTAAAGGTGCACCGCCATACTCACTGTAATCCAGCTTCTTTTTAAAACTCTTGAACGCTTTTCTTGACAAAGCAGCACCTATTTTTGACAGTTTTCTGCTCATGAGCTCTGTCTTAAGCATCGATATCATTATCTCTGCCAAACCCTCAGTATGCTTTAAAACTATATTGCCGTCAAAGCCATCACAAACAAGTATATCCGTCTTATCTGCAAGTATATCACGAGCTTCGATATTTCCTACAAAGTTAAGATCTGATTCTTCCAAAAGCTTATATGTTGCCTTAGTGAGTTCGTTACCTTTTTCGGACTCCGCACCGTTATTTAAAAGTCCTATTCTTGGTGACTTGTATGAATAAACACCTTTAAGATAAGCATCAGCCATAATAGCAAACTGCAAAAGATACTGAGGCTTGCAGTCGGTATTTGCACCGCAGTCGATAAGCATAACCGAACCGTCATTCTTGTTAGGAAGAAATGTACCCAAAGCAGGACGTTTTATTCCTTTTATGCGTTTTACTATCAACGTAGCACCCGTAAGCAACGCACCTGTGCTGCCTGCACTAATTATGCAATCGGCTTTTTTGTCGGCAACATCTTGCAATGCCCTGACCATGGACGAATCTTTCTTGCGTTTAATAGCCATTGTTGGTGACTCATCGCATGAAATAACTTCCGTGCAGTTAACAACGCTTACACGGCTTTTATCATATTCATATTTTTTAAGTTCTCGTAATACTTCTTCTTCAATACCATAAAAAACAATATCGAAGCCTTCATTCTGTTTTAAAGCGTTAATACAACCTTCAACTACTGCAAAAGGAGCATTATCTCCGCCAAAAGCATCAACTGCTATTTTCATCATAATTCCTCCAAATAACTCTTAACAATTATTATATAAAGTTTAGAGTTTAAGTGCAAGACATCATTTTGTACCAAGCTTAAAAGCAAAACACGGTTGTCAGAAACAACCGTGTTTTATAGCAATTTAAATTCTAACTATTATTAGTTGAGAGCATCCTTGAATGCCTTGCCTGCCTTGAAAGCGGGAGCCTTGCTCTCTGCGATTTCGATTTCAGCACCTGTCATGGGGTTGTGACCCTTGCGTGCGGGACGTGTGCGAACTTCGAAAGCACCAAAGCCAACGAGCTGTACCTTGTCGCCCTTCTTAAGAGCTTCGATGATTGTGGAAAGTGTTGCGGATACAGCCTTTTCAGCATCCTTCTTGGAAAGAGCGCTGCTTTCTGCTACTGCTGCAATAAGTTCAGTTTTGTTCATTATAAATACCTCCTAAGTAATTTTTAACATTTCATGAACTTTTTGTATTTTACCAATTTTTCAAAGTAAAAACAAGCCCTAATTTTCAAAAAACAAGCCTAAATCTGGGTGTTTTTTAACTTTTTGTCATTTCCCAGTACTCATCAAGCTCACAAAGTGGCATTTCTTTCAATTTTTTACCGTGTTTTATAATCAAGTTTTCCATTTTTTCGAATCTTCCTACGAATTTATCGGTTGCTTGATAAAGCATGAGTTCGGGGTCAAGTTTTAAAAGCCGTGCAACATTTACACATGAGAACAGCAAATCGCCAATCTCTTCATCAATGTTCGTATTATTACTTATAGCTTCGAAAAGCTCGTCAGTTTCTTCACGCACCTTATTTAATGCATCACTCGGATTATCCCAGTCAAAACCAACATCGGCAGCTTTCTTTTGTATTTTTGCACTTCTTAAAAGTGCCGGGAAACATCTTGGGACCGCTTTCATTACATCGGTCTGTGTATCAAAGTTTTTCTCTTTCTTCTTTAACAATTCCCAATTCTTTAAAACTTCATCCACAGAATCCACGTTTACGGTTGCAAACACATGAGGATGGCGATAAACGAGCTTTGAAACTATTCCCGTTGTAATGTCACGCATATTAAACTCACGCTTTTCTTTTTCAAGTGCTGCATGGAATACTATTTGCAAAAGCAAGTCGCCAAGTTCCTCACACATTGCATCCGTATCCTCTCTGTCAATGGCATCCAAAACCTCATAGCTTTCCTCTATAAGCGTTGAACGCAAGGTTTCGTGAGTTTGTTTTATATCCCAAGGACAACCGTTTTTACCGCGAAGCCTGTCCACAACGTATATAAGATCATCAAGGGAATAACTTGTCAGCTCCTCAAAAGTCACTCTTGACACAACAAGAAGGCTCGCAGCAAAATATTTTGAGGTTTCCTGTCTGTCAAGCTCATACAATTTTATTGAATCACATTCATATTCACCGCATGAATTTATATAACAGAAGCATACCTCAAGCTCATCAGGATAGAACTCTAAAAGCTTAAGCTTAACTTCACTTGCACGCATCGGCGTATCAATTTCTTCAACGCAAAGCGGTAAAAACGTATTGATCTCAAAGTCAAGAGCTGTTGCTTCGGTCAATACTATGCTTGAAGTATCAAGTTTAAGCGGCAATACTTTTTTTGCACTTTCAAGACATCCTGCTGAAGCAATATTTATAACTTCAATCCCCTTTTTTAAGGCAAGCTTTTCTATCTCCTTGAGTAAAGAGCTCCCTGCTCCCCTGCCCGTTACTGCAAATACTGTGTCTTCTTTATTCGCACAGTTTGTTACTCGCTTTGCTATTTCAAAATTCAGTTCATCAAAGTCATCGCAGCCGTTATAAAGATCATCCATATCCTCAAACGCAAGACTTTCTTCAATTACCCATTGGGCACAAGGATGTTCCTTTGTCTGTAAAAGAAGTTTATCAGCACTTTTAACAGCGTTATATGCAGATAAAGATATCGAATCCTTAACAGCACCTAATGCTGCAATCACAAGCTTAGCCATTCTTTTTTCCTCCGTACAATAATTTTACAAGCTTCTTGCCGCCCGGTACCATCAAGAGCTCATCTCGGCTGAACATTTTAAGTGCAAATATCAAAACAACATAAACCACTACTGCACTTCCTACCGCCAAGATTGTTGCCGTCTTTTCATGTCCTGTATTTGATACAACATTGAAAACCAAAGCGCAAACAACTCCCATTACAAGGGAAGCTGAAATCGGTTTCACAAACACATCAAGAAGTTTTACCTGCATTTTTGAATAACGTATTGCATAAATCATATCAGCCAAGCCTGCAAAAGCATAGCATACAACAGTTGAAACTGCAGCACCCTGTATATTGATTTCAGGGATGTTCATCAAAATTATCATTGTAACAAGCTTAAGCAAAAAGCCGATAAAAAGATTTAGGACCGGTACTACAGGCTTGCCCATGCCCTGTATCAGGCCTGTCATTGATTGTACTATTGAAAGGAATAGAACTCCAAAAGCCGCTGTACGCATAAGGTCGCCTGCCAACACAAGTTCAGACTCGGTAAGCGATGAATAAAGCATTCCCATTATAGGTTTTCCAAGCAGGAAAAGACCTACGGCACACGGAAGACCGATTATGAGTGCAAGCTTCAGACCCAGTCTTGATATTGTCATCATTGAAGCTCTGTCCTTTGAAGCACGCGCTGCGCTGATAGCCGGAACAAGACTCATTGCGAGCGACATTGTAAGTACACCGGGCATATTTATAAGAGTTGTAACATTTGTTCTCAAAAGTGAATATGCTGTTTGTGCTTCTCTTAAACTGAAGCCCAGCTTCTGAAGCGTACGAAGTATCATAGCGCTGTCCAAAATGCCGGTTAAGGGGCTTATAGACGCACCAATGGTGATCGGTACGGCTATTGCAAGCAAGCTCTTTGTAACATTGGTAAGCTTGCTTTTGCTGTTTGCTTGTGAACGTGCCAATTCGTCCATTCTGCTCTTGCTCTTTCGCGCCATGAAGAAAATAGCAACAAGTGCAACAAGCTCTGAAACAGTTACACCAATGAGCGCACCCATTGCAGCATACTCAGGACCCTTTTTCAAGAGTGCAAACGCTAACGAAAGACCGAGTGCAAGCTTAATTATCTGTTCAATAACCTGAGATACCGCAGTACCGGTCATGCGCTGGAGGCCTTGGAGATAGCCACGGTATGCACACATTACGGACACGAACAAAAGTGCAGGAGAAAGTGCACGGAAGGACAAAGCCGCCTTGGGATTTGCGGAAATATCAGCAAGCACATCGGCACCGAGGAACATAATAAGTGTTGTAACAACACCAATACCTAAAAGCAAAACAAGTGCACGATTGAAAACAGCTTTTGCACCCCTATAATCATTAAGTGTAACACGCTCAGAAACAAGCTTTGAGATTGCTGTCGGCAAGCCTGCTGAGGATATTACAAGTAGCCAGGAATAATAGGGATAAACAACTTCATAGTAGCTCATTCCCTCTGTACCTATTGTATTTGCAAGCGGAATCCTGAATACCGCACCTATAATTTTTACTATAAGACCGGCAATACCAAGAATTGCCGCACCTTTTATAAATGATTGACCTTTGTTTTTCTCCATAAATACCATCTCCAATACAATACTGCAGTTTATTATAACAGATTTATTCAAAAATGTTCCATTTAATTAGTAAAAACTATATAATAATGTTTGAGGTGAGTTTAATGAATATAACAATAGACGGTGTAAAACATGATGTAAAGCAAGGCACTTCTATTTTGGAAATGCTCGACAATAACTTTTTATCCTTAAAGGATCGACCGTTAGCTGCACAAATTGGCGGTGAAATATACAGTCTCAACTATGTTCCATACCCCGATACTTCTTTAAAGCTCCTTACATATTCTTCTACAGAAGGCAGGCGTGTATACGAGCGTACTTTACAATTCGTATTTCTTGCATCAATAAATTCGCTTTTTGAAAACGCTACTGTAAGCATTGAATACACTCTCAGTTCAGGACTTTACACAAAGATAAAGAATATAAATACTCTTACCCAAAAACATGTTGATTTGATAAAAAACAAAATGCATGAAATTATCGCTGCTAAAATACCACTTATCAGAAAGCGTCTTAGCATCGATGAAGCAATCGACTATTTTTCATCAAAAAAGCAGTTTGATAAAGTAGAGCTTTTAAAATGGCGTCGTTATACATATTTTGATGTATATTCCTTGTCTGATGCATACATGGACTATTATTACGGTGAAATGGCACCGGACACAAGCTATGTAAGCGTTTTTGATTTGCTTTTGCTTGATAATGCGCTTTTGCTTTTAGTCCCAAATGAGAACAATCCGCAGGTTCCTGTTTCATATATTCACGAGCCGAAGCTTTCGGCAGTATTTTCAGAAACCGAGCATTGGAACTCCCTTATGAACTGCTCGACCGTAAGCGAGCTTAATGAACACATTAAAAATGGAACGATAAATGAGCTCATAAGGATAAACGAAGCATTGCACGAAAAGCGTTACGCTAATATAGCGGACATGATTGTTGCCAAAAAAGCAAGAGCTGTCTTGATAGCAGGTCCCTCATCTTCGGGTAAAACCACTTCTGCAAACCGTATTTCAACGCAGCTGCGTGTTTTAGGTCAAAAGCCCGTGATGCTTTCAATGGATGACTATTATCTCAACAGAAGTGAAATGGTTCCCGATGAAAATGGGCAATATGATTTTGAACATATAAACACCCTTGATATTCCGAGATTTTCCAATGACCTTTCGCTTCTTTTAAAAGGCGACGAAGTTGAAACACCGCTTTTTGACTTTACAACAGGCTCAAGAAAAAAAGAAGGGCGTAAAATAAAGCTTGGCGAAAATGAACCTTTAATAATTGAGGGCATACACGCCCTTAACCCCATTATTTTTTCGGGTAATACTGATATAAACGAAAAAGACCTGTTCAAGGTATATGTAAGCGCTCTTACAACTCTTAATATTGACTCGCATAACAGGATAAGAACAACCGATGTTCGTCTGTTAAGGCGACTTGTACGTGATAACGCTACTCGCTCAACTCCTATCGAACAAACATTGTCAATGTGGCCAAGTGTAAGACGCGGTGAGAAGCGTTGGATTTTCCCTCATCAGGAAAATGCCGATATACTTTTAAACACTACGCTGATATATGAGATAGCAGTCCTTAAAAAATACATTTACCCCTTGCTCCGTCAGGTTGAGAAAAAGAGTGAGCATTATGTTACAGCACGCAATCTTTTGAAGTTTTTAAATTATATTTCAGATGCCGATGTAGAGAAAGAAATCCCCCCCACTTCAATTTTGAGAGAGTTTATAGGCGGTAACACATTTTACAGATAAGGAGAATATAATGGATAAATTAAGATTTGTATCCTGGAATGTAAACGGGCTTCGTGCCTGCACTTCAAAAGGTGATTTTTTGGATTTTTTCAATACAATAAATGCCGATATATTCGCTGTGCAGGAAACCAAGCTCCAGGAAGGTCAGATTTCTTTGGAACTTCCCGGTTACACGCAATACTTCCACAGTGCAGTAAAAAAAGGCTATTCCGGCACAGCAGTTTTTACGAAACTTCCTCCTCTTTCGGTAACATATGATATGCCTGCAAAAGAGGCTGAGCCATACTTAAACGAAGGCAGAATAATCACTTTAGAGTTTGAAAAGTTCTATTTTGTATGCGTATATACGCCAAACTCACAGAGAGAACTTACAAGGCTCAATTTTCGCATGGGGTTTGAAGATGCTTTTCGTGAATACCTCTTGGAATTAAAGAGCAAAAAGCACGTTGTAGTATGCGGTGACTTGAATGTTGCTCATACAGAAATAGACCTTAAAAATCCGAAAACCAACCATCATAATGCAGGTTTTACAGATGAAGAACGCAATAAGTTTTCGCTCCTTTTAGAAAGCGGATTTGTTGACTCATTCCGTCAGCTTTACCCCGATACAGCAGGGGCTTACACTTGGTGGAGTTATATGTTTAATTCACGTGCAAAGAATGCCGGATGGCGTATTGACTACTTCCTCGTTGATGACGGTTTGAAGGACAAGATAAAAGAAAGCAGCATACTCCCTGAAATTATGGGCAGTGACCATTGCCCTGTCATGATTGAACTGGATGGCGGTTTAGTTTAAACTTTTAAAAATCCCTTCGCATAGCGGAGGGATTTTTATGAAGCTTTTACCATTTAAAGAACGAATTGTTATCTATTGTTTTATAGAACTCACGGCTCCCCCATGATTCCCCTGCGCTTGCTACGCGGAAGAACAAAACATCTTTAGGAAGCGGATTATCGCCACCGTTAAACACAGCGTCAACGGCATTTATTATTTTGGATGACGGTTTCTGGGCTCTCAATTTTTCCTCATCTCGCGCAACCGTGAACTGATTTTTTTGGAAAATTACACCTTCAACCGTGTTGGGGAAAGAAGAGCTGTTTATTCTGTTCAGTATAACACCGGCAATCGCCTTATAGCCTTCAGTTGTTCCGCCTCTGCCTTCAAGGTATACAACCTGGGCAACGAGATATATCTCGCTTTCTGAATATTTAGCCGATGACGGTTTTTCTGTAGGTTTAACCGTTTGTTTTGGTGTTGGTTTTACTGTCGGTTTTACAGTAGGAGTAGGCATACTTCCTTTTGCAACATACTCTTTCAGCATAAAGCCGATTTTTGAGTCAATCTTTACTCTGTACCATTCACCGCAAACACCGTTGATTTTGAGCGTATCGCCACGCTCGTATTCTTCAATTATTTTGTAGTCGGTCCCCGGACCTTTTCTCAGATTGACACTTCCTGCTTTAACATATCCCTTTATCTCTTCGATGCTTTCTACGGTATATTCACTCTTTGTAGGCGTTGGCTTTGGTGTTGGTTTTTCAGTAGGTTTTGTAGTAGGTCTGGGAGTTTTTATAAAAGGCGTAGCTGTAATAACGCCAAAAGTTGCTTCAGCCGTATGGCTGACAGCTACGATTTCGGCTGTAGCTTCAGGTGTTATTACAATTTCACTTGTCGCTTGAGGTGTTTTTTCAATCACAACAAGGCTCACTTCTTCACCCACATCAATTACCTTATCGGAATCAGCAGGAGTACAAGCGTTCAAAGTAAGAAAACTTAATATCAAGCAGGTTGTGCAAAATAATCTACGCATCAAAGAATGTATTTTTTAAGGTCCTCTCCCTCGAAATCTTCCGACAAATGCTCGGCAACGTACTTTTCATCAACGGTTACTTTAACCAAGGGGTGATCACCGCCTGCATTAAACGAAACATCATCGAGTAAATTTTCTATTATCGTATGCAATCTTCTTGCTCCGATGTTTTCCGTAGTATCATTTGCATTTTTAGCACATTTTGCTATCGCCTCGAGTGCATCATCAGTAAACACAAGCTCAACATTGTCCGTCATGAGCAAAGCCTGATATTGCTTTGTAACGGCGTGTTCGGGCTGAGTAAGTATCTTTACAAAATCATCTTTGGTAAGTGCATCAAGCTTTACCCTTATCGGGAATCTTCCCTGAAGTTCGGGAATCAAGTCTGAAACCTTTGAAACATGAAAAGCACCTGCAGCAATAAAGAGCATATAATCCGTCTTAACAGGACCGTATTTTGTATTTACGGTGCAGCCCTCAACTATGGGCAGAATATCACGTTGTACGCCCTCACGAGATACATCAACGCCACTTGATTTGTTTGCTGCCGATGCAATCTTGTCAATTTCATCAATAAATATAATTCCGTCCTGTTCAGCTTTTTCAATAGCTTCGCGGATTACATCATCCATATCAATAAGCTTATCTGTTTCCTGCTGAACTAAAATTCTGCGTGCTTCGGTGACATTAACTTTTCTTTGCTTTGTCTTTTTGGGAATCAAACCGCCCATCATTTCATTGAGATTGATATCAATACCCATTGCAATCATGGCATCACCGCCATTTGAGCTTTGTTCTACCTCAACTTCAACAATCTCATTTTCAAGTTCACCGTTTCTGAGCTTTTCTGCTATGCTTTCACGTTTGTTGGCAGTTTCCTGTCTCTTTTCCTCCGATACTTCTTCCTCTTTGGGCTGCTGACCTGCCGTTAAAAGTATTTGCAAAGGATTTGTGGGCACTGATGCTCTCGCATTCTTATCCTTCATTAAAAGCGTTATCAAACGCTGCTCTGCCGCAGCTTCTGCTGCAAACTTAACAGTATTTGCTTTTTGTTCCTTGCAAATACGGATTGAAGCCTCCACCAAATCTCTTACCATGGAGTCAACATCTCTGCCGACATAGCCTACCTCGGTAAACTTTGTAGCTTCCACCTTAATCAAGGGTGCATCAACAAGCTTAGCTAAGCGCCTTGCAATTTCAGTTTTACCGACACCCGTAGGTCCTATCATTATGATATTCTTGGGTGTAATCTCATCGCGAAGTTCTTTAGGTAACCTTGCTCTTCTGTATCTGTTTCGAAGTGCTATTGCCACCTCACGCTTTGCCTTATCCTGGCCTACTATATATCTGTCAAGCTGTTCAACTATTTCTCTCGGAGTAAGCATCATTTTACACCTCCATAACGGTTATATTTCCGTTTGTGAATACGCAAATATCCGAAGCTATCTTTATGGATTTTTCAGCTACTTCGCGAGCTGTAAGCTCTGTATTTTCAATAAGTGCTTTAGCTGCTGCCATTGCATACATACCGCCGCTGCCTATTGCTGCAATACCATCATCGGGATCTATAACCTCTCCTGTTCCCGATACGATTAAAAGTTCTTCTTTATCTGCAACTATCAAAAGTGCCTCAAGCTTGCGAAGTGCTTTGTCGCTTCTCCAATCCTGTGCAAGCGATACGGCTGCACGCCTTAAACTTCCGCTATACTGTGTAAGCTTGGTTTCAAAACGCTCACAAAGAGAAAACGCGTCAGCAACTGAACCTGCAAAGCCTACAACGACTTTATCGTTATAGAGTCTTCTTACCTTCTTTGCTGTACTCTTCATTATAGTTCTTTCGCCCATCGTGACCTGACCGTCACCTGCAATAGCTGTTTGTCCGTCTTTCTTGACGGCAACGATTGTTGTACCCATTAATGACATTATAAAATACCTCTGTGTCTTTTCTGTATCATACCAATGACTATTGCTTGACCTATATATTTATTTTATGTGAAGACAGTCAACGGTATATCAGATATTATCTTTTATTTCATCGATTTTTGCAAGTGCACGCTCAGCTATCATAGTGTAGCGTTCCTGCTTGTTTCGTGGTGAATTTTGCAATTTTGCCATAATTCCAAAATTTATATTCATCGGCTGGAAATCATGACCTGCGTAGTTTGCCACATAATTTCCGAGTGCACCCGTTGCGGTTTCATAAGTGAACTCAATTTTTTCTTTTCCCAAAAGTTTTCGTGCAAGACTCATTCCTGCCACAAAACCGCTTGCGATGCTCTCTATATAGCCCTCAATACCTGTTATCTGTCCTGCAAAATAAAGATTATTTGAGCCTTTAACAGAAAAATCAGTATCGAGCTTTCCGGGTGAATTTATATAAGTATTTCTGTGCATAACACCATAACGGACAAACTCTGCATTTTCAAGTCCCGGTATCATTGAAAATACTCGCTTTTGCTCACCAAACTTAAGATTTGTTTGAAATCCGACTATATTGTAAAGAACAGCATCCTTATCATCCTGTCTTAACTGTACCACAGCAAAGGGACGCTTATTTGTTCTCTCATCAATCAAGCCAACCGGCTTTAACGGACCGTAAGCCAAAGTCATGTCGCCACGTTTTGCCATTACCTCTACAGGCATGCAGCCTTCAAACACACGGAATACTTCTTTTTCAAAGCCGTGAAGCTCAGCTGTTTCTGCCATAACAAGCTCACGCACAAAGGCAAAATACTCGTCCCTATCCATCGGACAATTGAGATAATCGCTTCCACGCTCATATCTTGAAGCTGCAAAAACCTTGTCCATATTCAAGGATTCGCGGGTAACCAAGGGTGCTGCCGCATCAAAAAAGTGCAAGCCTTCGCCAAGCTTTTCTTCTATACTTTTTAAGAGCTCACCATCTGTCAACGGACCTGTTGCCACTATGCAGGGACAGTCGGGAATTTCGGTAACTTCCTCATGTATTACGCATATATTGGGCTCGTTTTCAATACGCATTGTAACCTCTTGGCTGAATCCGTCACGGTCAACCGCCAGAGCACCGCCTGCAGGTATACGTGTTTTATCAGCACATTCCATTACTAAAGAGCCCATTTTCCTGAGTTCTTCCTTTAAAAGCCCTGCTCCGTTTTGTATTCGGTCACTCCTTAAAGAGTTTGAGCATACAAGCTCACAGAGCATATCTGATTTATGTGCAGGCGACTTCTTATCGGGCTTCATTTCGTAGAGTTCTACAGAAATGCCGCGTTTCGCAAGCTGAAACGCGGCCTCACATCCCGACAAGCCTGCACCTATTACGAGTGCCTTTGCCATTATTATTCTTCCTTTTCCTCATTAGCCTTTTTATTGGGACGGATAACCGTTGCACAGTCCTTATCAGCGCAAATTGTATATCCGCCATGCTGTCCCATCTTCTGTACCATCAAGCCACCGCACTTGGGGCACTTTTCTTTTGCAGGTTTATCCCATGATACAAACTCACATTCAGGATACTTTTCACAACCATAAAAAGGCTTGCCACGCTTTGATTTACGCTTGATTATTTCACTGCCGCATATTGGGCACGGAACTCCCTGCTTTTCTACAATGGGCTTTGTATTTCTGCAATTCGGGAAATTAGGACATGCCAAAAATCTTCCGAAACGGCTTGTTTTATATACCATCATAGCACCGCACTTATCGCAAGGAATATCGGATACTTCATCGGGTATTACAACCTTTTCTATGCTTTCACTTGCTTTTTCAATCTGCTTTTCAAACGGAGCATAAAACTCACCGATAACATTTTTCCATTGGGCTGTGCCGTCTTTAATAAGGTCGAGCTTTTCCTCCATATCTGCAGTAAAAGTAACATCGACTATGGACTGGAAGTTTTCTTTCATAAGCTGTGTTACAACAAAACCAAGCTCTGTCGGTACAAGCAGTTTCTTTTCACGACGTACATATCCACGTTCAATAATAGTTGAAATTGTAGGAGAATATGTGCTCGGTCTGCCAATACCCATCTTTTCAAGAGTTTTAACAAGAGAAGCTTCTGTGTATCGCGGTGGAGGCTGGGTGAATTTTTGTTCGCTGTCAATACCCAACTGTTCAAGTATATCACCGACTGAAAGTTCCGGAAGCGTAACATCTTTTTCTGCTACATCATCCCTGCCCTCTGTGTATATCTTGGTATAGCCGTCAAAAAGCGTTCTCGTGCCGTTTGCGCGAAATACACAGCCGTTTGCATCAAATGTAACAGTATTTGTTTCAAGCACGGCATCGCTCATCTGGCTTGCAACAAAGCGTTCGTAAATCAGCTTGTAAAGCTTATATTGATTTGCATTCAATGAGCCTTTTACATTCTGAGGCGCAAAACCCAAATTGGATGGGCGAATAGCTTCGTGTGCATCCTGTGCACCTGCTCTGCCCTTATAGATATTGGGAGTTGCAGGAACATAATCCTTGCCGTACTGCTGTTCAATAAAAGCAAGAGCTGCCTTTTGTGCTTCTTCCGAAATTCTTACAGAGTCAGTACGGATATAGCTTATGAGACCTGTTGTACCGCTTCCCTGTATATCAACACCTTCGTAAAGCTGCTGTGCAATAAGCATTGTAAGCTTTGTTGTAAAGCCCAGCTTTCTTGAAGCTTCCTGCTGAAGACTGCTTGTTGTAAAAGGTGCAGGTGCATGTTGTGTTTTCTTTGCAATTTTTAAGTCCTCAACCGTAAAATCTGACTTGCCGACTTTTGTCAAAACACCCTTTGCATCCTTCTCGCTTCTTATCTCGATTTTACCGTTCTTGTCACCGTAATATTTTGCTTCGATGGGCTTCTTTGCATTTATAGCTTTAAGCTGCGCCGTAATCGTCCAGTATTCTTCGGGAACAAATGCTGTAATTTCATCCTCACGGTCACATATAATACGTGTTGCAACGGATTGAACACGACCTGCTGAAAGACCTTTTCTTACTTTTGCCCATAAAATCGGACTGATCTTATAACCCACGAGCCTGTCAAGAACACGTCTTGCCTGTTGAGCATTAACAAGATCCATGTTTATCTTTCTCGGAATCTTAATTGCCTTTTTAATTGTATTTGCTGTTATTTCATTAAACTCAACTCTATGTATCGACTTCTCATCAAGCTTTAAAACCTGTGAAATATGCCATGATATAGCTTCACCCTCCATATCAGGGTCAGTAGCCAAGAATACTTTTTTTGCATTCTTTGCTTCTTTTCTTATCTTTTCAAGAACGTCACCCCTGCCACGAAGTGTTATATACTTGGGCTCGAAGTTGTTTTCTACATTTACGCCAAGCTGACTTTTTGGTAAATCACGCACATGGCCATTTGATGCAATGACCTTATACTTTGAACCCAAAAATTTACCTATTGTCTTAGCCTTAGCCGGTGACTCAACTATAACAAGCGTATCGGACATATTTATCACCATTGCCTTTCGTCATTTAAAAATCACTGAATTCAATATCATTGCTTATCTGGTACAATCTACCAGGCAACTGCTTAATTATTCCCGAAAACTCCAAATCTGTCAAGACGGAATTAAGTTTTAATACATCATACTTTGTCATTATTGCCAATTCGTCAATACTTCTTTCGTTTGATTGAAGAAGTTTTATTATGAGCAATTCTTCAAACTCAAAGTCTTTTTCCTGTACCTCCCTTATTGGTTTTTTCTCTGTTCTAATATGCATTCCGTATTCTGAAAGTATATCATCAATATCGAATACAGGCTTTGCGTATCCATCCCTTATCATTGCATTTGAGCCTTTACAATGATAATCATCTATCCTGCCCGGAACAACAAAAACATCCCTGCCTTGTTCAAGTGCGCGCCCTACGGTTGTTGAGGTTCCGCTCTTTTCACCTGCTCCTGCAACAAGAACACCTTTTGACATGCCGCTCATTATTCTGTTTCTGAACGGAAAATGCCACCTTTCCGGATGTGTAGCAGGAAGCCACTCGGCAACAACAGCACCGCGTTCAATTATTTCGTAATACAAGTGCTCGTTTTCCATCGGATAGATATGGTCAACACCGCCGGCGAGCACAGCAATTGTCGGATAATCACTTTTGGTCGAAAGTGCACCTTTTGCCGCAACGGCATCAATACCGTACGCCATGCCCGACACTATACAAGCACCGTTTTCACATAAACGTTTTGAAAAGTCTTCTGCAACCTTCTTTGTATATTCATTGCATCTTCTTGAACCGATTACTGCAAGCGGAAACTCAATATTGGATTTTAAAGTCCCTCTGTAATAGAGCACATACGGAGGGTCATCAATATTCGAAAGCAGGAACGGATAGTTTTCAAAGCCTACAACAGCTGTTTTAATTTTATTCTTCTCCAAATACCTTAAACAGTTGTCGATATATGCTTCATTTGCACAGTCTTCAATCTTTTTCGCTGACTTCTCACCTAAGAGCTTTTTAATTTCGGTCTCCTTCGCATTTTGAAACACATCCTCAGCAGTTCCAAAAAGGTTCAGAAGCTTGGTTTGAGCATTGTAGTCTGCTTTCACTGCGAAGTTAAGCCATAATCTGTATCTTTCTTCCTTTTTCAATAGCCCTTACCCCAATACTTACTGTCCATGCTTCTGTATTGGACAGCTTCTTTAATATGAATCGGCAAAATCTCAGCATTGCCTGCCAGGTCCGCTATGGTTCTTGCCACCTTTAATGTTCTTATATATGCTCTTGCACTTAAATTATACACTTCAAGTGCCCTTCTCATAATAGCCGTTGCTTCAGTTGACAGCTCGCAATACTTTTTTATGTGCTTATTATCCATTTGCGAGTTTGTGCGTATCCCGTCATTTTTAAACCTTTCAAGCTGAATGTTTCGTGCTTTCTGAACACGATCTCTGATTGTTGCCGATGGTTCTGACTTTTCATTGCTCGTTATATCATCAAATCCTACTTCCGTCATTTCGATGTGTAAATCGATTCTGTCAAGCAATGGACCGCTGATTTTATTTACATACCTTGTTATCTGTGATGATGTGCATCTGCACTCAACACGCCTTGAACCGTAGTTTCCGCACGGGCAGGGATTCATCGCAGCTACAAGCATAAAGTCAGCCGGATAAACGGACTTTGCATTTGCACGAATTACCGATACAACGCCGTCTTCAATTGGCTGACGCAATGCCTCAAGTGTACTTCTTTTAAACTCCGGCAATTCGTCAAGAAACAATACTCCCATATGTGCAAGGCTGACACACCCGGGAAGGGCCTTCACGCCTCCGCCTGTCAACGCTACCGCAGAAGCACTGTGGTGCGGTGCACAAAAAGGTCTGGACTTAACTATACCGTCTGTCCCCAGCTCGCCTGCAACCGAATGTATTGCTGTAATTTCAAGTGCTTCCTCAAAAGTCAGCTTTGGCAAGATTGACGGTATGCACTTTGCAAGCATTGTCTTACCGCTTCCGGGAGTGCCTGCAAGCAAAATGTTGTGACCGCCTGCAACTGCTATTTCAGCCGCACGTTTTGCGGCTTCCTGCCCCTTTATTTCAGCGAAGTCATAAACTGACACTTCGCTTTCATCGCTCCACGAATTTATCGGCATTGCCTCGATACGGCACTCCTCATACACAAAGTGATCAACTATTTCTCTTAGAGTTTTCGCAGAAAAAACACTTACCGCATCAACATACGCGGCCTCATTTGCGTTGTCATGCGGTACAAAGACTTTTTTTATTCCTAATTTTTTAGCCTCTAAAATCATTGGCAGCATACCGTAAACACGGCGTACATCACCCTTAAGTCCCAATTCGCCGAAAAATGCATATTCACTTACAAGGCCCTTCTTTATTTGCCCGCTTGCTTCCAGAATACCCATGGCAATGGGAAGATCGTAAACCGAACCTTCTTTTTTGGTATTTGCCGGTGCAAGATTTATAGTGATTCTTCCGTTTGGGAACTCAAACCCCGTACTTTTCAGGGCAGCTCTTACTCGTTCCTTTGATTCTTTTACTACAGTATCCGGCAAACCGACAATTTCAAACGCAGGCAAGCCTGCGGATACGCAAACCTCTACTGAGATTGCGTATCCGATAAGGCCTATAAGTCCAAAACTTTTAATCTGCGATATCATCTATCAATATCCTCTGAATGACCAGCTGGGCAACCACTGAAGTGCATCTATGTACTTAATGGGTGCAGGATAGCCTGAAATTACGGGATAGAATACTGCAAAAAGTGCTACTGCAAGTGCAAGCCATATCCATTTTGCATACTTGAATTTGGGATACTTATCCTCAATCTGCTTGAACAAAGCTACTGTAAGCAAGATAATAAAGGGTACTGTTGCAAAGAAGTGATATTGGAATGTGCATCTTGTTATAAGCATCCAAGGCAAGAAGTTTGCAGCAATAGCTATAACAAATACAACTCTTGCATCAACTTCGGATTTTTCCTCATAAACCTTATCAAGCTCCATGATGCCTTCCTTACCGTTAAGCCACTTTCTGAAGCTGTTAACTGCCATCTTGCAGATCATTGTAAGTGCACCGATTGAAGATATCCACCATACAGCAGGGTTGCCCATACCGCTAATTGTTGATGCGGTTTCAGTACCGGGATAATAGCCGATATAGTACCAAACAGGGCGAGCGATTACAGGCCACTGATACCAAGGTGATGCATAGCTGTGTGTGGCATCAAGACCGGAGTGATATGAGAACATTCTTTCCTGTTCGGTTATAAAGCGTTCGAAACACTTGCCGAGCTTTGCAAATATGCTTATATCGCCATCCAAACAACCGTAATACTTGTAATACGGTATAAATGCAAGGAAGTAAATGAGGAACGGAACAATGATATAGAACAAGCAACACCACATAACAGTCTGCGAAACATTGTTCCAATATGTCTTTGCAAGCTCTCTGTCCGCTTTAGACTTTGAAGCTGCAAGCTTCTTGGCTTCCTTATAACGCTTGATGAACGATGCAAGCAATACAACTGCAAGACCGCCACCTGCATAGAATCCAATCCACTTACTTGCAATGCCAAAGCCGAAGAAAAGTCCTGCAATACCCAAGGGCTTAAGTGTCTTTTTAAGTCCGTGAGTAAAGAAGTTCATGCGATAATACTGATACATATAGTAATACATCAGTATTATGAAAAATACTCCGTAAACATCTATGGTCGCAATTCTCGTTTGTGCAAAATGCATGAAGTCAAATGCGAATATTGCAGCTGTTATAAATGCAAATTCCCACTTTTTAAATACACGCTTGCCAAAGCAATACATTATCGGCACCATTATGATACCAAATACCGTACCTGCGATACGCCAACCGAATGCGGACATGCCAAAGATTGCAATACCAATGCTTATAAATAATTTACCGAGCGGCGGATGCGTCCATTCATAGGGATACATACCGTTAAGGTGTTCATATGCTGTCCTTGCATGATAAAGTTCGTCAAAGTACATTCCGTTGTAGTATGAGGGATGCTCAGGAACAGTATCAGCTTCATCAATCAAAGCTTCTGCACCCTCACTTATGCTGACAGGCATTACACGTTCGCCGTTTACATCAAAGAACGCCATTTCGTTTATCCATGCTTTGCCTTCTGTTACTTCAATCTTCAATGTTTTACCGTTCAATGAAGCCGCATTGTCAAGCTTCTTCCAACGGTACATGGCACCGTTTTCTATCTGATATGTCATGTTTGAGCCATTCTCATCGGAAACGAGAATTGTGCCCTCGTCGATACCCGTAAACATCCAGATTGATGAGAACTGTACTTCTTTATCAAAGTTCAGAACGGTCTCTTCACCAAACTCAATTACTTTATAAGTCTGCGGAGCACTCGTTGTGCCGAGGTTGAATATTGCAACAACAGCATAAACGACAGTAAGCGCAATGCATGCTATCCAATCCTTTTTTGAGAAGTTAAGCCTTGTATCCTCAGGGTCATCCAAAATGGGCTTAAGCGGTGTTACCCCTGCTTTCTTTGTGTTTTTTTCGGATATATTGACTTCTTGTGCAACAGCTTTACTATTACCCTTTTTCTTATTGATTGACTGCATGATTATCAAAGCTGCAACAACTGCAACAACAAATGCAGCGATAAGGTAAATATAAAGTGAGGAACCGCTTTCTTCCGTGTTTTCTGTTGTTGTATCTTCATTTTGGGTGAGTGTAAAAGGCGAAAAATCAAGAACTGACAGCCCTTCCGTGTTTTCAATCTTTCTTACTGAAAAATCATCAAACCATGCTTCGCCGGTACTCGTTGCACCGTAACCGCCAAGTCTTACGCAAACAACCATACTTGTCTGTTCTTCGCCTGTTCGGCCGACAAGTTGTACTTCCTGCCAATCATTCGTACCTGTTACGGGCGTTGAAAATGCATATGTATCAACAACGGAGATATTAGCACCGTTTCCGTTTGCAACATTTTCCGTCTTAACACGGCAAGTAAGCATATAAACGGAATTCGGCTCTGTCTTTACCTGCTGATAGAAGCGAACATCATTCTCCTGAGCAGGAGCTGACAAGTAAGCAACTGCACCGTCTTCGTAGTCAACTATGCTTGCAGTATATTCATCATGCCATGCTTCTTTACTCCAAAAAGCAAGACCATCAAAGTCGAAAGAGCCGTTACGGATAAGCTCTTCATATTCTGCCTCTGCAGTTCCTAATGCCTCTGCAGGCTCTGTAGCTTCAGGTGTTTGTGCGTAAGAGCTGAAAGCAGGCATCAAAACCAAAAGCATAGCAAGCATTGCAATCAGTATTTTTCGCATTGTTTTTCCTCCTAATATTTCCATCTGTAATTATCTGTATTTTTTGCCTGTCAATTTAACATTCTTTGTTTTAGGCTTTAATGCTTCACTCGTTTCCTTGATTTCGCCCTTAGTTGTAAGAGCAACGGTTGTGTATGCAAAGAACGCATAAGCAATCAAGTTTATTATCGAGCCGATAACTATAAATCTGTCATAATTTTCGCCCCAGCCTGCACGCATTGCATTGCCGTCAACTATCGGCAATATTATCGTGAATGCACCCAGGACGTTTATGAGCAAACCTGCACTAACTGCAACGAACGCAAGGAAAAGTCTCCTGTCATTATATCCGCACATTGCAACTGCAACGAGTATAAGTACGGGAGCCAAATATCTCTCGTGCATATAGTGACCGAAAATAAAGAGTGAGAAGAGCAAGAATGCCATTATAAGGAATACGCAATACTTGTTCTTTTTTCTTCCGAGTATATACAGTACCCAAGAAAATACAACGGATACCGCCATCATGATTGTACCGAACTGTTTGTAGGTTAAGCCTAAAGCAAATATTTCGCCGGAGCTTCTCCAGTTTGCACCAACAAGACCGAAGAGGTTATATGCCTCAATAGTTGCATAATCATATCCGCCCAATGTGCTGAAATACTTATCATAAATTGAAGTTGCAAGGCGTGTAATATAAGGTACAAAGCCTTCGCCTTCGCTTATCGGGAAGAACGGAACAAAGAGCAAGAATATTATACCAACTGCTGATATAACTGCTGCAAGAGTTTTTACCAAGAGCTCTATTCTTTCCTTGCCTGATTTTGCATCGATTATATACATGAGATAAACGAGCGCATATACGGGACCAACCATAAGCGCCTGCGGTTTTACAACTATTGCAATACCGTATACAAGACCTGCCCAAATAAGCTTTTTGTCACTCAACAAAATTGCAGATGCTATAAGAAGCATTGTAAGTACCGAGTCTATCTGTGCCCATGCACCCGATATGAATGCCATAACAGGGCTGAATGCAACAAACGCCGTAACCGTATATGTTACTGCCTTTGTAAGATTATGCTTCTTTGCAAGGGCGTAGATGAGATATGTTGCACCCAGGTCACACAATATTGCAGGAAGCTTGATTACAAACATATATCCTGCCGTGCCACTTGAAAGACCAAAGAATTTTGCAACGCCCGTCATTGCAGCAAGCACATACATATATCCCGGAGGATAGTCGCACCAGCTGTCATAAAACTGACCAAGAGGAACTTCTGCGGCTCTTATTCCCCAGAAAGTAAAGCAGTTTACATCAAAGTAATAGCCTGTGATTGATAGTGCAAGTATCAATCTTAAAAGTAATGCGCCAATAAGCATGCCGATTATCGGTGTGGGGAACTTTTTGTCTGCAAGATGCTCCCTGCCTTTGTCGATACTTGTTTTTGGTCTTACAAAGAACCAATAGCAAGCAAAGCCTACTGCCAACAAAATGACCGCCATTGCAACAAACAATGTCAAAAGGTCATATATTTCCTGTGCTGTGGGATGATTCACCGTTCCAACTCCTCCATCCTGATTTTCTCCTGTATTAGTATTTGAATCGTTGCCTGAAGTTTCAAATTCTGAAAAATCGGCAACTGTCATTCCTGTAACATCGTCAAGCTTTTCAATCTTAAAGTCATCAAACCATGCTTTGCCGATGCTTGTTGCACCGTATCCGCCTATTCTAAGGCAAACTGTTATCCTGTTCTGATTTTCAGCAGGTTTTCCTACCAAGGAAATCTCTTGCCAGTCATTTGTTCCTAAAACAGCATCGGATGTTGCAAACGAATTGATTATTGAAATGTTTGCACCGCTTCCGTTTTCAACATTCTCCGTCTTCACTTTACACGAAATCTTGTAATTCGAATTCGGTTCAACATCAAAATCACGGCAAAAACGCACATCGTTTTCTTCATTTGCTTCAACAAGCACAACTTCGTTGCCGTCAAGCGATATAACCTGTGCTGTATCGCCGCTTGTCCACATTTGCTCGTACCAACCGCTTGTATCCGAAAAATCGGTTTCATAAATCAAATTCTGCGCCAAAGCAACATTATAGCTCAAGCACAGTAAAGTGATAACTAACAAGCTTGCAATTATCTTGCGCATAGAATTCTCCATTAAAAATACTTAAACATATATATATTATCAAATATTCACGACGTTATCAACTTTTGTAATGAAGCAATATCCCTTGAATTTATTTTTGCGTCACTGTTCATGTCTGCATATACCTTTTTTTCTTCTGTTAAATACGGATTTAAAACCTCTCTTTGAAGCATTGCAATGTCCCTCGAGTTTACTTTTCCGTCACCGTTTACATCACCCATGAGAATTTCTTCGGTATCATCATTCTCATATAATTTAACTTGCTTACCATACCAGATGCCCCCCAGCTTTTTCCAGCTGGCTGCATTTTCGCTTTTATAGAACACTGTTACTTCACTTCCCTCAAAAATCGCTTCAGAAGTTTTGTCGGGCACTTTACCGTCAAAAATCGCTTTTTTAAGTGAAATACAATTTGCAAATGCACGGTATCCGATTTCTCTTACATTTTTTCCAAGCTCAATTTTTTCAAGTGCTGTGCAGTTTTCAAAAGCTCGCTCTCCGATTTTTTCAACTGTATCGGGAATATAAATTTCTTTTAAGGAAGAGCATTTATAAAACGCATAATTCCCGATAAAATCGCATCCGCTTCCAAGCTTCACGCTCTCAAGAGAAATACATTCATAAAATAGATTTTCACCTATCACGCTCACAGAATCCGGTATGGAAACACTTAAAAGCCCTTTGCAACCCACAAAAGCCGATTCATCAATCGTGGTCAAGCTGTCAGGCAAAGCAACACTTTTAAGTGCCGTACAGTTTGAAAAAGCACCGAATCCAATAGTATCAAGTCCTTGCGGAAGTTCTATGCTCTTCAAGCTTTCACAGTAAGCAAAAGCTTCTTCACCGATTGAAGCAACACTTTCAGGCAGGATTACATTATCAAGCGTTGCACATCCATAGAACATAGCATCCGCAATTACCAAAATGCTTTCAGGAAGAGTTACTGATTCAAGATTTTTGCAATTAAAAAATACCGCCTTATCGAGATTTATAACACTTATAGGAATGTTTACATGCTTCATGGCAGAATTTGCAAAAGCCATGTAACCAACCGTTTTCAGCTTTTCGGGCATTATCACAGCATCAGCTTTGCTTTGCGAAAAAGCAAGCTTTCCTATCTGCTCTGTATTATCATTGATTATGATTATTCCTGTCTTGCCCATCGGGCAGAGAACCAAGCTTTTCTCGTCCTTTGAGAAGAGTATTCCGTCGGTTGCCTTAAAGCTTTCATTTTCATCCGAAACATTAAATTCATACAAGCTGCTGCAATTTACAAATGCGTTATCACCTATTGTTTTTACATTTTTGCCAAATGTAACACTTTCTAAATAGTGACAATTTGAAAACGCATTTTCAGAAATCGCGATAACGCTGTCGCCTGTTTCAACGGTTTTAGCAGTACTGTTTTTAAAAGTGTTTGCACCGATTCCGATAACTGTTTTTCCGTCAATGCTTTCGGGTATCACTACATCAAGATCGGAGCCGTTATAGAGCACAAGTTCTACTCCTCCGTCCACATCACAATATGAAAAGTCGCTATTATTCTCTTTTTCTTCATACTCACTGACAGTATAGCCTTCAAATACGGTTTGATTTTCCCAAGCTTCTTTATTTTCGTTAGTAAAATATATTGAAAATTCGTGTGCAGTATTTTCAAAAACGGCTTCACCGACACTTGACGGCACACTTCCCAGGAAAACAGCTTCACTTAAAAGCTCGCAATTTGCAAAAGCGTGGTCTCCTATTTTATCGGTCGCTCGTCCGAATTTTACATTTCTCAATGAAGTTGCACTTTCAAAAGCAAATCGACCAACTGACACAAGTTCATCGCAAAGCTCTGCTGAAAGCAGAGCTTCACAACCAACGAACGCATAATCCCGAATGGTTTTAAGAGCTTTTGAAAAATCAACTTTGTAGAGCTCCTTGCAGGCGGCAAATGCACTCTCGCCTATTTCCTCAACACCGTTTCCCATATCGACATATTCAAGATTTTTTAATCCGCAAAAAGCCGATGCACCTATTTTCGTTACGCTGTCGGGTATCATAATGCGTTTTATTTTGGAATTATTATAAAAAGCATAGTCTCCTATTTGCGTAACAGCTTTTCCTTCCCAAAACTCAGGTATTACAAGCTCTTCACAATCATCTTTAATGCCTTTTACAGTAAGCGTTGAATCTGTATTTTCCGTAAATATAAACTGAGCATCGTTATCCTGTGTTGCCAGGCTCATATTTTGTAAAACCAAAAGTAAAACAAATACAGCAATCGCTATGAAAACGGAGTATGTTAATACTGTTTTTTGTTTCATGCGTATTTTCCTCCATCAAGCTGATTATCCTATTTAACAACATTATACAGCACCTCAATTGTGCAGTAAATGCAAAAACAAAGCAAAATGTATCAATCTTAACTCTCATGTTACGGTTTTGTCACAATCTTTGGCTTTACAAATATTGACTTTAATTTGCTTGAGTGCTATCTTATTCACAGGGTTTAGCACTCCCGTATCATGAGTGCTAACAATGAAGAAAGGATCCTGCAAAAAAGTGTCATTGGATTTGCGAAAAATACGCATACTTCAGGCGATAATAGATGACTACATACTCACGGCTTCACCCGTGGGCTCGCGTGCTATTTCAAAGCATCCCGACATTAACCTTTCTTCCGCAACAATAAGAAACGAGATGTCGGACCTTGAAGAGTACGGTTATCTTGAACAGCCCCATACGTCCGCAGGAAGAATCCCGTCCGATAAAGCATACAGATATTATGTTAACAGCATGATGCAGCGTGCTATGCTTACAGAAGACGAATTGAAATTTATCGAGCAGCATTTTTCACGTACTGTGGACGATGCAGACAAGATAATAAGACAAACTGCTATGGTTCTCTCGGATATGACAAATTATGCAACAATGGTGTTGCCTCCCAACCCTTCGGCAATAAGACTTCGCAGAATAGAGTTAGTTCCTGTTACCGACGGAAAAGCACTTGTTGTGATTGTAACAAATCTTGGTGTTTCAAGTGATACTCTCATCAGAATCCCAAAAGGCATTACAGCGGACAGATTGCACCAGCTTTCAAATATGCTTACAGACAATTTTGCAAACTGTCGCATAGAAGATATCACAGCAAACAAAATTGCGTTAATGACCGACATTTTGGGTTCCGGTAAAGAATATATTGATGAAATGCTCGCTCGCTTTAAGGGTACGATTTTGACAAACAAAAGCAATGTTGAATTTTTCGGCACATCAAAGCTTTTGGATTATCCTGAGTACAGTGATGTTGATAAAGCAAAGGCATTGCTTGACACAATAGAAAGAAAAGATTCTTTCAAAACGGCAATAAGCGGAGCTTCAAACCTTGAGTTTTCAATAACAATCGGAAGCGAAAACAATGACCCTATAATAAAGGATTGCAGTGTTGTTACAGCGACATACCGTGTAAGCGGTGAAAAGCTTGGTTCCCTTGGAGTTATAGGACCGACAAGAATGGATTATTCACGAGTACTTGCACTTTTGGAGCACTTCGGAAAGAGCCTGGGTACAGTACTTACAAATATGATAGATGAGGAGAACAACTAAATTGAAAAACAGCAAAAAGCCTACGGCTCCCGAAACAGAGCAGGTAAAAGAAGAAGTTCAGGTCATAGAGCTTTCAAAAGAAGAATTTGAAACACTCAAAACTCACATTGAAACGCTCCAGAAAGAAAAAGATGAGACTGTTGCACTCGCACAAAGACTTCAGGCAGACTTTGATAACTTTCGCAAACGCAACGCCTCAGTTTACACGGAAAGCCGCGAAGAAGGTATACGGACAGCAATAAGTGAATTGCTACCGATACTTGACGGTTTTGACAGGGCTTTTCAGAATACGGAGTCAATCGATGCATCATGGGGAGACGGTATAAAGCTTCTGCACAAGCAAATGATAGATCAGCTTTCAAAGCTTGGTCTTGAAGAAATCCCGACGGACACGGGTTTTAATCCCGAATTCCACGAAGCAGTAATGCAGGTCGAAAGCGAAGAAAAAGAAAGCGGTGATATAGTTGATGTTTACCGCAAGGGCTATAAAGTAAAAGATAAAATAATAAGACACAGTATGGTAATCGTTGCAAAATAAAAGCAACGCATAAAATAAATAATAAACAGTATTAAATGAAATTTTAGGAGGATATAAAAATGGCAAAAATTATCGGTATTGACCTTGGTACAACAAACTCATGCGTGGCAGTTCTTGAAGGTGGCGAACCTACGGTTATCGCAAACGCAGAAGGTTCCCGCACAACTCCCTCTGTCGTTGCTTTTAAAGGTGACGAAAGAATGGTCGGTCAGGTAGCAAAGCGTCAGGCGATTACAAACCCCGACAATACAGTCTCATCAATCAAGCGTGAAATGGGTTCTGATTATAAAAAGAACATCGACGGTAAGAACTATACTCCCCAGGAGATCTCAGCAATGGTACTTCAGAAGCTCAAGAGCGATGCTGAAGCATACCTTGGCGAAAAGGTATCCCAGGCAGTTATCACGGTTCCTGCCTACTTCAGCGACAGCCAGCGTCAGGCAACAAAGGATGCAGGCAGAATTGCAGGTCTTGATGTTCTCCGTATAATCAACGAACCAACAGCTGCAGCTCTTGCTTACGGCATGGATAAAGAAACAAACCAGAAAATACTTGTTTATGACCTCGGTGGCGGTACTTTTGACGTTTCCGTACTCGAAATCGGTGACGGTGTTTTCGAAGTTTTGGCTACACACGGCAACAACCGTCTCGGCGGTGACGACTTTGACGATAAACTCATGGATTACCTCGTATCAGAATTCAAGGCTGAAACAGGTATCGACCTTTCAAACGACAGAATGGCTTTGCAGAGACTTAAGGAAGCTGCAGAAAAGGCAAAGATTGAGCTTTCAAGCATGACACAGACAAACGTCAACCTCCCGTTCATCACAGCAGACAGCACAGGTCCTAAGCACCTTGACAAGACAATCACACGTGCAAAGTTTGACGAACTCACTTATGATCTCGTAAACAAGACAAAGGATTGCGTACTTCGTGCAATGAAGGATGCAGGTCTTAATAACTCCGATATAGATAAGGTAATACTCGTTGGCGGTTCAACACGTATACCCGCTGTACAGGAAATGGTAAAACAGCTTACAGGCAAAGAGCCCTTCAAGGGCATCAACCCCGATGAATGTGTTGCTATAGGTGCAGCTATCCAGGGCGGTATTTTGGGTGGCGAAGTTAAGGATATTCTTCTCCTTGACGTTACTCCCCTCTCCCTCGGCATCGAAACTCTCGGCGGCGTATTCACACGCCTTATCGACCGTAACACCACAATCCCCACAAAGAAGAGCCAGATCTTCTCAACAGCCGCTGACGGACAGACGAGCGTTGAAGTTCATGTTCTGCAGGGTGAGCGTGATTTTGCACAGTACAACAAAACACTCGGTCGCTTCCAGCTTGCAGGCATAGCTCCTGCTCCCAGAGGAATTCCTCAGATTGAAGTAAGCTTTGACATTGATGCAAACGGTATCGTTCACGTAAGTGCAAAGGACCTTGGTACAGGCAATGAGCAGAAGGTAACTATCACGGCTTCTTCAAACCTCAGCGAGGACGAAATCAAGAAGGCTGTTAACGAAGCAGAACAGTTTGCAAACGAAGATAAGAAGCGCAAGGAAGAAGTTGAACTCAGAAACCATGCAGACAGCCTTATCTACTCAACTGAAAAGACCTTAAAGGAGCTTGGCGATAAGCTTACTTCCGAAGATACAGCTTCAATCAACGCTGCAATCGACGACCTTAAGAAAGCACTTGAAGGCTCAGAACTTGAACTTATTAAGACAGCTTCCGAAAAGCTTACAGATGTTTCCTACAACGCATTTGGCAAGATTTACCAGCAGCAGGCACAGCAGGAAGCTCCTCAGGGCGGTTTTGGTGGTGCAAGCTCAGGCGGTGCAGCTCAGAACGACGATGTTGTTGATGCAGACTACGAAGTAGTTGACGATAACTAAACACAATAAACAAACATACAATACACAATAACAAACTAACCGCGGGGACGGCTTTTTAAAAGTCGCCCCCACGCGTTAAAGAAGTAGGTGTTAATATGGCAAAAGCCGATTATTATGAAGTCTTGGGCGTTGATAAATCCGCAACGGACGATGAGATAAAAAGTGCGTTTCGCAAATCGGCAAAAAAATATCATCCTGACTTGCATCCGGATGACAAGGTTTGCGAAGCAAAATTCAAAGAGATAAACGAAGCTTACGAAGTGCTTTCCGATAAAGAAAAACGTGCAAAATACGACCAGTTCGGTCACGCTGCTTTTGATCCCGCTTCAGGCGGTGGTACCTATAATTACGGTGGTGGCTTTGGCGGTTTTGGCGGTTTCTCCGATATATTCGACTCCGTATTTGGTGGAGGTTTTTCATCTTCAAGAAGAAATCCCAACGGCCCTGTTAACGGAAACGACCTTCAGTACAATCTTACAATAACATTTGAAGAAGCAGCTATGGGTGTTCGCAAAGAAATACTCATTCCTCGCGAAGAAAACTGCAAAACCTGCGGTGGCACAGGTGCAAAGACAGGTACACAACCGATTAAATGTACTACCTGTAACGGCACAGGTCAGGTTCGTGTACAGCAAAATACGATGTTTGGTTCATTTGCATCGTTGCACACCTGTGATGCTTGCGGTGGTACGGGCAATATTGTAAAGGATCCCTGCCCCGACTGTAAGGGCAAAGGCAGAGTTAACAAGTCAACACGCATAGTCGTCAATGTGCCTGCCGGCATAGACAACGGTCAGAGCATCCCTCTTCGCGGTCAGGGCGAGCATGGCAAGCGCGGTGGCATGAACGGCGACCTTTATGTTGTAATCAAGGTCAAACCCCACAAGCTCTTTACCAGACAGGGCTATGATCTTTATCTTGATATGACGATTCCTGTGACGACGGCACTCTTAGGTGGCGAAATACAAGTTCCAACATTAACCGGGAACATAAAGTATACAGTTGGTGAGGGTACTCAGCCGGGTACGGTTTTCCGTTTGAAAGAGCAAGGCGTACAACGCATTAACTCCTCCGGCAAGGGTGATATGTTCGTCAAAGTAATTGTTCAGATGCCCAAAAAGCTTAGCGATGAACAGCGTACACTTATTAAGAAACTTGCTGATTCACTCGGTGACAAGTACAGCGACAGCAAGCCGACAAAGCGCGGTATATTCGATAAATTCAAGCAATAAGGAACACCGATATGGCAAACAAGTGGTATGAAATAGCAGTCTTTACAACCGATATGGGACTCGATACCGTCTGTGCTGTTTTTGACAGCCTCGGTATCGAAGGCCTTGTTATTGAAGAAAGCCGTGAAACCGTTGAACGCTTTTTAAATTCAAGTGCAAAATATTGGGACTATGCAGACCTTGACAATATGCAGACAGAAGGTCAGCCCTGTGTAAAAGCTTATGTTCAGGACTTGAGCGAAGCTAAAAATGCAGAGAGCGTGTTTACCGAAATGAAAGGAAAGGATTTCGGTATAGACATTGGCAGTTTAAACGTTGAAATTCGCGAAAAAGATGAAGAAGACTGGGCAAATAATTGGAAGCTCTATTATAAGCCCATAAATATCGGAAAGCGTCTTTTGGTATGTCCCTCTTGGGAAGAGGTTGACAATACAGAAAACCGTACACTTTTAAAGCTCGACCCGGGCATGGCATTTGGTACAGGCTCCCACCCCACTACTTCCATGTGCCTTGAGTATCTGGAACGCACAGTCAAAAGCGGCGATACAACGCTCGACCTTGGCTGCGGAAGCGGTATTCTCTTCATAGCAGCTTTGCTTTTAGGCTCAAAAAATGCAATCGGTGTTGATATCGATCCTATCGCTGAAAAGATCGCAAGAGAAAACGCAGACTTAAACCAAGTTGACGAAAGCTCATACGAAGTATTTGCAGGCGATATTTTAACGGATAAACGCCTCGTTGCAAAGGTATCGGACATACAGTATGATATAGTTGTTGCAAACATAGTAGCAAACGTAATCATTGAGCTTGCACCGCTTGCATACTCGCTTACAAAAAACGGCGGTACTTTTATAACTTCGGGTATAATTTTTGAGCGTTTGGACGAAGTAAAAGAAGCTCTTTTAAAAAGCGGTTTTGAAATTTTAGAGGACAAACGCACCGATGATTGGTGTGCGATTATGTGTAAAAAAGCATGAGCAGATTTTTTGTAAATCTCGAAAACATAAGTGAAAACACCGCACGAATATACGGTGAAGATGCCCGTCACATCACAAAAGTTTTGCGTATGACAACGGGTGAAAAAGTTGTGCTTTGCGATGGACTCGGTATGGATTATGAAGCCACTATTACAGGTGCAGACAAAGAGTCCGTAAGCTTTTCAATCGAGAATAAAACTCCTACTCTTTCTGAATCCCCTATCCGTGTGACACTTTTTCAGGGCTTGCCAAAATCCGGTAAAATGGAGCTTATAATCCAAAAATGTGTTGAACTTGGAGTTCATGAAATTGTTCCCGTGAAGGCACATAGAAGTGTTGTAAAGCTCAACTCAAAGGATGAAGCAAACAAGCTTGCACGCTATAATCGCATAGCTTATGAAGCTGCCAAGCAGTCACAGCGTGGGATAATCCCCCGTGTGCTCCCTTTTACCGCTTTCAAGACTCATGATTTTTCACGCTTTGATGCTGTAATAGTAGCATACGAGGAAGAAACCGAAAGGACATTGAAGCAAGCACTTTCAGGTCTCGGCTCTGCAAAGAATATTGCTCTCATAATAGGTCCTGAGGGCGGTCTTGAAAAAGACGAGGTTAACCATATGGTAAATTGCGGAGGCATCTCAGTAACACTTGGCAAAAGAATTTTAAGAACAGAAACAGCAGGCATGGCAACCCTTGCCATGATAATGTACGGTTTAGATGGATAAAAGAATCGCATTCACAACACTTGGCTGCAAAGTCAATCAATATGAAACAGAAGCCATCCGCGCACTTTTTGAGGATTGCGGCTATACTACGGTCGAATTTTCAAGTGAAGCGGATGTTTATCTTATAAATACGTGTACTGTCACAGCCGAAGCGGACAGGAAATCACGTCAGCTCATTTCCCGTGCACACAAGCAAAACGAAAATGCAAAAATAATCGTTGTCGGTTGTTATGCACAGCACGCGGCAGAAGAAATCATGAAAATGCCGGGCGTTTGTCTTGCTGTCGGCACAAAGGAAAGGCTTGACCTTCCCCGTCTTCTTGAAGATGCAGGCGAGGCGTTAAACACCGTAACTCCCTACACAAGGCATGAAGATTTTGAACTTCTCAATGCTGTCAAGGAAGGGCGAACAAGAGCAACACTTAAAATTCAAGACGGTTGTGACCGTTTTTGCACTTATTGCATAATACCTTTTGTTCGTGGCGGAATAAGAAGCAGAACGCTTGAAGACGTCAAAGCACAGCTTCAAAGCCTTGCGGATGAAGGCTTTAAGGAAGTTGTATTAACCGGTATTCACCTCATGTCATACGGTCGTGACCTTAAAGATAACATCAACTTGCTTGATGCCATAAAAACAGCTGACGATATTGATACGATACAGCGAATAAGGCTTGGTTCACTTGAGCCCAAGATGCTTGATGAAAACTTTGTCAAAGCGCTCGCAAGCAATGAAAAGATGTGCAGACAGTTCCATCTTTCACTTCAAAGCGGTTCTGATACTGTTTTAAAGCGTATGGGACGCCGTTATGATTCACAAGAATATTTTGACTGCGTAAAGCTTTTAAGAGAGGCAATGCCCGACTGTGCGATAACTACGGACATAATCATAGGCTTCCCCGGCGAGACCGAAGAAGAATTTAATGAAACACTTGAATTTGCAAATCGTGTGAAGCTTTCAAAAATACATGTATTTCCCTATTCAAGGCGTGATGGAACAAAAGCTGCACAGATGGACGGACAATTAAGCCGTAAGGTAAAAGCAGAGCGTGCAAAAAAGCTTATAGACTTATCTTCCGAGCTTGAAAAAGAGTATGCCTCACAATATCTCAACAAAACAGTAAGCGTGCTTTTTGAGCGTTTTTCAAACGGCGTATTAACGGGGCACACATCAACCTATGTTCAGGTTGCAGTAAATGCTCAAAATGCATCAGGAGAAGGCGAAATCCGCGATGTTTTAATAGACGGAGTATTTTCTTCACCGCTTCACGGTGTTATAATTGAAAAGTAAAGATTAAACGGAGGTATAACAAATGGATAACTGCATTTTTTGCAAGATAGTAAACGGTGAAATACCGAGCAAAAAGGTTTATGAAGATGATAGCGTTGCGGCTTTTTACGATATTGAACCGCAAGCTCCCGTTCATGTTCTGATTATTCCCAAGGCACACTTTGCAAGCACTCTCGACCTTGGTGCTGACACAGCACAGGTCGTGGGCAATATGGTGCTTGCTGCAAATAAAATTGCCAAAGAATTAGGCGTAGACGAAAGCGGATTCCGTCTTGTTATGAATATGGGCCGCGATGCAGGCCAGACCGTTCCCCACCTGCATATGCACCTCATGGGTGGCAGAAGCTTCTCCTGGCCCGCAGGTTGAGTTGTTTCGTGAGGCTCTGCCCCACACCCCGGTCGCTTTTGTAAAAGCGACCGAAAACAAGTAATGGTTTAATCAAAACCACCAGTTGAACTGGTGGTTTTGATTTTACTTAATGCAAGTTTTACAGCCCGTATATCCCAAGGCTATCATTTCTTCAAGGGTTTCTGTGCGGTATACTCTGTTTTCCTCCTTAATGCGATTAGCATACGAGCAAGTTAAGAGGTGGAATGTGGTTGATGTTTTACTGTGAACAAATGTGTAAGTCGGTGCAGGTGTGGGCGTCGGTGTCGGTACAGGTGTAGGCTCGGGTGTCGGCGTTGTACCGTCTTTTGAATATGTATAAATATCCTTGTTTCTTGTGACAGTAAAGCTTACCTTTTCACCGTCGGATGTGCAGAATATATCGCCTTGTAAATCAGTTCTGAAAAGCTTCGTATCAGCATCTCTGAGTTTACTGAGTGTTTCATCCGTAGGATGGTCATAGCTGTTTCCCGTACCTGCCGAGATTACTGCGTATTCGGGCATTATTTCTCTTAAAAACGGATAAGTCGTAGATGTGTTTCCGCCGTGATGCCCGACTTTTAATACCGTAGCACTCAAATCTATGCCACTATCAAGAAGCGCTTGTTCTGCTTCTCTTTCAGCATCTCCCGTGAACAGAAATGAAGTATTGCCGTAAGTAATTTTTAGTACTATGGATGTGTTGTTTGTATCATCATCAAAATTCAGACCGAGGATTTTGACTTTAGCACTGCCAAGCATATATTCACTTCCGGCTGTCGGTATAACTATACCACCGCCTTTTGTGCTCGCACGCTCCGCAAAATTACTGAAGGTTGCACTATCGTAGTTCGTAACAGGACAAAGCGTTAGATCAGCAGCAGTATATTCAAATGCACCCGGCAAGCCTCCAATGTGATCTTCGTGAGCATGGGTTGCTACCATTATGTCAAGCTTAGAAACTTCTGCGTTTTTGAGCACTGTATATACAAGGCTTGAATCTCCCCTGTTACCACCGTCTATAAGCATATAATGCCCATCACATTCAACAAGTGCTGCATCTGCCTGTCCAACATCTATAAAGTGTATATTGAATGTGGAAGGCTCTGTCGGCTCAGGAGATATGAACTCATCCCATGCTACAACTATCATTTCCTGTTCAAACTCTTCAAAATCTGCATAGTAAGCAAGCATTCTTGCAAAGAGGTAAACGAGGTTGTTGTAACCGAGTTTGCCCAAATTGGGGATAGAGAGATAAGTGGGGAGAGCACCGTTCTGTGCGATAGCTGTGTTTACTCTCTCTGCTGCTGCGATAGCGAGAGTCTTGTTTACTGTGCTGCCTGTGAGGTCTTCGATTGACTTAACGGGAGCTTTTACAATAGCAGCAAAAATCTTGCCTTCGAAAGTGCCGTTCAAAGTCATGATTGCCTTTGCTGCAAGGTCAACAAACTCAGCTGTTTCGTAAACTTCGTTTGCTATTACAACTGTTTCGGGGAGCTTCTTGTTTTCTTCGATGTAAGCCTTTACGTTCTTTGCTGCTGCCTGGATGTCAGCTACTTCAACGCCTTCACCTGCATAAGGTGTTTCTGTGGGCATCGGGAGCAAAGGAGCGCTTGTTGTTGAGGGCTTGGGAAGAGCTGTGTCTGTCAAAGTGGGCCAGCTTATGATGTTGAGGCTTGTGGGCAACAACTTAGCTGTGCTTCTCTGATATGAGTAAAGGAGTGATGTGAAAGCCAAAATCAACGACTGGTAGGAAACATCACCGAGCTTTGTTGTAACGAAGCTCGGAGCCATACCCATTTCATCTGTGAAGTAGATGATTTCTTTTGCAACATGGAGGTATTCAGCCTTTGTGAGTGTACCTTCTGTCATGTCTTCTGCTGCTCTTTCGGGCTTTGCAACTGCCTTGAATACAATACCGGATGTTTCGTCGCCGTTTGCAATGTTAACAATTGTCTTTGCAGCAACATACAAGAATTCGGGCATCATAATACGGCCTACTGTTGTTGTTACATAACCGGGCATTTTCTTGTTTGTGTTGAGGCTGTTGTATGTTCTGTAACCTGTCTTAACAGCTTCTGCAAACAATAAAACTGTTGTGCCGGGTGCAGGAGTGGGTGTGGGCTCGGGAGTAGGAGCGAGCTTTTCATACTCGGACCAATCCTTCACAGCAAGCTTTGCAGCAAAGCTGCCGTTTTCTGCATAGTAAGCAGCACCCTGCATGAGGAAGAGTGTATATGTACCCTTTGACATTTTGCCAAGCTCTGTTGATACATATGTCGGCAATTTTCCGCTGTTAACTGAAGTGTTGACCACACCTGTTGCTACAGCTTTCAAACGTGCAGCTGTCAATTCGCCTTCTGTGATGAGATTCGTTGAATCGTTTGCAGCTAAAACTCCAAGATAGTCAACGGGAGTTGTATCGCCGCCAAATGCTTTGACTATAGCTGCAGATACAAGATAAGTGAAGTCTGAAAGTGCAAGCGAAGTTCCGCTTACAGTTACCTTCTCGGGGAAGGCATACTTCGTTGTTGCTGTGTCAGCTGTGTTTTTTGCTGCTTCAAAAATTGCGCTGAGCTCAAATGATGTTGTTGCAGCAAATGCGCTCATCGGCAGTATTGAAAGCATCATTGCAAATGCCAACAAGATAGCAAAGGTTTTTTTCATGTTTTTTTCCTCCCTATGTACGCTTTTTTCTTTACGGTTTACATATTCCGCAAGGACTATATCCCCTGTCTATCAACTCTTGACGCGTGCCCTCAAAATATCCTTTATTTTCTTCTTTTATCTTTGCTGCACTTGAGCAGGAAGGATAATGAAACTTTTTAGTGCTGTTATTAAGAACATAATCTCTTGCGTTTGATGCAGGCGAAGTTGTTTCAGGCGTAGGTGCTGCTGTCGGTTTTAGAGTTGGCGTAATCTTTGAATAAACATCTGCATCTTTATTTTTTTCGACGGTAAAGCTTACTTTGTGGCCGTCCGATGTGCAATATATATTCCCCTGCATATCCGTTCTGTAAAGCTTTACGTTGGCATCTTCAAGTTTGCTCAATGTTGCCTCTGTAGGATGGTCATAACTGTTACCCTCACCTACTGATATTACCGCATATTCGGGCATTATTTCTCTTAAAAATGGATATGTGGTAGATGTATCCGCACCGTGATGTCCTACTTTCAATACTGTTGCACTCAAATCTACGCCATTATCAAGAAGTGCTTGCTCTGCTTCTCTTTCAGCATCACCGGTGAACAAAAACGAAGTATTGCCGTATGTTATTTTGAGTACTATTGACGTATTATTTGTATCGTCAGCCAAATTCAAGCCGAGAATTGTTAGCTTGGCACTTCCAAGCATATACTCTGCTCCGGCTTTTGGTACAGTTATTCCTCCGCCGTTTTTATCGGCATATTTTGAAAAATCATTAAAAACATCACTGTCATAGCTTTTTACCGGGCAAAGCGTCAATTTTGCGGTGGTATAATTAAGCGCACCGGACAAACCGCCTACATGGTCCTCATGAGCATGACTTGCGATCAAAATATCCAGTACAGGGACTTTTTCATTTTTCAACACGGAAAATATCAAGCTTGAGTCTCCACAGTTTCCGCCGTCTATAAGCATATAATGTCCGTCACACTCTACCAAGGCAGCATCTGCCTGCCCTACATCTATAAAATGTATGCTGAAAGTCGAAGGCTCTGTAGGGCTTGACTCCGGCTCGGAAACTAAATCCAATAATTTTAGCTGCATACGTGCTATATCGCGCGAATTGATGCAGCCATCACCGTTGTAATCTGCTGCTTTCATCTGTATGTTATCAAGACTTACAGAATATATAATGTGCTTTTGTATAAGTGCAATATCACGGGAGTCGATTTTACCGTCCCTTGTCACATCACCTGTTGCATTTGTTATTGCACTTATTAAAAACATCATTATTGCAATGATAATTGATAATAATCTTTTCATTTGCATCCCCTTTGTCTACAAAAGCTCTGTCAAAACCTCATTTTGCATATCAAGACCGCCATCTGTTAATCTCAGCCAATCGTCCGAAACAATAATCCAGCCTTTATCAATAAGTTTTTTGAGTTTATCTGAGTATCTTTCCATAAAACTCTCATTAAAGCGTTCTTTAAAGCTTGAAAGTGAAAAACCTTCGGTTTTTCTAAGTGACAACATCACAAACTCAAATATTTCTTCATCATGCAATATAATATCGTGCGTTTCTTCCGCCTGCGGATTTTGAATATAATCATCAAAAATGGAAGTGTTTGACCACCGTTCAAGGTTTTCACTTATCCGAATTGCACTGTGTGCAGCAATTCCTAATCCTAGATATTCACCATTTTGCCAATAGTTCAAATTATGCTTACATTCCCTGCCACTTTTTGCATAGTTTGAAATCTCATAGCGTGAGTATCCGTTTTGGGTGAGATATTCAATGCATTTTCTATGCAAAGAATATGCTTCGTCATCATTTGGCAAGACTATTTTACCTTGCTCATACATATCAAAAAGCTTTGTTCGCTCTTCCAAAATAAGAGAATATGCTGAAATATGTTCTGGGGCTAAAGTTATCACTTTATTCAAAGTATCAAGTAGAGATTCATCTGTTTGCATAGGTAGAGCATACATTAGGTCTATGTTTATGTTGTCAAAGCCGCATTTTCGTGCAAGGTTAAAGCTTTTTATGGCTTCAACTGCATTGTGTATCCTACCTATTGCTTTTAACACTTTATCGTCCATGCTCTGCACGCCGAGTGACAATCTGTTTATACCTGTTTTTCTATAACTCAAAAGCTTTTCTTCACTTAATGTGCCGGGATTTGCTTCTATTGTTATTTCTGCATTTGTCGTAATATTAAAGTTTTGCTTTAACGAAAAAAGAATATCTGAAATAAATTTTTCATCAATAACCGAGGGCGTTCCACCGCCGATAAAAACCGTATCAAATGAATAAGACTGCAATTTTTGCGAGTAAAATGACATCTCTTTTTTCAAAGCATCACAATAACTTGCAATAAAGCAGTCCGCTTTATCGGTAAATGATATAAAATCACAATAGTTGCATTTTCGTTTGCAAAACGGTATGTGTATATATAATCCCGACATATTCAGTTGATTCTAAGTACGCTCATGAAAGCTTCACTCGGCACGGATACGGAGCCTACCTGACGCATACGCTTCTTACCCTCTTTTTGCTTTTCCAAAAGCTTCTTCTTACGCGTGATGTCACCGCCATAGCACTTTGCCAAAACGTCTTTTCTGACAGCGCGTACAGTTTCACGAGCAATTATCTTACCGCCAATTGCCGCCTGAATGGGTATTTCAAACTGCTGACGCGGTATAACTTCCTGAAGCTTTTCAGCAACGGCTCTGCCCTTTGCATAAGCCTTATCCCTATGCACAATGATTGACAATGCATCGCACATATCGCCGTTAAGTAAAAAGTCAAGCTTTACAAGATCTGACTTTATATACTTCTTTAGTTCATAATCATATGAAGCGTAGCCACGGCTTCTTGACTTCAACTGGTCAAAGAAATCATAAATTATCTCATTAAGCGGAAGCTCGTATTTTATGTTTACACGGGTTTCCTCAATATATGTCATATCAATAAATATACCGCGTTTTTCCTGGCATAGCTCCATAATAGTACCTACATACTCCGACGGAGTCATAATATGCGCTTCGACAAGCGGTTCTTCCATGTATTCAATTTCGGTTACTGGAGGCATATTGCTCGGATTGTCAAGCAGCATTTCCTCGCCGTCCGTACGCTTTATCTTATATATAACACTCGGGGCAGTCGTTACAAGATCAAGGTCAAACTCTCGCTCCAAACGCTCCTGTATTATTTCCATATGCAAAAGTCCCAAAAATCCACATCTGAAACCAAAACCAAGTGCAAGTGATGTTTCGGGTTCAAAAGAAAGTGCTGCATCGTTTAGCACAAGCTTGTCAAGTGCATCACGAAGGTTTTCATAATATGCACCGTCTGCAGGATAAATACCGCAAAATACCATCGGGTTTGCCTGCTTATAACCCGGGAGCGGTTCCTTTGCACCGTTTTGTGCAGTTGTGATGGTATCACCTACTTTTGTATCTGCAACACTCTTGATAGATGCTGCAATATATCCAACCTCACCTGCACAAAGCGAATCCGTAGGCTTTGGAGCAGGAGTAAATACGCCAACCTCCGTAACATCAAATTCCTTGCCCGTTGCCATGAACTTAATACGAGTACCTGCTTTCACCGTACCTTCTTTTACACGTACATAGGAAACAGCACCCTTGAAATTGTCATATATGCTGTCAAATATGAGTGCCTGAAGCGGATTGTTTTCATCGCCTTGAGGTGCCGGTACAAGGTCAACAATCTGCGCAAGAACGGAATCAACATTTATTCCGTTTTTCGCTGAAATCTGCGGAGCATCTTCTGCCGGAATGCCTATAACATCCTCTATCTCTTTTATAACATACTCAGGCTGTGCACTCGGCAAATCGATTTTGTTTATTACGGGTAATATTTCAAGTGAGTTGTCAAGTGCAAGATAAACATTTGCAAGGGTTTGTGCTTCTATGCCCTGTGTTGCATCAACAACCAATACAGCACCCTCGCACGCTGCCAAGCTTCTTGATACTTCGTAAGTAAAGTCAACGTGACCCGGTGTGTCAATCAAGTTAAACATATAGGTCTTGCCGTCCGTATGCTTGTAAAACATACGCACAGCAGTTGATTTTATAGTAATACCACGCTCACGCTCGATATCCATGGTATCAAGGAGCTGATTTTCCATGTCTCGCAAAGCCACGGTATCCGTAAGCTCCATCATTCTGTCAGCAAGCGTTGACTTGCCGTGGTCAATATGTGCAATTATACTGAAATTTCTGATAAGTTCTCGGCTGTATGCCATTTTAATTCCTCCAAGTGAATCTCATATAATAATAGCATAAACAGGTATTATTTCGCAACTTTATTGAGTATGCTTTCTTTAATATGATATAATAATTTTATCTTCTACATATATCATGTATTATGAAACATCAATGGAGGTATTAATATGTTTTGTGAAAATTACGATTCTTTGGTCTGCGCTCTTGAAAAACGCGGTTTTACCGTACATACCGCCTCAAACAGAGACGAAGCACTCACAATAGTTCTCGATATAGTCGGAGACTCAAAAGTCGGTTTCGGCGGTTCAGTTACTGCGAAGGAGCTCGGATTGAAGGAAGCTTTGGATAATCGAGGCAACATAACCAATACTCACAACGGTATAACCGATAAGGCGGAAGCTGAAATGCAACGCCGTCTTGCAAAAGAAGCGGATTATTATATCTGCTCAGCAAATGCATTGACAGTTGACGGCAAGATTATAAATATTGACGGCATGGGTAACCGTGTTGCAGCAATGATTTACGGTCCTAAAAACGTAATCTCCATAATCGGCAAGAACAAGCTTGTTGAAAATATCGATGCAGGCATTGAGCGTATTCATACGGTAGCCTGCCCCAAAAACGCTGAAAGGCTTAACCGTAACACACCTTGCAGAACATCGGGCAAATGTGAAGACTGTGATGCCCCTTTGCGTATGTGCAATGTTATCTCGATATTGGAACATAAAACTTCAGGCGTTGCATCATTCCACGTTGTTCTCGTAGACGATGAATTGGGATATTAAAATTGAGTTATTATACCTACATTTTAAAATGCTCAGATGACACACTCTACACGGGCTATACGGACGATGTAAACAAGCGACTTGCCACACACAACAGCGGCAAAGGTGCAAAATATACAAAAGCTCGTCTTCCCGTAACCTTAGTTTATTTTGAAGAGTATGAAACAAAGAGCGAAGCTATGAAGCGCGAAGCATCTATCAAAAAGCTGACACGCCAAGAAAAACTCGCACTATTACCTGAAAATCAAATGCAAGTTTAAAAGCAAATGAACAAAAAAACAAAAGCCCTCCGTCACAAGCTTGTGACGGAGGGCTTTTTGCCTATAGATTTTTAAATCTTATTTGTTCTGGAAGTCATATGCACCCCAGGGCTGTGCATCGATTGTATCGGGCAGGAAGCCGTATGTGAGGTAGAAGTCCAAAACTCTTGAGAACATATAGATTGCATTGCAGTAGTTCATTGTACCAAGATCAGTTGTTACATATGTCGGGATTGCATCTGTTGCATAGATAACATTTGCAAGTCTCTGTGCGATTGCTATG
>JAFQXA010000024.1 GCA_017407205.1 Clostridia bacterium
AAAAGGCACAAGCCAAGTACAGCGTGTAAACAGAAGCAGTATCACTCCTAAACAGGGCGATGTCATAATTTATTTGTGGACAAGTGACAAAAATGCAGGATATACATATTCTCACACAGGTTTTGTTAAAAGTTATTCAAATGGAACAGTTTACACCATTGAGGGAAATACCACTTCGGGTAGTTCAAGCGGTGTAGTCGCAAACAAGACACGTTCCTATGATTCGCAGGTAGTAGGTATCTATCGCCCTGCTTATAAAACAGTTTCCACACCTACCCCCAGTTATCCCAAGACACTTGCAGACGGTGTATATTACATCGCAAGTGCATTGGATACAAAAAAAGTTATTGATGTAAACAATGGTTCTTTAGATGATAAAGCCAACATTCATCTTTGGGACCTTAACACAACAGCTGCACAAAGATTCCGTATCAAATGGGAAAACGGCTACTATACCATAACTAACATCAACTCAAATAAAGTTCTCGATATAGATGGTGGTGCTACCACAAGTGGTACAAATGTGCAGCAGTACTTTGCCAACAATACCGATGCACAGAAATGGAGCATTGTCAACTTAGGAAACGGCTATTACTCTATAATAGCAAAATGCGGACTTTATTTAGACGTTAAAGGGAGTGAAACAGCAAACGGCACTAACATTCAAGTATATACCGGCAACAACACAAAAGCACAGATGTTTAAGTTTATACCCGAATCAGAATGTACTCCCATGCCTTGCAGTATCTCTTTTTCGCCTGCTGAATTGACTTTGTATGAAGGCGAGACGAAAACAGTAACCGTGAATTTCAAGGGTAATGGCATTTATAAATTAGACGGTAGTGTCGGCAGCTCCCAAGTTATGCAATCAGCTAAATTTTTAAGTGTAGATTACAGCACAGGAGTTGCCAAGATTGAGTTAACCGCAAAGAAAGCCGGCACTACAACAGCAACTATACGCCTTTTGGACGGTAATCTTAACACATTGTATCAAAAATCTCTCACTATAACCGTTAAGAGCAAAGCTACGCCTACACCAAAAATAACAACCGCGCCTACAACTAAGCCTACTCCCACCCCTACGGCTAAACCTACACCTACGCCTACACCAAAACCGTTGAGTCTTGCATTTTCAACAAATGCAGTCACCATGAATTCTGGAGAAATAAAAAATGTAACTGTTGGATTTACAGGCGAAAAGGTAAACAACTTGTCTGTAAGCGTTGAAAACCCCAATGTTTGTGATGCTTCAATAAAATTGCTGAACATTACAAACGGCAGCAGCACAATTGCTTTAACCTCAAAATCTGCAGGCACAACGCGCATTGCCGTAAGTCTTTTGGATTCATTCAATAATGTACTTCTTGAAAAAACTTTCACCGTTACAGTTAAAGCAATAAACGTAAGTTTAAGCTTAAATCCTTCTTCTTTAAATATCGTAACCGGAGAAAGTAAGCTCGTTACCATAAACTATACGGGCAGCGGAATTTTCAAGCTCAGTTGTTATGCTAAAAACAACAGCGTTTGTTCTGCAACATGGGTCAGTGCAATGGACGGCAAAAAATCAACATTCTCAATAACAGGTCTGCAGCCCGGAAAAACAGCCATTGTTGTTTCTGCACTTGATGCAAACAAGGAAGTTATATATCAAACGACCTTAAATGTTGCTGTATCAAATCCGTCCACACCTACTCCCAAGCCCACAGCAACACCGACCGTCAAGCCCACGGTCAAACCCACAGTTAAACCTACAGCTAAGCCTACAGCGACACCGACTATTAAACCTACGGCTAAACCCACTCCGACCGTCAAGCCCACAGTTAAACCGCCCGTTGTAGGCACCGCACCTTTAAAGATAAGTGTCAGCAATCCCTATCCCGTAGTTGGTGAAACAATAACCGTTACTGTTTCATTTAATGGTTCAATACCCACAATTAACGTATTGGAGATCAAGTTGCCTATTGACTTAACAGCTTTTGACATCGTTGAACATTCTGCAAACAGCTTGCTTGAATCTTTGAGCGGTACTACTTCAACCGTTACATTCCGCCCCAGCGATGCTCCTAATGAGGTGTTTTTCAACTGGGTAAACGTAAACTATCCTATTCCGTCTTATTCAGAAGATATCTTTAGCTTTAAACTACAAGTTAAAGAATCCGGCAAATTAAATCTCGACCTTAACACAAGCTTTGCTACGGACGGGAGTGACAGGTTCATTGAATTAACCGCATCACCCGTTGGAATCACCTGTCAGGAAAACGCTATCACTTTAAAGGAAAGCAGCGGCTTTAAAATTGACAGAGAACAAGGCTATTTGCTCGTTTCGGGGCACAACACATTTGACTTATCTTCACTCCTTGATAACTTAAGCTGCAGCAATACAGTTGTAACTGATTTGAACGGTCAAGAAATCGCTTCTGCATCCGATTGTGTTGGGACAGGATTTAAGGTAATGACAACGGACGGCAACGGCAATGTTTGTGACGAGCTCACCGTAATCGTATTGGGTGATACAAACGGAGACGGCAGAGTTAATTCGCGAGATATAGCTACTGTTCAAAGAACGGTTGCTATGGGAGCCTCAATATCTGAGATTGCATTTGTTGCAGCAGATACAAATTCTGACGGCAAAATCAACTCGAGAGATGTTGCCGGTATCCAGCGTATTGTAGTACGCTAACAGCCAATTTTCATCGCAAAAAAGCGGCATTTGCCGCTTTTTTGCTTTAATTCTTGAACTTTTTAATAACGATCAGATGATTTTGTTTACGGCAAGTATTACATAATGTACCATAAACATGATTTTTTATGTTTTTTGCGAGGATTTTTGTGTGATTTCTTTTAATCCGAAGCTTGTCAAAAATTCAATAGCACTCTTGCTTGCACTTTTGTGCTTTTCTTTGCCGTGCCTGCGTGTTGAGGCAAGCGCTGAATGCGTCCCTTTTTCAAACGGTACCGACAGCGTTACGGTGTCAGGCGTTGAGTATTTTATTGATGCAGATAATGAGGATAATCTTTGCACAAATGAGGATGTTTTGCTTGAGGAGCACATAATTTCACTTGCAAAGAGCCATACAATAATTTATATGCTCGTTTATGAAAACGGAGCAAGCTCACTTTCCAGTTTTGATACGCGTGATAAGACTTTTAAAACGCTTGTTCTGTTTGAAAGTTTGGTTACAAGCTTTGCGGTATTGAATCAGAATATCTATTTTGTGCTTAACGGTGATATTGCATTTTATAACATAGTTACGGCAAGAACCGAGATCTTGAAGGCTTCATGCGATGCTGAACTCCTTTATTTTTCAAGCCCTTTAACTCTTAAGTATTACAGCAAGTCAAGAGGTCTTTCGGCAATTCGTCTTGACGGTATAGTTATGGACAGTGACAAAAAAGAAAATGACGATGTATATGTTCCGAGGCTCACAGCGCCTGAAAAAGACGACCCCTATTATACAACGCTTAACCCTTTGCATCGCGGTGGCTACGGCATGGTGCCAAACGGCGGCAACTGCACTTGCTATGCTTACGGAAGAAGCTATGAGAATTTGGGCTATGACCCAAAGCTTTGTACGCGCGCGGCCGGCAAGTGGTACGCTTATAACAAGGAAGAAGGCACTTATGCTTACGGCTCAGAGCCCGCCCTCGGTGCTGTTGCAGTCTGGACAAAGTCCGGCGGTGACGGACACGTTGCAGTCGTTGAGATAATTGACGGTGATACCGTAATCACCTCAGAATCGGGCTGGCAGACGTTTTATTTCAAGACGGTAACACGGTATGCCTCGGACTCAAACTTCAGCGCAAGCTCGTCCTATTCATTTGTAGGCTTCATCTATGTAATGGGGCATCCCAAGTCGGGCGACGGCACAACTGATATTAAGTTCGACTCACTCTCACTCCCCAATAATTTAAGGTGCGGTTCACCCTTCACGCTCCGAGGAAGCATTGTGAGCGTAAACTCACCGCTTACAAGCGTTTCTGCCCACATCACGGATAGCGAAGGCAACATCGTGCTTTCAAAAGAGGTTGAGCCCAATACATATTTTTATATGCTTCGCTCAAGCGAGATTGATTCTGCAATGACATTTGGAACACTCATGCCCGATGACTATATTTTGCATTACTCGGCAGAAGCGGAGGACGGCACGCTTGGCGCGTTCATGCATCCTTTCACAGTTGAAGAAGCCATGGAGCTTATTGGCGACATAAATGCCGACGGCACAATAAACTCACGCGACCTTGCACGCCTGCAAAGAGCAGTTTCAAGTGATATCTCAGAAGAAAAAATTTCTGCATTTGATGTTGACAAAAACGGCAAGCTCGATTCACGAGACATTGCCGCCCTGCAAAGACTTATTTTTGCATAATAAAGATTATTATATTTTAAAGAAGCAGAAAAAACCAACGTTTTTTAGTTGGTTTTTTTATTATCTATTCAATTACAGCAAATAAAGATTACTTAGCTGCAGCGTACTTAACTGTCAACTGAGCCTTTTTGCGTGATGCAGCGTTCTTATGGATAACGCCCTTTGAAGCAGCCTTGTCTACCATGCTTACAGCGTTTGTGTAAGCTGAATCCAAAGCGGACTTATCATCACTTGCTACTACCTGATCGAAGGACTTAACAGCCGTCTTCATGCGGGAAGTAATCATACGGTTACGAAGGTTCTTTTTTGCTGTTACGCTTACGCGCTTTAATGCTGACTTATGGTTTGCCACAATCATTATCTCCTGTCTTTTTTCTCGAACATTCGAAATTATACCACGCAATTCCATACTTTGCAAGTGATATTATCAATAATAATCACCTTTTTTGCAAAGAATATTTACAAATAACAAAAAAGGAGAGAAAATATGGCAATTTATACCGATTTGGCTCTTGAATCGAGGGAATTAAACCCCGATCTTGAGGGTGTTACAGAGGAAAACATAAGTCTCGACCGCATCAGTATTTCACGCATTGCAATCACTACAAGGGAGGCCGCACAGAAGCTTGAAAAGTGTATTGGCAACTACATAACGCTCGATGCACCTGACCTTTCCGCCCGTCCGCTTGATTTATTTGAAGAAATGACAAACACCTTAACAAGCGAGCTTTCAAATTTCACTGACAAATTAAATGACGATGCAACAATTTTAGTCGTAGGCTTGGGGAACCGTTACATAACTCCCGATTCTTTGGGTCCAAAAGTTGCAGAGCAGGTATATGTAACAAGGCAGATAACAGCCTATCTTCCCGACGCCATGGATCATCCATTGCGTGCTGTATGCGCCCTTACTCCCGGCGTTATGGGTGTAACAGGTGTTGAGACGCTTGAGATAGTAAAAGGCGTTGTAAAGAGCATACGTCCCGATTTGGTCATTGCAGTTGATGCACTCGCTTCAAGGCGGACGGACAGGATTTGCACAACGCTCCAGATAACCGATACGGGCATAAGCCCCGGCTCAGGCATAGGCAACACCCGTGCAGGGATAACACGGGATGTACTGGGTGTTCCTGTCATTGCAATAGGTGTTCCGCTTGTTGTGTTTGCATCAACAATTGCCAAGGATACAATAAGCATGATTGCAGACGAGACAGGGCTTCACCGTGACGAAGAAAAGCTTTTAAAGCTTGCCGACAAAGTCATAAACGAAAACATCGGGCCCATGATAGTAACACCCAAGGACATCGACAGTGTTGTCTCGGATATGGCGAAAATAATAGCGGATTCCATGAACCGAGCATTTTTCAGAAATCATTATGATGAAGTTCGTTCATTGATTGCTTAGAATATTCCTCCCCCCTCTTGCATAAGTTTTTTGCAAAAGGGGTTTTTATATATGCAAAAGAAATGTACACACAAAAAAATAAGCTTTAAAAGTCTTTTGGCCTTAACATATGCATCAACGGCTTTCATCTGCGTTTTAACGCTTCTTATTCAGGCATCTTTAAATAAACACGATATTTTCTTTGAACTCTTATCATTAAAGGTTCCGTTCATTTACGGTGTTGAAGATCTTGAAAAAATCGAGGAGATTGAGGAAAACGGTTCTTCACCATCAAGCGACAAGCTTTTAATGGAGCTTGTAGGCAAGACTGAAATCAAGAGTCTTTCAAACAAAAACGCATTGAAACCCACAATTCTAATATACCACACCCACGCTACAGAAGCTTACACGCCCACAAAGGGCTACGAATACGAAGCTACAACAGCATGGCGCACAAATGACGAGAGCAGAAGCGTTCTGGCAGTCGGCGAAGAGCTTTATAAAATTCTGACCGAAAAATATGGTTTTTGTGTTATTCACGACAAAACAAATCACGAACCACCCAAGCTTTCGTCTGCTTACTCACGCTCCGTTTTGACGATGGAGGATTACAAGAAAAAATATCCGTCGATAGAGGTGTTTATCGATGTGCACCGTGATGCTTACGGCAAGGACGAGGGCGGTATGGACGATATTGCAAAAGTTGACGGCAAGGAATGTGCACGACTTATGTTTGTTGTAGGCACAGGCAAGGGTGCAACGGGAAGCGGTTTCGGCGAAATGCCCGACTTTGAATCAAACTACGCCTTGGCTGAAAACATAACGAACAGATTAAACGATATAAATCCGAATCTCACCCGCAAAATTCGCGTAAAAACAGGAAGATACAATCAGCACGTAAGCGATAAGTGTCTTTTGGTCGAAGTTGGGCACAACGCAAACTCGCTTCATCAGGCATTAAACTCAGTAGAATATCTTGCAAGTGCAATAAATGATGCTCTCACTCTCCCAACAGTAAAGGAGCTTGACTTTTCTGCCTGAAGCTTGACATAAACCCACTTTAGTAATATATTCCTATATTGTACTTATTGTATAATATCAGGAATATAAAATGCGAATTCAATTATCCGACCATTTTTCATACTCAAGGCTTTTACGCTTCACATTGCCGTCAATCATCATGATGGTTTTTACATCAATCTACGGTGTTGTTGACGGAATATTTGTCTCAAATTACACAGGAACAACCTCCTTTGCGGCAGTAAACATCATATGGCCTTTTCTTCAGGGCTTGAGTGCTGTCGGCTTCATGATAGGAACGGGCGGAAGTGCACTCGTTGCAAAGCTTTTGGGCGAGGGTGACAACAAAAAGGCAAACGAAACTTTTTCCATGCTCGTATACGCTTCATGCATATTAAGTCTTGCTTTGTCCGCACTTTCATTTATATTCATGGACAAAATCGCAATGCTTTTAGGTGCCGAGGGCAATATGATAGGAGATTGCGTTTTATACGGCCGTATTTTGGTCTGTGCGTTGCCTTTCTTTATGTTCCAAGCAGTTTTCCAAAGCTTCCTCATAACCGCTGAAAAGCCGAAATTAGGGCTTGTAATAACCGTTGTTGCAGGCGTTACCAACATTATAGGCGATGCTTTGTTTGTCGGCGTGTTCAAGTGGGGACTTTCAGGTGCTGCACTTGCAACGGCACTCAGCCAGTTCATAGGCGGAGCAATACCGCTTTACTATTTTGTTTCTTCAAAAAATGATTCGCTTCTGCATCTCGGCAAGGCTCGCTTTGACGCAAGGTCATTTTTAAAAGCAAGCTCAAACGGCGTATCCGAAATGACGACAAACCTTTCCATGTCGATAGTTTCAATACTTTACAACTTGAAACTCATGGCGATAGCAGGCGAAAACGGGGTTGCGGCATACGGTGTTATCATGTACTTAAACTTTGTATTCGTTTCAATATTCCTCGGGTATTCGCTTGGCTTTGCACCCATAGTAAGCTTTAATTTCGGTGCTCAAAATCATGATGAATTAAAAAGCATTTTCAAAAAAAGTACGGTTATATTTATAGTGTCGGGGTTTTCCATGCTCCTTATCGGCATACTCGCCTCCTCGCCCCTGTCCGCCTCATTTGTCGGCTATGACCGTGTGCTTTTTGAAATGACTAAGCGCGGAATGATAATTTACTGTATCTCTTTCATCTTTTCCGGAATCAACATTTTTGCCTCGTCATTCTTCACGGCACTCAACAACGGCTTGATTTCCGCTGTAATCTCGCTTTCAAGAACATTTTTCTTCCAGATAATCGCAATAAGCGTTCTGCCCGTTTTCTGGGGACTTGACGGCATCTGGTTTTCCGTCGTTGTTGCAGAAGGCATCTCCCTTTTGATATCCGTTTTCTTCCTCGTTAAAATGAGAAAGCGATATAATTACTGAATGTATTACCAAAGCCGACCTTGCAAGGTCGGCTTCGCTTTTACTGTTTATTAAGTTTTGCAATAAGCTCATATCGGCTGTGAACATCTGTTTTTCTGTATATATTCTTTGTATGGTCCTTTACCGTATATTCCGAAATGAACAAAAGCTTTGCTATGTCTGCATTGCTGTAACCTTCGCATATAAGGAGTGATATTTCCCTTTCCCTTTTTGTGAGAAGCGAAAGCACATCTTCCTTTTCAGGCAGTGTTATAACTTCCTCGCCCTCATCCTTAACTTCTGTCTCGGATTGAAGATTTTCAAGCTTGCGTGACATTGCATAAATAAGATATGGCTCTGCTGCCACGAATATAAAAGCAAGCACCGCAACTATCACAAGATACGAAAGGTTCATAAGCACAATGGAATCGCGAAACGCCTCAACTATTACAGATTGAACTATAACCGCCAGCATGGCAAGTCCTATGAGGCAGGGCGCTATATATTTTGACGGATAGGATTCTGTAAGCAATACACCGAAAAGCGGAACGAGTGAACAGGCAGCCATACCTGCCCCCATGAGCACACATGCTACAATGCCAATCGATGGGACATACTCCGAAATCAATAAGAGTATATACCCCAAAAGTGTGATACCGATCACAAACGGCATGATCGTAACAGGATGCTTGTTTGTAAGCCTGTATACTGTATATACAACAATTGCGCATACAGCACAGCCAATGTAAAAAGCAGAAACTCCGCTTTTGAACTGTGACGCTGCACTCGGTCCTATTACACCAAGAAGCGAAGCGAGGAACGATAAAAGGTACACACCTGCAAAAAACTTTTTGGGCAATATCATGCCGTCACTTTTCTTGACAAAGCGCGGTGCTGTCGAGCCGGGCATTTTGAAGAAAAACACCGCAACGAGCACAAGCATAACAAGCATAAATATACGGAACAGCGAAAACTCTATTTTTACTATGTCATTTTGTAAAAGTGCAATGGCAAAATATGCAAACGCATACGCTGCAAAAAGGTATTTCGTGGCACTTTTTTCGGAAAAATAGTAGACAACGGTTGCCGTTTCAAAGCCTATCATGAAACAGCAGCAGAAACAGTTCACATAAATCAACATTTCGAGTATGTCGGCAGATAACGGTAGGAACAAACCGACAGTGGTCAAAGCTGCGACTACTACGGAAACCCTTGAAAGTTTGATTACAAGTGACGGTAAAAATACCATTGTCGCTATTGACAGGATATATGCAACTACTATCAAAGCTGTAATATTATCGGGCGATATGGGAAGCGGAGTTCTCCCATCTATATTAAGTGCAGGGCCTACAAAATACACAAAACCCATCTGCCATATGCAGAACATCACAAAGCACAAGAGTTTCCACATTGGTAAATCTTTTTTTATTTTTTGATTTTCAATCAAAGCCTGATTGTGCACTAAACTTCACTCCTTTTTGCAAAAGCCCTCTGTTTTCCTTAATTTTAATGCTCATCCCCCCAAAAATCAATATATATCCCCCAATACCCCCCCTTTGTGGGATATATATAACAATGCTTTTTTATGTATAATCTATACGTAATTTTATAATTCGGGCACAGCTCGTTTAATGTTCAGGAGGAAACACAATGAAAAAATTTTTGGCAGTTATTTTGGTACTCACAATGGCACTTTCGCTTATCGGCTGCGGTGGCGGCACAGCTTCTAAGAAGCAAGCAATCGTTGGTACATGGAAGGCTGTTGATACGGAAAACGAAACCGAGTATGGTCTCGGAATTGAATTCACAAAAGACGGCAAGCTCCGCTACGGGCTCACGGAAGATGTTTTAAACAACATCATTGAAAGCAACGGTTCTGAGGGTGATGTAGACGATGCTATGCAAGGGCTTGATATGCTCATGTCCATAGAGTACAAAATCAAGAGCGATACGGAAATGGAAATAACAGCAAGTGCAATGTTCGGGCTTGCAAAGGAAACCACCACTGTAGAATATTCACTCAACGGTGATACACTCGTATTTGACGGTGCAACATTCACTCGTGTATAATAGTATAGAATAAGAACACTTTAAAGGAGAGATTTAACATGGAAAACAAATTTGAACAGCTTAACAACACACCCGACACAACTGCTGAGTTTTCAAGCGAAGATATTCAGCAGAACAAGGTAATGGCAATACTTGCTTACTTTGGTCTTTTGGTACTCGTTCCCATATTCGGTGCAAAAGACAGTAAGTTTGCACGCTATCACGCAAATCAAGGCTTGGTTCTTTTCCTTGCAGCAATAGCTTATTCAATAGCAACAAGCATATTAACTTCAATCCTTATTGCAATATCATGGCGACTTGCTTTTTTGTCAACAATATTCAGCCTTGTTTCCATTGCCTTCTTGGTTCTTATGGTACTTGGCATTATCAACGCAGCAAACGGCAAAGCAAAAGAATTGCCCATAATCGGCAAATTCAAGCTTTTGAAATAAAGCTTAACACATTCAAAAACGGCAAGGATTTTGCATCCTTGCCGTTTTTTTAGTTGTTTTAATTGTTGGTATACTGATTAAAGTTCGGGACCTGCTTTTACCAATGCCTTACCTGCATCATTGCCTGTGTACTTTACAAAGTTCTTTACGAAACGGCTTGCAAGGTCTTTTGCCTTTTCATCCCATGTTGCTGCATCTGCATAAGTATCACGAGGATCAAGAATTGCAGGATCAACGCCGGGAAGTGCAGTAGGAACAGAAAGGTTGAAATACGGAATCGTCTTAGTTTCAGCCTTCAAGATAGAACCATCGAGGATAGCATCGATAATACCGCGTGTATCCTTAATGGAGATACGCTTGCCTGTGCCGTTCCAGCCTGTGTTTACGAGGTAAGCCTTAGCGCCGCTCTTTTCCATCTTCTTAACGAGTTCTTCAGCATACTTTGTGGGGTGAAGCTCCAAGAAAGCCTGACCGAAGCAAGCTGAGAATGTCGGCGTAGGCTCAGTAATTCCACGTTCTGTACCTGCAAGCTTGGATGTGAAGCCGGAGAGGAAGTAGTACTGTGCCTGCTCTGCGGTAAGAATTGAAACGGGAGGAAGAACGCCGAAAGCATCTGCGGACAAGAAGATAACGTTCTTTGCATCCGGTGCTGCTGAAACAGGGCGAACAATCTTCTCAATATGATTAATGGGATAAGAAACACGTGTGTTCTCTGTTACTGAAGCATCAGCGAAATCACAAACACCGTTTTCGTCAACAGTTACGTTTTCAAGAAGAGCGTTTTTGCGAATAGCGGCATAGATATCGGGTTCAGATTCTTTGTCAAGGTTGATAACCTTAGCATAGCAACCACCCTCAAAGTTAAATACGCCTTTATCATCCCAACCATGTTCATCGTCACCGATGAGCAAGCGCTTGGGGTCAGTTGAAAGTGTAGTTTTGCCTGTGCCGGAAAGACCGAAGAACAATGCTGTGTTTTCCCCATTCATGTCCGTGTTTGCGGAGCAGTGCATGGAAGCCATACCTGCAAGGGGCAAATAGTAGTTCATCATAGAGAACATACCCTTCTTCATTTCACCGCCGTACCAGGTGTTCAAGATAACCTGCTCACGTGATGTGATGTTGAAAACAGAAGCTGTTTCGCTGTTAAGGCCGAGTTCCTTAAAGTTTTCTACCTTTGCCTTTGAAGCATTGTAGCAAACGAAATCAGGCTTAAATGTTTCAAGCTCTTCAGCTGTGGGGTTGATGAACATATTCTTTACAAAGTGTGCCTGCCATGCAACTTCCATGATGAAGCGGATGGACATTCTTGAGTCAACGTTAGCACCGCAGAATACGTCAACAACATACAATTTCTTGTCGGAAAGCTGTTTTACAGCGATATCCTTCAATGCGTTCCATGTTTCTTCACTGCAGGGATGGTTATCGTTTTTGAACTCATCCGATGTCCACCAAACCGTGTTCTTTGAATTTTCGTCCATAACGATGAACTTGTCTTTAGGTGAACGGCCTGTGTAGATACCTGTCATTACGTTAACAGCGCCAAGCTCTGTTAACTGACCTTTTTCAAAGCCTTCAAGTGAAGGATCTGTTTCTGCAACAAAAAGTTCTTCGTAAGAAGGATTGTAAACGATTTCTTTTGTGCCGGTAATACCATACTTAGTTAAATCAACGTTCTTCATAAATAGCTCCTTTTTTATTTAATTAAAACTTAAAACAAAATAATCAAGAATTGGGATATCAAAACGACAGCAATAAGTGCAATGGGATATGTAGCCGCATAAGCTGCTGCAACATCCTCAGTACCGGAAACTCCAATCAGTGTGCCCAAAGCCGGAGTACTGGTCATGCCTCCGGTAAGCGAGCCTAAACTGTTAAGCAAACTTAATTTTAAAACGTATTTTGCGAACAAGAAGCCCACTATCATAGGCACAATCGTCATCACGATACCGTAAACAAAATACATCGGATCAAAGTTTGCAACAAATTCTGCACCGCCGGGAATACCTGCACCAACAAGGAATAACACCAAGCCCAATTCTCTAAACAGTTTCAAGGTGCTCTGTGCAGGCATAATACCGATTTTGCCAATTCTGCCAAAATGACCTAAAATAAGACTCATCAACAAACAGCCGCCCGTTGTCGTGAGCGAGAAGCAAGTTCCCGAAAGACCGGCAGCGGTAAGAGGTATCTTAATCTGACCAATTAACGTTCCCAAGATTGCTGCCAAAGAGAAGCCTGCTACGCCCATATGGTCGATTTCAAACAGTTTGAGAACGGATTTTTTATCTTCCTTCTCGGATTTGATAACCAACTTTGCACGCTCCTCATCCATGTTGGCTTTTGCCAATTTAGGAACAATCTGCACAAACAAAACCACACCGATAACACCGAAAATATAAGCGATACCATGACCTACGGAAACAAGGCCTGTAAACTCTTCCGCTACGGTTGCCTTTGCTGCTGAAAAAGCAGGCGTGGATGTGAGTGAACCCGAAAGCAAACCAACAATCATTGCTACAAAGCCGTCTTGCTCGGTAATGGTAGCGCCGTAGCCGAAAATTTCACCGGCATAAATGCAAGCTGCCGCGGAAAGGCCACCCGCCAAAATTATCACAAGACCTAACAATACATATGACTTGAAATTCTTCTTGAAATTGCCGAAAAACTTCGGTCCTGCAATGTAACCGACCGAGGTTACAAAAAGAACAAGACCAAGACTCTCGATAATTGTAAAACCTGATGAGAAGTCATACGGTTTGGCTGAAGCATCAAACAGCAATTGCCCCTGTGCATCTACACCAAAGAATAAAGCACCGGCAACGAGAGCAATGATAAACACACCAGCGTCACCGAGAGAAACGCCCTTAATGGTAATTCTGCCAAGAGCATAACCTAAGAGAAGAACAGCGAACACAACAAACAAAAGTGTGTATGTGTTACTGATGGAAATTACTCCGTTGAAAAATTGCAAGTTGTATTCCTCCTTGAAAAATCTTTTGCTTGGTAGCAAACACGAAAACATTTGGAACAACACTGCCATAACAGGCAATTGCCCCCAATATCCTACGTTTTAGTATTGTAATATAATTTGTCAATAAAATCAATAGCTTCGGCATTGGTTTTAGAAGCCCTTGCAATCAAACTTTATATGTCAAAACAAGCTGTTCTAAGTTTCTGTAATAACTGCACGTACATACAAAAAATGTCGGGAAGAAGTTCTTTCCGACATTTTTTATTCCTGTAATATTATCCGCGTGACTGTACTGCTGTTTTATCCTTGAGCAATACATCGTGAGCGCCGCCCTCTACGATACTTACGGATGAAACGAGAGTGAGCTTTGCCTTATCTCTCAATTCTTCAATCGTAAGTGCACCGCAGTTGCACATTGTTGAGCGAACCTTACTGAGTGTTACGCCGAGGTTATCATGCAATGAGCCTGCATAGGGAACGTATGAGTCAACGCCTTCTTCAAATGAAAGCTTCTGTGCACCGCCCATGTCGTATCTCTGCCAGTTGCGTGCTCTTGCGCTACCCTCGCCCCAATACTCTTTCATGTAGCTGCCGCCAACCAAAACCTTGTTTGTCGGGCTTTCATCAAATCGAGCAAAGTATCTGCCGAGCATACAGAAGTCACTGCCCATTGCCAAAGCGAGCGTGATATGGTAATCGTGAACAATACCGCCGTCTGCACAGATGGGAACATAGTAACCTGTTTCCTCGAAGTATTCGTCACGAGCCTTTGCAACTTCGATAACAGCAGTTGCCTGACCTCTGCCTATACCCTTTGTTTCACGGGTTATGCAGATTGAGCCGCCGCCGATACCGACCTTGATAAAGTCAGCGCCTGCTTCTGCCAAAAAGCGGAAACCGTCACGGTCTACAACATTGCCTGCGCCAATCTTTACGCTGTCGCCATATGTCTTTCTTACAAAGTCGATTGTACGCTTCTGCCACTCTGTATAGCCCTCTGATGAGTCTATGCAAACAACGTCAACACCTGCTTCAACAAGTGCGGGAATTCTTTCCTCATAGTCACGTGTATTGATACCTGCACCGACTACAAAACGCTTGCTTGAATCAAGCAGCTCAAGGGGATTTTCCTTGTGTGAATCGTAGTCCTTTCTGAATACGAAGGATACGAGCCTGCCTTCATCATCGAGTATGGGAAGCGAATTGAGCTTGTGGTCCCAGATGATATTGTTGGCTTCTTTCAAGGAAGTGCCTTCACGTGCAAATATAATCTTTTCAAGCGGAGTCATGAACTCACTTACTTTTGTATTCTTCTCCATACGGCTTATGCGGTAATCCCTGCTTGTTATAATACCAAGGAGCTTGCCGTTTGATGTGCCGTCCTCTGTTACTGCAACGGTGGAGTGCCCCGTCTTTTCCTTTAAGAAAATAATGTCAGAAAGCGTTGCATCGGGTGAAACATTTGAATCGCTCGGTACAAAGCCTGCTTTATAGGACTTTACTCTCCTTACCATATCTGCCTGGTCCTGAATGCTCTGTGAGCCGTAGATAAAGGATATACCACCCTCTTTTGCAAGCGCAACAGCCATCTTATCGTCGGAAACGGACTGCATTATAGCACTTACCAAGGGAACATTGAGAGAAATTTTTGATTCTTCACCCTTTTTGAACTTAACGAGCGGAGTCTTTAAAGAGACGTTGCTCGGTATACATTCTGCTGATGAATAACCGGGAACAAGCAAATATTCGCTAAAGGTATGGGAAGCTTCTTCATAAAAATAAGCCATTTTATTTCCCTCCGTTTTATAATTATGAAAGCATCATCTTTGTGAGCGTTACGGGCTCTACATACTCTCCATCCTTATATACACGCATATTGCCTGATGCAATTTCGTCAATGAGGATAACTTTTCCATTATTTACGCCAAACTCAAACTTAATGTCATAAAGGTCGAGGTCTTTTTCCTTGAGCTTATCTGCAACAACCTTTGTAATCTTCTGTGTGAGTTCCTTCGTTGCCTGATACTGTGCGCTGTCCATTACTCCCAATGCTTCAAGTGCATCAGCAGTTACCAAGGGATCACCGCGGTTATCGTCTTTGAAAGTCATTTCAACATATGCAGGAAGGTCTGCACCTTCTTCTATATAATCGCCGTAGCGACGGAAGAAGCTGCCAACTGCCTTGTAACGGCAGATAACCTCAAGGCCCTTACCGAAAGGCTTTGCCGGAAGAACTTCCATTGTTGCATCTTCAACATTTGCACTTACATAGTGAGTTGCGATGCCCTGCTTTTTAAGCTCGGCAAAGAAAAGGATTGACATACGCAAGTTTTCTCTGCCGATACCCTCAATCTGCAAGCCTACTGTGTTTGCACCGGGATCGAAAACACCGTCTGCTCCTGTGCAGTCATCCTTGAACTTGAGAAGGTAATTACCGTTATCAAGTGCGAATACGTCCTTAGTTTTTCCTTTGTATACTTCTTTCATTTTAACTTCCTCCTTGAAAAATTTATATCACTTGAAATACTTTACGGCAGACTCGAACATATTGATGAAGTAGTTGCCTTCTACATTCTTGTAAAGGTTTTCGCCTACACGCTCAGCATGTCCCATCTTACCGAAGACTCTGCCGTCAGGTGAAGTAATACCTTCAACCGCAGCTATTGAACCGTTGGGATTATATGCAATGTCATATGTGGGATTACCGTTCAAGTCACAGTACTGTGTAGCAACCTGACCGTTTTCAAAAAGCTTCTTCAAAAGCTCTTCGTCGCATATGAATCTGCCCTCACCATGTGAAATGGGCACATTGTAAACCTCGCCCGGCTTTGTATTATAAAGCCAAGGTGATTTGTTTGAAACAACACGTGTTCTTACAATGCGTGACTGGTGTCTGCCGATTACATTGTAAGTAAGAGTCGGGCATGAAACATCCGTTTCTCTTATTTCGCCGTACGGTACAAGACCTAATTTAATAAGTGCCTGGAAGCCGTTACATACACCGCACATCAAACCATCACGCTTCTTCAGGAGTTCATGCGTAGCTTCTGTTATTGCAGGATTTCTGAAGAATGCAGTTATGAACTTACCGCTTCCGTCAGGCTCGTCACCGCCTGAGAAACCGCCGGGAACAAATATCATCTGCGAACGCTTTATAAGGTCTGCAAACGCTTCGACGGACTGTGCAACATCTTCCGCACCAAGGTTCTTGATTACAAGAATTTCCGCCTCACCGCCTGCACGTTCGATTGCTTTCTTACTGTCATACTCACAGTTTGTGCCGGGGAATACAGGGATTGCAACCTTGGGCTTACCTGTGATTATGTTTGCTGCCTTCTTAAACTCTGTATTCTCATAGAGCTTTGTTTCGATTGCCTTGTCATCCATCTTGATGTTGCACGAGAATACGCTTTCAAGCTTATCTTCATAAAGTGAGCAGATTTCTTCAAGGTTTACTTTTTCATTCTTATATGTAAGTGTTCTTTCTTCTGTTACATAGCCAAGCTTAACACCGCCCGTACATTTTGCACAAAGACCTTCTTTAAGTTCAAGCACGAATGAGCCGTAATTGTAACCGAAAATATCGTCCTCGCTGATTTCGCTCTTGAAGTCAAATCCAAAGCCGTTGCCCATGCACATCTTCATGACAGCTTCTGCAACACCGCCATATGTTACCGTATATGCACTCACTACGCTGCCGCTTTCGATAAGCTCATGAACCTTTTCATAAACTTCATTGAGGCTTTCTGTTTCGGGTATACCGTTTTTGCCGTATTCGGGCTTTAAGAGAACGACTTTTCCGCCTGCTCTCTTGAACTCGGGCGAGATTATCTTATTCGTATCACCCATCGTAATTGCAAATGATACGAGTGTGGGCGGAACATCGAGCTTTTCAAAAGAACCGCTCATTGAGTCCTTACCGCCTATTGCAGCTTTTTTAAGTGCAAGCTGGGCAGAAAGTGCGCCGAGTAGTGCCGAGAAGGGCTTGCCCCAACGTGTGGGTTCCTGCAAAGGCTTTTCAAAATATTCCTGGAATGTCAAATAGCAATCATCAAGGGGAGCACCGGATGCCACGAGCTTTGATACAGATTCGATAACTGCAAGGTATGCAGATGTATACGGATCACGCTCTGCAATATAGGGATTGTAGCCCCATGACATAACCGAGCAGGAAGTTGTGTCGCCCTCCAATACGGGCAGCTTTGCTGCCATAACCTGTGTGGGAGTAAGCTGGTACTTACCGCCAAAGGGCATCAATACAGAGCCTGCACCGATTGTTGAGTCAAAACGCTCTGACAAACCGCGTTTTGAACATACATTGAGGTCATCTGCCAAAGCTTCAAACTTTTCTTTGAAAGTAGCACCTTTGACTTCTTTCTTGATTTCCTCTGCCTTGCCTGCTTTTACGCTTATGTGCTTTTCAGCACCGTTTGAGTTTAAGAACTCTCTTGATATATCAACTATACGCTTGCCGTTCCAATCCATGACAAGACGAGGTTCTTCCGTTACCTGTGCAACGACCGTTGCTTCAAGGTTTTCACTCTTTGCAAGTTCAAAGAAGCGTTCTACATCTTCTTTTGCAACTACAACAGCCATTCTTTCCTGGGATTCACTAATTGCAAGCTCCGTTCCGTCAAGACCGTCATACTTCTTGGGAACTGCATTGAGGTTTATCTTCAAACCGTCAGCAAGCTCACCTATCGCAACCGAAACGCCACCTGCACCAAAGTCGTTACAACGCTTGATAAGGCGTGCAGCTTCCTTGTTGCGGAACAAGCGCTGGAGCTTTCTTTCCTCGGGTGCATTACCCTTTTGAACTTCTGCGCCGCAGCTTGTAAGCGAGCTTACATCGTGGGATTTACTTGAGCCTGTTGCACCACCGCAACCGTCACGGCCTGTTCTGCCGCCCAAGAGTATTACTATATCGCCATCAATGGGGCGTTCTCTGCGTACATTCTCCTGGGGAGCTGCGCCGACTACCGCACCTATCTCCATACGCTTTGCGGCATAGCCTTCGTGGTAAAGCTCATCTACCATACCTGTCGCAAGACCAATCTGGTTGCCGTATGAGCTGTAGCCCTGTGCCGCTGCCGTTACTATCTTGCGCTGGGGAAGCTTGCCCGGGATTGTTTCGCTTGCCTTTTTAAGCGGATTTGCAGCACCTGTTACACGCATTGCCTGATATACATATGCTCTTCCCGACAAGGGATCGCGGATTGCACCGCCAATGCAGGTAGCCGCACCGCCAAAGGGCTCTATTTCCGTGGGATGGTTATGCGTTTCGTTCTTGAAAAGCAAGAGCCAATCCTCTGTGTTTCCGTTTACGTTTGCCTTGATTTTTACTGTGCAGGCATTGATTTCTTCGGACTCATCAACATTTTTAAGGTCGCCCGTGTGTTTTAAATATCTGCCTGCTATAGTGCCTATATCCATAAGGTTTATTGGCTTTGTTCTGTTAAGCTCTCCCCTTATTTCGATATAGCGTTCATATGCTTTCTGGACTTCCTCATTTTCAAACTCTACGCTGTCAATCGTTGTGAGGAATGTTGTGTGACGGCAATGGTCACTCCAATATGTATCGATCATGCGTATTTCCGTAATTGTCGGATCACGCTGTTCTTTTTCAAAGTATGCACGACAGAACTTAACATCAGCCGCATCCATTGCAAGACCGTACTTTTTGATAAAAGCAGGTATTTCTTCATCGGTCATTGTGATAAAGCCCGTAACTGTTTCAACAGTTTCGGGAATAACCGTTTCCATCTTCAAGGTTTCGGGTTTTTCAGCGGATGCTTCACGGCATTCAACGGCATTGATAAGATGCTTCTTTATTGCAGCTATTTCTCCGTCTTTCAATGCGCCAAATAGCATATAAACCTTTGCCGTTCTGACTGTGGGACGCTCCTTACATGAAATGAGCTGTATGCACTGTGCCGCGCTGTCTGCTCGCTGGTCAAACTGCCCGGGAAGCGCCTCAACCGCAAAAACGCAAGTTGCATCCGTTTCGGGCAACTCAAAATATACATCGTCAAGCTGGGGCTCTGAAAAAACGCTCTTGCAAGCATTTTCAAAGAGTGCTTCCTCTATGTTTTCAACATCATAACGGTTGAACAGACGAACGCCTGTAAGGCCGTCTATCATAAGCTGGGAAACTATATCGTTCTTTACCGATTCAGCTTCATTGGCAAGGCCTTTTTTCTTTTCAACAAATACTCTGTAAACCATTTTAACTCCTCTTTGCTTCCAATGCTTTTGCTCCTATATCGCTTCTTGAAAAAGCACCGTCGAAGCTTATTTTCTTTACCTCGTCATAAGCACCCTTTATTGCCTGTTCAAGGCTTTCTGCCTTAACGCAAACGCCCAGAACTCTGCCTCCGCTTGTAACAAGTGTGTCGCCCTCTTTCTTTGTACCTGCATGATAAACCTCGGCACAAATTCCGTCCTCAAATCTTATCTTGCAGCCCTTTTTATAGCTTTCTGGATAGCCGCCCGATGCTATAATTACACAACAGCAAGAACCGTCTTCAAACTCTATGTTCATATCAGCGAGGCGTTCTTCATTGACTGCCATCATGATATCAAGAAGGTCCGTCTTAAGCATCGGGAGAACGACCTGTGTTTCGGGGTCACCAAAACGGCAGTTATACTCGATAACAACAGGACCTTTCTTCGTAAGCATGAGACCGAAGTACAAACAGCCCTTAAAGCGTCTCCCCTCCTTGTTCATTGCCTCGATTGTGGGGAGGAAAATCTTTTCCATGCATTCCTTTGCAACTTCATCCGTATAGTAGGGATTGGGAGCAATTGTGCCCATGCCTCCCGTATTTAAGCCTTTATCGCCGTCAAGCGCACGCTTATGGTCCATTGATGAAAGCATGGGGACTACCGTATTACCGTCAGTAAATGAAAGAACCGAAACCTCCGGACCTTCGAGGAACTCCTCTATAACTATACTGTTACCGCTTGCGCCGAACATACCGTCTTCCATGATGGACTTAACGGCGGATACCGCTTCTTCCTTATCCTTGGCTATTATAACGCCCTTGCCGAGAGCAAGACCGTCCGCCTTGATAACTGTCGGGTACTTTTCATTCTTCTCGATATAGGAAAGTGCCTGTTGTGCATCGCTGAACACTTCATAATCCGCGGTGGGAATACCGTATTTTTTCATGAGGTCCTTTGCAAAGACCTTGCTTCCCTCGATTTGAGCAGCGACCTTTGTGGGACCAAAGCAAGGAATACCCACGCTGTTCAGTTCATCAACTGCACCCATTACCAAGGGATCATCGGGAGCTACTATTGCAAAGTCGATTTTCTCATTCTTTGCAAACTCGACTATTTTGTCTATCTCTTTTGCTCCGATGTTCACGCACTCAGCGTCCGATGCTATACCGCCGTTTCCGGGGAGTGCATATATTTTCTCAACTGTGGGGTTCTTCTTTACGCTTTTTATTATCGCGTGCTCTCTTCCGCCACCGCCGACAACCATTACTTTCATGAAGTTCGCTCCTTATTTTGTAAAAATCAGTGATGGAAAAGCCTTGCACCTGTGAATGCCATTGCGATGCCGTACTTATTGCAGCATTCGATTACGAGGTCATCGCGTACCGAGCCGCCGGGCTGTGCAATGTATGAAACACCGCTTCTTCTTGCTCTTTCAATATTATCCGAGAACGGGAAGAATGCATCGCTGCCGATTACAACGCCTGTAATCTTGTCAAGGTATGCTTTCTTTTCTTCATTTGTCAAGGGTTCGGGGCGTGTTGTAAAGTAGTTCTGCCATACATTGTCACCCAAAACGTCCTCGCTCTGGTCCGAGATATAAACGTCGATAACATTATCTCTGTCAGGCCTTCCCAATGTGTCAACGAAAGGAAGATTTAAAACCTTTTCATGGCGACGCAAGTGCCATATATCGGATTTTTGTCCTGCAAGGCGGGTACAATGTATGCGTGACTGCTGACCTGCGCCAACGCCCGTTGTCTGTCCGTCTGCTGCATAGCAAACCGAGTTGGACTGTGTATATTTCAATGTGATAAGCGCAATAAGCAAATCTCTCTTTGCACTTTCGGGGATTTCTTTATTTTCCGTAACAATGTTCTTGAGCATTTCTGCATCGATTTTAACTTCGTTTCTGCCCTGCTCAAATGTTATGCCGTAAACCTGCTTGCGTTCAATAGGTTCGGGAACATAATTGGGGTCTATCTCTATAACATTGTATGTACCCTTACGCTTTGACTTCAAGATTTCAAGTGCTTCATCCGTATAGCCGGGAGCTATAATACCGTCTGAAACCTCACGCTTGATTATCATAGCTGTTGTCTTATCGCAAACATCCGACAAAGCAATAAAGTCACCGAATGATGACATTCTGTCAGTACCTCTTGCTCTTGCATAAGCACAAGCCAGGGGAGATTCATCAAGGCCTTCTATATCGTCAACTGCACAGGCCTTTTTAAGCTCTGCTGACATTTTTTCGCCAACTGCTGCACCTGCAGGGCTTACGTGCTTGAAAGATGTAGCTGCACACATGCCTGTTGCTTCTTTCAATTCTTTAACGAGCTGATAGCTGTTGAATGCATCAAGCAGGTTAATGTAACCGGGGCGACCGTTTAAAACCTTTATGGGCAACTCGCCGTTTTCAATATAAATGCGTGACGGCTTCTGATTGGGATTACAACCGTATTTGAGTTCTATTTCTTTCATTTTACTGTCACCTTTCGATTACTTGTTCTTGTTGATTATAATTGTTTCTTTTTCAAGAGTTTCGTTGTCTGTATAGCGAACGAGGAGTGAAACCTTATTATCCTCATTGAGAGAATTCCAGATTTCTTCTGCAAAGCATTTTGCACAATCGGGAATTTCAACACAAACGGGCTCGCCCTCAAATGTGGGAATGGGATTTCCGTCACACTTATATGTGTGAATGAAATTGCCCTTGCCGAATACGGGCTCATAATCAAATATTTCACGCAGGCATGTGCCCTGTGAATACTTGAGTATTGAGAGCTTATAGCCTTCCTTTGAAACGATACCGCTTATACGGGGTGTAAAATTGGGCTCATCGGGCTCATACATTCTCGTACGCAATGCGCCCTCAAATGTGCCGCCTGCCTTCATGCCTTCGTATACTGTATCCGTCTGGTCACCGTTTGTGATGATTGTCTTTTCATCAAGCACACGCAAGGGTGAATAAATAACTAAGCTTGGGTCGCTCAATTTGCTTTCGTCATAGGCCTTTATCATAACATCGTCACCGTTGTTTAAAAAAACACGGTTGCGGCTGTTTACGCTTCTGCCCATTATAAAGTAAGCAACAGCACTCTTTTTTCCGTCCTTTGTATAGCCGATAACTATTCCGCGGCCAGGATATGTATTTTTGCTCAAAAGTTCGCTGATTTTCATTTTATTTACTCCATTTCTGACAGACAAGCTCTGTCGCTTCAGGCAATATTTTCCATTCTGCCTGTTCCATGACACGCCTCTGTAAAATTTCAGGCGTATCACCCTCTTCTATTTCAACGGCTTTCTGCATTATTATGCTTCCGCCATCGGGTATCTCGTTTACGAAATGCACGGTAGCACCTGTTACCTTTACTCCGTACTCAAGTGCCATTTCATGCACTTTCAAGCCATATGCGCCCTTTCCGCAAAATGACGGTATAAGCGACGGATGTACATTGATTATCCTGTTTGCATATCGTGAAGTGAAGCTGCCCGACAGTATTTTCATAAATCCTGCAAGGACTATTATATCAACGCCGTGCTTTTCAAGCTTTTCTGTCAAAGCTTTTTCAAAGCTTTCGCCCTTTTCCTCGATAACCTCTGTATCTATGCCTGCATTCTTTGCACGCACGAGCGCATACGCATCGGACTTATTGGATATAACAACCTTTATCCTGCCACTTTTTATAGTCTTTCCCTGTGCATCGATAAGTGCTTGCAGATTTGTACCGCCACCTGATACAAGCACCGCAATATTCAGCATATTACAACGCCCTCGTTACCTTCTTTGATAGTACCCATGATGTATGCATCAACACCGTTTGCACGCAAAACTTCGACTGCCTTGTCAGCTTCTTCTTCTGCTACTACTACGCTCATGCCAACGCCCATATTGAATGTGTTGAACATATCTCTTTCGGGAATTTCGCCAACCTTCTGAATAAGGTCGAATATCGGAAGTATTTTAAGGCTCTTTTTATCAACATGAACTTCAAAGCCATCGGGAATACTGCGCGGAATATTCTCATAGAAGCCGCCGCCCGTGATGTGTGAAACAGCCTTTACCTTGACTTCATCGATAAGTGCCAAGAGCGGCTTTACATATATGCGTGTGGGAGTCAAAAGTGCTTCGCCCAAAGTCATTGAGAGCTCGCTCTCGTAGCGATCAAGACTCTTGTTTTCTATATCGAAAACCTTACGTACGAGTGAGAAGCCGTTTGAATGAACACCGCTTGAGGGCATTGCTATAACAATGTCACCCTTCTTTACTGTCTTATTGTCAATTATCTTTTTCTTATCAACCATACCGACTGCAAAGCCTGCAAGGTCATACTCGTCAACGGGATAGAAGCCCGGCATTTCAGCCGTTTCACCGCCTATCAAAGCAGCTCCTGACTGAACACAGCCTTCTGCAACGCCCGAAACTATCTGTGCTATCTTTTCGGGGTAGTTCTTACCGCAAGCGATATAGTCGAGGAAGAACAAGGGCTTTGCACCGCAGCAGATAACATCGTTTACGCACATTGCAACGCAGTCAATACCGACTGTATCATGCTTGTCCATCAAGAAAGCAAGCTTGAGCTTTGTGCCAACACCGTCCGTACCGCTTACCAGAACGGGTTCTTCCATACCGCTGATATCGGGTTTAAAAAGGCCGCCAAAGCCTCCGACATCGGAGCAAACACCGCTTGTAAGCGTCTTTGCGATATGTCCCTTCATGAGTTTAACTGATTCGTAACCGGCTGTTATATCAACGCCTGCTTTTGTGTAACTTTCGGAAAAGCTTTTCATTATTTTTTCTCTCCCTCACTAATCTTTTTTGCGTATTTGTGTTCTTTTTCCTTTACAGGCGGTTCACAGATATATTCACCCGTGAAGCAACCTGAGCAGAAGTTAAGCTTGCAATCCTTTGCAATCTTCAAAACATTCTCAACTGTTATGAAACCAACCGAGTCTGCCCCCAATTCCTTTGCAAGCTCCTTAGGATCTTCAAACCTGTTTGCAATAAGCTCACTCTGCTTGGGAACATCAGTTCCGAAGTAGCAGGGGTGCTTAAACGGCGGTGCGGTTACTCTTACATGAACCTCGGTTGCACCTGCGTTCCTGAGCAATCTTACAATTCTTGCGCAGGTTGTACCGCGAACTATTGAGTCATCAATCATTACAACACGCTTGCCTGCAACGGTTGAAGCTATCGGGTTAAGCTTAATTCTTACCTTGTTTTCTCTGTCAGCCTGCGTGGGCTGTATAAATGTTCTGCCGATATATTTGTTTTTCAAAAATCCCAAGCCGTAGGGAATACCGCTTTCGCGCGCATAGCCTATTGCGGCATCAATGCCCGAATCGGGAACACCGATTACAACGTCTGCATCTATCTTTTCCTGTTGCGCTAAAAATGCACCTGCACGAGCTCTTGCTTCATGAACACAGCTTCCGTCAACTACGGAGTCGGGTCTTGCAAAATATACAAACTCGAAAACGCAAAGCGACTGCGGTTTTGTATTGCAGTGCGTTGTTATACTGCGAAGTCCTTCCTTGTCGATTATTACGACTTCGCCCGGCTCAACATCCCTTACGAATGTAGCACCGATACTGTCAAGTGCACAGGTTTCTGATGCAAGCACGAAGCTGTTTTTAATCTTGCCTATGCAAAGGGGGTGGAAACCGTAGGGGTCACGCATACCGATAAGCTTTTTGGGTGACATGATAAGCGTTGAATATGCACCCTTGAGCTTGTTCATCGCTTCACAAACTGCGGTTTGTATCGAGCCTGTCCTCAAACGCTCTGCAACAACAACACTTGCTATTATTTCAGCATCACCCGTTGAACGGAAGATAACACCCTTGAGCTCAAGTTCCTCACGCAATTCTGCGTAGTTTGTAAGCATACCGTTATTGCAAAGTGCCATGTTGCCCTTTATGTGTGTAACTATGAGGGGCTGTGCATTGCGTCTGGGGCTTTCATCTTTATTCATGCCGTAGCGTACATGGCCTATTGCCATATTGCCGCCGCCAAGGTTTTTAATTACATCCTTCGTAAAAACATCGTTTACAAGCCCTGCATCGTTAAAGCCTTTTATAACACCGTCATCACAGACTGCAATACCGCAGCTTTCCTGCCCTCTGTGCTGGAGAGCAAAAAGTGCATAGTAAGCACTTGAAACAACGTCTATATCATCATTGCTGTATATTCCGAATACGCCGCATTCTTCATGCAACTTGTTTGAAGTCATCAGTTTTTTCCTCCGTTTAATGCAGCATCCTTCTTCATTACTGCCTCTGCCATCTTTACACGATGCTCTTTGAGCTTTTCTGCCAAAGCCTCATCCTCAATAGCGAGCATCTGTACCGCCAAAATAGCGGCATTTTCAGCACCATTTATTGCAACTGTTGCAACGGGAATTCCGGAAGGCATCTGAACTGTTGCAAGCAAAGCATCAAGACCGTCAAGCGTTGATGACTTAATGGGAATTCCGATAACGGGAATTGTTGTATGCCCTGCGATAACGCCTGCAAGGTGTGCAGCCTTGCCTGCAGCTGCTATGATAACACCAAACCCACGCGCCTTTGCGTTTTCTGCAAAATCAGCCACGCAAGCAGGAGTTCTGTGTGCGGACATTATACGAACTTCGGACTCAATGCCGAATGATTCAAGTGATTTTATTGCCGCTTCTACAACGGGCATATCACTGTCGCTGCCCATTATGATGCCGACTTTTTTCATGTTCCAATTCCTCCGCAAAAAAATTTAAGCCCCACTTTCAAGCACCACATAAGCACCGCTTCAAAGCAGGGTATTTTTAATAACTATTTACTTTCCACAAACAGCATCTCAAGAACTGTTTTCCTCCATAGAAAAGTCTTGATAATATTATCATAAAACCGCCCATTATTCAACCGAATATGCCAAAAAAGCACCATTGTTTTTTCTAATGTGCGATAGAGGAAAAACTTATATCACAACGCACTATATTGAAGTGGGCACAAAACCTTCTTTTGTCAATATGAATCTTTCTTTAAAACCGATTGACGCTAAAAGCTCACTCGTTTCACCAAAGGCACAGTCAAGCGTGTTTACATTGTGTGAATCACTCGTTATTGTAATTCTTGCCTTCTTCTCAAAAAGGTGCTTCAAAAGCGGTAGCGAAGGGTAAGGCAAACTTCTGTATCCCCTGCCTATCGCACCCGTGTTTACTTCAAAAATACCGCCAAGTTCTCTCACTGCTTCTATAGCTTCAAGTGAAGTTTTTATGTATTTATCAGAATTTTCATCAAAAAACTCGCCTGCACCGTTAAGCTTTGTAATGAGGTCAAAGTGTCCGTAAATATCGGGCTTTAAGGCGACGGCCATTTTGATATAGTCCTCAAAATAAGCCTTGTATGCTTTTTCACAGCCTCCGCCACAGCCTACATCTATGAGTTCCTGAAGCTGCTTCTTGCTTCCGTCAACTATAAAGTAGCCGTTTTCTGTTCTGACGCCATGGATTGAACCAATGAAGTAATCGAGCATGCTCGTATCACGCTTTTCATAAGCATCTATTTCAAGCCCCAAAAATACATCAATCTCGCCTGCATACTTCTCTTTTAATCTGCTTATCTCGTCATAGTATTCCTGGCTGTTTTGGGGCAGACAGCAGTCGAGATCGAGTTCATTGTATGCGTGTTCTGAAAAACCGAGCACAGAAAAGCCCAGCCGCTTTGCAGCGGCTGTTATTTCTTCGGGAGTATTCTTTCCGTCAACAAATGTTGTATGTGTATGCAGATTGCACTTTACACTCATTGCAAGGTCTCCTGTTTTACTTTTGTATCAATTACGTGACGGCTGTCAAGCTCAAAGTTGATATCGCGAAGCGTAACGCCCATTTCCACCATGAGAACGAGGATATGATATGTGAGATCTGCAATCTCAAATATTACTTCACGCTTGCTGTCCTTCATTGCACCAATGATAACCTCGGTACATTCTTCGCCGACCTTTTTAAGTATCTTTTCCTTACCCTTTGCAAAGAGGTAGGATGTGTAGGAACCCTCGGGAAGCTCCATCTTGCGTTCTACGAGCAAGTCATAAAGATCCTGAAGCTCAAAATCACCGTGTATCTTTTTCTTTACTTCTTCACCGACAAGAAGATTATGGAAGCAGCTTTCCGCACCTGTATGGCAAGCAGGACCGTCCTTGATTACTTCAACGACCAAAGCATCATAATCGCAGTCAGCCGTAATTCTTACAACGTGCTGAACATTACCGCTGGTTTCGCCCTTACGCCAAAGCTCCTGTCTTGAACGTGAGAAAAAGCATGTTCTGCCCTCCTTGATTGTTATATTGAGACTTTCCCTGTTCATGTAAGCAACGGTCAAAACCTCTCTTGTATAAAAGTCCTGAACAACCGCAGGTATAAGGCCTTTTTCGTCAAACTTCAATTTTTCAATGCTCATTTTTAAATCCTCCTCATCGGAATAGAATTATTGTTAAGATACTCTTTAAGCTCCATTATGTCAACCTGCTTAAAGTGGAATATCGATGCGGCAAGCCCTGCATCAACCTTGGGAAGCGTATTGAAAAGCGTCAAAAAATGCTCCATATTCCCTGCACCGCCGCTTGCGATAACGGGAACATTTACACGGTCACAAATTGCTTCAAGCATTTCAAGGTCAAATCCGCCCTTTACGCCGTCGGTATCGATGCTGTTTACAACAAGCTCGCCTGCACCGTTTTTCACTCCGTCCTCTGCCCATTTTAAAGCATCGATGCCCGTGTTCTCTCTGCCACCCTTTGCAAATACGGTAAACTTGCCGTCAACACGCTTTACGTCCATTGAAAGAACTACGCATTGGTCACCGTAACGCTTTGCCGCTTCACCAATGAGCGACGGGTTTTTTATAGCACCCGAATTTACACTTACCTTATCCGCACCGCATTTTAATATACGGTCAAAATCATCAACTGTGTTCACGCTTCCGCCAACGGTAAGCGGAATAAAAATCTCGCTTGCAACCTTGGTAAGAACATCGGTAAACAAAGCTCTCCCCTCAAAGCTTGCCGTTATATCATAAAAAACAAGCTCATCGGCACCGCTTTGGTTGTAGTACTTTGCAAGCTCTGTCGGGTCTTCAACATCCCTTATGCCTTCAAAATTTTTGCCTTTTACGACTCTGCCGTCCCTTATATCAAGACACGGTATTATTCGTTTGGTTATCATTTTTTATTTCTCCGTCCTTGCCAATTTTACAGCCCTTTGAAGGTCTATTGCACCCTCGTATATCGCCTTGCCGATTATAGCGGCATATATTCCCATATCACGAAGTGCCACAACATCTTCCTCAAAACAAATTCCGCCCGATGCAACAATTGAAAGCCCTTCAATGCCGTTGAGCACTTTATAAATTTCCCTATTCGTGCCCTCCATTGCACCGTCTTTTGCTATGTCGGTATAAATTACTGTTTTTACGCCCTTATCCCTCAATTCCTTGCAGAAAGAAACCGAGTCAAGCTCCGTACGTTCAATCCAGCCCGACAATGCAACCTTGCCGTCATGTGCATCAACACCTACGGCAATTTTATCACCGTATTTTGAAATTGCTTCATCCAAAAGCTCGGGATTTTTAACGGCAGCCGTACCGAGTATAACGCGGTCAACACCCAAATCAAGATAAGCTTCTATCCTGTCCATCGTGCGTATACCGCCGCCGACCTCTATGAAAAGCCCGTCTATCCTGCAAAGCTTTTCAATACAGGGCATATTTACAATCTCACCGCTTTTTGCACCGTCAAGGTCCACAACATGGAGATTATTTGCACCGCTTTGTAAAAATCGCTTTGCAACTGACACGGGGTCACTGTCATATACTTTTTTATTACCGTAGTCACCCTTGGTCAGGCGAACAGCCTGTCCTGATATCAAGTCTATCGCAGGGAAAATTTCCATATCAGTTTTTGCCCTCCGCAGTTTCAACAAATGCTTTCAAAATATTAAGCCCTACCTCGCCGCTCTTTTCGGGGTGGAACTGTGTTCCGCAAACATTTCCGTTTCGTACAATGCCCGGAACATCAACGCCGTAGTTTGAGTATGCAACTATACTTTCATCGCAGTTCTTTGCATAAAACGAGTGAACATAATAAACGTGTGAGCCCTCTTTTATGTACTTCACAAGGGAGTCTTCATTTTGTCTGAATGTAAGTGAGTTCCAGCCTATTTGAGGCACCTTCAGGTTCTCAACATCAAGGTTTAAGTCACAGACCTCGCCCTTTATAAGCCCAAGCCCTCTATGCTCGCCGTACTCATAGCTTTTATCAAAGAGCATCTGCATACCGAGGCATATTCCCATGAGGGGCTTGCCGTTTTTTGCCTGCTCACAAAGGAATGTATCAAGTCCGTTTTCCGAAAGCTTCTTTGCCGCATCTTCAAAAGCACCAACACCGGGCAGAATTATTCCGTCTGCCTTTTCCAAAACGCTTTTGTCAGCAGTAACAACGCTTTCGACATTCAAAAATTCAAGTGAGGCGCAAAGCGAAAAAAGATTGCCTACGCCGTAATCAACAACAGCTATCATAAAACACCTTTTGATGAAGGAATTTCGTTTTCCCTCTCCTTATCTATTGTTACAGCTTCTTTAAGCGCACGAGCCAAGCCCTTGAACACAGCCTCAATTATGTGGTGTGTATTCTCGCCCCTGTTCTGACGAACATGGAGTGTAAGCCCCATCGTGCGGCACAGTGCTGCCAAAAATTCAGCGGTAAGTTCTGAATCAAACTCGCCGACCTTTTCTGTGGGGAAACGGAAATCATGTGCAAAATAGCTTCTTCCGCTTATATCAAGAGCAATGTCAATCCATGCTTCGTCCATCGGAAGTGAACGCGAAGCATAACGCTTGATGCCGCGTTTATCGCCTAAAGCGTCAAATATTGCGCTGCCCAAAACTATGCCGATATCCTCAGCGGAATGGTGGAAATCAACATCCGTGTCACCCTTGCATTTTACGGCCAAATCAAACTGTCCGTGAACCGCAAAAAGCTCAAGCATATGGTTGAAAAAGCCACAGCCTGTATCGACATCATGAGTACCCGTACCGTCAAGGTTTATAACGAGCTGTATATCGGTTTCCTTTGTTTTTCTTTCGGCCTTTGCAAATCTCATATTATGCCTCCTCGTTTAAAACTTCTTTGCATTTCTCAATAAGTATTTCCATCTGCTCATGTGTGCCTATCGTTATCCTTACAAAGTCAGACACCCTTTTACCTGAGAAATATCTTACAAGCACACCTTTTTCTTTAAGTCGTGTATATATTTTTTCTCCGCTTATACCCTCTTTTTTTGCAAAAACGAAGTTTGCACTTGAGGGCAAAACGCTAAAGCCCATATTTTCAAGTTCTTTTGCAGTCCATGCACGAGCTGAAATTATCTTTTTGACACACGCATTAAAATAATCAACATCTTCTGTTGCATGGTAGCCTGCAACAAGTGCAAGACGGTTTACATTATATGGATTGAACGAGAATATCATTCTGTTTAAATCCGCAATTATCTCTTTTGAAGCTATCGCATAGCCAAGCCTTGCACCTGCAAGTGAACGCGACTTTGAATATGTTCCGATAACGAGAATATTGTCATACTTCTTCGTCAAAGGCACCGCACTTTCAGCCCCGAAATCAACATATGCCTCGTCTATTACAACAAGATTTTCAGCATTGTTTTTTACAATCTTTTCTATCTCGTCACGACTTAATGCCATACCCGTCGGAGCGTTGGGGTTTGCTATCAATACGGTTCTTCCTGCATTGTAATAGTCCTCCGCCTTTATCGAAAAATCCTCATGCAGGGGAACTTTTACGGCATCTGTACCAAACACCTTGGCATAAACAGGATAAAAGCCGTATGAGATATCGGGAAAAGCAATTCCGTTTTCTGAAAGTGCCATGAACACGAAAGCCAAAAGCTCATCAGAGCCGTTGCTCAAGGTTACATTTTCGGGGTTTACTGAGTGAAGCCTTGCTATCGACTCACACAAAGCCTTGCCCGTGGGGTCGGGATACAAATTCTGCATGCTTGCCTCACGGCTCACCGCCTCGATTACCTTCGGGGAAGGCGGAAACGGACTTTCGTTTGTATTAAGTTTTATATACTTCATATCCCTCGGCTGTTCGCCCGGTGTGTAGGGCTCAAGACAGGAATATTTTTTATTTAAAAATCTGCTCATTCTTTTGCCTCTTTGGCTACTCGTACATATACGCTGTTTTTATGTGCCGTCAAGCCCTCGTGGTCTGCAAATCTCATTACGTCATCAGCCTCGCTTTGAAGTGCTTCTTTTGTGTAATAAAGGTATGATGAACGCTTTATAAAATCATCAACCGACAATGGCGATGAGAAATGTGCTGTGCCGTTTGTGGGCAATACGTGATTTACACCTGCAAAATAATCGCCGAGTGCTTCGGGTGTATTTCTGCCCATGAATACACTGCCTGCATTCTTAACAAGCGGTAAAATTTCAAACGGATCATCAACACAAAGTTCAAGATGCTCGGGCGCAAGCTCGTTTGAAACCTCAACCGCCTGCTTCAAGTCACTTGCTACGAGTATCATTCCGTTATTGTCAATTGACTCACGGCAAATAGAAGCCCTTTCAAGCAAGGGTATCTGCCTTTCAAGCTCTGCCTGTACTTTGTATGCTAAATCTTGACTATCGGTTATCAAAACAGCACTCGCCATTTTGTCATGCTCTGCCTGCGAAAGCAGGTCTGCTGCCGCATAAACGGGCGAAGTATTCTCATCTGCAATGACCAGGATTTCACTCGGACCTGCAAACATATCAATACCTACAAGCCCCAAAGCCTGACGCTTTGCGGTTGCTACAAATATATTTCCGGGGCCTACAATCTTGTAAACCTTGGGTATCGACTCTGTACCGTATGAAAGTGCTGCAACAGCCTGTGCACCGCCAACCTTGTATATCTCGGTAACGCCTGCAATGTGCGCAGCTGCCAAAATATTCTTTGCAACACTTCCGTCCTTTTGCGGAGGCGTGACCATAACAATACGTTTGACACCTGCTATAAGTGCAGGAATTGCATTCATTAAAACACTTGAGGGATATGCCGCCGTACCACCGGGAACATATATTCCCGCACTCTCAACGGGCAGGAAACGCTGTCCTAGAACTGTTCCGTTTGCTTGCTTTACTTCATAAGACTCCCTTATCTGCGTTTTATGGAAGCTTGCAATGTTCTCCTTTGCTTTCCTGAGTGTTTCAAGGAAAGAAGGCTCAACGCTTTTAACCGCTTCTTCTATCTCTTTTTCACTTACACGCAAGGATGAAAGCTCAACGCCGTCAAAACGCTTGGTATATTCAAGCAAAGCCTCGTCCCCACGCTCTTTAACGTCTGCCATTATTCCCTTAACGGTTTCCTCAACATCGCTGCGCCAAACTATTGCGCGCTTTAATATGGACTCTATATCCGTTTTTTCCAAGTCAAAAATTCTAATCATATTTCTTTGCCTATCTTTTCTGCAAGCTCGCGAATTTCAGCTTCCTTGAAGCGGTAGCTTGATTTATTCGCAATGAGTCTTGCGCTTATATCTTCAATCTCTTTAATAACCGACATATCGTTTTCACGCAATGTACTGCCTGTTTCGACTATATCGACTATAACATCCGACAAATCGAGTATCGGAGCAAGCTCGATTGAACCGTGAAGCTCAATTATCTCGATTTCTCTGTCAACAGATGCAAAATAACGCTTTGCCGTATTTACATACTTTGTAGCAACACGCAGCACGCTGTCAGGATCATCCTGATAACCGTTACGGGCAGCTATTGCCATGCGACACTTGCCAAACTTCAGATCCATAAGCTCATAAAGGTCATAATCCTTTTCGCGGAGTATGTCCTTGCCTACAACACCAATGTCAGCAGCACCACGCTCAACATATGTTGCAACATCGGTCGGCTTTACAAGGAAATAGCGAACCGATGACTGCTTGTTTTCAAAAACGAGCTTGCGGTTATCTTCCAAAAGTTCAGGACAGCTGTAACCAAGCTTGTCCAAAAGCTTATATACTTTATCTCCCAATCTGCCCTTGGGCAACGCAATGTTAAGCATTATCTTCTACCCCCGTTTGAACTTACAAGGTCAATAGTATTACCCTCATTTGCATCATCGGGCAAAACGGTAACGACCTTTGCAATACCTCCACCGCTTGTAACGGCTTCGGCTGCTGAAAATACGCGTGAAACATCGACTGTTTCATCGTAATATACATACGTCGGTCTTGCCGAAGCAATCTGCGAACGCATATATCTTTCGAGTGCATCAAAGCAGATAGCAAAGCCTATACCTCCGATACCTGCTTTTCCCATGCGAACCAAAAGATTGTCATATCTTCCGCCCGTAATTACGGGTGTGGGAATTGTACTGATATAGCCGTTGAAAAGTATTCCGTTATAGTAATCAGTATCTGATACAAGTGAAGTCTGAAGCCTTATATACGGACTCTTTATTGCATTTGTAACGGTTTCTATTTCTTTTATTGCAGTTTCCATTGTTATGTTGCCCTCTGCAATTTCATAAAGTGCTTTTATACCGTTTGCAACATCGCCGGGCAGTGAAATGAATTTGACTATTCTTTGTGCATCAAAGCCTGCTTTTTCTGCGTATTTTTCAAGGTCGTGGGTATTCTTCTCTGCGATATATTCCTTGACCTTAAAAATATCGTCAGCCTTCACACCAACACTTTGTAAAAGCCCCTCAACGAGCCCCTGATGCGATACATCAAGCGCGTGTTCTTCAGCATCCATCTGCTGGAGGCTCTTAAGCGCAAGAGCTACAACCTCAACAATCGTGTAATCGGTTATATTGCCAAGACATTCAAGCCCCATCTGGTTAAGCTCTGCAAATCCGCCCGCTTCCTTTGAAACACGGAAAACGCTCTCTATGTAGTAAAGCTTTGTAAGCTCCTCAGACAAATTAGCCGTCTTTGCAATACTCAAAGTAATATCGGGCTTTAACGCCATGAGTCTGCCGTCAACATCACTGAATGTGATTATGTTTTTGCTCGGCAGAAAATTCATGTTCTGTGCATAGAAAGAATACTCCTCCATGCGATTCATCGAGAATTTTCTATAGGAATACTGCTCAAACAATTTACGCAAGGAAAGCGACAGTCTTTCGCTTTTCTTCAAAGTTGACAGTTCTATTTTCATGTTTTGCCTCCCTAAAAAAAGAGTAACCGCAATAACACACATACATATGTGCGGTATTTTATTTTACATCATTTTACCTATGCTTGTAAATAGACAAGGACAACAAAAAAGGATGCAGAAAAACCGCATCCTTTGAATAAGCTTATAAGAATTATTCTTCTTCGTCCTCGTCCTTCTGTGCCTGCTCGATAATCTTCTGAGCTACATTGCCGGGAACGTCTTCATATCTTACGAATTCTGAAGTGAAAGCGCCTCGAGCCTGTGTCATTGAACGCAAGTCTGTTGCGTACTTGAACATTTCAGACATCGGAACTTCTGCTACAACTTCAGTGCCCTCATCGCAGGGATTCATGCCGAGAACACGGCCTCTGCGACGGTTAAGGTCACCGATAACGTCACCCATGTATTCGCTGGGAACAACTATTTTATAGCAATAAACGGGCTCGATAAGTGTGGGGTTAGCCTTTGCACAAGCTGCCTTGTAAGACAGTCTTGCAGCGGACTTAAATGCAACTTCCTTGGAGTCAACGGGGTGATACTTACCGTCAAACAAAGTTGCCTTAACGCCGATCATGGGATAGCCAGCCAAAACGCCCTTGCGCATAGCTTCTATTGTACCCTTTTCAACAGCGGGAACATATTCCTTGGGAACAACACCGCCAACGATTGCGTTAACGAATTCGAAGTCTTCACCGTTTGTGAGGGGTTCAAATCTCATGTTAACAACACCGAACTGACCGCTGCCGCCGGACTGCTTCTTATGCTTACCTTCAGCTTCTGCTGTTGAACGGATTGTTTCACGGTAGGGAACTCTGGGTTCTGTAAGCATTGCTTCAACGCCCGACTTATTCTTGAGCTTGGAGCAAACAACATCAAGATGAACTTCGCCAAGACCGCAAAGCAATACGTCGCCTGTTTCAACGTTCTTCTCGATTGTGATTGTGGGATCTTCTTCCAAAATCTTGTTAATGCCGCCGAAGACCTTATCTTCTTCGCCCTGCTTCTTAGCCTTAACTGCCAAGCTGATGCTGGGCTTGGGGAAGTTGATGGGAGCGCACTTTACGGGAGCTGATGCATCACAAAGTGTGTCGCCTGTTACTGTTATCTGAAGCTTGGAAAGAGCACCTATATCGCCTGCGTTGAGCTTGTCGATATTTGTATTCTTCTTACCTACAAAGTAGTAAGGCGTACTGCTCTTTTCACTCTTTTCCTGGTTTGCATTGTAGGGAGTAACGCTTGCACTCAATGTACCTGAGAGAACCTTAACGATTGAGAACTTACCGAACTGGTCTGCAACTGTCTTGATAACCTGTGCTACAAACTTGCCATCCTTTTCAAGCTTAATCTTTTCGCCTGTCTTTGCATCTTCAACTTCAACTGCCGGCATATCTGCTGCTGTGGGGAGATATTTTACGATGTTGTCAAGCAATGTTGAAACGCCGATATTGGGCATTGCAGCTGTGCAGCATACGGGAGTTACGCCACCTTCAAGAACGCCCTTTGAAAGACCTGCGAGCAATTCATCCTTTGAAAGTTCGCCTTCTTCAAAGAACTTCTCCATGAGTTCTTCATCACTCTCTGCTGCAGCTTCCATGAGCTGTTCATAATATTCCTGTGCCTTGCCTTCAAGGTCTGCAGGGATTGCTGTATCCTTTTCGCCCTTGCCATCAAAGAGCTTTGCAGTCATGTTAACAACATCAACATAACCTACGAACTGACCCTTGTCCATAATCGGGAGCTGGAAGGGAACTGCTGAGGGACCGAACTTTGCATTTATGTCTTCCATAACCTTTGCAAAGTTAGCATTTTCTCTGTCCATCTGGTTTACAACCATCATACGAGCCTTACCGCTCTTCTTGCACATATCCATTGCTTTTTCAGCGCCTACAACAACACCGGATACTGCACTTACTACGATGAGTGCTGAATCAGCCAATGCCATTGCTGCTGCTACTTCGCCATAGAAATCAAAGAAGCCCGGTGCATCGATGATATTGATTTTTGAATTCTTCCATTCAATAGCTGCAAGTGCTGCATTGATTGAAATGGTACGCTTTACTTCTTCGGGATCATAGTCCATTGTTGTATTGCCGTTTTCAACCTTACCGATACGCTCGATTGCGCCTGCGTTGAAAAGCATTGCTTCGGTCAAAGTGGTCTTACCGTCGCCGCCATGGCCGAAAATTCCTACATTGCGTATGTTTGCTGCTGTGTATTCTTTCATTAGCTTACTCCCCTTATGGAATTTTATGAAATTTGTGCACTTTTGTGCTTTTGGTAATTGCACATAATTATATATTCTGAAATTACATGCCTGTTAACATTGTATCAGTGCTTTTAAAACTTGTAAACAGTTTTATTGATAAATAATTCATTTATTTGCATATTTGGAGACTATATATTAAATCAACCGCATTTACTGAATCCGCAATTTCTGCAAATCATGCATCCGCTTTCGTGTTCAACTGCACTTCCGCATTCAGGGCAGGCATCGCCCTTTACCGTTTCGCTCACTTCCGCATTTTCCATGTCAGGAACTTCTGCGTGAGGAATTCGTACTTCTTCCTCATTTTCGCTTTTTTCGATGGGCAAAATCTGCTGTGTTTTTGCTTTTTGAGCATCTTCCATTTCCTTTATCTTGACAACCTTCTCAAGCACCTTGCCTATTGCATCGGGGCAGGACAAAACTTTGATGTTTCCGTTAACCGCACGCTGACGCAGTGTTGAATGACAGCGTATGCCCTTAAGCTGTTCAATTATGGAATTTACATCCATGCCCGAACGAAGTGCCGTTGATATAAGCCTGCTTGTTGCTTCACTCTGGCTGGGGCAACCGCCTGCACGGCCAAGGTTTGCAAATACTTCGCAAATGCCGTGGTCATCATAGTTGACAGTTACGTAAAGATTTCCGCAGCCGATTACTACCTTTTCGGTTATGCCACGTGTTACTTCGGGACGGGGCCTCGGTGCAACTGCTGTTATTACCTTTGACACTACGGCTGTTTCGCTTTCAATTGCCGTATCCTTCTTCTTTTCGCCAACATACAAGACCTGTGAATCACGGCTTCCGTCACGGTAAATGGTAACACCCTTACAGCCCAAACGGTATGCGAGCATGAATACTTCGCGTACATCTTCCCTTGTTGCATCGTTTTTGAAGTTTACGGTCTTTGATACCGCATTGTCCGTGAAACGCTGGAACGCAGACTGCATTCTGATATGGTACTTGGGTGAAATATCGTGTGCCGTTACAAACACTTTCTTTATATGGTCGGGAACTTCATCAAGGTGTGCAAGCGTACCCTCTTTTGCAATCCTTCTCATAAGGTCTTCCGAATAGAATCCCTCACGCTTTGCAACCTCTTCAAAGTACGGATCAACCTCGACAAGCTCATCATTATCCATAACATTGCGTACAAATGAAAGTGCAAATAAAGGCTCAACACCGCTTGAGGCGCTGCAAATTATCGAAATAGTACCCGTGGGGGCAATCGTCGTGCAAGTTGCATTTCTGTGCGGAGGAAGCTCATCCTGCACCATTGTGCTGTCATGATAAAGCGGGAATGCTCCCCTTATCTTTGCAAGCTCAATTGTTGCCTCGTGTGCACGCTTGTTGATAAACGACATTATCTCGCTTGCCTTCTCGATGCCCTCTTCTGAATTGTAAGGAATATTAAGACGATAAAGCATATCTGCAAAGCCCATAACGCCAAGACCTATCTTTCGCGTTGCACGTGTTGTTGCATCAATTTCAGGCAAGGGATATTTATTGACTTCGATAACATTATCGAGGAAGTGAACAGACTTCTTTATAACATCGGTTAGAAGCTCATAGTCTATCGAGAACTCATTGCCCTCACGTTTGAGCATTCTTGCAAGGTTTATCGAACCAAGGTTACAGCTCTCGTAAGGAAGCAAGGGCTGCTCTCCGCAGGGGTTTGTAGACTCTATCTCGCCAAGGCAGGGGACAACATTATCTCTGTTCATTCTGTCAAGGAATACTATGCCGGGCTCGCCGTTTTTCCACGCCTGGTCAACAATGAGGTCAAACACTTCTTTTGCGGATATGGAATCAACCACCATGCCGTTTCGAGGATCTACAAGGTCATAGTTTCCGCCTGTGCAGACGGCTTCCATAAACTTTTCCGTCAAGCCAACACTTATATTGAAGTTTGTAATTTCGGAATTGTCCGTCTTGCACTTTATAAACTCAACTATATCCGGATGGTCAACGCGAAGTATGCCCATGTTTGCACCGCGCCTTGTACCGCCCTGCTTAACGGCTTCCGTTGCAGAGTTAAATACCTTCATGAAACTTATGGGACCGGAAGCTATACCGCCCGTTGAGCGAACCTGGGAGCCTGCAGGACGCAAGCGTGAGAACGAGAAGCCTGTACCTCCACCGCTCTGGTGAATGAGTGCTGCATTTTTGACGGCATCAAATATATCCATCATAGAGTCTGCAACAGGCAATACGAAGCAAGCAGACAACTGACCAAGGGGCTTGCCTGCATTCATGAGTGTGGGTGAATTGGGCATGAAATACAAATTCGTCATGAGGTCATAAAACTCATCCGATGTCTTTTTCAAATCAGCCATCGGGTCAAAACGCCTATCACCCTGTGCAACAGCATCGGCAACACGCCTGAAAAGCCCTTCGGGAGTTTCGGTTAAATTGCCCTCGCTGTCACGGCTCAAATATCTTCTTTCAAGTACTTTTACTGCATTTTTGCTAAGTTGTGTCATTTCTCGTTTCTCCACTATATATATTGTTTTAGATTTATTTCCAATACATCATATTGTATCATCGCTTTATATATAATTCAATATGTTTTGCGTTTTTATATGACTGTTTACAATTTGGGCATAAATAAATGCGGCATGGCTTACGCATGCCGCATTTATAAATTCTTTTATTCAGTCCTTTTTCTTTGCAAGCTCGCTTACACATTCAAATTTTGAAAGCACGGTGTTGTATCCGCATTTCGAATGAGGAACAAGGCAATTCGAGCAATCCTTGATACCCTCTTTGGTGTAAGTAAAGTTACCTCCGCACTTATCTCCAAGTGCATACAAAGGACAGAAGCAGAAAAGGCAATTAAAGTCTTCGGTATTTTCCACATCGTGGCAGGGAAAGTATTCACACTCCCTGTTCTGGAAAAAGCTTGAACAATTCTTTTTCATAAAATCACCTTTTCGTTTTTAAGTTATGCCAAAACCTTTCTCTGCAAAGCACTTATGTCCTTGGAGTTTATCTTGCCGTCTGCATTAAGGTCAGCAGGAACGAGTGCTGCTCCCTCAAGCAAGCTTGTGCCAAGCACGTGTCTCTGCAGGAGTGCAATATCCTTGGAGTTTGTCTTGCCGTCAAGGTTTATATCACCAAGCACTACTCCGGGAGGAGGTGTCTGCTCAGGTGTAGGTGTCGGTTCAGGTGTCTTGGGCGGCGGTGTGGGTGTTGCGCCTTCCGAGGTCATAACCGAAACTTCATCGGGCAATACATCGTACGTATTGTAGAAGTTTAATGCACGGACTGCCACACGCATGAAATATTCAAAGCCGAAGTTGCCTGTATACTTAAGACCGCTGTCACCGGGATATGAAATATAGCTTGCAGGTCTGTAATTGTTGTTATCAATATATGTAAGCTGTTTTTCAGCAGCATAGAGATAACCGTCCTTTGATATTGTCTGGCTTGAAAGAGTATGACTGTTTGCACCGCCTGCAGCCGTACAGTTGATATACGATACAAGAGTCTTTCTGTCAGCCCTGAGGCTTGCATTATGAAGTGCTACCGAGAAAATTCTTGACAGCGAGGGTTTTGATACATTATAGTCACCAATCTTTATTGTATTGGGAACATAACCGCCCGTAGTTTTGATTTCATCGATAAGCTGTGTTGCCGTATCCAAAACTTCCTGCATTGTGAAGTTTGCAATAGCTCCGGGCACTGTCGGCAATGGAGTCGGCGGAGGGGGTAATTCTACCATACCTTCTTCAAAAATCTGATATGCTCTTGTTTCATTGCCGTTTGAGCTGTATACATTTACGAAGCAAGGACCTATTGCCTTGTTCATTTCACCCTCTACACTCAGGATAATGCCAATCTTTGAACCTGCTGTCATCAGGTTGCCTTTTTCAAGTGTTATTGTCTTACCGTCTTCAGAAATTACCGCTTCAGCACCTCTGATATTGTCATAGCTGATGATTTCCTTTGCTTTCATGCCGTCATTCATTTCAATAACGGTCTTTCCAATAACACTGTTGCTGAAAGCATTATCAAAAGTTAACTTCACGAGATTCTGTGTGGGTGAGTATGTTGCCTTTGAGTATATATAAAGGCCCTGTCTGAAGAGTGCAAAGCCCAGAACGCCGTCACTTGAAGCAACTTTTCTAAGCTGTTCGACTTCTTCCATCATTACCTTTGATGTAACAGAAGCTGTACCGTCAGCAGGAGTGAATGCCTGCATACCCATTACAACCTTGTTGCCCATCTGTGCAGCGTTTTCAGCCATCGCCGCCATCCACTGTGTGCTTGCTGTGAATGTGTAAGAATACGCCATTGGGCAAACATAGTCGTAAAGCTCTGCTGTGTCATGATAGTCCTGACCGAATACCATTCTGCCGTATGTGTTTGATGCTGTCTGGTTATCATTTCGACCTGTTATATAATGATGTCCTTCATATGCACCTTCGGGCATCAATGCCGCACTGATTATCACATCGGGATCAGCTGCACGGATTGCATCGACAAGTCCGCGTGCAAACTTCTTGATATTGTCACAACGCATCTGCATAAAGCGTGTTGCATCTATGCCTTCACCATAGCCGCACTCGCCCGATGCTGCCATTCTGAATATTCTTGAAGCCTGTGCGCCTGAATTATAATATGTTCCGTCAACATAGCTCTTGAGTGTTGCAACATTGATGCCGTACTCATCTTCCATCTGTATAATGTTTGCTTCGCTCCAACCGTATGCAATGTGGTTGTATCTTATGTAGTCAAAATGAATTCCGTCAACATCGTAATTCGTAACCAATTCAGCAAGAAGTCTCTGAGTGTAATCTGCAAAGTTCGGCAAAGTGGGATCCATTGTTGCCCAATCGTTACCTGTTTCACGGCTTGTATATCCACGCTTATAGTGGTAAAGCGTTTCTTCAATATGGTTTGCTGCATACGCCTCATCATTCAACACTGAAATCCAAGCATGAACACGTATTCCGTATTTATGACCTGCAGTTATCATTTCCTGCAAAACATCACGGCTTGTATTCTCTCTGCCAAGAGGGACAACGCCTCTATTATAGCATACCTTACCTCCGTTACCTTTTACGAGGAGGTAAATATCCGTAACACCGTATTCCTTACAACGCTCTGCAACAATATTTGCACCGTTTGTACCCTTCGATGTGATTTCACTTGCCCATACCCATTCGCCGACAACGTCAAACTTCTTCTGTTCAACGCTCTTTTCAACTTCAACGATATTATTGAAGCCCGCTGTGTAAAGAACTGATCTGCCGAGCAAGAATTCAAGGTTTGTTGTCTGTGATGCCTGCAAAAGCATACCTGTTATAACGACTCTGCCTGCACCGAATGTGGAAACTGCAAGCGCAGGAGTGTTTGTCATGTTCGTATATGCATTCTGATTAACATTAACAGAAGCGCCGAGACCGTTTCTCAAGTTGCTGTAATACTTCATCAAAACAGTCGGAACACCTGCTCTTGTATCCTTAAGCATGGATGTTGATGTAATCTCCTTAAGAATCGGAGGAGCATCTGTGAAAGCAAGATACTTTCTTACTGTCTGCATACCCTTCGTTATTGCATGGGATTTGTTGTTTACCTGAGCTACAATTTCACCGCCGCCGTGATTCCATACGGGGTAGTCAACTCTGAATCTTGTAAGATTCATGAATGTGTTTGTATCACCCGCTGTGGTAAAGGTATGTGTTGCAGCGTAAGCACCACCGCCGATACCGATATAGCCACCGCCTGCTGCGATGTAGTCCTGAATTTTGACAACCGCTTCACTGCCGAGCGCGTTCATTACGGTTTTACCCATCTGTATAGAAGCAGAACAAGCATCCGCAATAATAAGCGTATCGTACTCTGAAAGTGCACCTGCCAAGATATCGTCTACAGTTATAACCTTAGCTTCAATACTTTCAATGACAGTTTCATCCGCTGTTATGTCATATTCATTAAGCCATTTGGCAATATCATTTACTACCTGCTCACCTGTACCGTCAACACTGAAAACAGCTGCTTTTACCTTGCCGCCCTCGGCTTGTGACAAAGCAGGCATTATGCCAAGCAAGCTTGCTATAAATGCCACGGTAAGTATTATTGCGATTACTCTTTTGGTTCTCTTCATTTTGATTTAAATCCTTCCTTGTTTGTAACCCCTTTATTATACATTTTCCGCTAACTTCTGCATAGCTGTTTTTTATCAAAAAACCAATTTATTTTTTCTCCGCAACTTAAAACGCTTGCAGTTTCTGCGTCTTCGTAACCGATTATGAGTTTTTGCAAAGAGGCAATATCACGGGAATTCACCTTGCCATCCCTCTTTGTATCGGCAGCTTTTTGTTTAAGCTCATCAAGCGATTCAATATCTACAAGATGTTTCTGGATTGCGGCTACATCACGGGAGTTTACTTTACCGTCACAGTTTATATCACCCGTAACCGCAATTTTGTATTCATGTTCGTGTCCGCTTCCGTCAATTACACTAAGTACAAAGCCCGTAACAATTCTGTCGCCAAGTGCTGCTTCCTCATTGCCTTCATCCATCACGAGTGCATCCGTGTCTTCTGACAGGAACGCATAAAAATCCTCTACCGTTGTATTCACATTGATACCGATTACATAGCCGTCATCTGTAAGAGAGCAAGTTGAGTCTTGCTTGAAAACAGGCTTATCTTCGGGAGTTTGTGTCGGCTCCGTCGTCGGTGTTGCCGTAGGAATCAAAGTGGGCGATACAGTAGGACTCGGTATAGGAGTTACAGTTGCCGTGGGTGTCGCAACAGGAGTAGGACTCGGTGTCGGCACTGTCTCCTGTGTGGGCTCCGGTGTAGGTGTCGGCGGTATTGTCGGCAAGGGCTTTTGTGTGGGAGGCGGTGTTGGTGTTGTCCCCTCCGTTTCCCCGGTTGCCACTTCAGCCGGTAATATACCGTACTTATTATAGAAAGTCAATGCTCTCACAAATACACGCATCGAATTGTCATAAGTAAACTGTCCTTCATATGAAAGATTGCTCTCACCCGGTAAAGTTACATAACTTGCCGCACGGTTGGAATTCTCGTTCATATATTTTATCTGTCTGTTCGCTATGTAAAGGTAACCCGGCCTTGTAATCGTCGAGCCTGTAAATGTATGATTGTTGCTTCCCGTAGGCTCTGAACACTTTATATACGATATCAGTGAAGTGTTCGGTGCACCTATATTTATGTTATAAAGTGCGACGCAAGCCATTCTGTAAAGCGATATTGCCGGAACAGTATAATTGCCTATTTTTACGTTGCTCAAAAGCTCTCCGCCGTTTGCTTTTGCATAATCATTGACTTTGACAGCTGCATCAACGACCTGCTGCATCGTAAAGTTTGCCAAAGAACCCGCTATTGTCGGAAGCGGTGTTGGGGCAGGCGGCAAAGTAACAGTTCCCTCTTCGTAAATCTGATATGCTCTTGTTTCGTTTGCCGAGCTATATACATTTACAAAGCACGGGCCATAGCTTTCGTTAAGTGCTCCGTCAACCGTCAGGAATATCGAAAGTGTTCCGTTTTTGGGAACCAAAGCAGAACCCGTTACCGTAACCTTTTTACCGTCATCCGAAACAGTACCTTCTCCTTGAACGCCCTTATAGCCTGCAATAGTTGTTGCAATCATGCCATCCTGCATTTCAATAACAACATTTTCAAGCGCAAGCGTTGAAAAGGCATTATTGATTTTTACTTCAAGAAGTTTCTGCTCTTTTGAGTATGTACTTTTTGCGTAGGCATAAAGACCTTGTCTGAAAAGTGCTAAACCTAAAACGCCATCACTTGAAGCAACTTTTCTGAGCTGTTCAATTTCAGCCATCATCGTCTTTGATGTAACATAAGCCGTATCGGCATCTGGAGAAAATGCCTGCATACCCATTACAACCTTGTTACCCATCTTGGCAGCGTTTTCAGCCATTGCCGCCATCCACTGCGGACTTGCCGTATACGTGTAGGAATACGCCATGGGGCAAACATAGTCATAAAGTTTTGCTGCATCTTTGAAGTCCTGACCGAATACCATTTTTCCGTATGTATTTGAAGCTGTCTGGTTATCATTTCTGCCTGAAATATACTGATGCCCCTCGTATGCACCTTCAGGCATCAAGGCAGCACTTATTATAATATTTGGTTTAACAGCACGGATTGCATCAACAAGCCCCTGCGCAAACTTTCTGATATTGTCACAACGCATCTGCATGAAGCGTGTTGCATCTATACCTTCACCATAGCCGCACTCGCCCGATGCTGCCATCCTGAATATCTTTGCAGCCTGAGCACCCGCGTTGTAATACGTATCATCAACATAACTCTTGAGCGTTGCAACATTGATCCCGTACTCATCTTCCATCTGTTTGATGTTTGCTGTGCTCCATCCGTATGCAATGTGATTGTATCTTATATAGTCAAAATGAACACCGTCAATGTCATAGTTTTGTACCATTTCAGCAAGAAGTCTTTGCGTATAGTTTGCAAAGTTCGGCAAAGTGGGGTCCATTGTTGCCCAGTCATATTCCATTTCACGGCTATTATATCCACGCTTGTAGTGATAAAGCGTTTCTTGGATATGATCTGCTGCATACGTCTCATCGTTCAACGCTGAAATCCACGCATGAACACGTATTCCGTATTTATGGCCTGCGGTTACCATTTCCTGCAAAACGTCACGGCTTGTGTTGGTTCTCGCCAAAGGAACAACGCCCTTATTAAAAGCAACCTTTCCTCCGCCGCCTTTTACAAGAAGATAAATATCCGTAACACCGAATTCCTTGCAACGCTGGGCAACAGCATTTGCGCCGTTTGATGTAACTTCGCTTGCCCATACCCATTCACCGACAACATCAAACTTCTTCTGTTCAACGCTTCTTTTTACTTCAGTAATGTTGTTGAAGCCTGCTGCGTAAAGAGCAGACCTTGAAAGCAAGAATTCAAGATTTGTAGTCTGCGATGCCTGCAAGAGCAAACCAGATATGACAACTCTGCCAGAAGCAAAGTTTGATACGGAAAGTGCAGCGGTATTTGTCATGTTTGTATACGCGTTCTGATTAACATTAACGGCTGCACCAAGTCCGTTTCTCAAATTGCTGTAATACTTGAGCAATATTGTGGGAGACTGTGCTCTTGAATCCTTGATATCCGTCGTTTTTGTTACTTGCGTGAACACGGGCGGTGCATCCGTGAAAGCAAGATATTTCACTACAGACTTCATGCCCTTTGTTATTGTATGGCTTGTGTTGCTTGCCGTGAAAACAACTTCACCGCCACCGTGATTCCACACAGGATAATCCACCTTGAACCTTACAAGATTCATAAACGTATGTGTGTCACCGTTTTTTGTAAAGCTTTGTGTTGCGGCATACGCACCGCCGCCAATACCGAGGTAGCCACCGCCTGCAGCTACATAATCCTTGATTTTTGCAGCTGCAGTTGTACCCAAAGCGTTCATTACTGTCTTACCCATATTGATTGAAGCAGAGCAAGCATCGGCAACAATGAGTGTATCATAAGCTGACAGTTTGCCCTGTGCAATCTCATCAGCAGTTATTCTGTCAACAGTAACGCTGTCGATAATCTCGCCGTCTGCCGTTACCGTATTTTCATCAAACCACTTTAAAATGTCATTTTTAACTTGCTCATGCGTTCCGTCAACACTGAATACCGCAAGCGCAAAACTCCTGCCTTCTGCAAATGAGAAAGCAGGAATTGTGCCAACTAAGCTGAATAATAAAGTTATTACAAGTATTGTAGAAAGTGTTTTTTTCATTTTACGCTTCCGTTGATTCCTTCTGTTTAATGTTCAAATCTTTTCCAAGAACAATCTTCTGCAAATATGCAAGATCTCTCGAATTTATCTTGCCGTCTTCTGTCACATCTGCAAGGGCACGGTTTTCACCTTCAAGCTCCTGCATGCCGATAATATGCTTCTGCATGAGTGCAATATCCTTTGAATTTATTTTGTTGTCACCGTTAAGGTCACCGTCTTTTCCTCCTGTCGGAGGCGGAACCGGCTCGCCTGTGGGCATAGGTGCCGTTGTAGGTGCAGTTGTGGGGTTAAATGTCGGCTCCATAGTAGGCTCGATTGTCGGCTCTACAGTAGGCTCTATAATAGGCTCTATCGTAGGCTCCACAGTAGGTTCTGCGGTCGGCTCGATTGTAGGCTCTGCAGTAGGCTCAATTGTAGGTTCTTCTATCGGATCGTCCGTAGGCTCATCATCACCGGGAGCATCTGCACATTCAAGCTTGTAGCCCCTGAATGTTGTTTCGTCATTGGGCGCGAAGCTGTCTTTGTGATCATAGCGATAAAAGATGGTCAACCCTTTATTCATGCCCTCAAGTGCATTCGGTGCAAATTCCTGGGGCAAATCGCCCTCGAACTCGATCTCAAAAATGTTTTCCGAGTTTGCAAAAGCATACTCACCGATTGTCTTTATTTCAATCGGGAGAAGCACTCTTATAAGGTTTTCACCCTGTGCATAGAAAGCGTAATCCCTTATTTTTGTAGTTGTTTGCACTATTTCGCAATCCATAGTCTCTCTTGCAGGGGGGCAAACTATGAGTTCTGTATTATCGCCGTTATATAAAACGCCGTCATAGGAATTGAAGAATGCGTTACCGGGGATAACCGTTACAGAAGCAAGTGATGAACAGCCCTTGAATACGCCTGTGCCGATAGTTTCAATACTGTCTGAAACCTCAACGGTTGTGAGACTTATGCAGTCTTCGAGCATAAAGTCATTCATAGCGGTCATCCAAACGCCAAGCTGTATGTTTTCAAGGCTTGAACAGCCCGAAAATGCGTATGCACCAACTATGTCAACGGATTCGGGAATTGTCATTGTTCTTAAAAGACTGCACTTATAAAACGCATGGCTGCCTATGTTTGCAAGTGCACCGTAACCGTCCTCACCTGTTTCAAATGCGAAGTCCTCAACTCCTGTACAGCCTGCAAAAGCATAGTCGCGAATTTTCTGAACATCAGCTGAGACAGCAACAGTTGCAAGGGAAGCATTTGACGGACATGCAACCATTTCCGTCATGTCCTTGGTATAAACAATCTGATTGTCGGTTGTGAAGTTTGCGTTGCCCTCACTTACATAAATGTTTTCAAGTGAGCCGCAGCAGGCAAACGCACCTGCACCGATCTCCGAAACAGAATTTGAAACAGTGATTGCCGTCAAAGTCGTGTTGCCGTAGAAAGCCTTATCACATATTTTTGTAACGGAAGCAGGCACTTCAAAAGTTGTTACAACAGTTACATCGCCCACACTGCCCACATCCTCCTCAAGCGTAGAGGCTTCTTTAGCGTTTATTGAAGCAACACCTGTAAATGTCTTTACATAGCCTGCAGGATATGTATGGAGCGTTGCACCGTCGTCTTCATAAAGGACATTGTCTATTATGGAATAATTCATGTTGGAAGCAGAAAACGACATATCATTGAAGCTTGTACAGTTTGCAAAAGCACCCTCACCTATTTTTTCAATGCTCGATGAAAGTGTAACCGATGCCAATGAACCGCAATCCATAAAAGCTTCTTTGCCAATCTGTTTTATGCCTTCGCCGATTGTGATTGATTCAATATCATTGCAAGCATAAAAAGCACGCTCTGCTATTGCAGTAACGCTTTTTCCGCCAAGTGTGTCCGGGATCGTAACTTTTCCCCTTGCATTCTGTGCGCACTTTACAATGGTTACGCTGCCGTCACCGTTATCACTGTAGGTATAGTTCCCCTCAACCTCGGCACTCGAAAAAGCCGGGATTACAGCGAGTGAAACCGCCATTACCAAAACAGTAATCCATGCAATAATCCTTTTCGTCATTTTGTGCACCTCCATATATTTTATTTACCTAATCTTATTGTAATTTAGTTATAAATACCCTGTCAACGAATAAACTAAAATCTCGCCTTTCTTTTTTGTGACAATTTTATGGCAGAGTACCTTTTTTTAACAGTACCTCACTTTTTTGAAATATTTGGTTGACAACAAAAAAGCGTGGTGGTACAATTCTCGTAATCCATGAAGGAGAAAGTTTGATGAATTCAAAAATCTTCGCAGCTGAATATCGTTTCTTTAGCTTTACTTACTATTACTTTAGTAAGTCTGCTTTGCGTTTGGCTGAAAATAAGGGTTTTTGAGTTTTAGATGATGATTAAAGGCTTTTACCCCACAGCTAAGCGCTGTGGGGTTTTTAATTTTGATTATTATATTAAGTTTTAATTATTCAGGAGGAAATAAAAATGATCGTAATTTTAAAGCAGAACCCCGATGCTAACCAGCTCAACCGCCTCATTTCATGGCTTCGCGAAAAAGGCATTGATGTTCACGAGACAATCGGTGCATCACAGACTATACTCGGTCTTATAGGTGACACACATCATCTTGACATGGACCTTATAACAGCACTCGACATAGTTGATGACGTTCGCCGTGTACAAGAGCCCTACAAGAACGCAAACCGCAAGTTCCATCCTCGAGACACGGTCATAAAGGTTGGCGACACGCAAATAGGCGGAGGCAATTTAACTCTCATAGCAGGCCCCTGCTCCGTAGAAAGCGAAGAACAGATTTGTGCAATAGCCGAGAGTGTAAAGAAAAGCGGTGCGACCATGCTTCGCGGCGGTGCTTTCAAGCCCCGTACTTCCCCCTACTCATTCCAGGGTCTTCGCGGTGAGGGCTTACGCTTGCTCTCAATGGCAAAAAAGCTCACAGGGCTTCCGATAGTAACCGAGATTATGGACATTTCCCAGCTTCCGCTTTTTGACGATGTTGACGTAATCCAGGTCGGAGCAAGAAATATGCAGAACTTCGAGCTTTTGAAGGCGCTCGGTCAGACGCATAAGCCGATACTTTTAAAACGCGGTTCTTCCTGCACATATGAAGAGCTTTTGATGAGCGCAGAATACATAATGGCAGGCGGAAACGAACAGGTCATACTTTGCGAGCGCGGTATCCGCACATTTGAAAACTACACAAGAAACACGCTTGACGTTGCAGCAGTTCCCGTACTCAAACAGCTTTCACACCTTCCCGTGATAATAGACCCCAGCCATGCAACAGGCAAGTCAGCACTCGTTGATTCACTCTCATGTGCAGCCGTTGCAGCAGGTGCTGACGGACTTATAATCGAAGTTCATAACGACCCTGCTCACGCTATGTGTGACGGACCTCAGTCAATCCGTCCCGAGGCTTTTGATGCACTTGCCAAACGCCTCCGCATAATATCCGATGCAGTTTCTGCAAAATAAGCGAAAGGAAACCCTATCATGAAAATCGGTATAATCGGCTTGGGCCTTATAGGCGGCTCAATGGCAAAAAGCATAAAAGCGCATACAGAAAACGCAGTTCTCGGTTTTGACACCAATTCCGAAACGCTGACAAAAGCACATCTCATTCATGCAATCGACGATGTTCTCACGGTGAAAAACTTGTCAGAATGTGATATAGTAATGATAGCGATAGCACCAAAAGCAACTCTTAATTGGGTTGCTGAGAACGCACCGCATCTTGAAGGAACAGTCCTTATCGACCTGTGCGGTATAAAACGCTACCTCCATGACGACATATCACACTTGGCGCAAGAAAACGGATTTACATATATAGGCGGACATCCCATGGCAGGCAAGGAGGTAAGCGGATTTGAAAACGCTTCCGATCAGCTCTTTAGCGGAGCGTCAATGATACTCACTCCCGACAGTGCCTCCAAAATAGATGACCTTGAATATTTAAAGCACTTTTTCCTTGAAACAGGCTTTGAAAAAGTTACATTTGCAAGCTGTGAAGAACACGACAGGATAATATCATACACCTCCCAGCTTGCACACATAACCTCAAGTGCTTATATAAAATCCCCCACAGCGCAGATACACAGCGGTTTTTCGGCAGGAAGCTATAAGGATATGACGAGAGTTGCAAAGCTTGATGAAGAGCTCTGGACGGATCTTATGCTCGGCAATGCCGACTTTTTGGCAGGAGAACTGACACTTTTAATAGAAAATCTGAACAAATACCTTGAAGCACTCAAGGCAGGCGACGCACAAGCCTTAAAGGAACTTCTAAAGGAAGGCCGTTTGAAGAAACTCACAGCCGGAGGAGATTGATATGATAAAAAAGCGTGTAAGTATAAATGTAGGCGCAGGTTACGATGTTCACATAGGTCCCGCATTGCTTGATACTTGCGGTGAAACTCTAAGGCAAGTTTTGGGAGAGTGCCGTCTTGCGATAATAACCGACTCAAACGTAGAAAGGCTCTATCTCGACAAAGTGAAAAAGAGTCTTTCATCAAGCGGTTTTGAATCTGTTTCTTTAACATTTCCGGCAGGTGAATCAAGCAAAAACATTTCCACGCTTTCCGCTATTTTGGAATTCTTAGCTGAAAACAACTTCACACGCAAGGATGCGGTAGTGGCACTTGGCGGAGGTGTCGTCGGTGATATTTGCGGATTTGCATCATCCGTATTCCTTCGCGGTATACGCTATGTGCAGATTCCGACAACCTTGCTTTCGGCAGTTGACTCATCAGTCGGTGGAAAAACCGCTATCGACCTTGAAGCAGGTAAAAACCTTGCAGGTGCTTTCAAGCAGCCCGAGGTTGTAATTTGCGATACCGATACACTTTCAACACTCAATGAAACCGAGCTTTCAAACGGTGTAGCAGAATCCGTAAAATACGGCATACTTTTCGACAAAGAGCTTTTTGATGAGTTTGCTAAAAGCGATTTAAAATCGCTCCTTGATGATAAGGAAAAGCTTGTTAACATGATAGCACGGTGCGTTTCCCACAAGGGCAGAATCGTAGAAAAAGATGAGTTTGACAACGGTGAAAGGCGACTTTTAAACCTCGGGCACACAATAGGTCACGCTGTTGAAAAATGCAGTTCTTTCTCTGTTCCCCACGGTCACGCAGTTGCAATAGGAACAAGCATGATTGCACGCGCAGGCGAAGAAAAGGGGCTCACAGAATGCGGCACATTTGATGCTGTGAAAACCGTTCTTGAAAAGTACGCTCTTCCCACATCGTGTGAGTTTTCTTCCTGCGAGCTTTTGTCTTCAAGCCTCAACGACAAAAAGCGAAAAGGCAATAAAATCGGGCTTGTTATAATTGAAAGTATAGGAAAATGCTACATAAAAGAAGAACCCATCGAAGCTTTGGAAAGTTATATTAAGTAATACCATGAATATTGAGATTATCCCATCACATACAAAAGGCATTTTACCGGCAATAAGCTCAAAATCGGACGTGCATCGCATAATGATATGCGCGTCCCTTTGTGATGCTCCGACAGTAATAAAAAACGTATCACTTTGTGACGACATACTTGCAACGTTAAATTGCATTGAAGCACTCGGCGCACGCGTTGATATAGACAAAGATGCTCGCACTTTGACTGTGTTCCCAAGCAAAAACAAAATTGAGCACGCAACACTTGATTGCAGGGAAAGCGGATCAACCTTGCGTTTCATGCTTCCCGTAGCGGCGGCACGCGCAAAAAGCGTTCATTTTACAGGCTGTGGCCGTCTCCCAAGCCGTCCTATCGGAAGCCTTGTTGACACAATGCAGGAAAACGGCATCTCCTTTTCAGCAAAAAGCTTGCCGCTTGACATTAAAGGTACGCTTTCATGCGGAATATATACACTCCCCGGTAATATCAGCTCACAGTATGTAACGGGGCTCTTGATTGCACTTTCTGTAACCGAGGGAGAGAGCAAGATTTTTCTTACCTCCCCCCTTGAATCTGCATCATATGTTGACATGACACTTTCAACGCTCAAAATTTTCGGAGCAAAAACAGATATAATCGAAAACGGATACATAATACACGGCACAAAAGCGCTCACCTCGCCAAAAAACATAGTTGCAGACGGTGACTGGTCAAACTCTGCATTCTTCCTGGCGTGCGGTGCAATAAATGGCAATGTAACCTTGTCAGGTCTTGACATAAACTCAAACCAGGGCGATAAAAAAATAATTGAAGCATTGCAAAAATTCAATGCTTGTATCAAAATAGAAGAAAACGAAATAACCGTTTCAAAAAGCAAATTAAAAGCCACCCAAATAAACCTTGAGGACACGCCGGATATGCTTCCCATTCTTGCAGTTCTTGCCTCATACTCAGAGGGCGAAAGCAAGTTCGCGGGCGCAAAAAGGCTCCGTCTTAAAGAGAGCGACCGTCTTGTGTCCGTCACAAACATGATAAACTCTCTCGGCGGAAAAGCCACCATACACGATGACGGAATAAGTGTTACAGGCACCCCCTTAAAAGGCGGAACCGTAAATTCTGAAAACGACCATCGCATAGTAATGGCTGCTTCCGTTGCAGGTATAAGCACGCAAGGCAATGTTACCATATCAGGTGCTGAAGCGGTAAATAAATCGTACCCGACATTCTTTGAAGATTTTAAAGCTTTAGGAGGAAAATTCCATGTCATCTGAATACGGAAAAAACATAAAGATATCAATATTCGGCGAATCACACGGCAAGGCAATCGGTGTTAGTATCGACGGTATCCCTGCAGGCGAAGAAATTGACATGGACACGCTTTTATCTTTCATGGCAAGGCGTGCTCCCGGCAGAAGCAAGCTTGCAACAAAAAGATGTGAAAGTGATACCCCCGTATTCCTTTCAGGGCTGACAAACGGAATAACAAACGGTTTCCCTATCTGTGCAATCATAGAAAACAGCAATGCACATTCTTCTGACTATGCAGGCTTTGAAATTACACCTCGCCCCTCCCACGCAGACTATGTCGCTTCTCTGCGTTATAACGGCTTTGCCGATATGCGTGGAAGCGGTCATTTTTCGGGCAGGCTCACAGCTTCCCTTTGCATAGCGGGCGGTATAGCAAAACAGATACTTGCAAAACAAAATATATTTGTCGGTGCACATATTTCATCAATATGCAATGTAAAAGATTCTTCATTCCCCCTTTATCCCACAAGCGAGCTTTTCAACGAAATTGCAAGCAAGGAGATTGCCGTAATAGATGACGAAAAGGGCGAAAAAATGAGAGCAGTCATTGAGCAGGCGGCAAGCGAGTGCGACTCGGTTGGCGGAACTGTTGAGTGTGCCGTTGTAGGTTTCCCCGCGAGTATCGGCTCTCCCATGTTTGACGGAATTGAAAACCGACTTGCCTTGGCACTCTTTGGAATTCCCGCTGTAAAAGGTCTTGAATTTGGCAGCGGATTTTCTGCAAGTGAAACAAAAGGCTCACAAAACAACGATGCATTTGAAGTTCAAAACGGCAAAGTCGTAACGAAAACAAACAATAACGGCGGAATAATCGGCGGAATAAGCAACGGTATGCCGATAACGCTTCGTGTGGCATTCAAGCCAACGCCTTCAATAGCCAAGAAGCAAGAAACAGTAAATCTTGAAACACTTGAAAACACAACCATCTCGATAGGCGGAAGGCACGACCCCTGCATAGTTCTTCGTGCAGTAGCGGTTGTTGAAGCAGTTGTTGCTTCAGTTATGCTTGACTTACTCCAGGAAAGGTAAAATAATATGGATCTTCTTGATATCAGAAACAGAATAGACGCAATAGATGACAAGCTTCTCCCCCTCTTCCTTGAGCGTATGTCGCTCTCAAAAGAGGTTGCCGAGTATAAAAAAGCAAACAACCTCCCCATTTTGAACCGCACACGCGAACGCGAGATTTTAAAAAGCGTTGCCGAAAAAAGCGGTGATTTGGAGCAGTTTGCACACCGTCTTTACACAACGATATTTGAACTAAGCCGTGCCTATCAGGACACATTGTGCACACAAGGCGCTTCTCTTTCCGAGGAAATTTCAAAAGCGCTTGAAAATACATACTCTGCTTTTCCAAAAACAGGTGTTGTAGCCTGCTTCGGCACAGAGGGTGCAAATGCTCAGCTTGCAGCGGATAAAATGTTCCCACGCGGAGAGCTTGTTTTCTTCAAAACCTTTGAGGGCGTTTTCGATGCCGTTGAAAACGGGCTTTGCGAATTCGGTATAATTCCGTTTGAAAACAGCTCAAACGGCTCGGTAAGAGAAACATATGAGCTCCTTTTAAAAAAGAATGTTCATATTGTACGCTCAGAACGCCTTTGCATAAGACATGAGCTTTTGGCAAAAAAGGGCGCGCGCATTGAGGATATAAAAGAAATCTACTCCCATCCCCAGGCAATCGGACAATGCAGTAGGTTTTTAAAAGAGCTTGGCAGTAAGGTAAAAATAACTCCCTGCGAAAACACAGCTCAGGCGGCGCAGTATGCTGCAAGCTCAAAAGATAACAGCATTGCTGCAATAGCTTCACACGCAAATGCAGAGATTTATAATCTTGCCTCAATTGCAACATCAATACAGGATAGCGATAACAACTACACACGCTTTATATGCATTACGAAAACACCGAGGCTCTACCCCGGTGCAAACCGCATAAGCCTTATACTCGCCTGTCAGCACAAGCCGGGTGCACTTTATGAAGTGCTTGCAAAATTTGCAGCACTCGAGATCAATCTTTTAAAGATTGAAAGCTATCCCATTTTAGGACATGACTTTGAATTTATGTTCTTTTTCGAACTTAGTGCCGACATTACGGACGAAAAGACGGTAAGTATGCTCGAAAGCCTGAACGGAAGCTGTGAAACTTTCAAGTTCCTCGGCAACTATGAGGAGGTTTTATAAATGAAACCCCTTTTCGGACTTATCGGCAAAAAGCTTGCTCACAGTTATTCTGTGCCCATTCACCACGAAATGGGCAACTTTGCATATCGCCTTTTCGAGCTTCCGCCCGATGAGCTTGAGTCCTTCTTAAGACAGGAAAACCTCGGTGGCGTTAACATAACGATCCCTTACAAAACAGAGGTAATGAAGTTTTGCGACACCATCTCAAAAGAAGCTCAGGAGATAGGCTCCATAAACACGATAGTAAACAAAGACGGTAAGCTTACAGGCTACAATACCGACAAGTACGGCTTTGAGTATATGCTCAGGCATAAAGCCATAAGCCTTGAAAACAAAAAAGTTCTTGTGCTTGGAAGCGGCGGTGCATCAAAAACGGCTGTTTTCTGTTCAAAGCTTGCAGGTGCAAAAGAAATTGTGATAATCTCACGAAGCGGTGAGAATAATTACTCAAACATTCAAAAACACAGAGATGCCGATGTAATAGTAAATACCACCCCCGTGGGAATGTTCCCCGATAATTATTCCTCCCCCGTCTCTCTCGACAGTTTTGAAAGGCTTGAAGCGGTTGTTGACCTTGTGTATAACCCGTTAAAGACTGCCTTGATAATCGAAGCAGAAAAACGCAATATAAAAACAACCGGTGGGCTTACAATGCTTACCGCACAGGCAAAAATGGCAGAAGAGCTTTTCTTCGATACTTTTCTCGACGATGGGTTGATAACGAGAATAACCGATAATCTTTATAAAAAGGCCTCAAATATTGTCCTTATCGGTATGCCTGGAAGCGGTAAAAGCACCGTTGGCAAAATACTTTCTTTGATTTCCGAAAAAGAGGCTTTTGATACCGATGAGCTTATAACCCAAAAAGCAGGCAGAACGCCCAAGGAAATAATCACATCGGACGGTGAAAGCGTATTTCGCAAGATAGAAAGCGAAGTAATTCGTGAGGTTTCAAAGGAAAGCGGAAAAATAATAATCACGGGCGGTGGTGCTGTCACAAGAAAAGACAATTATATTCCGCTTCACCAGAACGGACGGATATATGAAATAAAGCGTGATATAAACACTTTACCAACAGATGATAGACCTCTTTCCAAGGATTTTGATACCCTTTTAAAAATGCAGAAAGAAAGACAACCCATGTATGAGTTTTTCCGAGATGCATTTGTTTTGAACGATTCAAGCCCCCAAGAAGTTGCAAATAAGATTTGGAGTGATTTTAATGAAAATACTTGTTATTAACGGTCCCAACCTCAATATGCTCGGCATTCGCGAGCCCCATATTTACGGCTCACAAACATATCAGTATCTTGTTTCATTTATCGAAGAAAACGCAAAAACTCTCGGCTGTGAAGTTGAGTTTTTCCAATCAAACCACGAGGGTGCATTGGTGGACAGCATACAGGATGCTTATGGGAAGTTTGACGGCATAGTGATCAACCCGGGTGCATACACCCACACGAGCATAGCACTTCTTGATGCCGTGAAATCCGTAGGCATAAAAACGGTTGAGGTTCATATTTCAGACCCCGACACTCGCGAGGATTTCAGAAAAATATCCTACATTCGCTCAGCGTGCATAGATACCGTAAAAGGCATGGGCTTTGCAGGATACATAGAAGCAATCAAAATTTTAATGAACGCATAAAATAAAAAGTGGCAATGCCACTTTTTATTTTTAGAATATTACTTTTTTCTGTAATGTCGCCATATCCCTGGAATTTATCTTATTGTCACCGTTAATATCTGCACGCAGTATCGTATCACGGCTCCATGCAAACATACTCAAAATATACTTCTGAAGCGTTGCAACATCACGCGAATTTACCTTTTTATCTGCATCAATGTCACCGACTTCAAGCTTTAAAGCCTCTTGTGGGAGTACCATTTCTACTACCTTGAGTTCGGGGTAAGGATATTCCTCGTTACCCTCCATCGTCCATGTTTCTTCAAAATCCCAATTTTCAAAGCTTTCCTGCTTCTTCATTGCCTCATCGTCAAGCATTTTGATATCGTATTCCGCTTGTAATTCTGAATTCAACTTCAAGTATTCATCCGTATAATAACAATAAATCGGCATGATAAGACTACCATATGATTCTCCGTCAAAATATCCTCTTGAAGCAGCAGTCGGATTAAAAGAAAACTTTGAATTCTCATTCAAAACATTTACTTTGCCGACACTATAAAATTTTTCCGTAGGTATTGGGTTGTGTGTTGCACCAAGATAGCCTGCTATGCCACCTGTATATATCGCTCCACCATCTTTTGAGTCAACCGTAATTTCGCTTGCGTTAAACGAAGAACTCACATTAGGACCAACTGAAGTATATGCATGACCTATAAATCCGCCTGCGTCAATTATGCTCCTTTCACCCATCGTTGACTGTGCATATATTTTCCCCGAATTATACACTAAACCAAAGTGTGAGAAAGATATATCTCCGCCGCCTAAGAATCCTCCGACAGATATGTTTCCACACTCTGCTATTGTTATATTTGATGCATTATATGAACGGGAAAAACTGATATCCATCCATGCAGTGCCAACCATGCCACCAACATGAACATCTTGACAGTCTTTAATATTTATTTCGCAATCATTTGAAATTCCGCAGCTGCTTATGCTCGAAAAACGATTATCCCTTGCTACTAAAAAACCTGCAAATACACTTTTCACACCCACAGCATTTATTTCGCTGTTTTTAATAGTCAGATTGCTTATTTTGACATGGTCTGTATTTTTGAAAAGTCCAATCCGAGCTTCTTCTTCGTTTGATGCACGCATCTGCAAATTGCATATTGAAAAACCGTCTCCGTCAAGTGTGCAGGAGAAAGTGTTTTCCGCATCATCACAAATGGGCAAAAAGCCCTTGCCGTCATTGTAAAAATCACCGTCTGGCGCATAGTCCTCATCCAAGAATTCTATGTCATTTGTGAGCTTAAAGTAAAGGTCGGGATAATTTCTGACATTATCAAGGTGATATTTTGTTGATATGAGATAGGGATTTTCTCGGCTTCCGTCACCACCTGCAAAATCTGCATTTTGAGCAAGGCACGGAAGTGCAAAAGACAACACGAAAACAATCGACAGTACCAAAGCCAAATATTTTTTAATACCCATTTTTCTGCCTCCTCAATCTTTATATCTCAATTATAGCATTCACATTTTGTTTCGCAAGCGAATTTAAAATTTGTACTTTTTTTGCCACAATTGCCAAAAAAATACACCCCGAAAAATCTTCGGGGTGTGATTGTTTTTATTCGTTTTCAGTTTCTGCTTCTTTATCTTCCTCTTCACCATCAGCTTCGGGGATTATATTGTGTTTAATGAGTGCCGTATTTACGAGCATTGCCTCAAAGAGCCATGTAAGTGCATAGAGCACAAGCACAATAAGCGGTACCGAGAACGGGATAAACAAGAAGCATACAATACTCGGAAGAAGCGAGCCTACAACTATAAGAAGCGACTTTTTCCATTCAAGCATTGTGAGCAAAATTGCGTTTTTAACACATTTGCCTACTGGAATATCGGTTATCGCCCACATGGGGAAAAGGTATGCAAATATGACAAATACTATCGCGGTAAGGCCAAGTGCAGTACCGAAGCCGATTATATTGCCCGTCACGCCTACCATGCACCAATAAGCTACAGGGAGTATCAAAATGCAAATGGTTGCAAACAAGCGTTTAAAAAATTCTGCAAAAACTTCTTTCTTGAACTCGTAAAGCACAAAGCAGTTTCCTTGTCTTGCAATAACCATCATTGCTCTTGTGCAGGCTGTACGGAATGCCGGCATGAACAGCAAAAGCAGAAAGAACAAAAGTGAATACATGCCAAGTGATTGACGAAGTGCAAATGCCGCATATATGGGAATAAACGTTATTGCATACAGTAAATTGATGCCCACCATCTTTGTAAAGTGATTTTTCAAAAGATGCCAATATCTTTTGGGGCCTTTCTTTGGAACGGGCTCATTAACACCCGGTCCCGGCTTACTGTAATTTTTCAAGTACGCATCAAATACACCCATTAAAACGCTTCCTTATCCAATGTCAAATTTCTAATCAGCTGAGCTTTACGGGGCACTTGCCGGGGAATACTCTTGAAGTCATAGCATCAAGAACCGACTTTACTCCAAGGTATGTGTATTCATATGCACATACAACAGCATCTGCCTTCTTGATAAGCGGGAAGTCATAGGGAGCACCCATCAAAACAACTATCAGGGGCTTATCAAGAGCTTCGAGCTTGCGGAGAATTTCAACCTGATTTTCTCTGAATCTTGCATTGTAAAGAGCAAGAATTGCTACATCATAATCATCAGCTTCGATTTCCTTGATTGTTTCTTCATCAACTGCATTAAGAGGAATTGTTACGCCCTTGCAGTTTTCATACTGCTTCTGTGCATCTCTTGCAATTGAAATTCTTTCCTTGTCAATATCTTCTGCACCAACCAAAGCGATTGATTCAGGAGCGAAGAACTTAATTCTGCCTGCATCGAGTACATCAATACCCTTTTCAGACTCGGACATCAATGTGATGCTCTGCTGTGAAATAGTTCTGTGATAGTTAATCATTTCTTCATCGGAAACGAGGCTCTTTGCATACTCGCTGTCGATATTCTGCTCGCCTACCAAGCCGTACTTTTCCTTAACACGCATAATTCTGTTATATGAGAGGTTTATACGCTCTTCAGTAAGTCTGCCGCTTTCGATTGCAGCATAGATACCTTCAACAGCTTCCTTTACACCTTCATATGTGTGTGAGAATGTCAAAATGTCACAACCTGCTTCGATTGCGCGTACAGCGCCCTCTGCAAAGCCGTATGTAACCTTAATAGCGTTCATTTCCATGCAGTCCGTCAGAACGACACCCTGGAAGCCCTGTTCGCCACGGAGGATCTCTGTCATTATCTTATATGAAAGTGTTGCGGGCTCTGTATCAACGTCTGTGTAAATAACATGAGCTGTCATCAAAGCATCAGCACCTGAATTGAAAGCTTCTTTGAAAGGCACCCACTCTGTTTCCTCAAGAACACTTCTGGGAGTGTTGTTTACAGGGTTTGCAAGATGTGAGTCGGAAATTGTATTGCCGTGTCCGGGGTAATGCTTAATTGCAGCAATTGTGCCACCGTCCATCATACCGTTCATCATTGAAACGCCAAGCTTTGTAACTCTTTCTACATCATCAGAGAATGCACGTGCACCAATGATGGGGTTCTTCGGCTCAACATTGACATCAAGTACGGGGGCATCATTAAGCGTCAAGCCCATTGCACGCAACATTCTGCCCATGTTATTGCCAAGCATATATGCATCTTCAATTCCGCTTGCAGCTGTTGCCATTGTGCCGGGGATGAGTGTTGCACCGTCATATATTCTCGAAACAGCGCCGCCTTCCTGATCAAGGCCGATGAAAGGAGGTATGCCGTCTGTATTCTTCATTACAAGCTCAGTAACATCTTTACAAAGCTCACATGCCTGAACAGAATCTTTGAAATTCCTTCCGAAAAGCACAAAATTACCTACATAAAAATCCTTAACCAAACGTCTCGCCTGATCATCAATATAGGGGGACGGGAAACCGGCATTGATCATTTGTCCGATTTTTCTTTTGAGTTCGTTCGTCATTGTTTGTACCTCGAAAAAGTTTTAGTACTATATTACGGCATAAACCGCCTTATAGCCTGTATATTATTATACTACAAGATTTTCCTGTTTTGAATACGCTTTGAAAAATAAAGCTGCTTTTATCATAACATTTTTTATAGGGAACTGCGTTTGAAACTCATATTTGCTTATCATGGCGCATATTTTAAATTACAGAGCAAAAAAGTCCTCAAGTTATTGTTACCACTCACCCGTTTTGCTTACGGAAAAGCTTAAAGGAATTTATGAAAAAACAAACCGAGAGGACAGTATTTCTACTGTCCTCTCGGCCTTTTTACCCATGCAGTGCATAGTGCACTTTGCAAACTTAAATTATAAAATTAGTTCTTTCTCTTTTCCCTTGTAGCTGTTACAAATACTGCAACTGCTGCCATCATTATCGTCAAGCCGATAACGATACCGGACATGCTTACGCTTGCGCCTGTCTTCGGGGGTTCTGAGGGGTTAACTTCGGGTGTGGGTTCTACTATAGGAGGTTCAACCGTGGGTTCTTCTGTCGGAACCGGTGTGGGTTCTTCTGTCGGAACGGGTGTGGGAACTTCTGTCGGAACCGGTGTTGCAGGAGCTGTGGGAGCTACTGTTTCCTGAGGAACAGGAGTTGCTACTACGCCACTGTCGTCTGCTGATACTACTTCGGGGAGAGTACCGTTTGCCTTGTAGTAAGCAAGAACTCTTGCGAATACTACAACTGCATTGTGGTATGTGAACTGGCCTTCGTAGTCAGGTGCTGCATCACTCGGGAATGCACAGATCTTAGCAGGAGTATTGTTGTTATTGTTCATATAGGTAATCTGACGATTTGCTATATTTACATAAGCTGCTCTGATCATTTCTTCTGAATCGAATGTGTCGTTTGAAACACCGTCAGGCTCGTTGCACTGTACCAACTTAACTGTGCTTGTTGTGTCACCCTTGTCAAGGTTTACGATAGCTTCAGCTGCGAGTCTCATGTAGGAAGCCATGTTTGCTGTTGTGTCAGCTACTGTAATAGTTTCGGGGAGCTCGCCTGTTGCTTCGTAAGCTGCATATACGCCGTCAAGAGCGTCGATTGCCTTATCAAGAGCTACTTCCTTACCTTCGATCGGAGGTGTTGTGGGTGTTACACCTTCCTTGATGAATTCAGCTGAGATTTCCTCAGGCAATGTGCCTGTTGCCTTGTACTCGCTGATAACTCTTGCCAAGAATACCAAGGATCTTGTGTAGGAAACCTGACCTGTGTAGTTAGTGTTTGATACACCGGGGAATGATACGTAGTTAGCGGGAACCATGCTGTTGGAGTCAATGTATGACAACTGTCTTGCTGCAGCATAGAGGTAACCCTGCTTGTTGATTGTATCGCCTTCGAAGGAGTCAGCTGATGTCGGGTTGTTGCACGGGAAGCATTCCTTGTTGGGGATTGCGCTTGTTGTGTCGCCAGCATCGATGTTAGCGAGCAACTGACACATCATTCTGAAGTATGTTGAATGCGGGAAAATACCTTCTGTACCGTCTGCTGCTACGATTGTGAGCTGTTCGGGCATTACGCCTTCCTTCTCATATGTCTCGTAAGCTTCTGCTACTGAATCTACTACTGACTGGAACGGGAACTCCGGAATGAAGGGAGTGGGTTCGGGAGTGGGTGTAGGTTCGGGAGTGGGTGTAGCTGCGGGAAGCACTGTCAAGTCAGAGGGAAGTGTAACTGTACCGAGTTCTTCGATATTTACACAACGTGTTTCTGAAGCCAGCGGAGTTTCAACTGAGGGAACCATGTCCGTACGAACGAGACCAATACCTGTTGTTCTGTTGTATGTTCCTTCATAGCTAAGGTATAAAGTTGCCTTGCCGTTGTTGTCCATGAGAACTTCGGGACCCTGGATTGCTACGAATGTACCGTCGTTATCAATGCGGAAGTTTGTGTCGGGCCTGAAGCCTGTTGCACCCTTAACGCTGGTAATCTTGATATCCTGAGCTACTTCAATGAAGATTTCCTGAACGTCAACGTTTGTATGTGAGTCATGAATCTCAACAGCGATGAGCTTGTTAGCTTCGTCAACTGTGCTGTTAGCGAATGTATACAAACCGGATCTGAAGTATGCAACACCGATTACCTTGTCATTTGTTTCGCTGAGCTTTCTGAGACCTTCGATTTCAGCATTGATCTGGAATGAAGTTGTAGCCATTACACCTGCGATCAAGTCTGCTCTGTCAACTGAGTTGTAGAGCTCAAGACCTGCAACGATCTTGTTACCGCATCTTGTTGCATTCTCAACGAGTGCGAGCAAGCACTGTGCGCTCCAGTTGAATGTTCTGCTATAAAGCATCGGGCAGAGGTAATCATAGAATTCTGCTGCATCATTGTAGTCCTGACCGTAGTGCAAGAGAGCAAATGATGAGGAGTTAGCGCCTGATACGTTAAAGTCGCCGTCATATGAGCCTTCAGGCATCAAAGCTGCTGTTACGATGAGGTCAGGGCGAACTGCCTTAGCTGCTGATGTAAGAGTCTTAGCAAAGTTCATAACATTGTCAGCACGCATTTCAGCAAACTTAAGAACATCGGAATCGCCGTTTGCATGCAATCTGAAGATTGTTTCCTGGTCAGCATCGCTATCATAGAATGTCTTGTTAACGATTGTCTTAAGTCTGTCAACATCAATACCGTATTCCTTCATCTGAGCTATATCTTCTTCGCCCCAACCGTATGTGATGTGGTTGTAACGGATATAGTCAAAGTGGATACCGTCGATATCATACTTTGTTGCGATTTCAGAAACTATCTTGATCATGTAGTCAATATAGTTCTGTGAAGTGATGTTGATGATACCCTGATCTCTGCCTCTCTTATAGTGGCAAAGACCTTCAGTTGTGCCATACAGTGAATAGTATGTATCGTCAAATGCGGAGGTCATCCATGTGTGAACCTTAATGCCTCTCTTATGAGCTGCTGTAAGAACTTCCTGGAGAACGTCGCGATCCGTACGTGACTGTGCAAGTGCTACATCTGAGAAGTAGTCAACACGTCCGCCTGTACCCTTTGCAAGGTAGTAAACTTCTGTAACGCCAACTTCTGCGCAACGCTCGAAGTAAATTTCAGCACCGTTTTTACCACGGTTGTAGATTTCACTGCCCCAGAGCCATTCGCCCATAACTTCGAGTTCTGCGCGATCCTTTGAGATGGGGTTTACATTGATTTCATCAACGCCTGCTGCGTAAAGAAGCATCTGGCCATTGAGGTAATCCATAGCAAGGGGCTGTTCTTCACGGTGAACACCAAGAACTGAAACAGCTACGCGACCTTTGCCATAGCTTGCTGCTGCAATAACGGGCTTGTTCTTAACTGATACGTGGTTGCCGGGGTTACGCTTTTCAACTTCGAGGTTGTTTGTAGCGTCTGCATAGTGAGCCATAACATTGATGACTTTACCCATATTCTTGTCGGCAGCAGTTTCTTCTATTGTCAAGCAAGGAACGTTTTCAGCATATGTGATGAAGTAAGGATTCTTAAGATGAGCAAGTTCCATGCCGTTTGAGATGATTGTATGAATATAATCATAATCTTCTGCTGCGGGATCCGCATAAACCAACTTAGTCATCAACTGACCTGTTGCATGGTTAAGGTCCTTTGAGTCAACTGAAAGGTTGATGAGCTCAAGAGCCTTAGTTGCATCTGAATAACCCAATGATGCCAATGTTGCGGCACCTTCAACACCTACATAACCGCCACCGTTTGCAACGAACTCTTCAATCTTAGCACTTGCTGCTGTGCCAAGAGCTGCTGCGAGTTCTTCTACATCGCCACCGGGCAAAAGAACTACATCATACTTTGAGAGTTCGCCGGCTGCAATCTGAGCTGCTGTTACTTCGGTAAATGCTATATCGGAAAGCAATTTACCATCTGTGGTAATTGTGTTCTCACCGAGCCATGTGTCTACTGAATCGATGAGGCTTGCAGTTGCTTCAGTGTCAATTGAGAAGTATGCAACTTCTGTTACAACACCTTCAGCTTCCGCTGTTGCAGGGATGCTTGCAACGCTCATAACAAATATGAGTGCGAGCATGAGAGCTAACAGCTTCTTCATTTTCATTTTTGGTTACCTCCTTGGTTCCATTTCTGTTACTTATGCCGCAAATGTTGTGTATAAGTTTTGTTTATATACTCCCTCATTTACAACATTTGAGTGCAGTACATATTCTACTACACCTTGCAAGTATTGACAAGCCCTTTTTTATTTTTAGTAGCGATTATCGTTTTTATTGATTTCTCCTCTATGAACAAGGAATTTTTATTAAAATTCAATTAAACGCTCTGAAAAAAATAGGATTTTTTCTATAATTTTCTTTTCCAAGTGCGTGTTTTTCGCCCATTAACTTTATGAAGCAATTATTACCAAATCCACATTTTTGAATTTTAATCAATTATGAACCATATTTTAACTAATTATGACCAAGGGACTAAAACAGCTGTTTTTGTCAATAAAAAGTCTGTTTTTGTCTCATTTCGCCAAACAAAAAAGACCGCTTTTTCAAGCGGTCAGGAATTAACAATAAAGCAGGGGCACTTTACTCAAAGTGCCCCTGCCCCATTATGTTTGATTAGTATGTCTGATTAGTATGCAAATGACATATATTCACGTCTGTGGTCAGCCGCCGACATTATTGTACCGTCATCTGCAACATGTATTGCGGATACGCAGCCTACGCCCATGCTGTAATCGCCTTTGTCCATGAGGAGTGTATATCCCCAGTTACTGAGCTGTGCAAGTGTTGCTGCGCTGAATCTTGTTTCAACACTCATCTCGCTTGTTCCCGAGTAACCGAAGAATCTCGGAGCATCTACTGCCTGGCAAACATTCATGCCATGGTCGATAATGTTGCTTATCGTCTGAACTGTTGCTGTGATAATAGCGTTGTCACCGGGTGAACCTACTATTATCATGGGCTTATCGCTCTTATTTGCAACGATACAGGGTGACATTGTGCTCTGAATTCTTGAACGTGATGAGAGATTGCTTGTTGTCAAACCAGAGTTGAAGCAGAAGCCTGTGCCGGGAACTGCAACGCAGCAGCCGTAGTTCCAACCGAGTGTTACGTTTGCTGCAACAGCATTGCCCCACTTATCGTAAGTTGTGAGCATTGTTGTTGTCTTGTCATCGTACGGGAGCAAAGCATCTGTTGTTTCTGCCAAAACTTCTTCCTTAACACCGAGTGATGAAGTTCTTGATGTCATACCGAATGCTACAGCCTTTGTCTTAACTGCTGTTGCACTGTCCTGACTGTAGTTCGACAATGTTGTGCTTGACATTTTATCAAGCATGCTGATTGCTTGCTTACCGCCTTGTGCCGTACCTGAGCCTGCGTATACATTGTAGCCTCTGTATGTTGTTGTCAAAGGATCACGCTCCAAGCTTGTATACTGCTGGAAGTCTGCTTTTGTGATCTTTCCGCCAAGGCTCTGGAGATACGAAACAAGTGTATCAGTAAATGAGCTGTTATAGAATGCTTCAATACCGCCGTCTCGAATAAGTTCAAGTGTTGTTGCATAATCGGGGTTTGCAAACGCATCATCAGCAGTAAGCTTTCCGCCGTTTATGTCGGTTGTAAAGAGCGTTGTAGCATATGAATACGTGGGCTTTATCTGCGTTGCTCTGTATACAAATTCCGCATCAATATAGAAGCCTGATCTTGCAAGCTCAATTACAGGATTAAGAACCTCAGCAAGTGTCATTGTACCGTACTTTTCAAGCAACGTAACCGCACCGTGTACCATACCGGGGATACATGCAAGCTGTGCAAGTGCGCCCGATGTGCTGCCCACTGATTTAGGTGTCTGTGACATATAGTCCATTACGAAGAATCTGTCTTCGTCTGCAAGGTAAACAACCGCAAGACCACCGCCGCCTACGGATGAACCTGAAGGCTCACAAAGTCCTACCGCAAACATTGTTGCAACTGCTGCATCGATAGCGTTACCGCCTGCCTTCAAGATATCAAGACCAATCTTTGATGAATATGCGCTTGAACTTGAAACAGCACCATTCTTGCCTGTTGCGCCTGTTTTGAATGTATCGCCGACAATATTGTAATCAGCGGCTGCTGTGGGCCTCGGTGCTACCGTTGTACCGGGGTAAGGTGTTGACTTGGATGTCGGCACCGGTGTTGTTATAACAGGATCCTCTGCAGGTACATACTGGATTGATACATACTTGGGCAATACGCCTGATGCATAGTAATGTGCAAGTACACGTGTCAGGAGGAGGTTGCCTGCCTCATATGTTATCTGTCCCTTATATGAAGATACTGCAAATCCGTTTGCATTTGAGGATGTTGTGGGGTATGCACATGATGCACCGACTCTTGAGTTATTGTTTGCATAAACAGTATGACGGATAGCAAAGTTCATATAAACAGCCTGTGTTGTTTTGGAGACTGCTGAACCGCTTGAATTTGTAAATGTGTAATTAGCTACGAGGTTCGGCTTTGCATAAACATAGTCTGCCTTCTTATATGTCTTGCTTGTTGAGCCGTTGTAAATATCCTGAACAGCCTGTGCTGCAATAACGCTGTAATTTTGTATCTCTACCTTTGCACCGTCAATCATTACACCGTCGGGATAAAAAGCTGTATCGCTAATATAACCTGCCAAAAGCTGCTTTGCCGCTGCACCGAGTTCCTCAATAGTAAATACATTGTCGGGAGTCGGAGCTGCTGTCGGTGTAGCCGTAGGAGCAGCCGTTGTGGGTGCTGCCGTGGGTTCAAGTGTAGGCTCAAGTGTAGGCTCAAGTGTCGGATCTACTGTCGGAGCAGCCGTTGTGGGTGCTGCTGTCGGAGTAGCTGTCGGCTTGGGAGTCGGTGTTGCCGGCGGCTGTGTCGGGAAAGGAGCCTGAGTAGGCGGTACCGTGGGAGCCGTTGAGGGCGTCGAAATCTTTACATAAGCACTTGTGAAAGCTGTTGAAGGCAACGAACCGTTTACGCTGTACTTATAAAGTATTTCGATAGCCATCATGTATGTTGATTCATACAAAAGCTGGCCTGAATACGTTGATATACCGCTTGTGCCGGGATAAGTTATGTAGTTTGCAGGTCTTCCGTTATTTGTAATGTAAGTAAGCTGTTTTTCATAGCCGTAAATATAAGCGGCCTTGCTGATTTGATACTTATTGAAGGTGTCGCTCTGTCCGCCGGCATTCTGCTCAAGTGTAGGATATGCAATAGTTGCTGTGCTTGAATTGTTGATATTGACTATTGCCTGAGCTGCAAGCTTAAAGAACTGTACCTGTGATACATTAACCGTACCTACCGTGATGGTTGAAGGTATTGAGTATGTCTTTGAACCGCTTGTAGGAACTGTCTTATAGTAGGTTGTAAAGAGACTTACTGCAGTTGCAACAATCTGGTCTCTTGTAAACGCTTTAAATGTCCATCGTGCATAGAGAGTTGTATTAGCTGTGATTGTAACATCCGTCCATGCCATTATGAGGCTTCCGCCGCTGTTTGCTGTGTACCAGCCGCCGAATGTGTAGCCTGCGCGTGTCGGTGTGGGCAATGTGCCGTATGTTTCGCCGAATGTAACTTCTTTGCTTGCTGTGGAGCAAACGCCGCTGTTTGCATCAAAGTATACTGTATACTTGGGTGCAGGAGTCGGAGTAGGCTCGATTGTGGGTTCAATTGTAGGCTCAATTGTAGGCTCTGCTGTCGGTTCAACTGTAGGTTCAATTGTAGGCTCGACTGTAGGTTCAACCGTGGGCTCAGCTGTCGGTTCTACTGTGGGTTCAACTGTAGGCTCGACTGTGGGTTCAACTGTCGGTTCAATTGTAGGTTCAATTGTAGGTTCAATTGTAGGTTCAATTGTAGGTTCTACTGTGGGCTCAACCGTAGGTTCTACTGTGGGTTCTACTGTGGGCTCAGCTGTAGGTTCAACCGTAGGCTCGACTGTGGGCTCGACTGTGGGCTCAACTGTCGGTTCAATTGTAGGTTCTGCTGTCGGCTCTACCGTGGGTTCGACTGTGGGCTCAACCGTAGGTTCTACTGTAGGCTCGGGAGCTGTAAATTCGTCCCAGGGTATAACCGTCATTTCAGCTTCAAACATTTCGTTTGCTGCATGATATGCGAGCATGTTTGTAAAGAGATAAACTATATTGTTATAACCAATCTTACCAAGGTTTGTGATTGAAAGATATGTGGGAATAGCACTGTTTGCCTCGATTGAAGTGTTCAATCTCTTTGCTGCTGTAACAGCAAGTGCTTCTGTTACTGTGTTACCCGTAAGCGCTTCTATTGACTTGACAGGAGCTTTTACAACAGAAACCACGATTGC
>JAFQXA010000025.1 GCA_017407205.1 Clostridia bacterium
CTGTCTCATACTCAACGTGTGCTGTGTTGATTGTTATTCCACGTGCTTTTTCTTCGGGAGCCTTATCGATTTCGTCATACTTCATTGCTGCTGCCTGACCCTGCTGTGAGAGTGTCATCGTGATAGCAGCTGTCAACGTTGTCTTACCGTGATCGACGTGACCGATTGTACCGATGTTTACATGCGGTTTGGTGCGTTCAAATTTTTCTTTTGCCATTTGTACCTTTCCTCCTGAAATTTTGACTTTACTTTTCCCGCATGAAAACGGGTTTTTTTGGAGCGGGTGATGGGAATCGAACCCACATTATCGGCTTGGGAAGCCGACGCTCTGCCACTGAGCTACACCCGCCTGCTCAGTGCAAGCCATACTTCCATTTATGTAAAGTATAACACAATTATGGTAAAACATATATTCAGATTTGTCAACTACTTTACACATTCTTGACTACTTTAAGCATTGACAAAAGCTTATAATTATTGCATTATTATATCCGTATAGGTGTTTTTACTTATATTAACATCAGTATTAAAAATAAGGCAAGGTGAATATACTTTGATTCGTAATAATTATTCAGTCGCAAAACGCGCTATTCTATATGTGCTTATTGCACTTTTGACGGTGGCATTTATAATTTTGCTCGCATATGGCTGTATGAGATGGGCTATGCATACAAGCAACCTTTACGTGCTTGCAACAGAGGGGTTGGAACTGCGCGCGGAGTGCATAGTGACAAACGGCTCCGTTTCAGAGCTTGGCGAGCATTTTTCACAGGATTTTCTGGCGGACGACAACGCTCTTTATGACGGAAAATATAAAGAGTACACGGTATCAAATTACGATTACAGGCTCACGATAGAGAAGATAAGCGTAATGCCGTGGAGCAAAAAGGCTTCGATGACGGTTATCGAGAGAATGGCATCGCTTACAGGCACAGCAAACGATGAATCCGAGGAAAACGCACGCGCACGTACACTCCCACCCTATCCGACGGCAAAATACAAGGTTCGCTTTGAACGAATTGACGGACGCTGGTATATAAGCGCAATTGAGCTTATCGAGGAAAATCCCGAGGAAGAACAGCTTCCCACTCCGAATATGAGTCTTTTGCCCTCGCCCACAGTTTAAGCTTATGAATGACAAATTTCCTTTTATAAAGGGCATCGGCAAAGATGATGTTCCCGTGATCCTTGCTCCGATGGCAGGCGTTACGGATTTGCCGTTCAGGAGCATTTGCCGTGACATGGGATGCGACTTTACATTTACCGAGATGGTGAGTGCAAAAGGGCTTTTCTACGGCGGAAGCGGAACAAAGAAGCTTCTTTGCACAGCTGAAAACGAACGCCCCTGCGGTATACAGCTTTTCGGAAGCGACCCTCATATTATGAGCGATATGGCAAAACAGATTACGGATGAATATAAGGGCGAGATATCGCTTATAGATATAAACATGGGCTGTCCTGCACCGAAGATCGTAAACAACGGCGAGGGAAGTGCCTTAATGAAGGATATCCCCCTTGCATCAAAGATAATTGAGGCGGTTTCAAAAGCGACTCCCTTGCCTGTTTCGGTAAAGTTCAGAAAGGGCTTTAATGAAAAGACGGTCAACGCAGTGGAATTTGCACGCATGGCAGAGGAAAGCGGAGCAAGCATGGTGACAGTTCACGGCAGAACGAGGGAACAAATGTATGCAGGCACAGCCGATTGGGATATAATAGCCGATGTAAAAGCCAATGTTAAAATTCCCGTCGTCGGCAACGGCGATATTTTTTCGGGCAGCGATGCAGTAAAAATGCTTGAGCAAACAGGCTGTGACGGCATAATGGCAGCACGCGGCGCTCAGGGAAATCCGTTTATATTCGCGGAGATACGAGCCTGCCTTTCGGGTAAGGAAGCAAAAAAGCCGACAGACGGCGAGCGTATTGACATGGCGATATATCACGCCCGAAAGCTTTGTGAGTACAAGGGTGAGCGTTCGGCGGTTGAAATGCGTAAGCACGCGGCATGGTACATACATGGAATACACGGCGCAGCACGCATAAGAACGGAGATAAACAGGTGTGAAACCTATGCTGAAATGACAAGCTTGCTTAAATTATATAAGGAAAGCTTGACAACACAGTAATAGGAAAATATAATCCTTATGATTTATTATATTATGGAGGTAATGAAAAATGGCGGAAGTACGTTTGACAGCAGAAGGTATCGAAAAATACGAGGCAAGGCTTGAATATTTAAAAACCACCGCCAGGACGGAGATAGCCGAGCAGATAAAGATTGCAAGAGGCTTTGGCGATCTCAGCGAAAATGCAGAATATGACGCTGCAAAAACCGAGCAGGCAAGAATCGAATATGAAATAGTAGAAATAGAAACAATGCTTCGCAACGTTGTTGTTATCGATGAGGACAATCTTGATAACAAGACGGTTAAGGTCGGTTCAACGGTCAAGGTAAAAATGCTTGCAACGGGCATGGTTGCAGAATATCAGATAGTCGGCAGCGCAGAAGCTGATCCGTCACTTAACAGAATATCAAATGAATCCCCCGTAGGCGCAGCACTTCTCGGCCACAAGAAGAATCAGACGGTTGATGTTGTAACACCGGGCGGAGTTATGCAGTTTAAAATTATGTCGATAGGCGGCAGCAAGTGAGGAAATATGGAAAACAACAACACGCATAATCCCGAAATTGAACAGGAAATGACACAGGAGGAGCTTTCCGAGCTTTTACAGATCCGCAGAGATAAGCTCAAGGCCTTGCAGGACGCAGGCAAGGATCCGTTTGAGATCGTAAAGTTTGACCAGCAGTATTACACCACGGATATTATCAGCAATTACGATGAGCTTGAAGACAAAACTGTCAGCATTGCAGGCAGAATGATGTCAAAGCGTATAATGGGCAAGGCAAGCTTTGCAAACCTGCTTGACTATAAGGGCAACATTCAGATATATGTCCGCCGTGATGATATAGGCGAAGAAGCTTATGCGGACTTCAAGACGATGGATATCGGTGACATACTCGGCATCACGGGTAAGGTTTTCAAAACACGCACAGGCGAGATTTCAATTCATTGCGAAAGCTTGACTTTGCTTTCAAAGTCACTCCGTCCTTTGCCCGAAAAGTTCCACGGTCTTAAGGACCCCGAGCTTCGTTACCGCCAGCGTTTTGTTGACCTTATCGTCAACCCCAGCGTAAGAGAAACATTCGTAAAACGCAGTAGAATAGTTGCAGAGATAAGAAATATACTCAATGCAAAGGGCTTTATCGAGGTCGAAACCCCCGTACTCAACACGAGTGCAAGCGGTGCTTCAGCCCGCCCCTTTATCACACACCACAACACGCTCAACCTTGATATGTATATGCGTATCGCAACCGAAATACATCTTAAGGAGTGTATCGTCGGCGGTCTTGAACGCGTTATGAGATAGGCAGGCTCTTCCGCAACGAGGGCATGGACGCAACGCACAACCCCGAATTCACATCCATCGAAATTTATCAGTCCTATACGGACTATGTTGGCATGATGGAGCTTGCAGAGGAGCTTATTTCAAAGTGCTGCCTCCTCGTAAACGGCACAACGAAGATAAGCTATCAGGGACAGGAGATTGACCTCACGCCCCCGTTTGCACGCGTAAGCATGAACGATGCAGTAAAGGCACAGACGGGCGTTGATTTCCTCGCCTGCGAGACGGACGATGAGGCTTGCGAAAAGGCAAAGAAGCTTGGCATCGACCTTGACGGCAAGAAGGAAACAAAGGGCAAGATACTCACGCTCGCTTTTGATGAATTTGTAGAGGGCAAGCTTATACAGCCCACATTCATAACGGATTATCCCGTTGAAATATCCCCCCTTTCAAAGCGCAGGGCGGATGCACCTCACCTCACCGAGCGTTTTGAGCTTTTCATCGCAGGTCACGAGTACGCAAACGCATTCTCAGAGCTCAATGACCCGATAGACCAGCGCGGAAGATTTGTTCAGCAGGCACAGGAACGCGCAAAGGGTGACGATGAGGCAATGATGATTGACGAGGATTTCTGCCTCGCCCTCGAATACGGTATGCCCCCGACGGGCGGCATCGGTATCGGCATCGACCGCCTTGTAATGCTCCTTACCGACTCGGCAACGATAAGGGACGTTCTTTTGTTCCCCACGATGAAGCCGTTGGACTGAAGTTATAAGTTATATTGAATAAGTTTTGCATGAAAAATCCTCCGATGTCCCATGCGGCAGCGGAGGATTTAATGTTTATTATATTTGTTTTTGCCGACTTTTTGGCAAAAAGTCGGCGGGGGGTTGGGGGCAGAGCCCCGAAGGTGGATTGAAGTTATAACTTATAGTGAATAATGAATAAGTGCGGACAAAACTCTGCTTCAACGAGGCAGAGTTTTTACTATTTTATTTTTCCAATAATCTTGACAGGTTTTAAGCTCTGTATGAAAATTCTCTCTCCGTCACCGTATTGACGGAGGGCGAATATATTTTTATTTCACTTGTTTTTGACGACTTTTTGGCAAAAAGTCGGCGGGGGGGGTGGGGGCAGAGCCCCCATTATATACAATACTTCTCATTGCACAGATTTGACGGATTTGGTACAATAACAGAATGAGCGCATTTTTTGCAGGAGAATATGATGTAGCGGTTTTGGGTGCCGGTCACGCAGGTTGTGAATCGGCACTTGCGTGCGCCCGAATGGGGCTTAAAACCCTTTGCCTGACGCTTGATCTTGACGCTGTGGCGCTCATGGCGTGCAATCCTGCTATCGGCGGAACCTCAAAGGGGCACCTTGTGTGCGAGCTTGATGCAATGGGCGGCGAGATGGGACTTGCTGCCGACGAAACATACATCCAGATCCGCATGCTCAATATGGGCAAGGGCGAGGCGGTTCATTCCCTGCGTGCGCAGATGGATAAGCGCCGTTACCATGAGCGTATGAAGCGTGCTCTTGAAAAACAGGAAAATCTTGACCTTGTTGAGGGCGAGTGCGAACAAATACTCACAAAAAACGGAAGAACAAGCGGAATAATAGTATCGGGCGGCGCAAGGTATGACTGCCGTGCCGTAATTGTTGCAAGCGGAGTTTATCTTAAGAGCAATATCCTGATCGGCAGCTTTGTGCGTGAAAGCGGTCCTTCGGGGCTTTTGCGTGCAAACGGATTGTCAGCTTCGCTTGAAGAGCTTGGGTTTGAGCTCAGGAGATTTAAGACGGGCACTCCGCCGAGAGTAAGCGGAAAAACAATAGACTACTCGAAGATGGAGCCCCAATACGGTGACGAGCCGCAGCACAAGTTTTCGTTTTTGTCAAAGCGCAGCACGAGGGAGCAGTCCCTGTGCTATCTGACTTATACGAACAGTAAAACGCATAAAATAATACTTGATAATATAGAACGCTCCGCAATGTACAGCGGACTTGTTACGGGTACGGGCACAAGATACTGCCCGTCGATCGAGGATAAGCTTTTAAGGTTTGCCGACAAGGAAAGGCATCAGCTCTTTATTGAGCCCGAAGGACTGACAACCGATGAAATGTATGTCCAGGGGCTGTCAACTTCTTTGCCCGTGGATGTGCAGATACAAATGCTCCATACCCTGCCGGGCATGGAAAACTGTCTCATGATGCGAGCGGGCTATGCCATTGAATACGACTGCATAGACCCATTGACATTGAAGCCGACTTTTGAGAGCAAGCTTGTGGACGGTCTTTTCTTTGCAGGGCAGATTAACGGAAGCTCCGGCTATGAGGAGGCGGCAGCCCAGGGCATTTATGCCGGCATAAACTGTGCACTCGGCTTAAAGGGCGAAGAACCTCTTATTCTTTCGCGTGCTGACGGATACATAGGCGTGTTGGCGGATGACCTTGCAACAAAGGGCACGAATGAGCCGTACAGAATGATGACATCGCGTGCAGAGTACAGGCTGCTTCTCCGTCAGGACAATGCCGACTTGCGGCTTACCGAGCTTGTATACAGAACGGGGCTCATAAGTGATGAACGCTACACTCGCCTCATGCGTAAAAAGGAAAATATCGCAAACATAAAACGGTCGCTTGATGTGTTTGTGCCGTGTGAAGAAAAGCTTGAAAAGCTCCTTTTGTCAAAGGGCGAGAGCGTACCGCGTTCGGGCGGTGTGAATTTGTTTGACATATTGAAGCGAAGAACGATATCCTATACGGAGCTTGCAAGCCTTTATGATCATTTGCCCACTTTCGATGAGGAAGCAATCGGGCAGGTTGAAATATCTGCACGCTATGACGGCTATATCGCAAAGCAAAAAGAGCAGGTTGAGCGTTTCAGGAGAACGGAAAGTCAGCTTTTGCCCGAGGGTATCGACTATAACGCGATGGATGGGCTTCGAATAGAAGCAAGGCAAAAGCTTTCGTCACTTCGTCCGCAGAATGTGGGACAGGCATCAAGAATAAGCGGTGTTTCGCCTGCGGATATTGCGGTATTGCTCATATACTTGAAGAGGATGGAAGAAAGCTGATGGAATTTGAAGCGCTTATAAAGCAAAAAATAAACGGCATTTCAGAAAATCAGGCAGAAAAGTTCAAGCGTTATTTTGAAATGCTTGTTGATTGGAACACGAGGGTAAACCTTACTGCGATAACGGACGCTGAAGCGGTTACAGAAAAGCATTTTCTTGACAGCTTATTGCCGCTTGAGCTTATAAAAAAGGGCTCAAGATGTATTGATATCGGCACAGGCGCAGGCTTCCCGGGAATTCCGATCGCAATAATGCGTGAGGATATTGAAATGGTGCTTTTGGACTCTCTCAACAAGCGTGTGAACTTTTTAAACGCCGTAAAGGAAGAGTTGGGGCTTGAAAATATTACCTGCATACACGCAAGGGGCGAGGAAGCCGCACACGGTGAAACTTGGCGTGAAAAGTTTGATATAACGCTTTCGCGTGCGGTAGCGGGGGTTAATTCACTTGTTGAGGTATCCGTTCCCTTTTTGAAGGTGGGCGGAAAGAGCATAATGCTCAAAGGCCCCAAGGCACAAGAGGAGCTTTTGGAGGCTCAGAACGCATTGAAAGCACTTTCTGCAAGTGCGGATATTGTTGAGTTTGCGTCCTCGTGGGGGGACAGGTGCGCAGTCGTTGTGACAAAGAACGAAAAAACGCAGAAACAGTATCCCCGAAAAGGAATGTTTAAAAAACCGCTGTAAAGCATGGTCATAATGTGGTGAGGGAAAAGAAAATGGAAAAGAAAAAGCGCAGAAATATAACCGGATTATTGATGTTGTTTGTTGCCGCAATTATTTGGGGCATGTCATTTGTTGCACAGAAAACGAGTGTGGGCTTTGTCGGCCCGTTCACGTTCATGGGCATACGCACATTGCTCGGCGGAATTACACTTTTGCCCGTAATTGCAATAATAAACGCAAGGGACAAGAAAAAAGGAACGTATAAAAAGGCGGACAAGCGAACTGTCTTAAGATGGGGCGGACTTGTCGGTATTCTCCTTTGCGTGGCAACCGTGCTTCAGCAGATAGGTATTCAGGACCCGAGCACAACGGCAGGCAAGAGCGCATTTTTGTCCGCAATGTATGTCGTGCTTGTGCCGATACTTTCCTCAGTATTTTACAAGAAAAAAATAATGGGCAATGTCTGGATAGGCGCTGTGCTGATGGTGGTCGGTCTGTTCTTCCTTTGTGTTTTCAATGAAAAGCTGACCTCTTTTGCAAGGGGTGACATAATAACAATTTTCTGTTCGATCTTCTTTGCACTCCAGATAATAGCGGTTGAACGCTGCGGTGACGAGGTAAACGGTGTAGTTTTGTCATGTGTGCAGTTTTTGGTCGCAGGCTCAATATCCATGATTTTCGCATTCATGTTTGAAGATATAAATATTGATGCAATACTTGCAATAGCACCTGCCGTTTTGTATTCGGGCATAATGTCCTGCGGTGTGGGCTACACATTCCAGATTTTAGGGCAGAGGCTTGTGGAATCAAGTGGTGCATCAATAATACTTTCGTCGGAATCGTTCTTTGCAACCGTAGCAGGTGCAATAATACTTGGCGAAGTTTTGGATACAAACAAAATAATAGGCTGTGTACTCATGTTTGCTGCAATAATAATTTCACAGCTTGAGTTTAAACGCAGAAAAATCTGATTTTCGTCAGCATTGTAAAATAATTATGGCAGGGTATGCAAGTATACGCATTTTGTGGTAATATGTTCGATGTAGAAAATGCGTACTTTTGCTCATTGAGTTATATATTCGGAGGTCACATAAGATGAAAAAGTTTTTGGCATTATCCCTTGCTTTGATAACGGTTCTGGGCGTTTTTGCAGGCTGCAACACAACAAGCGAGCCCCAGCCCACGATTGAACCCATACCTGTATTTGCAGTGCCCATGTATGATCCGACGGGTGCGGGCATGGTCGCGGCAGGCAAGAAGCACACCGTAGGCTTAAGAAGTGACGGAACAGTTCTTGCAACGGGCAACAACGAAAACGGGCAGACAAATGTTTCTTCATGGGAGAATATAGCGCACATTGATGCAAGTGATACGATGACAGTCGGTTCATCGTGGGACGGAAAGGCTTTTGCTACCGTAGAAAACGAAGAAATTCAGAATGCAATCTCTGCATGGAGCGATATAGTCATGATAACAGCGGGCGATAATCATGTTGTCGGCCTGAAAAGTGACGGCACTGTAGTAGCAGCAGGCGACAACCAGAACGGACAGTGCAATGTTTCCTCATGGAGTGACATTGTGATGATAGCAGCCGATGCAAATCATACGGTAGCTTTGCAGAAGAACGGAAAGGTTGTTGCAACCGGTGACAATTCATCAAGGCAGTGCGTGGTCGATGAATGGGAAGAAGTTGTTATGATAGACACGGCAAGGTATCATACGCTTGCCTTGAAAAACAATACAACAGCGTACGCTACAGGTGCTTTTGACCTTGAACAGATAAATGTTGCAGGCTGGCACCATATGAAGGCAATATATGCAGGCGAGACAAAATCCGTAGCTTTGACGGATATAGGATATCTTGATGCAAGCCCCGTTGACACTGATGTAATGGGCGTTACCTTCCCTGCACATTGCGCAGTAGGTTCACAGCATATTGCAGTCATGAGAACGGATGGAACAGTAGAGACAACGGGCTCAAATGTTGAGCTTCAGTGCGAAGTTAAAGGCTGGCAGTTAAGACCTTATATGTTCCTCGGTGCACTTGCAGGCTTTGCTCCCTCTACTCCCGTTTCAAGAGCAAAGAAAGCAATAAGTTCGATTACAGCAAACAATGAAATTGTAATAAAGGATGCAAACGGTGTGCTCAGCGACGATGCAATAATACATACGGGCTGTGACATTTATACAGGCGATTTCCACTATGGGGTAATTGCGATCAAGGGCGATGCGGACGGTGACGGCCTGATAACGGAAAAAGATGCAAAAGCTGTTGAGGAGCATATAAGCGGTGTAAAGCCTTTAAGCGGTGCCTACCTTGCAGCAGCAACGATTTTCGGAACCGATAACGAGGTGCATGCCCAGTCCGTGGAGGCGATAAGGGACCATGTAAACGGAAAGAGCAGGATACCGCAGTTTGCGGCAATTACCATTGACGAATACGGTGAAAAGCTTGCGGAGGCTAAAGCAAACAACGCAGAGACCGTTGGCTGGATAAAGATTGAGGGTACGGAGATTGACCATCCCATAATGTATAATTCGGACTTGTTTTACTACAATTCCCATGATACTGAGGGACATTCCTCATCTCACGGTTCGGTCTATACCTACTATAACGCACTTTTTAAAAACAATGTGATCACAGCGCACAATATGCGCAAAGCAAAAAGCAACAGAATGTTTCACACATTGCACCATGTTCAGGAATATAATCTTGGAAGCACTGAATGTGAAGCAAAGTATTGCGATGATTACCTGACAGATGACCTGCCCGATTTCTCAACGTTTTCGGGCAGAGTTTTTACTATAAACATTTACGGAATCGAAGCGCGTTGGGAGGTTTTCTCAATGTATGAAACGCCGGACGATGAGCCGAAGGAGACACTCTTTAATAATGTCTGGTGGCCCAAGGACAGGAACGGAAACGGTTATTTCAAGCAGACGGACGAGGAAATACAGGAGTGGATAGATACGCAGATTGAAAAGAGCGAGTATAAGTTCCCCGCAGTTCCGACGGTTGATGATATGTTTATAACACTCATGACCTGCGCAACAGAGTACGGTGGCTCGAATGCCCAGTCAAGACTGTATATGTTTTTAAGAAAAATATAAAGCAGGCTTGAAGTTATAACTTATAGTGAATAGTGAATAAGTTCTGCATGAAAATTCTCCCTCCGTCACGGTTTTTGACGGAGAGAGAATATATTTTTTTCTGCTTGTTTTTGACGACTTTTTGGCAAAAAGTCGGCGGGGTGTGGGGCAGAGCCCCAAAGTTGGCTTGAAGTTATAAGTAATATTGAATAGTGAATAAGTACAAAAACAGGCAGAGAGGATTCTCTGCCTGTTTTAATGATTTTCTATTTGTTTATTTCAGGATTGTTTGTTCTTTCTAAAATGTAATCAACAGATACTCCGTAAAAATCTGCAAGCTTTATCAAAACAGCAGTGGGAATATCTATATCTCCACGCTCATAATTACTGTAAACTCTTTGACTGCAAGAAAGTATTTCTCCCATCTGTACTTGCGTCAAGTCTTTATCTTCTCTCATGTCTCGGATTCGCTTATACATTTCATCACCCTGTACATGATTATATCCAGCGAAAAATCCGCTATTGCATTTTAGCGAAAAGTCCGCTAAAATGTTTTAAATAACACAGGGGCAGTTCTGTTTGTTTTCCGTCGCTTTTACAAAAGCGACCGGGGTGTGGGGTGGAACCCCACGAGGGAAAAAGCCAAAGAACGGTAGTTTCACCGTTCTTTTATCGTTGACTCGGTTTTTATAATTAAGTATAATTTACAATAGGATGATAAGATACTTTTATAAATAAAATATGCGGAGGAATGACGATGAAGAAAAAGGCAATACGTATTATTGCGCTCATTATGGCAGGTCTTTTCGTGCTGTCAGCTTTGGCGGCTTTGGTATTTGCAGAAGAAGATACACCTTTAAAGAAGTCGGAATTCTTTGATGCTGAGGGAATTCAGGCGGTTTCAAGCTTTGATTATGATGAAGATGAGCTTGTGGATGTAATAATCGAGTTTGAGGGAAATGCGGTGCTTGATGATGAATCCGTTTATGACAATGCGGATTTGAAGCTCAACAAAAGGGCAAAGGCACTTGATGAAAGCTTGGGGTCTTTTCAGCAAAAGACGGTATCGAGCATAAATAAGAAGGTGCTTGACGGCGAAGCACTTGATATAAAATACAGCTACACATACCTTTTGAATGCTGTATCGGCTAAGGTTCCTTACGGAAAGATAGAGGAAATCGCTTTATCAGACGGCGTAAAGGATGTGTATATCGATAAGGCGCGGACCGTTGTTTTCCCCAAGATGGAAGATGCGCTTTTCATGACAAATGTGGGCAGCTTGAATAATTTCGGCTTGAGTGCATACGGCATAGGCAGTGCAATAGGCATAATTGATACGGGCATTGATACCGATCATGAAGCTTTTGCACAGGATGTGCGACTTGCAAAGTATCAGAAAGCGAATATAGAGAATATTCTTTCCACGATGGACCTGAATGCGGAAAAAGCACAGCTGCATCTCAGCGCGGATGATGTTTATTTAAGCTCAAAGCTGCCGTTTGTGTTTGACTATGCGGAAAAAGATACGGATGTAAATCACAGGTCGGCAAAGGGCACGGTGAGCGACCACGGAACCCATGTCAGCGCAATAGCCGCAGGTCTTACGCTTGATGAAGACGAAAGCCTTGTTTTTTCGGGCAATGCACCGTATTCGCAGCTTGCTGTCTTTAAGGTGTTCAGCGTAAACGAAAAGGGTGAGCAGGAATGTAAGCTTTCCGACCTGTTTGCAGCGATGGAGGATGCAATAATGCTCGGCCTTGATGTTGTGAACATGAGCATCGGCTGGAATGTAGGCTTTGGCGATTATACGGGCAACAAAGAGCTTGAGCCCCTCAACAAAATAGCACAGCGCATAGAAAATTCGGGCGTGGTTTTTGTGGGCGCTGCCGGAAATGAAAGCGGTTCGGGCTATCAAAACCTTACAAATTACGACAGAAACCCAATAGACTATATGGATATCGGCACAATAGCTGCCCCCTCATCGTATGACAACATAATGAGCGTAGGAAGCGTTAACAATTCAAAGATAAACGCTTCCGCAGAAGGTGAACAGCAGTATCAGGATGCAGGTCTTATATCAAAAACATCTTCGTGGGGACCTACTTCCGACCTTAAAATAAAGCCGGACTTTGTGGCAACGGGAGGCAGTGTGTATTCGGCAACCGACCCCGAAGTTTCGGGAAAAAATTACGGCCTGAGAAGCGGTACGAGCATGGCATCACCGCAGATTGCAGGTGCTGTTGCACTCTTGAAAAAGCACTACAGTGCAACAATGCCGAGAATGACACCCCGGGAGTTTTCACTCTTTGTAAGACAGCAGATAATGGGGACGTCAAAGCCTGTAAAACAGGAAAACGGCACATATTACTCGCCCCGTGTTCAGGGTGCAGGGCTTGTGGATATATATGCTGCAAGCTTTGGCAAGCTTACAGTTACGGTGGGTGACAGCTTATACCCCAAGGCGGAGCTTGGTGACGATCCTGAAAAGACGGGTGTTTACACAATAAAATTCAAGGTGAAGAACAATACGGAGGAAAACCTTGTTTATAAGATTCAGCCCACCTTGCTCACGGAAACAATATTTGCTGAAATGTATATAGGCCAGATTTCAAGCGATGTAACAAGGGAAGCCGAGATAACCTCAAGCGTGGAAGACTTCGTTATCAGCCTTGAAGCAGGCGAAGAAAAGGAAGCGGAAATTACAATAAAGATCAATGACTTCTTAAGGGGGATGCTTGATAACTTTACAAACGGCGCATATGTTGACGGCTTTATAAGATTGCTTCCCCAAAACAGCGATACCGTATGTGAGTATACTATTCCTTTCCTTGCCTTTTACGGCGATTGGGACAGGTCGCCCATGATGGAAACGGCAAACTATAAGGATGTGCTCACAAATTCGGACAATATGCCGATAACAACATATCCGAACGCACTTGTTACTACACGCAATGATGTGGAGGACAGAGTATTCTATGTTGGCGAGAACCCTGTGCATGAGCAGAACGGAATTTATATTGAAGACTATAATGTAATCTCTCCCGACGGTGACGGCTATTATGATACGCTTGAAATATATGTTAACCTGCTTCGCAATGCAAAGAGCTTAAAAGTCACAATAACCGACAGGAACACAGGCGAGGTATACCTTGAAAAAGAGCAGTACGCAGTTTCAAAGTCAATTTTCGATCCCGAAAAAGGAGGAATTGTGCCCTACTCAATATTTGCGGATAATGACGAAGCACCGTGGGCAGGCACGGACAGCCACGGCAACACACTCAAAAACGGTACACAGTGCATGGTTACGGTTACGGCTTCCCTTGCAAGGGACGGCTATAACAGCTCGGATAACCTCAACGACACATTCTCGTTCCCCGTAAATATTGACACGGAAAAACCGAAGATTTTGTCGGTCATAAAGGACGATGCGAATATCGTTGCGGTTGAAGCGCGTGATAATATGTATATCGCGGATATAATTATATTGAGTGCTGACGGAAAAACACAGCTTGCACGCATGGAGGACACACAGCTTTCGCGTAACTGCGTAATGTCAACGGTGGCTTCGATTGAAGGCCATGAAGAAGCAATCGCAGTTGTTACCGACTTTGCATGGAATCAGACCATCTATCACTTTGGCGATACAAAGACAGTTGAGATAGACCAGGGCGAAACGAGCGTCCATGTGGGTGATGAAATAACCTTCACGGCAAAAGGATACAGCAAAAACGGTGGCTTTGGCTATGACGAGAGCATGGTATGGACAAGCTCCGATGAAACAATCGCAACTATTGACAAGTCAAGCGGTCAGGTAAAAACGCTCAAAGCAGGCGATGTTCAAATCACGGCAACGGGCGAAACGAGCGGTGTTTCGGGCGCAGTTACGCTTCACGTAGTCCCCGAGGATGCTCAGATTACGCCCAAACCGTCTGAAAAAATCGCACTCACATCAGGCAGCGAATATACGCTCGGCGAGTATGTCGGCAATGTTGAGGAAAAAACCACGGTTGAAGACTTCCTTAAAAACTTTACGGCAGGCGGCGAGTTGGCTGTCTTTGACAGTAACGGCAACAAAAAGGCAGGCACCGATCTTGTCGGTACGGGCGACCTCCTGTGCCATACAGTGTCGGGCGAATTATGGGAAGAAATAGTAATCATGGTGCTTGGCGACATTACGGGTGACGGCAATATAAATTCAAGGGATATTGCCATGTTGCAAAGAGCAATCCTCGGAACAGCAACACTCGAAGGCGTTTACAGAACAGCTGCCGATATGAATATGGACTCCAAGATAAATTCAAGGGATATCGCAAGTGTGCAAAGGGTAATACTTGGGTGAGTAATTTAATAATAAAAGGTCAGGAACAACTCCTGACCTTTTTGTATAACTAAAATATTACTTTTCGCTTGCAATCTTCTTGACGATCGCGTTCATCTCTGCTTTGTCATAGCGCTTAACCGCGTTTCTCGCATGTCTGAAAGCGTAGATTCATCGATGTCAACATATATACAGCTACTACAACTGCCTTGTATATCCAGTTCAATTTCATCTAATCTGCATCTATTTTCTTTTGACCAGTAAATACAAAAGAGATTTTCGCATATCATAATTATCACCTCTGCTTTATTATACTGTATATTCTTAAAATATCAAGTACTCGAAGTATAATGTCTGCAAAAACACCTATACTTTTATCAAGTAAATGAAGCATGGGTGGTTTTTATGAAGTTAAACGAAGCCGTTTCAAAAAGGATAACCGAGCTTTTAAGACAAAGAAATATGACGCAGTATTCGCTTTCTCTCAAAAGCGGTGTGCCTCAATCCACGCTCAGCACCATAATTAACTGCACCTTCCCAAGCATGAAACTGCGTATTATTTATGAGATTTGCGAGGGGCTTGAGATAACGTTGGGCGAGTTCTTTGATTCTCCGCTTTTTAAGCGAGAAAATATTATCGATGAATGAAAAAGTGTAATAACAAAAGGTCAGGAATAACTCCTGACCTTTTTGTGTGACTAAAATATTACTTTTCGCTTGCAATCTTCTTGACGATCGCGTTCATCTCTGCCCACTTGTTTTCCATATCGGCAACGAGCTTGAACTGTGTACGGCAACGGTCGAGATTGTGACCTTCACGGTGCGTACGGAAGTATGTGTCGCCCATGAGATAGTCAGTAAGGAAGCGAACACCGCACTCAAGCGTCATAAGCTTTGCACCCATGGGAAGAAGCTCGATTTCCAAAGCGGTGAGACTTTCTGCACAAGTTCCGAGGAAACCCTTTGTATAAGCTTCAAAGAGTGACAAATCAACATTTACCTTTGAAAGGTCCTGCTCGTCCTCAACTGCGGTGCTTGCACCGAAGCGAATCGAATCACCAAAATCATAAAGCGCAGAGCCGGGCATTACGGTATCAAGGTCGATAACGCAAAGCGCTGTGCGAGTTTCCTTATCAAGCATAACATTATTAAGCTTTGTGTCGTTGTGTGTAACACGCAGGGGAAGCTCACCCGTTGCAAGCTTGTCGCAGATTGTGCCCGCCTCGTTTTCGCGGGCGAGTGCAAAGTCTACTTCAGCCTGTACTTGAGAAAGTCTGCCACAGGGATTTTTTTCGATAGCTTCACGAAGCTGTGCATAGCGTGATACCGTGTTGTGGAAGTTGGGTATCGTTTCAAAAAGCGTGTGTGCAGGGAATGAAGCAAGCATGTTCTGGAACTTGCCGAATGCAACAGCACTCTCATAAAAATCATCGGCACTTTCGGGCTGGTCAAGGCAAAGGCTGTCCGTAATAAAATCATACATACGCCAATATTCGCCGTTTTCGTCTTTCACAAAATCGTTGCCATCAACCGTGGGAACAAGGTGAAGAACATGGCGAGCCTCGCCGTCCTTTTCCTGCAGGAACTTTGTAACAGCACTGATGTTGCCCATCAAAGCTTCAACATTTTTAAATGTGTTCTTGTTTATCATCTGCAAGATGTAAAGACGGTCATTGTCACAAACCAAGAGATAAGTAACATTGATGTGACCGTTGCCGTATCTTTCGCAAGAAACAGGATTACCTTCTATTTTAAACTGTTTTACTACACCGAGCATAATTAAAAAACCTCCAAACCTTGGTTAATTTATCATATCACTAAACTTTCTCAAATTCAACACTTGCCACTCTAAAAACCGATTGATTTTTTTATAATAATGGTATATAGTACAAGAGATTTGAGATTAAGTTATATCACTCGCTCGTTGAGGCGAATAAACTCACTACCGCCTTTGGGCGGTAATGCGACAAATTTAAGTTATATTGCAAACAAAAAGTTTGCAGTTATATTTTGCTCTATGAGCAAAGTTATAAAAAAGCCGATGGCTTTTGTTATATTATATTCGCCATTGAAAGCTGCCCAAAGGGCAATATCACTACGCGAAGCGTAATATAACTGCTTTAGCAATATCACTCGCCGTCAGGCGAATATAACTGACATCCGCCTTAGGGCGGATGTCGAGGGGGCGTGGCTCAGTTGGTAGAGCGACGCGTTCGCAACGCGTAGGCCAGGGGTTCGAATCCCCTCGTCTCCACCAGAAAAACCGACAAGTTTCGACTTGTCGGTTTTTCAACTAAATAAATCCCTGACGGGATTTGTGAAATACGCTTCGCGTGTGAAATATGGCTACGCCATGTGAAATGCCTGCGGGCGTGAGAGGATTTATTTAATTTCACTTGGTGCGTCAGCAACAAATTTCACAATTCACTA
>JAFQXA010000026.1 GCA_017407205.1 Clostridia bacterium
GCCATAATCTTATCTCCGTTTTATATTGTTTTACTGCCAACGAATCTCAGCTTTTGCATACAATTTATTGTATATCTCATCTAATAGTTCGTTTGCTTGCGAAAGAGGAATGTTAGCTGCGACACATATTGGAATACGTTTATACGACAAACTGCCGGAGGTGTTTTTCACAGCATCTTTGGCAGTGCGTTTATCTATTCCGCATTTATCGTGAAGGAATCGGATTGTTTCTTTGGCGTGGTTATCACGACTTGCTGTTAAATAGACACTCACTCTTTCGTTAGGATTTACGGAAGGTTTATTATACTCACTGATAATATCGTTTAACGATTTAGAGTGCATACGCACTATTACATCTGCGTTTCCAAATTTCCCAAGGCAAGCCTTGCAGAATTCGTTTGCTTTTTCAATCGGTAAATCGTGTGCAATATAACAAGGGGCATTGCCAAGGATGTTTCTTGTTTCCTCATCACTAAGCCCCAAGTGTTCCTTCATACTGTCTCTAACGCTGTATAGACTTGAACTATCTGCATCATTATGAAGATAGACACTAACGGTTTCAGTTGCTATATATTTGTACCTGCTAAACTCATCTGTGTCCGCAACCTTAATGCGTGGATCCGGAATGATACCTGCAATATATTTCACCATATAATCATCAAGAACTGTTTGCGAACATTGACCAAAACCGGTAGTTTGGCTTATTGCGACTTCACCACTCATATAGGAAACAAATTCCTCTCGTTCTCCGGGTACCCATCCGAAAGAGTAACTACTTAGTGATGAATTTAATGTCATATAATGATTTTTGTTTTGGAGACGGCAGTTATACAGTTTGTGGCAACGCTCAGCGATTCTCTCATAACGGGCGGCTTCTTGAGAATTAGCACGTTCCATTGCCCGCTTATAGAAAATATCGTCCTTTATGGGATAAGCAATATCCTTCAGCATTTCATCGTCAACTGCACCCAAAAACGTGCACAACCAAGCCCAATAATATTTAGCGGGGATGTCACCGTTTTTCAACCAAATGGCAAGCAAAATATCATTTTTAGCCTGCTTGTGTTTCGCACCGGAACTGCTTTGCAACAGCTCGTCAGCACTGGCAAGAAACTCGTCTGCCTTTGCAAGACCTGCGGCACGCATTTTTGCAACAACATTGTTGTAGCGTTCTTTTTCTGCCGACGTAGCGCTGGACATTGCCGCTTTAAAGTATTCGCTTTCTTCTACTGTGCCTACAAACGAAGAAAGCTCCTCGTCGTCACACGCTTCTTCAACAGCAAGCAACATACCCCAATGGGCACGGCTCATATCAGATTTTATCGCAAGAGCGTTTTCAAAATGTGTTTGGGCACCTTCAAAATCTCTGCTTTTGAGGGCCTCGAATCCACGGTCACAATAAACAGATGCTTCTCTTGCAAGACTTGCATCGACAAGACTGTCTACTCTTTCAAAACGCATTCTTTCCTCGGCTGTGGCATATTCCATTGCCATTTTGTAGCGAGGATCTGCTTTAATATCAAAACGCTTGTCGGCAAGTTCATCATCGTTTGCTACCGCTTGGGATACTAAGAGCATACCCCAATGGGCAAGAGCGGCATCGGATTTCTTTTCAATCGCTTTTTCGAAGTATTCGCTAGCTTTAGCAAAATTCTTTGTTGCCAATTGCTGATAACCTAAATTGCAAAGATTCTTTGCTTCGGCTGAGAGCATATCGTCAGCATTAAATCCGCCGCTTGTATTTGAGTTTTTGTTGGCTTGCACACGCAAGTCACCGATAAGGCTATCAATATTACTGCAAAGCTTTTCTTTAGCGCCAAGCTCGGCAAGGTTTACTGCCTGATAGGAAGCAAGAACAGACGGAAGCTGTTCGGGACGCATATCCTTAAGAGCAGTTACTATGTATTTTGACTTGTTTTGTGTTTTTGCGGTGGCAACCATCTTTACGTATCGGCTCCACTCGTTTTTAACCCAAGTAGCGTTTACGTATTCCGGTTTTGTGCCAACAAGAACCATAACCGTTGCACTTGAAAGTGCCGCATAAATAATCGGCTCGTATTCTTGACCTGCTTTATCTTTTAGGGTGATGTTGGAGAAGAATACTTTTAGTCCCAAGTTCTTGGTTAGGTAGTAATACAAC
>JAFQXA010000027.1 GCA_017407205.1 Clostridia bacterium
TGGGAACGGGGCGTGGCAATGCCCGATACTTCGATAATGCTTGAACTGTGTGATATTCTTTGCATCAGTGTAAATGAATTATTAAGTGGGGAGAAAATCAATATGGAAAATAACAATCAAAAAAACGAACAACTTTTGCTTGATATGGCGAAAGAATTAGAGAAGAAAAACAAAACAATTTGGTCTTCTATGTGGGCAATTATGATTGTAAGTATGACGGCACTATTTGCAGGTATCTTTATTGCTGCATTCTTGATACCTGAAGGAGTGTGGCAGCTTGTCACCATTCTTGGTATTTGCGTTGTGTTTTTGATACCGTGTTTCTATGCATTAAAGCTTGAGGTCAGTGTAGGTGCTTACAAGTGCAAAAATTGCGGTTACGAGATTGTGCCTACCTATTCAGAAGCATTATGGGCGATGCATAGAGGAACTACCCGTCACTTAAAGTGTCCGAAATGCAACAAACGTACTTGGTGCAAAAAAGTATTGAAGAAGTAAATTCCATTTTATCGAACAGTTAATCCGTTATAGAAGATATCTGGATTGTCCAATGTAAGCAAAAAACACAGTACCGTTTTGAGGTGCTGTGTTTTTAAATATTAAAGGGATTTGAAGCCGCGTCCAAGCAAAGCTTGGAGAAAAATATCTCTGTGTGATGCTTTAAGCGGCCGGCTTCGCGCTGTTTGCTGCGGGTAAATCGGTTTTAGCTGTGCAATCAACGTAACCGGGATAGTAACCCATGGCAGATGCTATGATTGCAAAATCTTGATATTCCAAAGAATTATTCACATCATAGTTCCACATCTTAGTGATGTTTGACCACATACGTTCAATGACGTTGTATTTTCCTGTGCTGTCTATACCGTTCCAGACCTCTGACTCCGTATTTAATGCTCCATAGTCGCACCATACTAAGAAATAACCGCCGGAAATTCTTGATTCATCCACGATATTGGCATCGCCCTTTGTAGGATGCGTAAACACGGTAGGATTCCAGTTATCGTAGATGCGATCTGCAGACGCATACTGCCATGTCCAACTTGTAGTGTCCGGATCCCTGGCATCTGCTCCTTGGGAATTGGTTGCCAAAACATAGTAGCAATAATTCTGCACACAGTTGTAAATCTTATATCCGTTATCCACAAATTTCGAGATGTCGGCAACATTATGGTTATCACCCGGCAACCACCAATACATGATCTCAAGTTCTTTATCAAATTGCAAATTTTGATTGTACCACTTAGCTTTATAACCTTTTACCTTTGCTTCACGGTCAACAAAATCACTATACATACGAACCGCATAGCCCTTATTCTGCAAAATATCCGTGATCTCGTTTATATAATGTACGTAAGTGTCGTATTTAGAGCCGTTTTCTGTAAGATCAGAATCTCCGAGCTCTGCCGCCAGCACATTACGGGCATAGTCTTCCCAACCATCTTTTACATAAAATGCAACTTCATCACCGCAAATATTAAATTCAGTGCAACCGTACTGCTTAAAGAAATCAGCATAATCAATTAAGAGAGCCTCAAGGAAGCTGCGAGCCACAGAGTTTGTAACATCGATAACCTTGGTATAAGCTCGCTGTCCCTTATCGTCCTTGACCTGGATGTATTCCCAGCAATCGAATTCACTAAACGCGGACGTGGCACCTGTAGCAATGTCAGTAATACCGTCCTTAGAATATGTTTTGCCGTTTAAGTTGAAAGAGAAGTCCTTGTTAACCGTAGGGCAGTACAGGTCAAACTCATTTTCTCCCATTACATATGAACACCACTTATAGCGCAGATACTGGCAGTGCATAGGTGTGTCAAAAGAAGGAATAACATCAATCTGGTATTGGCTTGCTACCTCAAGGATTTCCACCATTTCCGCCGCAGTCAGATACTTATCCTTATCCGCATAATTCCTGTATTCACCTACCAACCAGGTTGCAGCCCAGCCGCCTACAAAAGGTGTAAAATCATTTCCGTTGGCACTTGTGAAGAATTCCTCGTCCCAGATATCCAAACGCATTCCCTGATCCTCAGCGAAATGAATTTCAAATGTGTTATAGCCCATGAAAGCCATTTGACGAATCAGGTTCTTTATCCACTCGGGAGTGAAATACTTACGACCACAGTCAAGCATAAGCGTGCGTTCCGCAGCATCAGGAGAATCCTGTATCACGCATCCTTGCATGGTGGCAGAATTATTCACGCGCATGTATTTAATGACCATGAACGCACCATACATGAGGCCGCGAGAATCTGCACCGATAATTTTGATATTGTCAGAATCCACGCTTATTTTGTAGCTCTCGGCAATACCTCCTGCGGCTTCAAAATCGATACTTAAAATAATGTCACCGCTTTGGGCAAGTGCCTCCTCTCCGTATACAATCGAAAGTGCCTGCGCGGAGGGTAACCCCTCAAGTGCAAACTGCTGGCTGACAAACTGTGCCAACTCAATTATCTCAGCACCCGGTTCCGATTCCGAAATCAAGTAAAAACGGCTGTTCTTGCCAATCGTGAACTTTCCGCTTCCTTCCGTATATGAGTCGCTTAAAAGCTGCATATCTGCGATATTTATATTTTCAACTTTTTCGTCAGGTGCTAAAGTTGCAACGGCAGTCGGACTAACTGTTTCAGTGCCGCCATTATCTATGGGCGGATATTGTCCACAACCCGTAAAAATACCGGAAAGGCACATTGTAAAGCAAATGAACAGCGATGTCAGAGCTTTGAACATATTTGATTCCTCCAATTCGTTTTTATTCCCTTCAAGACGGCCTGTCTCCGCCTGCCACCTGTTTTGGAGCAGAAAAGATTCAAAGCCACGCTTTCATTTTATTTTACCTTGCTTTTTTCAAGAGCGCAAGTATCTCTCTCTTATAGCTTAAAAACTCAGGCGTAAAGTTAAATTCTTCGCTCCTCGGTCTTTTTTCTTTGATTACTATTTCACCTATAATTTCGCCCGGCGAGTTTGAGAGAAGGTAAATCCTGTCAGAAAGTAAAATTGCCTCGTCAATATCGTGGGTGATGAATAAAGTTGATAGTTTAATTTTCTCCATCACACCCAAATACCATTTATGCATCGAGTTCTTTGTCAGCGTGTCAAGGGCGGAAAAAGGCTCGTCCAGGAGGGCGACATCTTGGGAAAACATATATGTACGCAATAGTGCTGCTCGCTGTCGCATACCGCCTGAAAGTTCAGCGGGATAATTTTTTTGTGTTCCGTTCAAGCCAAAGGCCGCAAACAACTCCGATGCTTTTTTGCGTGCTTCTTTTTTCTTCATGCCTTTTAACAAGAGCGGAATGGCGACATTGTCTTCAACCGTTTTATATGGCAGGAGCAAGTCTTTCTGCAGCATATAGCTTACGTGTCCCGACTCATTTGTGATATCTTTATCATCGAGCAAAACCTCGCCTTTGTCAGGTGATAACAGCCCTGAAATTATGTTAAAAAGAGTACTTTTACCGCCACCGCTTACACCGAGCAGTGAGACAAGCTCGCCTTGTCTGAGGCTTATCGAAACATCTTTTAAAACGAGCTTATCATCAAAGCTTTTGCTTATATTTTTAACTTCTAACTTGTTCATGTCAATTCGGGAGATATTCGTTGGTAAAACCGTAATAGGGGTCAATTTTATCTTCGAGCAAGTTGTTTTCGTTAAGCCACTTAAAGAACGAAGCCCATCTTTCATTATCGAACTCGCCCCAACGCTTTGCGTCAGCTATGTATTCCTTTGACAAGTATTCCTGACTCCTGTATACAAGCTCACTGTTTGATTTGAGCTCGGGTGCAGCCTCCATAAGAATGTCAGCAGCCTCTTTCGGATTTTCTGCTGCATAGGTATACCCCTTTGAAAGTGCCGTCAGGAACGCCTTTGCAGTTTCGCTATTTTCCTTCAGCCAATCGTTATTGCCTATGATAACAGGCGTATAGTAATCAAACACCGGATTTATGTCAGCAAACTCGAAGTAATCGATATCAAGTCCTGCTACCTCACAGGCTATACCTGCCCAACCGTAGAAAATCCATATAGCATCAACAGCTTTACTTTGCAATGCCGATACTTCATCGGTAACGGTGGACGGAATAAGCTCAACTAAATCAAAGTTACCGCCGTCTTTTTTCATTACATCTTTTATTGTTTCTTTTTCCACATCCATATCCCAGGTTGCATACTTCTTGCCCTCAAGTCCTTTGGGAGTGTCCATCCCTTCGCCTGCACGCGAAACTATGCCCGAAGTATTGTGCTGGACTACTGCGGCAACTGCAGTGACAGGCAACACATCTTCCCCTGCAAACGCAGGAGCGAGCGAATCCTGGAACGACACACAAAACTGTGCTTTGCCCGAAGCTACAAGTGCCGTTGCCCCGCCTTCAGACGGCTGAACTATCTCAACATTCAGTCCGACCTCTTTAAAATATCCATTTGCCTCGGCTGCAAATATGCCTGTATGGTTTGTATTCGGTGTCCAATCAAGAAGAATCGTTATGGTATCATCTTCTGTATTTTCACAGCCTATTAAAGTGAATATGAGCATGAAGCTCAACAATAAACAAATCAATCTTTTCATATTTTTCTCCTATTCTTTTTATTCAAATGCCTATACGGCATACATTTTTTCTCTGCAAATTCCACAAGCACCATAAGTCCCAACGAAATTGCAGAAATCAGGAATATCACGGCAAACATCTTGTCAAATGCAAAGGCTTTTTTTACTCTTGTCATATAAACACCCAAGCCGGCGAAGCCTCCGAGCCATTCGCTTATAACTGCTCCTACAACGCTGTAAGCAGCAGCAATTCTCAAGCCTGAAAATAATTGTGGGAGAGCTGTCGGAAATTTGATATGACAAAAAATCCTGAATCTGTTTGCACCCATTGACCGCAACAAACCTATTGCATCCTTATCCGCACTTTTGAAGCCATCAAGCAAGCCTACAGCTACAGGGAAAAATGTTGAAATTACAATCAAAACAATCTTGGGCGTCATCTCATAACCAAACCACAATACGAGAAGCGGTGCAATGGCGACGGACGGAACAGTTTGAGTAATTACAAGCAACGGATAAAAAGCCTTATATACAGTATCAAAGGCATCCATAATCACAGCTATCAAAAACCCAACACTTACACCCAAAACCAAGCCGATAAATGCTTCTTGCAGAGTGATGGCCGAATTTTGAAGCAACAAAGGGAAATCACTCACAAAAGCTTCAACTACCGCTATCGGCGATGGCAGCATATATTGGGGTATTACTCCTGTTGAGCAGACAAGCTGCCATATGAATAACAGCCCTATAACTGCAATAATTGACGGAATACTACGCTTCAGCATGTTTTGAAATCTTCTTGTCGATGCTGAGTATCTCGCCGTCGGGACGGTAAACTATCTTAACATAAGCAGAAACTCTTTCTGCACCTGCTCTTATTGCAACATGCTGACATTCTTTTACAATGTCCATAAGCTCATTGTAATCTTCGCCCTCAATAGTGGTTTCAAAGGGTCCGACATGGCATTTTAAGCCCTTGCTTTTAATAAATGCGATAACTTCGTCCACAATACGGATAAGGTCATCTTGATTTTTTGCCGAGGGAAGTACCTGGATTGCAACACTTGCTTTGGGATTTTGAGTTTTCATAATTTTTCCTCCAAATTGTTTTTGCAAAACAAAAACAGGAGACAACCTGTGACGAAAAGGTGTCTCCTGTAAAAAATCTCCCGGGTATGACTTCCTACGGCGGCATTATCCGCATCAGGTTGAAGGGTCGAAGTTTAGCTACTTCCTCTCAGCCTGCCATTGCAAGCTCCCCTGTATTTATTTTGTTGGGTTGTATTATACACCCACCTTTTTTAAAATGCAAGTACTATTCCTGATAAACATACACAGCCATATAATCCGACAAGCGAATGTCGTGTACTGCTATCATGGTGAGCCAGCCCTCCATCGCTGTGTCGCCCATTTCTCCTCCTACCCTCTGCACCGTTGTTTCAAAAAGTTCGCTTCCAATTGTGCGCGCACGGGATACAACAAAGCGTGTCGAAGTAGTAGGTGCTGTTGTGTATGCACAAATAAGCGTGTTACCGGCTTTAAAAAACTCTTCGTCATACTCGCGGATAGCCTCATTTAACGAGACCGTATCCTCATACCTCAAGTCAAAATTAAAAACATTTTTGGCTGACTGTATAAACTCATCAAGCTCGCTCTTGCTCCTTATTGCAACATACGGTAAATACATTCTTGAGCTAAATGAAAAATACTGCTTTTTCTCCGTTACAGACCACATGAAGTGCTGTATATCCTCAGAATAGCCGACTGCACAGCTTTGAAAGCTAAATGACTTGTTTACTGCAACGACATTATCCTTGTGTTCGTTTATATATGCTTCTACATCCCCCATGCGGATATCTACAAAGGTATCGGTAGCATCGGATGCGCTGAGGTATATATACATGGGATCAACATTTGTATATCCGCCACCTATTGACAGCGTAAACATCTCGTCTATTTTATATTGCCTTATATAAAGTCCAGAGCCTGTTTCTATGTATTGAAAATCTTCAAAGTCTGCCCACGAAAGTGCTTTGCCACGCTTTGAAAGTTCGATTACATCAGCAAGTGTAAGCTTTGCTTTTGTGTACTTTTCAATCACGCCTTTTATGACTTCGGGATTTAAAATCTTATAGCTTAACGAGGGCTTCACTCCGTTATCAATCCATACTACGCTCAATTCCTGGTTGAAGTTTATGGTCTTTTCGCTTCCGTCATCTTTGCTCAAAATTATCTGTATATCCTTTGCCCTGCCCTCGCTCCTGTCTTTTATAATTGCAGACTTTGCTATTTCGACTTTCATGAGGCTATCTATAACTTCGTCAGTATCTGCAAGTTCTCCGCACACAAAAACATCACGGACATTATCAAACAATGTAATATAAGTTCCTGCATCATTTATTTCATAAAGCTTCATGCCTTTGGGATTTGTCAAAAAGCATAATGCAAAAACAGCACACAGGACGAGCGATACAACAACAATCCACAATGCAGGCTTTTTATATGAGAGTACATTCTTCACCCTGCTCTTTATGCTCGTTTCGCCAAACGCAAGCGGACAAACCTTAACCTTTTTCGAGGGTGCTTTGCATAATAAAAGTGCTTCCGAATAATTTGCGCGCTCATCATTTTCAAGCGTTTTTATGACACGCTCATCGCAGGCAAACTCGATATCTTTGCAAAAGAGTATATATGCTATCCAGATCAAAGGATTAAACCAATGCAAGGCTAGCAACAAAAATGCAATCGGTTTTACTATGTTATCCCCGTGTTTTATATGTGCCCTTTCATGCATAAGCACATAGTTTTTACATTCATCATTTATATTGAACGGCAAATATACTGTCGGCTTGAATATTCCAAGTACAAACGGCGAGTCTATGTTTTCGCTCATATAAATGCCTTTTTCTGATATTACCGCGGTATTTACACGCTTTGAAAGCCTCAGAAAGCTCACAAGTGCATATACGAGCATAACAGCAATACCGATTGCCCAGACCGCCGATATAATCGCAACATAAACCTGCAAGGGGTTAACGCTTGCACCGATTTGGGGCGCCAAGCTTTCGCCAATAACGGGATTTACCACATGATTTAAAGCAGGAATACCGCTATGAACTTGCGGAGTGTGCGAATAGACTATGTCGGGGCTTATAACCTCTGCACTCGGAATTAAGCTGAATATACTTTCTATTGAAAACGGCAACGCCAGGCGAATGCCGAGCACTGCCCAAAGCACGAATGTTATGCGCCTTGAACGCCTTAAAAAGAAAAGCCTCAATAAGAATACAGCCAACGCCACATATGATGCCGATAAGCTCATATTGAGAATACTCAAAAATAATTCGCCCATTTAAAGCCCCTTTCTGTACTCATCAATAAGTTTCTGTACTTCGTCTATTTCACGCTCACTCATTTTGCGATTCTTCGTAAACGCTGCGACAAACGACGGGAACGAGCCTTCAAACTTTTTATTCACAAGCTCGTCTATTTCGCTTGCCTGCACCTCATCCTTTGATATGAGCGAGGTTACAACTGTGTTCTCATTCTTTAAAACGCCACGTTCGGAGAGCCTTTTTATAACAGTGTATGTCGTTGTGGGTTTCCAGCCTAAATGCTCCTTACATAGTCTTACAAGCTCGCTGCTCTTTATCGGCTCATTTTCCCAAAGCAACAGGCAAAACCTATATTCACTTTCAAATATTTTAGGTGTATCCATAAAGTCCTCCTTTTCCTCTAACGCATTAGAGTGTATACTTAGTCTAACGCATTAGAGTGCATTTGTCAACAAAAAAATACCACACCGCATTATGCGATGTGGTACTTGTAAAGCTTTTGATTAGCCCTTGTTCTTAATAGCACCGTAGATGTAAAGTGCAGGGAGTACCAAACCAATGAGAAGGCTCAGAACATCAAACTTGCCACCGCCGATTACACCGATCAAAGAACCGAGAACCGTAAGAGCAACTACGATTACACCCCACTTGATGCACTTCTGTGCGTTTTCGGGCTTGTCGCAATTCTTAACGCCAACGATACCGGCTACGAGCTGAAGTATTGCACTGACCAAAGTGAAGAGTGCTGCTACGAGCAAAAGGAATGATGCGCCCAATGCTACACCTGCGATTGCTCCTACCAATGCGATGATACCGAGGATTATGCCCAAAGCACCGCCGATTATCATCAAGATACCTGTTACTTTCAAAAAGCCCTTGCCTTTTGCTGTTGTTTCCATAGTGATTTCCTCCTGAAAAATATTTTTATTCAATGCACTTGCGTGCATCATCGAGACAAAATTTCCCGAGCTCAACCATTCATGGGAGTGCCGCAATACTCGCAGAATTTCGCTGCCTTTACGGTAGCACCGCAAGCAGGACAAACCGTAACCACGGGTTGCTGTGGTGTATTAACTTGCACAGGAGTAGCCATAGGTTGGCTATTAACTTCCTCTCTCTTTTGCTGACGCAACTGATTGAGCACCGTCCTGAGCTCGTTAGCCATAAACTCAAACTTCTTATAATCGGGATGCTCAGTAGGTGCATACTGACCACCGAAAATACCTCTTGATACAGGTATATCGCATGACCTGATGTTTACCGACGCTGAATTCAGATCAAAGTGCATATCATCAAAATAGGGATGATTTACCTTTAATGAGAATGTAAAATCAAAATGCCATGTATAACGAGGAGGATTATAGCTTACATAACTTCCATCGTCATTTCTGCGTTTTTCCTCTGTCCTGTTCTCATGAACATCCAAATCGCAGGAGATTATCTGGCGTATATCCAGAACGTCCGGATTTTCTTCAATGATATTACTTGTTTTTGCGATCATAAACTGACGTTTATCTTCGTCAAGAAGAATTTTTGTTCCCTGACCGAATGAACGTGTTACATTGAACGCTGCAACCTTCTTTTGATTCTCTTCACGATATGCGAGTTGGGCTTTGATCTGTTCAACCGTACTGTGCCTGCGTTCGTCAAACCAAGGTGAAAGCTTTTTTGCACAATTTTTGCACAAATTGCCGTCCTCCAATTTGCGATTTCCGAGCAAGCCTATCTCACCCGAACAAACACTGCAAATCTTTTTCTCAAAAAGTTTTCCGAAAAGTCCCATACAGTACCACCAAACTCCTTAGATTAAGTTTATAGCGTTATAAAAGAAAATGTTACTGTTCTTTCGCTATTAAGCAGCTGCTTCTGCTGTTGCCTCTGCTGTTGCTTCTGCTGTCTTGGGAGCAATGCTGCCGAGGATTGCCAAGAAGCCTGCATCCGTCTCACTTATCTTCTTGCCTGTTTCGGGCCATACCATTACCTGGAACTGATCGTCACCGTCTTCTGCCCAGAATACCATAACAGCAGTACCTGCGCTCTTGGCTTTAAATCCACTCCATGTGTAATTATCCAACTGTATGGGAGCAATTTCTTCAGGCTCATCATACCATGTGCTGTCGGGTTTCATCATAGTTGTATCTGCACCATAATAGTCAATCTGCAAATATGAATCGACGAAAGGATTCATAGTATCGGCGGAACTATTTGTTATCTGAACTTTGTCTGTATACTTTGTACCTTCAACACTTGCAAAGATATCATCTACCAAGTATGCTTTCCAACCAGAAGGTACGGATACTGTAAATTCGCCAACGTCAAAAACTTCGCCCTTTGCATCGCCGCCGTTTTCGCCACCGTTGTTAGCAGGCTTTTCTGTGCAAGCTACAAACATAACTGCTACCATCATAACTACCAACATCATTGCCAAAATTTTCTTCATCTTTTTTTCCTCCATAAAGATATTTTATTGATTGGCTGTGATTTATGATACCAATATATACGCTTGTTCAAGCTTGGTATAAGCGCTTTGTCGGAAACAGCAGGCATTGGAAGACCATCTCCGACAAAACGCCAAGTGAGCTTGCCCAAAACACATAAATATGATATAATAAATCGCTAAGGCTTTCTCCATGCATCTTGGCAGTGCATGAACACCTTAAGTTTAATTGCCATACAAGTATGACAATTACTACCCGATAATCCTACCATATCACCCTTGCATTTCCCCCACACTTTTGTAATATTTTGGTGTGGGAAACGCAAAAAAGCACAAAAAGCGGTGTGGGAAAAGTGTGGGATACCACTTTATATTGATTTTACACTCACAGGAGTTATTACATGAAAAAGCAAGCGTCATTCTTTGTTTTTCTCACCCTTTTTTTTGTTTTCATTATACGGGTGTGACGCAAACAATAAGACATCTGACATAAATTTTTGTTTGCTGTACGGCATAACGGTATTTCTTGCATTACTGGTTCTTGCCTTCTATTTCGTATTTGTTAAAAAGAAAAATCCGTTTTTTGTATTACTCTTTTCATCAATGCTCGTTGCAAACATAGGATATTTCCTTTTGTCTTTTGCACCGACATTATCTTTTGCGCTCCATGCAAACCGGCTTGCTTATTTGGGTTCAGCCTGCTTGCCTTTTGCAATGCTCATGATAATTCTGGATTTAAGCAGGATTAAATATAAAAAGTCACTGCCCATTGCCTTGTCGATTGTAACCGTCATTGTTTTGCTCATTGCTCTTAGCCAAGGTATTCTTGATATATACTACAAGGAAGTGTCGCTTGAGATAATAAACGGCAGCCCTTGTTTAAACAAAATCTATGGCTCATGGCATATTGTATATGCTTTCTATATTTTGATCTACTTCATCGCCATGATTGTTACCACAGTGATAGCTTTTGCAAAAAAGAAGCTCACGCATAAGATGCAATCAATATTCCTTGTAGCTGCAGTATCTTTAAATATTGTTGTATGGTTCTTTGAGCAGTTTGTTCATATTCGTTTTGAGTTTCTCTCGTTGTCCTATGTCATAAGCGGTCTTTTCATACTTGCACTTGTTTTAATGATACAAGAGAGCGATGCACAAAAGCCTGTAATCATAACAAGCACACCTGTCAATACAGCAGTTGAAGCCGAGCCCACACCAATTGTCATCACTCCTCGCGTTTCGGATTCGCAAAAGGAGCTTTTCAAAGCAGGGCTTTTGGAGCTTACAAAGACGGAACGCATAATATATAACTTCTATATTAAAGGAAGTTCGACAAAAGACATAATGAGCGAGCTTAACATTACCGAAAACACACTCAAGTATCACAATAAAAACATATACTCCAAGCTTGGAGTATCCTCACGCAAACAGCTTATCGAGATAGCGGAGGCAATAACCAAATACTGATTTTATATGACACGCAGACTAATTTATGTTTGCGTGTTATTTATTGGCATGATATTATAAAGGGTAGAGTATATCCCATTCAATGGGACAAAATAAAAACAAAGGAGAAAGACAGTGGATAAAAAAATCAAACAAATAATGGAGCTTATTCGCGAGCAAGACATAAAGATGGTTGACTTCAAGATGGTTGACATCAACGGTCAGTACCGTCATGTTACAATACCTGCAAAGAATTTTTCCGAAGAAGTAATGAAAAACGGCATCGGCTTTGATGCTTCAAACTACGGTTATGCTGTTGTTGAAAAGAGCGACATGGTATTTATACCCGACCCCGATACAGCAATGGTAGATCCTTTCTCCGATATTCCCACGCTTACAATGACGGGTAACGCAATGATCATCGATTACCCCGAAAACAGACCTTTGCCCCAGTACCCCAGAAACATCGTTCTGGCAGCAGAGCAGTATATGAAGGACCTGGGAGTAGCTGACACAATGCTCATACTTCCCGAATTTGAGTTCTATCTTTTCGACAATGTTACATGGAACATTGGCCCCGATGCAATAGTTGCAACTACCGATGCTGTCCAGGCACACTACAACAGCGGTGTTGAGGGCACAGGCAACATCGTTCCCAAGCAGAAGAACTATCACATTGCAAAGCCGTTTGATGTTTCCTATGAAGCAAGAAGCGAAATGTGTATGCTCATGGAAGAAGCAGGTATCAAAATCAACTACCATCATCCCGAAGTCGGTGCATCAGGTCAGTTTGAAATCGAACCCATGCTCGGCAAAATGTCAGAAATGGCAGATGCTACAATGCTCATAAAGTACATCATCCACAACACAGCAAGAAAGTACGGCAAGTCCGCTACATTCATGCCCAAGCCTGTTATGGGTGAAGCAGGAAGCGGTATGCACGTTCATATGCTTCTCATGAAAGATGGCGAGCCCGTATTCTCCGATGATAACGGTTATGCACATTTGAGCCGTGAAGCTCACTATTTCATGGGCGGACTTTTGAAGCACATCTCTTCCCTCTGTGCTATAACAAACCCCAGCACAAACTCATTCAAGCGTCTTGTTCCGGGCTTTGAAGCTCCTGTAACAGTTGGCTATGCAACTTCAAACAGAAGTGCAGTTATCCGCATACCGGCTTATGCAAAAGAGCCGTCATTGAGACGCTTTGAGCTTCGCAACCCCGATGCTACCTGCAATCCCTATCTCTGCTATGCAGCAATCCTTATGGCAGGTCTTGACGGAATAAAGAACAAGATCGATCCGCACGAGAACGGTTGGGGACCTTACGATGTAAACCTCTTCCATTTGAGTGACGAAGAAAAGGCAAAGCTCAGCCATCTTCCCACATCGCTTGATCAGGCACTCGATGCACTCGAAAGCGATTACGAATACCTGACAGCAGGCGGAGTATTCCCCGAATCACTCATAAAGAACTTCATTGCAACAAAGCGCGAAGAATGTCGTGCACTTAACGCAATCCCCCACCCTGCAGAATTTGACAAATATTACAACCTGTAAACATCGACACAAAAGCGGAGAACAAAACGTTCTCCGCTTTTTATTTTTGCGCTTTTATAAATACAAATCATATAAACTTCGTCGGATGTGGAACTTTTATTTATTTCCTGTCATTCTTGCACGTATTGCATTCACGACCTCTGTCTGGTTTTCAAAAGCTGAAACTTCATAGTTTGTATACTGCGTATAAATTATTATGCTCTTTCCTGATGCTGTAACATTCAAAATTTCATTATATGAAAGCTCGAAATCCTGAACAGGTGCTTTGGTATTGCTGAAGCTCATTCCAGTTTTTCCGGAGACAGATTTTTCATACACATCGCAGTATGAATTAAATCTCGAAAAACTAAGCAAAATATTAATAAGCGGATAAATTGCACCGCCAATTATTATTACGTACAACAGCCATGCATACGAGGAATCTCCAAGCATCATGTATGATACTTTTTTCATATCTCCGGCAAACAAAACAATGCAGAATATCAGCACCATAATTGCATACACAATTATAATCGACGCTTTTTTCCCCGAATTTGTCGATTTAGTTGAAACTATTAATTTTGATTTTTCCATTTTATTTCTCCTTGCTATGTATTTTGTTAACATCCGACAAAAAAATTATACCTCAATCGACAAATATACGCAAGTGCGTATACGCAATCGCGTGTTATTTCTTACAATCTTTTTGAGGTGATAACATGACAATCAAGGATGAAGTTGTAAATCGCGTGCTTGCTCTTTGCAAAGAGCGACAAATCAAGCCCAACGAACTTGCAAACATTTCAGGCATAACTCCGTCCACCATCTACAGCTTGCTTGATGAAAGAAGGCGTGATGTTTCGGTAATCACAGTAAAAAAGATTTGCGATGGTTTGGCTATGACGATCGGAGAGTTTTTCTCAACAGAAGAATTTAACAATTTAGACCAAGAAATCAAATAGAACACAAAGAGCAGCACTTCGTCGTGCTGCTTCTTATGTAGGCTTCCTTATTTTTCACCAAGCTTATGATTTATGAACTGCTGCGCGCATCTTGGGGCTGTTCCGCCGTGGTACATTTCCCAAATGCTTGCTTCTTTTTCCAAAGTTTCCCACTCTTGCTCTATTGAGTTTCTCTTGGCAAGCTCTTTTACTATTTCAAAATATTCCCGTCTTGATGGCTTTGAATAGTTTATTGTTACACCGAAGCGATGTGCAAGCGAGAGCTTTTCTTCCATTGTATCCATGTGGTGAACATCATCGTCATCGGTCATGATGTCGTCCCTGTCCTTCCATGTTTCACGAATCAAGTTTCTGCGGTTTGATGTTGCATAAATCAAAACATTTTCGGGCTTTGTTTCTACACCGCCCTCAATAACTGCTTTTAAAAATTTATAGTCCGTTTCAAATTCTTCAAAAGACAAGTCATCCAGGAATATTATGAATCTGTAATTCCTGTTCTTGATTTGTGCTATGACCGAGGACAAGTCTTTAAACTGATGCTTATATATTTCAATAAGCCTCAAACCTTTCTCATAATACTCGTTAGCAATCGCCTTAACGCTTGTTGATTTGCCCGTTCCGCTGTCACCGTAAAGAAGTACATTATTTGCCTTCTTGCCCTCAACGAACGCTCTTGTATTATCAATAAGCTTTTTCTTTTGGCTCTCATAGCCAACAAGATCATCAAGTACAACCTTATCCATATTGTTTATGGGCAGGAACACAAGCTCGCCCTTCTTGTCACGTTCTATCCTGAACGCCTTGTTCATGCCGAAAGTACCCACTCCATACTCACGGTAAAAGCTTGTGACAAGCTCAAAAACTTCTTCGCCATCCTTGGCGTTTGCTATCTTGTCGCTTAAAGCACGCACCTTTTCGCTCACATATTTGTTATACAAAAGTTCCGGCTTTTTTATTGCAGTATAATTGGTTATTGTTGAGAAGCAGTCTATTTCAAGCTTTTCCTCGATATAAGAAAAGTCATAGTCAAAAAGTGCTTTTATTGCAGTAAAATCGTTTTTTGCAAATGCGTTTACGCTTCCCTCGCCTGAGCCCATCATTTCACAGGTCAAACTGAACGGATTTTCATCCATAACAAGCATAAACGTCAGATAATCGTGCCAAAGATTTTTGTTGAAGCCGTAATTCGTTGCAAGCACGAGCAATTTTCTTATCTGCTTATAAACCTTTTTCGTAAGCGAAGCCCTGTCTATATCACGCTTTTTGTCTATCTCACGGCAAATTTCGCACAGCTCTTCAAGTATTGAGTCCTTGGGCATATCCGTATAAATAATCATTTTTGAAACTATTCTGTCCATGAGTCCACCACCCTAATTTTTAAGCAAAAGGAGCTTCCGATTACATGAAAGCTCCTGAAATTATTATATTATTCCGATAAGAGTCAATATTGCAAGAACGATAACGCCGGGGATACCGAACACGCCCGTTACGAGAGAGGTAAGCCAGTTTATTGTTATCGAGAAGTTAAACAAACCGCCCACAAGATTGACAACAAACAAAATCACAAAGCCGATAACGATATTTACAAGAAGCTTCCAGAATATCTTGAGCGGCCATTTTAAGAGCTTGAACACCAGCCATAAAACAAGTGCACATACGATTATAATCGGCAACGAGCCAAAAGCATCCATAAATTTTACACCCTACCTTTTCAAAATCTTATTAAGTACTTTATTCAGCAGATAATAGCATATTACCGAATAAAGCGGAATCATAACTGCCTGATTAACGGCACGGACATAGAAAATATCATAAGTCAAGCCGTAAAGCTTTACCATGAGTATGCTGTTACAGATTACACTTGAAAAAATCTGACCTGCGGCAACCGCAAGGAATATACGCCAAAATTTGAACGGCTGTTTCTTCATGAAAAACAGTCCAGGAATAAGACCAAAGAAAATACCGATTATGGTAAACCACGGCTCGTACGCACCCTTGGGGAATATTACAGCCTGCAAAAAGTCCGTCAATCCGCCGACCATACCTCCGTAAACGGGGCCGTAAAGCATACCCGCAAGTATGACAGGCAATACTCCAAATCCTATTTTAACCGAGTACGCCCCAAAGACAACGGCAGGAATATTCAAAAGCCCACCCAATACAACACCGAGCGCGATAAAGACCGCACACACAACAAGCTTCTTTGTTTGTTCCATAAAACAAAACCTCCTCTTATATAGTTTCACTACATAGAGGAAGAAGCAATTCCTTTATGCAGCAGCGGGATTCGAGTGATGTATCGCAAACCTGTGATTTTTCGTCCGCAAGACAACTCCCCGTTCCTGCGGCACTATTTCGAAAACATTTCGAAGAACGCACATCACCCTACTCTGCGTTTCTAAACTGAATGATACAACAATTATTGCAAATCGTCCATAGTTTTTTCAGCTTTTTCCACATCTTATAAAAAAACACATTTTCGATAAAATTAGATAGTTAAAAAAACGCACAAATGCTTTTCATATTCAAATAAATTTGGTATAATCTTAATAATAATGCATAATTGTACCATTTTAAGGGGGTATTTTTATAATGAAATGTAAAGTTTGCGGCACGGTCAATGAAGATTATCTCGAATATTGCGAGAACTGTGCAGCTTTACTTCCTACAAAAGAAGAGCTTGAGGAAGTAAAAGAAGAAATAATCGAAGAAACAAAAGAACGTACAGCCGAGGAGATTTACGAATCAAGAAAGGGCTGGACTTTTGTTGCGGCACCCACATGGCACAAGGTCGAGTTTGATGCCAACACAATTACCGAGGAAACATTCGGCGAAAACGATAAAAAGATAATATTCTCCGCACCGGTTGCATCTCTCACTAAAGACGATCTTGCTTCAACTGTTGACGAAACTGCCAAGAAGCTTGCGGCACAGAAAGAAGTTGCAGAGCGTGCGGCCCTCGAAGCAGCAAAAAGGGCATCATTGGAGCGTTCCTCAAGAATAGCTTTTGCAAAAGAAAAAGCGGCTCAAACAGCCGAAGTTAAAAAGCCCACTCCCCCCGCTCCCGTCAGAGAAAAGCCGGTTGCTTCGGTGCGTCCTGCTGTAAAAGAAGATACGGTCACAGAGGATACGACCACTATGCGTCGTCCCCTTTCAGCCGTCAGAAAGCCTCTTGCACCCAAGCCCAAGGCAGAACCCATAGTTGTGGTTGAAAACAAAATTTCAACCAAATCAGAAAGCGATCTTGACGAAACAAAGGTTGTCAAGACAAAGATTACCGAGGAAAAGCCTGTAGTCGAAGCTGAAACCGAAGTTGAAAAGACAGTTATTGCTCCTCCCGTCAAGGTTGTCGAGGAAAAGACCGCTGCTCCTTCAGAAGAAAGCACACAGACGGCTCCTGCTGTAGCTACGCCTCCTGTGACGGAAGAAGTTAAGCCTGAACCAAAAAAGGCTAAAACAGAAAGCACAAAGTCCTCGGACAAGGACAGCGACTTTGCTCCTGATGAATTTGATGAAGATTATGACGAATATTATGATGACGATGATAAAAAATCGTTCTCACTCGGTCAATTCTTTGCAAACATTTTCAAAAAGCGTTCAAAGGATAGCGAGTATGAAGATGACGATGAAGAAGAATATAAGCGTGACAATTATAAGAACGATGAAGAATATGACCCGGAAGATGAAGATCGGGACAAGGTTGGATTCTTCAAGCGTTTCAAGAAGACAATTCTCGTTGCTGCAATCAGCATAGTTGTTGTACTCGCTGTTGTATTCCTTTCAGTTACAATAAGCAATAACTTCAACGGCAACTGGAGCAGATTCTTCAGCTATACATTTGGTTCATATCCCTTGAGAAAGCCTGCTACAATTGAAACAGCAATGCTTGACGATGAGCCTGCACGCATAATCACGGTTTACGCAAAGAAAGGCCACAAGATTCGTTTCATGGATGAAGTATATGAAGTAACAGGCGACCTTATACAGTTCCGTGTTTCGGATCAGCTTTGGATGCCGTCCGAGCCCGTTGATGCACCCACAATCGACGTTACACCATCTCTCACGGTAATTGCTCCCGACGGTACAGAAACGCCCGTAGAGTTTGAAAATTCAATTACAATAACACTTCCGACACTCGAACTCAATGTCACAACGCCTTCAATAACCGATATACCCTCAGCATCCGGATTTATTGATTTTGTGGGTTCGATAACAGACCTTACAGCTTCCGTATTTATCAATGATGTTCAGGTTCAGGTTGATGCATCGGGCAACTTCTCTGCAAGATATTCAGACCTTCAGCCGGGCGCAAACATTTTGAATGTTGAAGCTCGAAAGAACGGCTATCAGATTGCAAGAAAGACCTACACAGTAAACAACGGTGCTCCTGTATCATCATCCCCCGCTACCCTCGCACTTTCATTCAATCCCGGTGAAGGCAGATTCAGAACAACTACGGATCAGCTCACAGTTTCGGGCAACATGGAAATGGGTGCAATCGTTGCAGTATCGGGTGCTACACTCGTTGGTGAAGTTACACAGGATGCAAACGCAGGCACATTCTCTTTCACAGTGCATATGCCCGAAATCAAGGTTTACCCCGTAAATGTAACCGTTACAAAAGACGGTGTTGCTTATACAAAGCCCATCCACTTAGAGCGTGCTCCTGAGGACTCAAACGCCTACATGGAAGCTACAACAACATTTAATTACAGCGCACTCACTTCAAACCCCACACATGAGGGCAAGTACATGGCAAGAGCAAATGTTGTTCAGGTAATCGAAACAGATCCCTACTTCAAAATCCGCGTAAGCCATGCAGACGGTGAATTTATAGTTTGCTACTATAACAACCTCTTTACAGCAGGCGAATTTGCAGTTGGCTCGCAGTTCAAGTTCTACGGTGAGCCCCACGGCACAGACTCTGAAACGGGCTTGCCAATGCTTCATGTATGGTACATTAAAAAGTCAAGCACATAATACAGAATAACAAAACATCAAACGGGCGGATCATTTTGCGGTCCGCCCATTTTTAATAAGTTGAGGACACAAGTATGAAAGTTTGGGCAACCTTGAAAAGAGATAATAAGATATACCGCGAAACCACCATTGACATGGGCTTTCTCCTTCGCTCACAGGGGCTTGACTATCAAGCAATGCTCCACGACGTATGCGAAGAATTGGACCTGTCGCAGCCCGTTGTGCTCAAAAAGCATCTTAACGAGATTGCAGGCTTTTCTCGCGTCACATTCAAGCCAAGTGACTTCATGGAAGCAGTTGACTTCGATAAACTCGACATTGAGATATTCTATGATAAGAAAAAGGATTAAAGACAAACAAATACCGTCCGTGACATGCTGTTTTGGACGGTATTTTTGCGTTCAGAGCTTTTATTTTGTTATCTTCTTAAAATTACCCATTGTTTCGCGGACATCGCTTATATAGGCAAATGAGCCGGGATAATTCAGGAGTATTTTCTGCAAATCGATTATTTGATGCTTATTTACGACGCATATCATGACATCGTGCTCACTCCTTGTATACATACCGGTAGCTTGCATTACGGTTACGCCATGATGGAGCTTTGTCATTATCTCGTTTGCGAGTTTTTCGTAATTATCCGTTACTATTTCAAATTTCACGGCTTGCTTTACGCCCTTTATTATTCCGTCGCTTATCTTGCTCGTTACAAACGAATATCCTATGCACAGTATTACGGGCTCAAGCTGATAATCATAAACAAAATATGAAACTGCCGCCACTAAGCAGTTCATGGCAAATATTATCCACATGAGGCTAAGCCTCGGATTCTTTTTTCTTACGCAAGCCGCTATGACATCAGTACCGCCCGTCGAGCCGTTAAGCCTTACAATCGTGCCGTATATAAAGCCGTTCACCACACTTGCGGCAAGCGGTGCCAAAAGTGTGCTTGTTCCGTTTTCGGTAACATAAACAAACCTCGATATATCTATGATACGATATTTAAAAACGAGTAAGAACGCAGAAAACGCAAGTGAAAAAACGATTGTCTTTCCTGCATAATCCTTGTTGAGCCAGAAAAACGCCCATATGCACAGCGGTATATTGATAAGCAAATTCATGTATCCTACGCTGAAATTGAATTTATACTGTATCATTGTTGCAATGCCGTTTATTCCCGCAGGTGCAAACGCATTTTGAAGTATGAACACTTCATAGTTTACCGCCATCAAAAAGGCAAGTGCTGTTACAATCAAATAATCTCTCACGCTTTTCATTCTGTTTAATCCTACTGCTAAAACATATAGTTTACCCCGAAGCTTTTCTGCTTCGGGGCTTGTTCTTCTATTCTTTTATTTTTCCAAGTAATTCTGAAGCATTCTCGCAAGCTCTGCGCGTTTTACATTCGCAGTAGGCGACATGAATCTTGTACCTGTTATTCCCTCAAACAGTCCGTTTTCCATTGCCCATGCCATCGCTGTTTTGTACTTCTTTGAAACGAGGAATTTATCATAGAATCCGTCAAAATTATAATTACTTTCTTCCTCACCTGACATCTTCCAGAAAATTTCTGCTACCTTCTGTCTTGACATTGCGGAGTTGGGCAAGAAATACTTGCTTGTTACGCCCGTAATCAAGCCTTCTTCTTCCGCCCAATCAATTGCCAATGCATACTTGTTGTCTTTCTTAACATCACGGAACAACATTTCGCCGTCAACTTCGGGTGAACCTGACAAAACGTATACAGCTTTTGCAATCATGCCCTTTGTTGCATTCTTGTCGGGTGCAAACTTCTTGTTTGAATATTCGTCCATAAGTCCTTCGCTATATGCGTACTTTATTGCATCATAATGTTCATCATCCATGTCCACATCTTCAAAAGGAACATAGATTGCACTCAAAATTCTTTCTGCCATGAACTTATGACCGTTTTCATTGGGGTGTACGCATACGCCTGAATCCTTTGAAAGTCCGGGGAAGAATTCGGGATCTGTAACATTTGTCGGGAAACCGCCGAATATTTCACAGCCCATTGTATCTACATACATATAGTCCTCATGATGAGGTGAGCGTTTTTCCATATGGTCATTTACCGCTTCCATATACTTGCGGACCACAGCACCAAGGTTGATCATGTCGTTTGTAAGTGTTACACCCTCCATGAGGTTGTACATACCGACAACAATCAAATTAACATCGGGATTGAGCTCATATATAATATCCACAACTGCATCAAAATTCATCTTGAAGCCTTCTGTTGTATATGCTAGGCACTTCAAAAGATATGCGATCATTGCCGGTGTTCCGCCCTCAAGGGGTTCCGTTCCGTTTTCCTTGATAAGCTCTGCACGTTTTTCGGGAGTCATTGTGCCGTTTGCATATGCATCCCTGTCAAACTTAAACGGAGCCTTGCCCTCAAGCATGCGGTTAAGCTGCATATTGAGATATGTTCCTATATTGTTTGAGCCTATGTGCAATGTAATATAATCAGCATCCTCAATTGCTGCCTTATACTCTCTGCGAAGCTTCTCAATACCGCCACCGCATCTTTGGAAAAGCGGATCATCAAAGAAGCAAGCATACAGGTAATCATCACCCATATAATCTTCATTAAGAACATAATGTAATTCTTCTGCACGGAAACCGCTGAATGCAAGCTGGTCAAGGTCTGCATTAAGTTCTTCTGCAACCAAATCGGGATATGTGTTGGGGACTCTTTGCTTATAGCCTCTTACGGTGGAAGAATATCCATCCATGCCGTAACCGTTAGTAACGGAGTCACCAAGTGATACGTAGTTGTATTCTTCAAAGAGTGCAAAAGCCTGAACACTGCTTAAAAGAAAGCTCAACAACAAACATACCGAAACAATAATTCTAAGTGTCTTTTTCATTTTTTCTCTCCCTTTCTTTTTTAATCCTCTATTGTCGGTTATTCACCGTCAAGAGCCAAAAGTGCCTGTGCAAGTTCAGCCCTTGTTAACATTGTGCGAGGTGATATGAATTTGCCGTAGGAATTCAATACACCGTTCTCAACTGCCCAGTTCACGGCACGCTTTGCTGCCTTTGAGATAAGGAACGAGTCGCTGAATTTATACTCACTGTCGCACTCTTTCTGTCCGCTAAGTGTCCAAAGCATCAATGCAAAATTCTGTCTCGTAACACCTGCATAGGGCAAGAATATCTTCTTTGTTACACCCTTCATTATCTCATTCTCAACTGCCCATACTACCGCATCTTTATAATACGAACCTTCACGAACATCAATGAAGCTTATTTCGCTTTCAAGTTCCGGCTCACCTGCCGCACGGTAAAGTGCCGTTGCAATCATGCCCTTTGTTGCCAGGCTGTAAGGTGCAAACGTATGTGATTTGGTTGCTTCCATCAAGCCCTCTTCTGTTACGAATGCCACTGCATCATAGAATGTATCATCCTTGCTTACATCATAGTAAGGAGCATTTACTCGCTCTATCATTTTGTCTTTTATAAATGCATGACCTTCAGCATTGGGATGAGTTGCTACTGCAAACTTATTGCCCTCAAACAAAGCGAAAAACTCATCGTCAAGAAGATTGTCGGGGGTGCCCGGAACCTGTGCATCCATTATATCGACGAACAAATAGTTCTCATAATCACTATACTTCGTCTTGTTTTTCATAATGTCATTGGCATGGTCTGCAAGCAACCTCACAACTTTACCGATGTTCAAAATGCCGTTTTTAAGGTGCACACCATCCATTGGATTGTTCATACCGTTGACTATCAGAATTACGTCTGGGTTCAGCTTGTAAATCTCACCGACTACGAGGTCAAAATACTCAACAAAGCCCGTGTAAGTATATCTCAAGCTGCCTATTGCAAGCTCAACAAACTCCTTACCCTTGCCAAGTGCTGTGAATATCTTGCGTGCGTTTTCTTCTATTTCCTTAAACTCCTTGCTTGAAACAAGCTTCGAGCTTTTATTGTACCCCGCCCTGTCAAAAGCGAAAGGCTCGCCTGCATTCCAAGCTTCAAACTGTGCCTGCAAGTAGGTTGTAAAGTTATTTCCGCCCATTGTTATGCTTACATAATCAGCCTTGCTTATAGCCTCTTTGTAATCGGCACGCATTTTTGAAACGCCGCCGCCTGCATTTTTAAACGAGTTGTTTTCGATGAAGCGACGCCTTAAAAAATCATCGCCCTCGTACTCCTCATTCAAAAGGAAATATATATCCTCTGCTCTTAATCCGCTGTACGCAAGCGGAGTAAGCTTTGCATCAATTTCCTTTGCGAAAAGATATGGATACGACTCCTTTACAACAAGCTTATATCCCGGACTCTCAAAGCCCTCAAGTGCATAACCGTTTGAGAGTGAATCGCCAAGTGATACATAATTGTATTTCTCAAACAGGGCAAGTGCGCCCGACGGTATTATTGACACGGATATTATTAAAGCAAGTGTAAATCCAAGTGCCCTTCTTAAAATCCTTTTCATACTTCCTCCAAGAATAAAATTCCATGGGGTATTCTATCACATTTTGCATATGGTTAGCAACAAAAAAGACGCACATTTCCCGTGCGTCTTTGCAAAAAATCGAATTGCTTTTTATTTGCCGTAAAGAGCTGAAAGTGCCTGCGCAAGCTCTGCTCTTGTTACCATTGTGCGAGGTGAAATGAATTTGCCGTAGGGACTCAATACTCCGTTTTCGACAGCCCAATTTATTGCAGTTTTTGCTGACTTTGAAACAAGGAACGAGTCATTAAACTTATAACTTGTATCACATTCTTCCTCACCGTTTGCCTTCCAAAGCATAACAGCAAAGTTCTGTCTTGTAACGCCTGCATAGGGCAAGAATATCTTCTTTGTTATACCCTTCATTATCTCGTTTTCAACAGCCCATGCAATTGCTTCAGTATAGTACATGCCCTCGCGGACATCAATGAAGCTTATTTCGCTTTCGATATCTTCTTCACCTTCTGCGCGGTAAAGTGCGGTTGCGATCATACCCTTTGTTGCCAAGCTGTAAGGTGCAAATGTATGTGCCTTTGTTGCATCTATCAAGCCCTCTTTTGTGACGAATGCTACTGCATCATAGAATTTATCTTCCTTGTTTACATCGTAATAAGGAGCACGTAATCTTTCGATCATGCGTTCTGCTATATCCGCATGGCCTTGCTCATCGGGGTGAACAGCCATACTGTTGTTCTCGTACATCTTTGTGAAAAAATCAGAATCCAGCATATTGCCTTCAACACCGGGAATATGTATTCCCCTTATGTTTACATATATGTAATTCTCGGTATCGCTATAGGGCGCTTTTTCTCTTATGTGTTTGTTGATATGCTCGACGAACAAGCCTGCAACATCGCCGATATTGAAAATGCCGTTTATAAGCTTTGCATCCTCAACAGGATTATACATGCCGAGTGCAATTACTTTGACATCGGGATTAAGCTCGTAAATACGCTCAATGCACTTGTCATAGCACTCGATAAAGCCTGTATATGTATACTTGAGCGACTCAAGCAAAACCTTTACGGTTTCTGCTGTTGTACCAATCTTTTCAAGATACGTCTTGAAAGTTGATTCCAATGCCTTATATTCCTCGCTCTTCAAAACCTTTGCATTCTTTGAATACCCCGGTCTGTCGTACGGATACGGTGCTTCGCCTGCTTCAAGCTTGTCAATCTGTTCACCGAAATATGTGCCAAAGTTGTTTGAACCAAGGTTAATGCTTATATAGTCAGCTTTTTTGACTGCTTCTTCATACTCTTTGCGCATTTTTTCAAGGCCACCGCAATTGTCGAATCTGCCCGTATCGATAAAATAGCCCTGCGTGTATGTATCACTCTCGTATGATGGATCAAGCATATAAAGCATGTCTTCGGCACGGTATCCACTAAAACCAAGCTGATCAAGCTTTGCCCCAAGTTCTTTGGCTACGATATTGTGATATGCACATTCTACAACCTGCTTATAACCTCTTACATTCGTGCCGTCAGGTTTTAAATATCCGTCGAGACCATAGCCGTTTGATACAGAATCGCCAAGACAAACATAATTACATGCAGCCGCAAAAGCAGTGTTTCCAATTGCAGCAAACACCATCAATGCCATTATAACAGCAAGCATTAAACTAAAAACTCGCTTCATATGCAACACTCCTCAAAATAAAAATATATGTTATTTTATCACACTTAAAGCCGCATTAAAAGAGTTATCAGAAAATTACATATTATGTGCATTTTTATTGCATTATATCGAAAAATATTATAGAATTATTTATCTTTATTTATATTGAGGTATTATAATGCAAAAGCAAAATACAAACTTAAAGCCTTCAGAGCTTAAACCTTGGCTCAAATATGTTCCCAAGACTTCAATCGGTGCTGAGGTTCCTGAGCGTACTCTTTATGAACATCTTAAAGAAACTTGCAAAGGTTATATGGGCAAAACCGCCTTGCATTATTACGGTACAAACATCACATTTTCACAGTTGCTTGAAAATATAGAGAAAACCGCCGATGCATTCACGGCAATGGGTGTAAAAAAAGGTGATATCGTATCATTGTGTACGGTTTGCTTCCCCGAAACCGTTTATGCTTTCTATGCATTGAACAAGCTTGGAGCAATATCTGATTTTATGGATCCGCGTACTCATCCGGACGGAATCGAACAGATGATCCGCGAAGCAGAGTCAGACATTCTTATCGTTGTAAATCTCGCCTGGCCCAAGGTTGAATATTTCCGTTCACGCCTCTCGCTTAAAAAGATAATCATCCAGTCAGCAAACACATCACTCCCCCCGATAAAGAAGCTTGCAAAAACGCTTCAGGGTGGTGTTCCCAAAGTTCCCTTTGATAATGATGTACTGTCATGGAATGATTTTATATCTCTTGGCAAAAGCACAACAAGCTGTGACGTTCCCTTTGAGGCTGACTCCGTTGCAACAATAGTACATACAGGTGGAACAACGGGCTTCCCCAAGGGCGTTATGCTCACAAACACAGGTCTCAATGCCGTTTCAAAGAATTTCGAACTGTCAGGTGTTCATATCTCACTTGATCAGAAGTTCCTCAATATTATGCCCCCGTTCTCATCATACGGCATATCCTGCGGTGTTCATACTCCGCTTACTCAGGGGCTTGAGGTAACGCTCATTCCCAAGTTTGAGCCTGACAAAATAGGTTATCTTATCAAAAAGTACAGGCCTGCGCATATGATGGGCGTTCCTGCATTTTATGAAAAGCTTATAAACAGCAAGGAAATGAAGAATTTCGATCTTTCTTTCTTTGAGACTGCAGGCTCAGGCGGCGATACAATGAATGCAGCACTTGAGGCAAAGCTCAACGGCTTCCTGAAATCGCATGGTGGAAAGTATCCCTTGTCACAGGGCTACGGAATGTCAGAGGTAAGTGCTGCAGCTTCGTGCTGTTACAATGATACTTTCAGAAGTTTGAGTGTAGGTATTCCCATGCTCACAACAACGGTTGCGATATTCAAGCCCGGCACAACAGAAGAGCTTGGTTTCAACGAAGAAGGCGAAGTTTGCATTTCAGGTCCCACCGTCATGAAAGGCTACTTCAAGCGTGATGATGAGACTGCAAAGGTTCTCATCAAGCATCCCGACGGTAAGACATGGATGCATAGCGGTGATATGGGCTATATGGATGAGGATGGCTTCATTTTCATAAAGGGGCGTATCAAGCGTATGATAATCCGTTTTGACGGTCACAAGGTATTCCCCTCCCACATCGAGAGCGTACTTGCAAAGCACGACAGCGTATTCAGCTGTGCAGTTGTAGACACTCCCGACACACAGCACGGTCAGGGTATGTACCCTGTTGCGATAGTTGAACTTAAAGAATCACACCGTGGCAACGAAGAACAAATCAAGAAAGAACTTATTGAGCTTTCCGATATAGAACTTGAAGAACGCGGCCGTCCCTACGATATCGTATTCATCGACAAAATGCCCCGCACTTCAGTTGGCAAAATAGATTATCGCACATTGCCCGAATACTATCTTTCACAAAAGAAATAATTAAAGGCATCAAAAAAGCCCCTTGGACGCTTCCAAGGGGCTTTTTGTATCTCTTACAGGAAAATGTACTTCAAAATGAAGAGTACCGTCAAAATGTACATGAGGGGCTTTACCTTTTTTGCATTGCCTGTGCAAAGATTCAATACTGTGTAGGATATGACACCAAGGCTTATACCTTCTGAAATGCTGTAGAAAAGGGGCATTGCGATAATTGCAATGTAAGCAGGTATTACTTCTGCATAATTATCTTCTTTGAAGTTAAGTTCCGTTACGGAGCTGAACATCAAGAATCCAACAATTATCAACGCAGGAGCTGTTGCAAACGAAGGTATCGTTGTAAAGAGCGGTGCAAACAAAGTTGAAATCAAGAACAGGAATGCTACAACAATTGCAGTCAAGCCCGTTTTTCCGCCTGCTGATACGCCTGATGCTGACTCAACAAAGGTTGTAACCGTTGATGTGCCAAGAACAGCACCTACCGATGTGCCTATAGCATCAGAAAGCAATGCAGGCTTTATGCGAGGCAATCTGCCTTCCTTGTCAAGCATATTCGCCTTTGTTGCAACACCGATCAGTGTACCCAATGTATCGAACAAGTCAACAAACAAGAACGCAAATACCACAACAATAAAGTCAACTATTTTTACAGTTGAAAAATCTACTGTGAAGCACTGACCGAATGTTTCGGAAAGCTTTGAAAAATCAGCTGAAATAACGCTCGTGGGAATCAATGAGTAAAAGCCTGCTTCGGGCGTGGGAACATACAGACCCGTAAGCTGGCATACGATACCAATAAGCCATGTTGCGATTATTCCGACAAGTATTGCACCCTTTACCTTTTTTACATACAATGCTGCTGTAATCAAAACGCCGACTATCGCAAGCAAAGCACAGATACCACTTGTTGAGAAACTGTCCGTAAAGTTTGTAATCGTAACAAGTGTACTTGAATCTACCGCAAGACCTGCGTTCTGCAAACCAATAAATGCAATAAACAAGCCGATACCTACCGATACACCGCGTTTTAATGTAAGCGGAATTGCATTGAAAATAGCTTCACGAACATTTGTGAGCGACAATGCTATAAATATAATGCCCTCAACAAAAACAGCAAGCAAAGCAATCTGCCACGAATAGCCCATGCCGATAACGACCGTGTAAGCAAGGTATGCATTGAGCCCCATGCCCGCTGAAAGCGCAAACGGCATATTTGCAGTCATACCCATGCAAACCGTAGCTATGAATGAAGCAATAGCAGTGGCAAGCAATACAGCAGTAGCATCCATGCCGGCATCCGCCAAAATACTGGGATTTACCGCAAGTATATACGCCATCGTCATAAATGTCGTAATACCTGCCATTATCTCAGTTTTGACATTTGTTTTGTTTTCCTTAAGTTTAAACATCTTTTCAAGCATCTTTTAGTCCTCCTCCCTTTAATGCCTGTCTTTACAATAAATTCTTTTTACGAAAAAATCAAGTAAATTCAATCAATTAATATAAAAAACCGTCGTTTATGTGTCTCGACGGTTTTATGCAGTGCTGTACTGTTACTGTTCAACAGTAGCCGGCTTTAAGCTCTTGTATGCATTCGTATATGTTGCCTGCATATAGGGTGTAACCCAAATGGCAGCTATGCCGAAAGTGATAAAGCAGAGCAATCCCCAACCTATGAAAGAAAGATCGAGAACAAACAAATCCATTTTATGTCCGTTCGTCATGGCTTTGGATTCATTTATGCATTCCAAAGCAGGTTTGCCCTTGTTTTCCGCCAAAATATACATGGACATTGAATATGAGTAGCTTTTAATTATTCCCGGAACAACAAGTAGTAACGTCCAAAGGAAAGTAAATAATCCTACGAGAAATGTTACTTTGAATGCAGACCAAAAGTCATCAAATCCGCAGAAAGCATCTTTTGCATCCACTCCGTTTCCTGCTGCCAGATTCAGGTAGACACGCATTAAGCTTAAAGAAAACGCCGGTGTGATTATTATTGCTGCAATCAAAGGACCAACAACAGGAATAACTGCCAGCAGCATGCCTGCTGCGGCTGAAACTAAACCAATGATCAAAGTAATGACAAAAAGTATACCGATTTTGCCTTTAATCTGGCTCTTTGCAGCCTGTTTTAATTCTGCTCTGTTCATAAAAGCTCCTCCGAAAATGATAATATAATTTCAGCACATTTTTTGCCAATTAACAATGCTTTCGTTCCGTTTTTAACATTTTAGCAACAATATAAGGGCTATTACCTATAACATTTACGGCAGCACATTCCCTGCTGCACAGTATATTTCATACCATTCTTCGCGGCTTAACATGATTTCACTCGCTTTCAAAGAATCCGCAAGTCTTGCAAGATTCGTTGTGCCTGTGACTGCTTGTATTTTTGCAGGATGGCGAAGTATCCAAGCTATTGCAATTGCGCTCTTTGATACGCCGTATTTATCCCCTATCTTTAAAAGCGTTTCATTAAGCTCAGGAAATTTCTCATTGTCTACAAAGCACCCTTCAAAGTATCCGTATTGCATGGGCGACCATGCCTGAACAGTAATTCTGTTCAATCTGCAAAAATCAAGCACACCACCGTCACGGTTGATACCCGATTCGTTTTGCATATTAACATTTATCCCGAATTGAATCATGGGTGTATGCATAGCAGAAAACTGAAGCTGATTTGCGCAAATGGGTACGGTAAGTGAATTCTGTAAAAGCTGCATCTGATAGGGATTCTGGTTTGACACACCAAAATGGCGGACTTTTCCTGATGTTTTAAGATACTCAAAAGCTCTTGCTACTTCATCCGGTTCCATCAGTGCATCAGGACGGTGCAAAAGCAACACATCAATATATTCAGTACCAAGTCTTTTAAGGCTGCCGTCAACGGAATTTATAATGTGCTCATATGAAAAATCAAAAAAGCCTCGACGAATACCGCATTTTGTCTGAATGATTATGCCATCACGCAATGAAGATGACATAGCCTTGCCAAAGACAGTTTCACTTCTCCCACCGCCGTAAATATCCGCATGGTCAAAAAAATTTGCACCGAGAGAAAGAGCCGTGTCGATAAAAGCCGAAACCTCTTTCTCAGACATATCGCTTATACGCATACAACCCACAGCCACAGCCGGCACCTTTATTCCGCTTTTGCCAAAGTTAATACTATACATAAAACCATTCCTCTTACATTTTTTACAGTGCAACATATTCCCTGCATATAATTTACTTATATACTCCGGCAAACTTTAACAAGCCGATTGCAATAGCAGCCGCACCAAATAAAATAATCGCTTTAATAAACATTGTTCCTTCAGTGGATAATGCCATAATAAAGCCGCCTACTAATGCAGCTACAGCAAGCAGAATAAACACCAACTGCACACCGATGGGAGTTGTATTGACATTGTTTTTTCTTTCTGTGATTTTCGTTCCATTATAAACCGTCTTTTCAGCTGGGGTCTTTGGAATATAACAGCTGCTTTTCGGCTTGGTGTCCTGCTTTGCTGCCTTTCGTGCCATTTCTTCGATATGCATATCTCTGAACATAGTTTCAAAAGCATCCAGTTTTCCATCCTTGTTTCCGTCAAACATTTTATCGGAAAATGTGGGGAACGGATATTTCCAGCTCTTATTTTTCATTTTTCTACTTTCCTTTCTGATTGTTTAAAACATCCTGATAATCAATTTTAATCAATGGCTTATTGCCGATTCTGTCTGCTGCCTGATATGCGATGCGACCCACAAACCCTACATAGTTAATCGTCATATCGTCTTTGATAGCAAAAATGCTGTCTGCCTCTCTTTGCGTTGGCTTTACACCATCGCCGAACATAAAGCCTTCATTTTCTGCATCCTGCAAAAACTGTCTGCCAATATCCGCGGTTGCAAGGTAAATATAGATTCTGCCAGTATGAGCTGATAACAAAGATTTGATACTCACTATATACACCCCCCTTTATTTGATATTCCATAAAGGGAGCGGCAATAAAAAATCACACCCATAGTTGCCGATGGATGTGATTACAATACAATATTACTCATACCATCGGTCAGACTTTAGCACCTTACCACGTGGCAGGTTGCTGGATGGTCACAGGGTCAGTCCCTCGCATCACTCTTTATGGTTACATTGTTATGATAATTTTTATTTTTCCATTTGTCAATAGTCGCCAGAAAAGAATTTTTGTGTTTAAATCAATGTATAAAGTTTCCTCGTAAAATTTTTGATTTAAAGCATACTCAAACACTTGCTTTTTTAGCAACTATAACAGGTTGATAGAACCCCGTTTCTTCGGGGAATTTCCATATTGTCTCCTTGCAACTGCAAGACATAAACAAATTTGTAAGTTCTTCTCTTTTCGTTGCTCTGTACTCACATTCAAACTTGCTCACCTTTAAAGCTTCACCATCATCAATGATATACTGAACAAGCTTGTAATGGTCACCATTCCACGCCCATGTTTGAAAAGAAACCCTTTGTCCGTTGTCGGTTTTGTGGATATAGGGCGGTGAGTACGGCGGTTTGTTTTCAAGCAATGCATCATAATCTCTGATGCTTCCGACAAAAATCCCATTTTCCTTAATTTGATTTGCGATGCTCTTGACAGCTTTTTCCAATTCCTCACTTGAAAGCATATGGGGCAAAGCATTGTCCATGACAATAACAATATCAAACTGCTTTGAAAAAGTTTTTGACAAATCACGGAAGTCCGCATTTTCAAAGCGTATTTCAAGATCTGCACTTAACGCTCTTTTTCTTGCTTCTGCAAGTTCACCGTCACTTATATCAGATGCAGTCACATTATATCCAAGCTTTGCAAGCCCGATAGCCTGCGTGCCTATTCCACAAGCGCAATCAAGAATTTGTGCATTTCTATCAAAACCACTATCCTCAAAAATCTTATTGAGAATCTTGGCTTGCTCATGACTTGCCGACTCCCAATCAAGAAACAGCTTGTCATATTGAGATGCTAAATTGTCATAAAATGTTTGCGTTATGTTCAACATATAATTCTCCAAGGTTCTTTTTTATTCGTTCATATTACATCTTTCTGCACCATTCAAGCTTGAAATTCACGCTTCCAGCAAAGCGATTGCCTTGAGATATTTTTCTTGTCTTGCCAATGTTTTAGCATCAAGATTTTCCAAATTATCCCATCTTGTTAAATCTGAGTTGTGCCTTAAATCGGCAAGTTTTACCGCTTTTGCAATCGGATTCTTCTTAATCTCACGGACATACTCCATATAATCAACGCCATCAGCATGTGTCAGCAAGGCAATTGCATCTATGACCTTTTTATCAAAGCCCATACTTTCTAAATCTTGAATAGTATAATCCGTGTCTTCAACCACATCATGAAGCAAAGCAACAATCGTTGTTTCCTCGGTTTGCATTTGCTCTGCAAGATGAAAAGGATGAAACACATATGGCATACCGCTTTTATCGACTTGGTCTTTATGTGCCTCGAAGCATAATTTCAACGCAATCTTTGTTTTTTCGGTATAAATCATTTTCTTCACCTCTTATCGCAATTATAGCATAACTTTTATGCCCTATAAATAGCACGATGTAGAAAAGACCGCCAAGCAAAGCTTAGCGGTCTTTGTGTTAATTGTAATTAGCCTTTGATTGCTGCCTGTGTAACAAGTAATAAAAGAAGGATAAAAACGCCTATTTCCAAAGAAAAACCCCTACTCAAAACTGAGCAGGGATTCCTTTATGTGTAGAGATTTACGGTGATATTTTTCCATCGGTGAACTCTCTTTTTCGTATCTATGTTATACATATATTTCTTTGCATCTTCTATCGTTAGTACAAATGAAGCAACCAAGAGTTTATCTTCACTTTGTTCTATCGTGTCAGGTGCGTCTATTATACTGACCGCTTCCTCAAATTCCGATTCGTATTCTTTTGAAGTGGTATTATCGGAATTTCTATTGATACGAAGATACCAGTCAAAACTGTCTTTGTAGACAACTATCCTTTCAATGAAAGCTTCAAGAATACTGTCGGGTATCACAGTTTCATTTTCAAAGTTGGTGTAAGACTCCAATTCCACCCGTAGCCGAGCAAGATCGGCTGCATAATCTCTTTCGACTTTTGGTTCTTCTTTCGGTTGCAGAGTCAAAATATCCTCTTTGAGTTGCTTCATCTTCTTTTGAATTTCATCGGTCTTTGCAAGGAATATTTCTTTGCTGATTTCACCGTCTGAACGCATATCCAAATAGTTGTCCATCTTTTTATTTAGCTTTTCAAGTTCCTTTTGCTTTCGTTCAATAGCAGCGGTATTATCAATTACATCATCACGGTCGGCAATATGCTTTTCAAGCATTTGTGATGCAAGTTCAATCACTTTATCGGCATCAGCTATGTATTCATTGAAAATGCGTACTGCCATCATATTCAACTTCCACTCAGGTATCATAGGCGAATCACAAGAACCTTCAGTAGATATTCCGTGATTTTTTTGTTGTTGGATTGTGCCGTGATTGGTTGAACTGTAACAGAGGTATGCGGGATTAGAAACTCCGTTTTGACGATTCCAAACCCGTCTATTGAACTTCTTGCCGCAATGACAAATCAGTAAACGTCCCCAAGCGGTTTTCATTGGTGCGTGTCCTCGTGGTTTTTTGTCATTGATACCAATATTACTTTGTATCTTATTCCTGCGTTCATCCATAATCTTTTGAACTCGCTGATATTCTTCTTCCGTGACGATTGCCTCGTGCTTACCTTTGACATAGGTAAAATCAATCGCTCCGAAGTTCTTTACTTTACGCTGTTCCAAAAAGTCCGGCGTATATTCCTTATGATACTTGATAATTCCACAGTAAAACGGATTATTCAAAATCGAAGAAATGCAAGATGCAAACCATTTGCTTTTTCCCATTGCCGTCAACCGTCCCAATCGTTCAAGTTCGTATTTAATTTGAGTAAGACCTCTACCATCAAGGTACATATCGTAAATCATACGGACAGTTTGTGCTTGTTCAGCGTTTATCACGAGTTCTTTTCCTACACGGTCATATCCTAAAATATTTCCGTTTCCATAGAGGACACCATTATTCATTGAAGTTTGCTGTCCTGCTTTCACTCGTATAGACGTTTTCCTGCTCTCATCCTGAGCAAGAGTCGCCATAATGGTAAGTCGAAGTTCTCCATCACCGTCAAAGGTTCTGATATTATCATTTATAAAGAATACCTCAACGCCCATTGTTCTGAGTAATCTTGTATATTGAAGCGTATCTACTGTATTTCGGGCAAAGCGGGATACCTCCCTTGTAATAATCAAATCAAATTTATGTTTCTTCGCATCACGAATCATTTTCATAAATTTTGGTCTTTTTTTTGCCGAAGTTCCGGTTATACCTTCATCAATATACTGTTCCACAAGCGTCCATTCGGGATGGTCATTAAGGATGGACTTGTACCAATCAATCTGATTGTCCAACGCATACAACTGTGCTTCGTGTTCGGTTGAAACACGAGCGTAAATTACGACTCTTCTTTTAATACTTTCATTCCTTAAGTCATACATATTGATCCTCCGCTTTCTTGATACCTATACTTTCGCAACAGAGAAAGCTCGATGTGTCAATCTGTTCGGCATATTCGTCGATAATCTTTCTGAGTATATAGCTTGGAATATGACCATTTTTATAGAGTTGCTCCAACATCTTTATTGCTGCGAAGATGGTGCCTTTGTTGTTTGCGCTCATTTTACTCATTTGCACCACCTTCCTCAATGATGCGATTTCTGCCTTTATCGGGCAATCGCACA
>JAFQXA010000003.1 GCA_017407205.1 Clostridia bacterium
AATCTATTAAGCAGGATAGTTCTCGTGTATTAGCACAAGCCATTGCACAGAGCGAATAAACAAATGCATCAAAGATTGCGTGAAGTTGCATATCTGTCAACAGTAATGTGCTTTTGTAGGGGTAGTCGGGGAAAAATATAAAAGCTCTATTGATGACATCATATTCATCTTCTGTATTTGCAGTTAACAAAGAAGATGCCATTCCTAAGCCCGGGCTAATAGCTTGTCTTGATGGTGTATATGATGTGTTTTCGGAGTGTAGCAGAGAAGTTCGTTACAACGAATATTTTTTCTCTTGCGTTCGCATATACACCAACGAAATCTAAAGTTACGGCAAGCACAATTGCAAGAATACATAAGGTGCTTAAGTGTGCATTCGGCAGAGCCAAGGTTTGGGGATATACGAAAATCAACCCTACGCTCGGTGCGACTTTGCCTAAAGAAAATCCGAAAGAGCGGGCGGTCTGGTCGGATGCCGAAGCACTTGAAGCGATAAGGATATGCGATAATCCCACATTGAAGCTTTGTTTGTATCTTGCGTTGGGGTGTAGTATGCGCCTCGGAGAGATTCTCGGATTGCAGTGGGATAACGTGTATCTTGATTGCAGTGAGCCGTACCTCAAAATAGACAAGGAATTGCAACGATGCAGTAATTCCAGCATAGAAGCACTGGAAAAGGTGAATCGAAGTACGATTATTCTGAAGTTTCCGGTAATTATGCCAAAGAAAGCCACGACGACCGTAGTATTGAAGGCACCCAAAACGGAAAGCAGTAAGCGAAATGTTTATTTACCGAGAGCCGTTGCAGAAGAATTGCTTAAAATGAAAGAGAATCAAAAGCAAAATAAAGCTTTGCTTGCGAATGAATACCACGAATACAATCTTGTGGTCGCCAAAGTCAACGGTATGCCGTATGAGCTCAGAACGATTGACAAAATGTTCTATAAGTTTATAGAAGAAAAGTCACTTCGTCCCGTTGTGTTTCACAGTTTGAGGCATAGTAGTACATCACTGAAGCTGAAGCTCAGCAAAGGAAACATCAAAGCTGTGCAAGGCGATACCGGACATGCGGAGGCTCGGATGGTAACGGACACATATGCGCACAGTTTCGACGATGACAGAAAACTGATTGCGCAGGAGATGGATTCCGGATTTTTCGATAAAGTAACGGACGATACAGGGGCATCTGTATTAGACGATGCCACACTTGCAAAGCTCAAAGTCTTAATCAAACAGAACCCGGAATTGATTCGTAATTTGATTGAAACAACCTGAATTTGTCCCCAAGCGTGTTAACTGATTTTATATGGTTTCAATCGGTTTTGTAGGCAAGTGTAGGCAAAATGAGGTTATCTGCTTGAAAATCAGGTTGGATTTGTAGGCAGAATATGCAATGGTAACGTATGTTTATAAATTTTTGCAAAAATAAAAAATCACCGCCGAAAACATCATCGTTTTCGGCGGTATTTGGCACCCCCGACCAGAATCGAACTGATAACTATCCCTTAGGAGGGGACTATTATATCCATTTAACTACGGAGGCGTATTTGCATATTATGCAATATTTTATTGAATTGTGCATAGAGCGGGGTGCGCCCTATCTTCCCCTTAGGAGGGGCTTGTTATATCCACTTAACTATGGGGGCCTGTATATTTGGTTTTGCAGTTTTTAAAGCGATACAGAAAGCCTGCCAACAAGCCCCTCCGCAAATCAAAGGGCTTGTTATTATGAGCGAAGCGAATAAC
>JAFQXA010000028.1 GCA_017407205.1 Clostridia bacterium
AAGTTCCGCTTGTGAGTGAAGTTGAGAGCTTCGGGTGAGCTGTCGGAAGTGCTGCATCCTCTGTCGGAGCCTGTGTTGTGGGAGCTGCCGTCGGTGTGCTTGTGGGCTTGACCGTGGGAGTAGCTGTCGGAGCAGCTGTTGTGGGAGCTACTGTCGGAGGTACTGTGGATGCAGGTGTGGGGGTTGTTACAGTAGCACTTGTGCTTGTTGAGATGTAATCGGGGAGAACACCGTAAGCCTTATAGTACGCACAAGCTCTTGCTGTAATAAGTACGATCAACTGATAGGGCAGATAGCCTGAATATGTTGTACCGCTTGAACCGGGGAATGATACATAGTTCGCAGGTGTGTAGGAGTTAGTCGATGTCATGTAAGCAGTAAGCCTTGACATGGCATAGAGATAACCTGCCTTATTGATTGTTGTGCTGTTGAACGAACTTGTATAACCGTTGGGTGTTGTTGCGTCAACATAGCTGATTGTTGCATTGGGGTTATTGTTGCTGATAGCAATAATTGCCAAAGCACCTGCGCGGAAGTATGAAGGCATTGAAGCGTTGCCGCCGCACAATGTTATACTTGAGGGCAATGTGCCGTTTGCAACATGATAATCACTTGCTGCGCTTACGGCATCGATTACCTGATTTACGGTAAGTGAAGCAGGAATGATAGCTGCTGCGTCATCAGCTGTTGATACTGAAGCGGGAAGAACGCCGTTCATCTTGTAAGCTGCAAGAGCTCTTGCGATTACCAAAGCTGACTTTGCAAAGTTGATTGTGCCTGAATATGTTGTACCGCTTGAGCCGGGGAAAGTTATGCATCTGGGTGCCTCATTATCGTTTTCATCACAGTAAGCAACAGTTTTTTGTGCGATATAGAGATAACCTGCCTTTGAAATTGATGCTGATGTGAATGCATTTGTATAATCCGTGGGATAGAAACATTCAACATAGGGGATTGAAGCGGTAAGCGTACCTGCATTGATGTTTGTAAGTGCTGCTGAACCCATTCTTATGTATGTGGGTAATGAGATGGGGGCACCGCTTGAGTAAACAGTGTCAGGCAACGTGCCGTTTTCAAGGTGGTAAACATATGCATCGTAAAGCATAGTGGCTACTTCAGTAACTGAGTAGGATGCTTTGGGTGTGGGCTGAGCCGTGGGTTTAACCGTGGGAGTGGGTGTAGCTGTCGGAGCAACCGTTGCCGTTGCACTCGGAGTCGGAGTTGACGCAGGAGCTGTGGGCTTTGTTGCGCTTGTTTCAGTTGCAGCTGCGCAAACGAAATCGGGCAATACACCGTAGCTGTGATAGAATGCCATTGCGCGAGCAAGGATTATAGTTGCGCGTGCATAGGAAATCTGACCGGAATAATCCAAGTCGGATGTGCCGGGGTATGTAATGTAGTTCGGAGCAGTATTGCTGTTTGCACTCATGTAAGCAAGCATCTTTGAAGCAAGGTACAGGTAACCTGCTTTGGATATCGTGTTGCTGTCAAATGTAGTTGTCGATGTTGACGACGATGCTATAGATGTCAAGTAAGATACTGTCTGTGAGGGAGAGCCTGCTGCGATGTTTATCAAAGCAGTAGCTGCGAGTCTCATGTAAGCAGGTATCTTTACCTGAATGCCGTTCAATGTGTTGTAGTTGGGAAGTGCACCGTTTGCATTGTAGTAGTTAACAACTCTGTTCATACCTTCTGCTATCGTGCTTACTGAGAAGCTGCCGAGAGCTGAAGATGATGTGGGAACAGGAGTATATGTAACTGAACCGGGCATTGCAGTGCCTTCTTTGTATGTATTGTAACATCTCGTCATGCCACCGTCTGTATCATATACATATACAACAGCGGGGCCGAGTGTCTTATTAAGGGTACCGGTCGTGTTAAGATAGATTGTAAATTCAGCATCGGGGGCAAGGAGTGTTGACTTGGTGATCGTTACAGTTTTCTTATCGGAGCTGATAGAAATTGTAGCATTTGACAAGCCTGATTTTGAGTAAACGCTTGTAGCGGAAAGTGTATCCTGCATTTTGATAACAACCTTACCGAATGACAAGGCCGAGAAGCCGTTTGATACATTTACCTTAAGCATATTTTCGGAAGAACTGTATGTGCTTACGCCGTAGCCGTAAGTACCTTCCTTGAACAAACCGAAACCGAGCATGCCTTCCTTTTCGGCGGCAAGCTGCTGAATAGCGATGATTTCATTACTAAGAGAGTCAGCTGAAGCGGGTGTGTAGGCCTGCAAAGCTGCAACAACCTTGTTACCCTTGTCAATAGCACTTGATGACAAAGCTGCAACCCACTGGTCACTGCCGTCATAGCTTGTGCCACCGCTTGAAGCGTAAAGCATGGGGCAAACATAGTCATAAAGGCTTGCTGAATGGACATAGCTCTGTCCGTACATCAAATCACCGAACGAACTTGATGTTGTGGGGAGACTGTTTGCACCTGATACATAGTGGTTGCCCTGGTATGCACCGTAGAGGAAGTAAGCAGCACTCAAAATTACGTCGGACTTCGCGGATTTTGCCGCAGAAATAAGACCTGAAGCAAAGTTCTTGATATTGTCGCAACGCATGTTCGCAAACTGAACAACTGAATTGTTGCCGTTGCCGTGTGCACGGAAAATATAACCGTCATCAACGCTTGATACATAGTACGTACCGTCAACATACTTCTTGAGTTCGTCAATGTCGATACCGTATTCCTTCATCTGTGCCTGGTCGGATGAGCTCCAGCCGCAAGCTATGTGGCTGTAACGGATATAGTCAAGGTGCAAGCCGTCAAAGTCATACTTTGTAAGCATTTCCTTAACGAGGTTCTTCATATATGTAAGGTATGATGAAGAACGGGGGTTGATCATTGTTCCGCTGTAACCGTCATGATAGTGATAAAGTCTTTCATTGGGATACTTTGTGGAATAAGTGGAGTCATTCAAAGCTGAAATCCATGCGTGAACGCGGATGCCGTATGAATGAGCCTGCGTGATGACTTCATTTAAGATATCACGGCTGCCGTAGTTTGATGTTGAAAGCGCATAGGATGAGCCTGTGTAAGCAACTGAACCGCCGGTGCCCTTTACGAGAACATACATATCTGTGATGCCTGCGTTTGCTGCATGTCTGATATAAGCTGTTGTACCTGCACTGCCTTCATAGTAAAGGTTATCAATATTTACCCACTCAGCAACGATTTCTGTGCTGAGCTTGTTGATTGACTTGGGTGTAGCCTTAGCTGTAGTATAACCTGCTGCGTAAAGAACCATACGACCAAGGAGATAATCCATGTTAGCCGGCTGATTGTCGGACTGTACCTGCAAACCTGTAACAGCAACATGACCGCTTCCGAATGTTGCACAAGCAACAGCGGGAGTGCCCGTCATGTTAGTATAGTTTGAGTTTGATGAGTTCTGCGAAGCAGTAAGGTTGTTCCTTGCATTACTTACGAACTTGATAGCATTTATGGGAGTACCCATACGGCTGTCAGTGCTGTTTCCGAGTGTTAAAACAGCAGGGTTCTGTGCATATGCTACATAGTAGGATGTAAGCATGTCTTCCGTGATGATGTTGTTTGTTGAAGACGGTCTTACAACCATCTGACCCTGGCCGTGATACTGAACGGGATAGTCGGATTCGTAGTTGATAAGTTCAAGGTACTTTGTTGTTGTTGAGTAACCGAGAACAGCAGCGTATGTACCGCCACCGATACCGACATAACCGCCACCTGAAGCAACGTATGACTCGATTGCAGAGCCACCGGAGCTGCCGAGGCTTGAAGTGATGGCACCGCCGCCGCCTGCACCGATAAGGAGCAAGTCATAGGAAGAGAGCGAGCCCGACTGAATCTGGCTTGCTGTGAGCTTGGTGAACGAAACTGACGAAATTGTAGTATTGTCTGCTACAACTGTGTTCTCGTTAAACCATGACTGGATTGATGAGTTTACCTGGGAGCTTGTGTAATCATCAAGTGAAAAATATGCTATCTTGATGGTTGCAGAAGCTGCGTCTGCTGTTAACGGTGCTACGCTCACTACACTGAAGAGGAACGCAAAGGTTAACAACAGAGAGATGATACGCTGAAATCTTTTCATTGTACACGACCTTTCTCGCTGTTTTTTATGTGGCTATAAGTGCGAATTACGACAAATGCACACTCTACCATTGATAATTATAGTATAAGAATTATGCAACTTCAAGCTAATTGCGAAAAATATATCAAAAAATAAATTTAAGTCAAAAGCTCAAGGTGACTTTTGCGGAATTGACTGTACAAGAGTATATATGAGATAATAAACTGAGGAAGGCGGTGCAAAAAAATGTACAAGCTTTTGGCAATGGATATAGACGATACATTACTCAATAAAAAAAGAGAATTGACTGACAGAACAAAGGATGCAATAGAACGGGCAAAAGAGGCAGGAGTACATATAACGCTTGCAACGGGCAGAAGCTTCACGGGTGCAAAGCGTGTGTCGGATGCACTTTCGCTCAAAGGACCGATGATAAACTACGGCGGTGCCGTGATAACGGATATTGAAAGCGGAAAACCGATATTCTTTGAGGAAATGGACAGCGACAGAATAATTGAGCTTCTGGAGCTTGCAAGAGAAATCGGCATACACGCCCATATTTACAGGGACGATACCGTAATAAGCGAATTCCGCAACGAATGGGTCAAGGGTTATACGGGGATACTGTCGCTTCCTTTGAAGGTGGACCCCGACCTGCGATATAAAAAGTGGACAAAGATTCCCAAGGTGCTTTTCATGACGTATCCCGACCATGCGGACGAGCTTATCCCTATACTTAAAAAGAAGTACGAGGGAATATTGAAGGTATCAGGCTCAACCGCAGGCTTTATTGAGTTTAACAATCTCGGCTTTGATAAGGGAAGTGCATTAAAAAGAATAGCTCAAGACCTTGGAATAAAGCAAAGTGAGGTTGTGGCAGCAGGCGATAATACTCTCGATGCTGAAATGATACAGTGGGCAGGGCTTGGCGTTGCTGTTGACAATGCTAAGGACTCCATAAAAGAGCTTGCGGATATTGTTGTACCTTCCTGTGATGATGACGGTATGGCTTATCTTATAGATAATTACATTCTTCCTTCGATAAAATAACATAAAAGGAAACTTAAAAAATGAGCAGATACAGAATAGGTTTTGATGTAGGCGGTACAAACATAGCCGCAGCCGTGTATGATGAGCATTATAATATGATAGAAAAAGCAAGCGTCCCTTTCCCAAGGGGGAAGGACGTGTATTTCGTCTGCCGCGTTCTGAAAAATTTGGCAGATGAGCTTGTTTTTGAAAACGGTGTAAAGAAATACGATGTTATAAGCGTCGGTATCGCAGTTCCGGGGAGCATTGACTCTTCAGGTGAAACCGTAATCGATGCACACAACCTCGGCTTTTTTGATGCACCGATGCTTACAGCTTCAAAGGAAGCTTTCTCTGAGGGCAAGGAGATAACGCAAAACATAGCACTTATAAACGATGCCGATGCAGCATGCCTTGCAGAACATAAAAAAGGAGTATTACGCGGAGCGACCACAGCGGCACTTATTACGCTCGGTACGGGCGTTGGCGGCGGACTCATAATAAACGGCCGTCTTTTCAAGGGCGGACGCGGAAGCGGTGTTGAAATGGGACACATGATAATCGAGCAGGGCGGAGAAAGGTGTACCTGCGGAAATTACGGCTGTGCCGAAGCACTTTGCTCTGCAACATGGCTCATAAATCAAGGCAGGAAGAATTTTTCGGGCATGATAAAAACGCTTGCAGGCGGTAATATAGATGCTGTTACGGCAAAAATCGTTGTTGACTGCGCAAAAGCAGGCGACGAAGTCGCACTTTCGATATTTAATAAATATGTTGAGTCACTTTCAAGCTTTATAGCATCGCTTGTGAATGTTCTTGATATAGAACGTGTGGCGATAGGCGGAGGTGTGAGCGGTGCAGGCGATTTCCTTGTAAATCCGATAATCAGAAAAGTTGGTGAAAAGAGCTTCTTCCGCACGCATGGCGACATAGCCATTGCGGAGTTTGAAAACGATGCAGGCATTTTAGGTGCGGCGCTCGTTCACGAGTATTGATAAAAAATGTGACATCCGATAAGGAAGCGTTTCTATAAAACAAAACCACCCGAAGAATGAAAGAATTCTTCTTCGGGTGGTATCTTTTTGTGTTAGTCTTGATTACTCGATTGTTTCGGGGTCGTCACCTTTTCTGTTGGGGATGATGAGGTTCAATATGATACCGACAACAGTTGCTATTGCAAGGGGTGAGATTTCAACTGTGCCGACCATTATCTTGAGTGAAGCATCGCCTGTTACGTCACCTGCAAGGCTCATCGCACCAAGTCCCAAACCGATTGAAAGGACTACGGAAACTACGATGAGGTTCTTTGTATTTGAGAAGTTAACCTTGTTGTCAACGAGTGAACGCAAGCCGGAAGCGGAAATCATGCCGAACAAAACGATTGAAGCACCACCGATAACTGCTGAGGGAATCGTGTTTATTGCTGTTGCAAAGATTGAGAAGCAACCGAATATAACTGCAAATATTGCGGCGTAAAGTATATTCTTGGGGTTGTAGTTCTTTGTGATTGCCAAAACAGCTGTGTTTTCGCCGTATGTTGTGTTGGCAGGAGCACCGAGAAGTGCAGCGACGGATGTTGCAACACCGTCACCCAAAACCGTGCGGTGAACACCGGGGTCTACCATGAAGTCCTTACCGCAGATATTGCTGTTTGCGGAAATGTCACCGAGATGCTCCATGAATGTTACAAGAGCAAGCGGAACTATGGAGAGTATGATGCCCCAATCAATGGAGAGTTCGCCGTAGAAGCCGAAGAGACTCTTCATATCCTGGAAGATAACTATCTGGCTCCAATCACAGCCGCTGTAATCTACAAGACCGATAAAGAGCGAGTAAATATAACCTACGATGAAGCCAATGAGAATGGGGATAACCTTCAAAAAGCTCTTGGGCTTTGCCAATGCGTTTGTGAGAATTATTGCAGCAGCCGTTACTATTGCGGCTGTCCATTCCTTCCATGCAGGAGTGCCTGTCCAAATAGCCTGACCGATGATGTTGTTCCAGAACATTTTGGGAGCAAGTATCATACCGATAACTATGATAACGGGACCTACAACGATGGGCGGGAAAAGCTTCTTAATTTTTGCTACGCCTACGAACTTTATGATTAAGGCAAGCACTACATATACAAGACCTGCTATAAATACTGCCGGCATTGCTTTACCCATCTGTATATTCCATTCGGGAGTACCTATTACTGTGTTTGCCATGCAGGTCTGCAAAGCAGGAAGAAAAGCGAATGAGCTTGCAAGGAAAACAGGAACCTTACGCTTTGTAAGGAAGTAGAAAAGTATTGTTCCTATACCTGCTGCCAAAAGTGACATTGCTATGCTCATGTTGCAAAGTATTGGCACGAGTACGCACGAGCCGAACATAGCAAACATGTGCTGGAAGCTCAATACGGCAGTCTTAGCCGTAAACTTGGATTCTGTCTGATAGTTTTTGTTCATAAAAGTTCCTCCTTTTTATTGTCACTTTTTTATTTTGTACCGAAGATTCTGTCGCCTGCATCACCAAGACCGGGAACGATGTAAGCATTCTCGTTCAGACACTCATCGAGCGAGCCGACAAAAATATCAACATCTTCGTGCTTTTTCTGAACAGCCGCAACTCCCTCGGGTGAGGCGACAAGGCACATGAGGCGGATGCTTGTACAACCTTTTTCCTTGAGCATTGAAATCGCATCGCAAGCACTGCCGCCCGTTGCAAGCATAGGGTCGCAAACTATAACAAGGCGCTGGTCTATGTCGAAGGGGAGTTTGCAGTAATAAACGATGGGCGTGTGTGTTTCCTCGTCACGGTAAAGACCTATATGTCCTATTTTTGCAACGGGAAGAAGCGTCAAAAGCCCGTCCACCATGCCAAGCCCTGCCCTTAAAATAGGAATAATCGCAACTTTCTTTCCGCTTATGCATTTTGATTTCATCTTGCAAAGCGGAGTTTCGATTTCCACTTCTTCAAGCGGAAAGTCACGTGTTATCTCGTAGCCCAAAAGCAAGGAAATCTCGTTCAAGAGCTCTCTGAAATCCTTGGATCCGGTTTCCTTATCACGCATCTTTGTAAGCTTGTGCTGTATCAAAGGATGATCTATAATATGTAATTTTCCCATAAAAGCCTCCCTGATGATATATTCTTGCTTTTAGTCTACTGAATTTTCCCCGATATTTCAAGATTATATATAAAATATGTTGAATTATAAGAGCTGCCCGAAGAATTTGTTTTCGGGCAGCTCCAGATGTTCTATGTTGCAATCAATTCTGTACTGCATTAGGAGTATAGAAAATCACGGGCTTTTCATAGATTCCTCTTGATAATAGGCCATATGTGTCGTAAGCAACATGGGATGTCATAATTCCGTTTTCATCATACTCATATTCCGTGATAGAGAATAGTTCATCGTCCTTTTCATAGTAGAGACTGCATGTCATGTTGCCGTTTTTATCATATTCGTAGACGCGTTTATAGTATAGTGGTGTGGAGCCCATTTCTTCGGTTGCGCGGTAGGTTGTAAGTATGTGTTTTCCGTTTTCATCATATGCGTATTCATATTCAAACTTATCAAAACCTTCAGGCTTGTAATCGACATAGTCGAGGATAAGCTGATATGTCATATTGCCGTCGTTATCATACCTGTATTCTTCTTTACCGTCTATATAACCGTTTGCATCATAGCTGACACTGGAAATTACATTGTTTTTTTCGTCATATGCATATGAGGTCCTGGATAGTACTTTGCCGTTCTCGTCACACCAATATTCGTTTTTTATATTGCCATGCTTGTCATATTCGTATTTGTATCTGTATTCGTAAGATTTTTTGCCATCACTATAAGATGTTTTTTGAGTTATGTTGTCATGCTCGTCATATACATATGAACGTTCATATATAACCGTATATTGAGAGTCGTATTCCATGTCGTTCACTTCATCCTTGCAGTATATTTCATTGCCGTATTTGTCATATTTGCATGTGTATTTATCTTCGGTCATTTCGCTATGACCGGGTTCATAACCTAACCACTCATAATACTCGTATTCAACTTTAAATTTTTTGAGTAAAAGGTTGGCAGGTTTATAATCTCCACACTTTTTCAAGTTATAATAGGCTGAGGTATAATCGCCTGAATTAATTTGTGATTGCGCAAGGGCATAATAACTGGCTGTGGAGCCTGTTATGAGTTCGATTCCGATAACATGCTTTTGCAAAGCTGATATATCGCGCGAATTGATTTTACCGTCACTGTTTATATCGGCGGCACCCATTTCGTTCTCACTAAATTTCGTAATGCCTGTTACATATTTTTGCAAAGCTGATATATCGCGTGAATTTATATTGCCGTCGCCTGTGACATCTCCAAGGTCATATGTGCCCTGTGCCAAAGTAGATGAACAAAAAAGAAGTACGATTGCTATTAAGAGCGACAATGCTTTCTTCATATGTGAAACTTCTCCTTGATAAATATTGTTGTTTATAGTCTACTTAATTTTCCCCGATATTTCAAGATTATATATAAAATATGTCGCAGATTGTGTGTTTGTTATAAAACTGATATAATCAAAAAAACGACGCAAAGGAGAAAGATATATGCTCGAAGCAGGAATTAAGGCTCCCGAATTTACATTAAAAGACCAGAACGGCAACGAAGTAAGCTTAAAGGATTTTTTGGGCAAAAAAACGGTCGTATACTTTTATTCAAAGGATAATACATCGGGCTGTACAAAGCAGGCTTGTGCTTTTGCTGCCGGCTATGATGAATTTCAAAAGCTGGGTGTTAATATCATCGGAATAAGCAAGGACTCTGTAAAATCCCATAAAGGATTTGAACAAAAGCACGATCTTCCTTTTATATTGCTTTCAGACCCCGAGCTTTCGGCAATAAAGGCGTACGATGTCTGGCACGAAAAGAAGATGTGCGGAAAAGTTTCGATGGGCGTAGTTCGTACTACATATATAATAGATGAAAAAGGCATCATAGAAAAAGCAATGCCAAAAGTCAAGCCCGAAACAAACGCAGAAGAAATTCTTGCATATTTGAAGGCATAATTAAGAAGAAAAACAAAAACATCCGCACTTTTTGGTGGGTACTCGTAAAACAGTTAACAGACGCATCAGTTCATACTGCTGTGTCTGTTCTTGTATAAACCGCTTTTGTGTGATAGGGTATAAGCAGATAAACCGATAAATAAGAATTTGTAGAGATGAGAAAATGAAAACATTTTACACAAGTGAACGAGAAATATGGCGTCAATGGCTCGCCGATCACTTTGAAACGGAGAGCGAAATATGGTTTGTATTTCCGATGAAGGAATCAGGTGAT
>JAFQXA010000029.1 GCA_017407205.1 Clostridia bacterium
ATATCAATATCGGCTTTTTTCGCTTTTTCAAAAAACCGTTCGCTTTTTTCGCTTTTCAAAAAAACCGTTCGCTTTTTCGGTTTTTGAAAGGCTTTTTTAGCCCGAAACATTGACTTTTAAATAACGAGACGTTAAAGTCTAACCTTTCCTGTTTATATATAGAGAAAATTTAATAAAAAATGCGTTTTTATGTTGAAATTGCAAATGAAGTGTGATATATATTATGCTGTCAAGAGTTGGGCGAAATGCCTAAAAATATATACTTGGCGTAGAAGAAAGGGAAGAGGGAAAGAAATGATTACTTCAACAAGTACAATTCTCGTGCTGCTTGTTTGTGCAGCGCTCCTCGCTCTTGCTTTCGCCGCATTCAACTTCATGAAAGTGAAGAAGATGGACGAAGGTACAGAGAAAATGAAGGAGATTGCTTCGGCAATCCGCGTTGGTGCAAACGCATTCATCAACTATGAGTACAAGGTACTCGCAATCGTTATCGTTTTGATTGCAATAGTACTTGCTGTTCTCACAACCTGGTCAGCAGGTATAGCACTTCTTATCGGTGCTGTAATGAGCGCATCTGCAGGTATGGTTGGTATGAAGATTGCAACATACGCAAACGTTCGTGTTTCAAACGAAGCTCGTTTGACAAAGGACATTGGCAAGACTGTTAAGGTTGCTTTCCGCGGCGGCTCCGTTATGGGTCTTTGCGTTGGCGGCTTTGCACTCCTTGGCTTGTTCATCGTTTATGTTGTATTCGGCTTTGTTTTGGGCTATGCAGAGGAAGCACAGCTTCAGCTCATGCCTCACTGGTTGTTCTCAGGTGTTGAAGGACTTAAGACGGTTCCTTTCACAGCTACACTTTCAGGTTATGCACTTGGCTGCTCAATCGTAGCAATGTTTAACCGTGTTGGCGGCGGTATCTATACAAAGGCTGCTGATATGGGTGCTGACCTTGTTGGTAAGACAGAAGCTCACATCCCCGAAGACGATCCGCGTAACCCTGCTACTATCGCAGATAACGTAGGTGACAACGTTGGTGACGTTGCAGGTTTGGGTTCAGACTTGCTTGAAAGCTATATCGGTTCAATCGCTTCTGCAATCATTTTGGCCTTCCATCTCTTCTCAACATCAAACAGTGCAGCTTTCACAGGCGAAGTTCTTAACAAGATGCTTCTTTACCCCTTGGCATTCGTTGCTATCGGCCTCATTGCTTGCTGCGTAGGCGTTGCATTCTTGCTTTTCAAAAAGGGCATGTCAAAGGATCCTCATAAGGACCTTAATGGTGCAACATATGTTTCAGCAGGTTTGACAATCGTTCTCGGTTTCGTTATCAGCTACTTGTTCTTCAACGGTGCATCAGCTGAACAGTTTGAAATAATGGGCTTCAAGCTCGGTTATATTTCTCCCTGGATCGGTGCTGCTATCGGTATCATCGCAGGTGTTGTAATCGGTGCTATAACAGAGCATTACACAAGTGCTGACTATAAGTCCACAAAGATGCTCGCAGGTGCTTCACTTGAAGGTCCTGCCCTCACAATCACACAGGGCTTGGCACTCGGCATGAAGAGTACAATGGCTCCTTGTATTGTTCTTGGTGCAGGCATCATCGTATCATTCTTGATTTCAGGCTTCTATGGCGTTGCAATGGCAGCTGTAGGTATGCTCTCATTTGTTACAGCTACAGTTTCAGTTGATACATACGGCCCCATCAGCGATAACGCAGGCGGTATTGCTGAAATGAGCGGTCTTGAACCCGAAGTTCGCAGAATTACCGATACACTTGACTCCGTTGGTAATACAACAGCAGCTATCGGTAAGGGCTTCGCTATCGGTTCGGGCGCTTTGGCAGCATTGTCACTCATGATTTCATTCATTTATTCCTACACGGATGAGGTTTCACTCAACATCGTTAACGCTATGACTTTGTCAGGTGCTATAATCGGTGGTGCATTGCCGTTCTTGTTCTCGGGTATGCTCATTGACGCAGTTGCAAAGGCAGCTCGTAAGATGGTTGACGAAGTTCGTCGTCAGTTCAGAGAAATCCCCGGCATCCTCGATGGTACAGCAAAGCCCGATTATAAGACATGTATTGAAATTTCATCAAAGGGTGCTATCGGCGAAATGAAGGTTCCTTCATTGCTCGCAATCGCAGTTCCCGTAGTTTGCGGCTTCATCTTTGGACCCGAATTTGTTGGCGGTATGATTATCGGTTCAACAATTGCAGCTATCATGATTGCTATATTCTGTGGCAATTCCGGCGGCGCTTGGGATAATGCTAAGAAGTACATTGAAACAGGCGCAATCAAGGGCCATGCTAAGGGTTCACCCGCTCATGATGCAGCAGTTGTTGGCGACACAGTTGGCGATCCTTTGAAGGATACAGTTGGTCCCTGCTTGGATATCTTCATCAAGATCATGTCCACAGTAGCTCTTACATTCGTATGCGTATTCAAAGATTTCAATCTTTGGGATGTTATAAGAGGCTTCTTCGGTATGTAATCGAATAAACAGATGATTTTAATAAAGTTGGGTAATCTCTTACCCAACTTTATTTTTGTCTACATGAAATGTAATATAAAGCTTTTAAAAAGGTCTGTTAAAAAAATAATAGAGATGTTATAATATTGAAATGAATATACATTCGGTAAAAACTTATAAAATAGCGGACGTTTTTATAAGCATGGATATATGGCAGGATTTGCCGAGCTTTTCTATGCTTGAGCCGTTTGCTTGCAAAGACGGCGAAAAAGGCGAGCAGAGCATAGCGGTGTTGGTCCGTGTGGGCGAAGCGGTTGATAAGGAGAATTTAAGACTCCTTTCAAAGTTTGATAAATACAGCCTGTATGAAGATGATGAGTATTTTTATCGCTTTTATACGGAAGGATTTGTTGACGGCTTTGGCGAATATGCCTGTACGTGTATTAAAAAGGGGCAGTTTTCCCGTGTGGACTGCACCGTGTTTGAGGGAAAGACTGGTGCTGTGCCTGAAATGAGGCATTTGCTTGATATATTGCCCATTGAAGTATTGATGCTGAATTTTTCAAAAATACTTCTTCACTCGTCCTACGTTGTTCACAACGGCAAGGCGATACTTTTCACAGCCCCCTGCGGAACAGGCAAGTCCACCCAGGCGAGCTTATGGGAAACTCACGAGAATGCAAGGATAATAAACGGAGACAGGGCGATTATAGGCAAGGACGGAAACGGTACTTTTTGTGCATACGGCGTGCCGTTTTGCGGTTCTTCAAAAATTTCTGAGAATGTTACAATGCCGATAGGTGCGATAGTTGTATTAAGGCAGGCAAAGGAAAATACGCTGGAAAGGCTTTCTGCCATTTCAGCATTTAAGAATATATACAGCGAATTAACGCTTTGTAATCTTGACGGTTATGCCGTTCAAAGAGCAATGGATGTACTTGAAGAATTGATAAAGGCGGTACCCGTTTATATGCTTTCATGTACGAAAGACGAACGGGCGGTAGAGATTCTGAAAAAGGCTATTGAAACGGAGTAAGAGTTATATGGAGGCTGGCAACTTAAGAAAAGCGGAAATATCACGAGCACTCATGAACAAAGCTGCAAGGCGGAGAATACCGCTTTCGGGTATGTTTGAGCTTACTGCAAGGTGCAATCTCAATTGCAGAATGTGCTATGTAAGAAGGAGTGAAGCACAGGTCAGGGAGATGGGCGGTGAGCTTGGCTTGAATGACTGGCTCAAACTTGCAGAAGAAGCAAGGGAAGAAGGGCTTTTGTTTCTGCTGCTTACGGGCGGTGAGCCTTTTATGCTTCCGTATTTCAAAGAGCTTTACACAGAGCTTTCAAAAATGGGCTTCATGATAACCATAAACAGCAACGGTACCATGATTGATGAAAAATGTGTTGAGTGGCTTTCCAAGATTCCGCCGAGCAGACTGAGGATTACTCTTTATGGTGCAAGTGAGGAGAACTATTTCAACCTTTGTCGTCAAAAGGGTATGTACGAAAGGACTCTTAAGGCTTTGGACTTACTGAAAGAGACCGATATTCTGACCCGTGTAATGATGACGCTTACGCCCTATAATGTAAACGATTATGAAAACATATTGAGGGTTGCCGAGGAGCGTGATATGCACTTCCAGGCATCATCGTATATTTTCCCACCGTACAGGCGTGATGAAAAGGATCCCGGCAAGGCGGTAAGACTGTCTGCTTGCGAGGCGGCACGTTTTACGGTTTTGTCCGACAGACGGAACAATGACGAAAAGGGATTTTTAAACCTTGCAGAATACAGAATGAAACAATCGGACAGCGTTTCGGATTTTGACGATGATTGCATGAAGGATGAAGGGCAGCCAATGCGTTGCCATGCAGGGCGCTCTACTTTCTGGATAAATTGGCAAGGTATTATGACGCCTTGCGGAATGATTCCGTCTCCTGCAAGTGAGCCTTTGAAAATTGGGTTTAAACCTGCGTGGGATGAGATAACCGCCAAGATGGATGAGATACGGTTGCCGTCAAAGTGCGAAAACTGCAAGTACAGCCGTTCATGCCCTGCGTGCGGTGCGGCAATATACTGCGAAACAGGTAAGTTTGATGAAGTTCCTGCATACTGCTGTGAAATGGCAGAGGCTACGGATAAATACACAAGAGAAATGTATAACGAAATCAAGCAAAAAATTGAGACAGAGAACTGAAAAAGAGGAGAAGAGAAATGGCTGATAAGAACAAGAAAGAGGCTGCAAAAACAGCACGAATAAGAAAAGAAAAGATGAGAGCAAAGTATAAAAAGCACGCCATAATCGGTGCGATTATTGCTGTTGTTCTGATTGTTGCAGTTGTTTTGCTGCTTGTTTTGGGCGGTAATGAAAAGCCCGATGACGGAACATATACGGACAAAGAATTACAGGATATTCTTAATTCGATAGCAACGGCAGACCCCATGCAGGTTGTGGAGCCGACTCAAGGTACTTTGGTAACATTGGAGCCCGTGGCAACTCCGTTCTTTGCAGAAAAAATAGAGCTTGACCCTGAAAAAATGAATAAGGTAACGGCATCAGGCTTGACATTCCCTTACGTTATTCCCGAAATGGATGTAACGATTCTCATGATAAGCTCATACTCAGGTCCTTTTATTGAGGACGGCAGTAATGAATATGTTGAGAACTGCACAGCAATCCTTATAAGGAACACGGGCGACACGGTTTTGGAATATGCTGAAATTCCGTTTATTATAAACAACGAGAAGGAAGCTTTGTTTAAGGTTTCAATGCTTCCGCCCGAGTCTTGTGCTATAGTCCTCGACTCAAATAAGAACACATTCTTCAAGGACGATGCTTACATGGTTTCACCGGGCGGTGCAAGCCGTAAAGAAGCACTCGAGCTTAATGTTGACAAGATTGGCGTATTGGGAGATGTAAAGCAGCTTACTGTCAAAAACCTCACGGACGCATCCTATAAACGCGTTGTCATATGCTACAAAAACCTTTATATGGAGGGCTTGTATTTCGGCGGTATAGCATATGCTCGCACGTTTGAAAACCTTGAAGCAAAGGGAGAAATGACACTCGGTGCAGATAACTATTATCCCGAGGTTTGTCAGATCCTGAAAGTAGATGTATACGAGTAAAGAGCAGCTTTTGCTGCTTGCATGTTCATACTTCAACAATACTCCGTCAAAGATTGTACTTCAAAAGACGGAGACTCTCGCATGGAAAGAGCTGATTTTTTCAGCCCGTATTCACTCGGTGCTGCCGATGGTGTACGATGCACTCTGCATGGCTCAGGATAAGGAGCAGATTCCTCAGGAAGTTCTTATGTCAATGCGTGAACTGGCACTGCCTAAAATCGGCGTGGGAATGAATAAGAGAGTAGCTTTTAAGAAAGTTTATTCTTCCCTGAAAGACCGCGGAATAACGCCTTTTGTAATAAAAGGAAGTGCACTTGCCTGCCTATACGAAAAGGGAGATTTAAGGATATCCAGCGATGAAGATATACTCATATCCGAAAATGAAGTTGAACCTTTAAAAAAAGCACTTGCCGATTTGGGTTTTGAGCTTCTGGGGGTAAGTGAGAACGGAACGGTTTATAATTTTTTAAATCGCAAGAAAATGCTTTCAATCGAGGTGCATACAACTCTCTTTATGAAAGAGCTTAACGATGGAAGGTATGCATCGATTTTTGAAGATGAGCTTTTAAGCACGGAGCGTGACGGTTTTAAGGTTTTAGACCCTACAACTGAGCTTTTGTTTTTGATTTGTCACGCTGCAAAGCACTTTGCCTTGTCGGGATTTGGAATAAGGCAGGTTATGGACATACTTAAAGTTGCAAGCGTATACCATGGCGAGATTGATTTTGAACTGATTCTTGAAAAGACCGGGAAGATTGGCTTGCACATTTTTGCGGCAACGCTTTTGAAAGTAGGCGAGGAGTATTTTAATACTTTCAAAGTACCCTCATGCCTTGCACAGTATGCAAAAAACACGAAACCGCTTCTTGATGATGTTTTAGAAGGCGGAGTTTTCGGAAGAAGTGATAAAACACGTGCGGCAAGTGTACGCATAACGATGAATGCAGCGGAGGGAAACAACAAATTTCCGCTTATAAAGGCACTTTTCCCCCCGTTTGTTGAGATGGTAAAGATTTATCCCAAGCTTGAAAAGATGCAACTTCTTCTGCCCGTGTACTGGATAATGCGCCTTGTAAAATGGGCTGCGGTACAGGGTAAGGATTCTTTAAAAACGCTTGCGGTGGGAAGAAAAAGAACAAAACTTTTAAAGAGGTACGGGCTTGGAAAAGCAGGATAAGGCAAAGAGAGAAAAGCAGTCTTTGCGTATGACCTTAACTGAATTAAAGTGGATGTACGGCTATGCAAAAAAGTATAAGCATTTCGTGCTTATTTATCTTGTTATCGGCATTGTCGGTACGGTCATGTCCTTGCTTTCGGCTCTTGCCACAAAATATCTCATAGACGCTGTTACGGGCACGGGCGACATGCCGATAGTAAATGCTGCTTGTTTCATGGTGGGTATGACATTCGGCAACATAGCATCAAAAGCTATTTGCAGCAGAATCGGTGCAAAAATAAGCGTAAAAGTACAGAACGAGATACAGTACGAAATTTATGAGCGCATAATGGGCGCAGAGTGGGAATCTCTCAATGAATACAGAAGCGGTGACCTTTTAAACCGCTTGAATTCCGATGTTTCAACCGTTGCAAACGGTGTTATAACCTTAATACCGTCCCTTATAACGCACGCAGTTCAGTTTATAGGCTCGTTTTTGCTCATTATGCATTATGATTATATTATGGCACTGATAGCGCTTGCAACGGCTCCTGTGACGCTTATTCTGTCAAAGGTGCTTTTGAACAGAATGAGTGAATACAGCAGGGAAATGCGAAAGATGTCGAGTGACATCATGGCGTTTCAGGATGAATCCTTTCAAAATCTTGAGTCCGTGAAGTCGTTTGGAATAAGCGAGAGATATCTTCATAATATGGTTTCGCTTCAGGATAAGTATAAGTCGAAGTATCTTGACTTTAACAGCTTCTCAATCAAAACTTCCGTTCTGATGGGCACAATGGGTTCGCTGGTTTCGTTTGCCTGCATGGGCTGGGGCGTTTACCGCCTGTGGTCGGGCATCATAACCTTTGGTACAATGACTCTGTTCCTGCAGTTGGCTTCACGGTTGTCATCTGCTTTTTCGCAGCTTGTATCAACCGTACCGAGTGCAATCTCGGCACTGGCAAGTGCAGGCAGAATAATGCCCGTAAGCGAAATTGAACAGGAGGAAATACTGTTCAGAAAAGAAGCTGGCGAAATCGAGAAAGAAGCCATCAAGCATGGCGTTTCTGTAGAGTTTAAGGATGTAAGCTTTGCTTACAAAGCGGGAAGCGATGTTTTGAAAAATATTAGCATAAAAGCAAATCCGGGAGAGATAGTTGCAATAGTAGGTCCTTCGGGCGAGGGAAAGACAACGCTTATAAGGCTCATGCTTTCACTTGTACATACAAACGAAGGTACAGCACTTGTCAAGTCAAACGGAAAAGCATGCAAAATCGGTGCGCAGACAAGAAAGCTTTTTTCCTATGTTCCGCAGGGCAATACTGTATTGCCCGGTTCGATTGCCGATAATATGCGTATTGTGAAAGAAAATGCTTCGGACAGCCAAATAAAAGAAGCACTTGAAACTGCCTGTGCGTATGAGTTTGTTGAAAAGATGCCAAACGGTATAAATTCGCAGATAGGTGAGCAGGGAAAGGGCTTGAGCGAGGGACAGGCACAGCGCATATCGATTGCAAGAGCCGTTATAAAGGACGCTCCGATATTGCTGCTTGACGAGGCAACGAGTGCGCTTGATATTGCAACCGAGCGTAGGGTTTTGAAGAATATAATCAAGGCAAACCCACTTAAAACCTGCATAGTTACAACGCACCGCCCGAGTGTGCTCAGTATGTGTGACAGAGTATATAAGGTTGAAAACACGGGCGTTATTGAGATCGATGAACAGGAATGTGAAAGGATGCTGATGGATTTCTAATGGGCAATCAAGCAAAAGTTTTCGATACAAAAGAAATCATGCCTGTTTACCGTGAGCTTATAAAAAACGGTAAGGAAGTAAGCTTGCCCATAACGGGTCACAGCATGGAGCCCTTTTTAAAAGAGGGCAGGGACAGAGTAATATTGACGGATTGCAAAGGAGCTTTCTTAAAACGCGGAGATATTGCACTTTTTATGCGTGAAGACGGAAAGTATATCATGCATCGCGTTGTAAAAAAAGAGGGCGGCAACTACTTTTTTGCAGGAGATGAGCAAACCTTTATTGAAGGTCCGATTAAGCATTCCTGTGTGGTTGCACTTGTAAAAGAAGCGTACAGAAAAGGAAAGCGGATTACATGCAAGAACTTTACTTGGTGGTTTTTTAAGTATATATGGCTTTTAATTTTACCTATGAGACGAGGAATATTGAAGTTTCTCAACAGAACAATTTATGGGAGTTGCGAAAATGAAGAAGGTTGAAGATTTTATTTTGAGGGAGATTGCAGGCGAATATGTGCTTGTTCCGACAGGAAGTGCTTCAAAGGTTTTTGACGGAATAATAACCTTTAATGAGCAGGCGGCTTTTTTGTGGAACAATATCGACGAGTGCGAAACGGTGGAGGCTTTGGTTAAAAAGCTGACTGATGAGTATGATGTTGACGAGGAAGTCGCAAAAAGAGACGTTGAAGTGTTCGTATCACAGCTTTTGGCGGCAGGAATTATCAATAAATAGTTTAAAAGAATTATTAAACATGGTATGATAATATGATGATTGATTTACATACTCATATATTGCCATATGTTGATGACGGTGCATCAAGCTTGGAGGAAGCTTTGGCTATGCTTGAAAATGCTGTTTTGTGCGGTGTTAAAAAGCTTGCACTTACACCGCATGCAAATGTTCCTGATGGTAATGACAATTATTATGATGAGGAGCTTGCAACAAAATTCAGGCAGTTTTCAAGTTGTGTAAAGGAAGCGGAGATTGACATTGAGCTGATACCGGGCATGGAGGTTTTTGCAACTTCCGAGGTTTCAAGACTCATGAAGCAAAAGAAATTTTTGACCTTGAATTGCACAAGGTACCTGCTTCTGGAGTTTGGATTTAACGAGAGTGTGCCTTTTACGTTTTCTCTTGTTGACGAGCTTGTAGAAATGGGTTGTATTCCCTTGATTGCACACCCTGAACGCTATCCGTATGTGCAGGAAAATCCGAACATTGTTTTTGAGTGGATTCGCATGGGTGCTTGCACACAGCTTAACAAGGGAAGCGTTTTAGGGCACTTTGGTATAAAAGCAGGCGAGGTTGCAATGCAGCTTTTGCAGAATGACTTAGTCAGTGTTGTTGCAAGTGATGCACACGACACAAAGCGAAGAACAACGAGTATGGCGGACGCTTTTGATTACATAAGCGGTGCTTTTTCAGATGAGTATGCCCGGGTTTTGTTTTGCGAAAATCCGTTAAGGCTTTTAAATGATAAGGAACTGCTTTCGAACGGTCCGATGCCTATATAGGCTATAATTTGTTTTTTGGAGGAAAGAACCTTGCTTCAGAAGAGGAAATTTATAATACTGATTACATTGCTCCTTCTTGTTACGGTTTATTATCTTGTTTATCAGAACAATTACAAAGAGAAGACCGGCGGTGCATACCCTGTAATCACATTTGATTCAAAGGTTGTTGAAACGACGATTGCAGAAGCTGATGCAAACATTCTGAAGGGTGTCACTGCGTACGATGCGGAGGATGGAGATGTAACGGATTCCATCCTGGTTGAGAGTATATCAAAGTTCACTGAACCCGGAAGAAGCATTGTTACATATGTTGCCTTTGATTCAAGCAACCATATTTCAAGTGCAACACGTGAGCTTGTTTATACGGACTATGAGTCACCTAAAATCTCGTTACATGCCCCCCTGAGGTTTGTATATACGAGCAGTTTGAATATAACGGAAGAAATATCTGCGTATGACTCGATAGATGGTGATGTTTCAGACAGAATCAAGTATTCCTTTGCTGACGGAAATGATAATCTTGCCCAGGTCGGTAAGCACCCTGTTGTGCTTACGGTTTCAAACAGCAGGGGCGATGTTACAACGCTCCAGGTAGCTGTCGAAATTTATACTGAAACATATCTTGAAAGACTCAATACTCCGCAGATACATCTTAATGAGTACCTGATTTATATCAAAAAAGGCGAACAGGTCGATTTTGACAGTTATATAAAATACATAATGCTTGGTGATGAAACAATCAGGACATGGGAAACAGATGAAAAGGGCTTGACGGTTGAAATTGATAAAAATGACCTTGATATCAATGTTGCCGGTGTTTATTCTGTAACATATTCCATGGAAACATCTTCAGGATACAGGGGCTTGACAGATCTTATTGTTGTGGTTGAGGAGTAATTATGGCTGAATCAAAAGAAAACAAGAAAACCAGCAGTATCGATATATCCAGCATATTGCGTGCCGTATGCAAAGAGTGGTGGGTTATACTTCTTGTTGCACTCATGGTTTCTATGTGTGCTTCGATAATCACTACTGAAAGGTATAAACCTACATATACCACGAATGCGACGCTTATAGTTTCAACAAAGAGCGGAGCAAATGCGTATTCCAATCTTACGACAACGCAGAACCTTGCCAATGTTTTTAAGGTTGTTTTAAACAGCAGTATTTTGAAAAAGCAGGTCGCAAAGGAGGCAGGGGTATCAACATCTGATGTTACGATAAATGCAAGCGTTGTTGACTCAACAAACATGATAACGCTCACTGTAAAGGCATCAACGCCCCGAAAGGCATACCTCATGATGGATGCTGTAATCAAAAACCACCACATGGTCACAGAACCCATTCTGGGCAATGCTATTTTGGATGTGCTTTCATATCCGACTGTTCCGAGAAATCCAAGTGTAGCACTCAATGCAAGAGGAGCAATGAAAAACGCTTTTGTATATGCGGCAGTAGCAATGATAGCGTTCTTTGCACTCTTGTCGTTCTTGCGTGATGACATAAAGAATGAGTCCGAGGTTGAGAAAAAGCTTGATACAAAGCTTCTTACAACGGTTTATCATGAGAATAAGTACAAGACGTTAAGCTCACGTTTGCGCAAGGTGAAAAAGAGCGTTTTGATAACGGACCCGACAACGAGCTTTGCCTTTTTGGAAACCTACCGTAAGCTCAGAACAAAGATTGAATACCAGTCGAAGAAGTCCGGAATAAAGTCGATAATGGTAACAAGTGTTCTTGAAAATGAGGGTAAGTCAACTGTTGCGGCTAACCTTGCACTTGCTCTTGCACAAAAACACCGCGTATTACTTATTGATGCAGACCTTCGAAAGCCTGCAATCTATAAGGTTTTAGGACAGGATGTTAAGGGCAAGATAGGCCTTGTTGAGGTATTGAAGGAAAAGAGAGGCTTGGGTGATGCGGTTTATTTTGACCGTACTTTCAATCTTTACCTGCTTATAGGCAGTAAGCTTGTTGCGAACTCGTCAGAGCTTGTTGCGACAGAGCATATGAAGCGTATTGTAAAGAACGCGGCTGACCAGCTTGACTACGTAATCATAGATACGCCTCCGCTTTCATGTGCAGCTGATGCTGAGTCGATAGCTGATGCAGTTGATGCAAGCATACTTGTTGTGCACCAGACACGCGCAATAGCAAGGGATATAAACGATGTAATCGACGCTTTGACAACATCATCATCCGAGCTTTTAGGCTGCGTTTATAATAATGCAAAAAAGAGACTTCTGCCCACAGCATATGTCCAGAAATTGTATGGCGGTTACAGCGATTATGATAATTACAGAAAATACGGCGAGTACGGAAATTACTCAAGATACAAAGAGCTGTCCGCATACGATAAGAAAAATATCAAGAAATAGTATTGAGTTTAAAATTTTAAAGGGTGAGTGTTATGGAAACTGAACAAACGCTTGAAAAAGGTGCAATAGATATTAAAGCCATAATTGATGACTTTTTAAGAGAGCTTAAGAGACTCTTTTGGATAGTTTTGATTTTGGTTGCTGTTTTTGCCTCCTTGTCATATGTAAAGGCAAAGAATTCCTATGTGCCAAGATATATGGCATCTGCTACATTTACCATAAATGTAGGTTCAAAAACAACATCTTCAAGCTCGTATTTTAATTCTACAACGGCGGCACAGCTTGAAAAGACATTCCCTTCAATACTTACAAGCGGTGTGCTGAAAGAAGTCGTCATGAAAGACCTTGGACTTTCATATCTTCCCGGCTCAATATCAGCAGAGGCACTGCCTGAAACCAATCTTTTTACAATAAAGGTAACGGGAACGGAACCGGAACAAACATACCTGATTTTAGAATCAGTTGTTAAAAACTATCCTGAGGTTGCACAGTTCATAATCGGCGATACAGTGCTTCAGCAACTTGACACAACGGGAGTACCTGAGAATGCAATAAATCCATTCATTGCAAGTACGCATATTGAAAAGGGTGCAGTTTTGGGCTTGCTCTTAGGTCTTGGAATAATAGCGGTTATTGCGCTGACAAGAACGACAATCCGTCGCGCAGATGACCTTAATAAGCTCACAAACTTAAAGTATTTAGGCTCAGTACCTGAAGTAAAGTTTAAAAAGCGCAGCCAAAGCAGAAAGAATTTTGCTACGATAAATAACCGTGTTGTTTCAAACTCCTTCATTGAAGCAATGCGTTATGTAAGGACAAAAATCGATAAGCTGGCAAAGCAAAACGGTGTAAAAACCATGATTGTTACAAGTGCTATGCCGGGCGAAGGCAAGACCACTATTGCGGCTAACATTGCGTTGTCGCTTGCGAGAAAAGAGAATAAGGTCATACTTATTGACTGTGACTTTCGAAATCCCTGCCTTGCAAAAACTCTTCGTGTAAGCCGTGGCTATAATCAGAGGTTTGCAGGCATACTTGATGTTTTAAAAGGAAGCGTATCGCTTGATGATGCATTGCGCTTTTATGAGGATAATCTCTTTGTTCTTTTTGGCGGAGAGCCGACTGATAATATTGATACTTTGCTTGAGTCACCGATGCTCATAGACCTCATAAAGAAACTAAGAACGCAGGCTGACTATGTTATAATTGATGCGGCACCTTCGGCTATTTTGTCGGATGCCACAGTTCTTGCAAAGACAATAGATGCTGCTATATTCGTTGTTCGCCAGGAGCACGCATCAAAGACGAGAATACTTGAGGGTATTGAAAACTTCTCGTCAAGCAATACTCCTATACTTGGATATATATTCAACTGTGTAACAAAGGGCTTGGCATCCTATGGCTACAGCGGATATGCTTATGGCAAGTATGGCTCATACGGGAAGTATGGTTCATACGGCAAATATGGCAAATACGGCGGATATGGCGGATACGGTGTATATGATAAGCTTTTGAAAGAACATAACCGGGATTGATTTTTTGGAGTAAGATTAAAATGAACAAAAAGTTTCTTACAACGTGTATTGTAATATTGTCGGTTCTTGCAGTACTGCTGCTCTTTGTACTGATAATTTTGACAAAGTTCAGCGGTATGATAGATAAACACGTTCCGTTTACAGAATCAAGCGGCTTTAATGCGGATAAAGATGCTGTGGACCCAGATTTGCAGACAGCGGAGCCCGGTGAGATAAGCGAGCTTGAGGATGATGTGTATGTCAGCGTGACCGATGATGAATATTATGAAGCACCGATATACAAGCAGGTGCCGATTGACGAGAATGTAATCAATATTTTGCTTGTCGGACAGGATTCAACTATCGGAAGCGGTGTGAGCACACGAAGCGACTCGTGTATTATTGCATCATATAACCGCAGAGAAAAGACAGTTAAGCTTGTATCCGTAATGCGTGATACATGGGTACAGATAGAAGGACATAATTGGAACAGAATAAATGCAGCATATTCCTTTGGCGGAATAGGTCTTTTGCTTAACACCATAAACGATAACTATAATCTTGATATCCAGGATTATATAATCATAGGCTTTGACGAGTTTATACAGTTTGTGGATGAGCTTGGCGGTATTGACATGAAGATAACCTCCAAGGAAGCAAACTACATAAACAAGCAGACCGGGTCAAAATATCCTCTTGAAACTCAGACCATACATATGGATGGCAGAACGGCACTTGTTTATTCACGTTGCAGGCGTGTAGGCGGCGTTTTTGAGCGTGATACAAGACAGCGTAAGGTAATACTCAAAATGTATGACGATATCGCGAGAAATTACGATGCAGAGCTTGTAATGAAGCTAATGGACTTCATGCTTGACCATGTACGAACTAATATTCCTGCAAACAGGCTCTTTACGCTTGCAATGGAAGTGCTTGGTGCACAGGGCGAAATGAAGATGGAGCAGAACCATGTGCCGTTTGACGGCGGATGGAAATATGCAAGAATAAGGGGAAAGGCTGTTTTGTCCATTGATTTGCCCTACAATGTAGAAGAATTGCATGAGTTTTTGTACTGAAAACAAACGGTCATAATTTTGCATGATAACAAGGCACCTTCCGATATAGAAAAAGGAAGGTGCTTTTTTGATAATTTGATTGAAAAGCACAGCGGATTGTGTATAATATAACAATGTTGGCACAGTTAGCCAAACTTTACCTGAAAGCTGAGAATTTGCATGAATAATGTCATAAAATGCGTGCTTGATATTGGCGAGCAAATGCTTTTGTGCGGTGGCGAAGTGCATCGTACTGAAGATAGCATGAGCCGTATTTGTTATGCGTGTAAAGCAAAAAAAGTGGAAATTTTCACAATAACCTCGCTTATCGTCCTGACACTTGAGGATGAGGGCGGCAATATATATACCCAGATCAGGGAAGTCAACAACGGCTCATCTAATATGGAAATGCTCCATATGCTTAATTCGCTTTCAAGGCAAATTTGCAAAATGGGCTGTATCCCTGAAGATTTCGATGAAAGACTTGAAAACATAAAGAATACAAATAAATACAGAAAGCTTATAATGCTTTTTGCAAATGCATTGATGGCAAGCTCGTTTACTATTTTTTTCGGTGGGTCTTTTCTTGAAGCAGGCATTGCACTTTTAGCAGGCGGAATTGTTTATCTCGTGGCATTGCTGGCGGAAAGGGCACATTTTAACAATATTTTCTCAAAGCTTTTGTCATCAACATCTGCTGCAATAATTGCGTTTGCGGCTCTTAAAATCGGCTTGGTCGCAAGCGTTGACATGATTATGATAGGCTGTATAATGCTTATGATTCCGGGCACAGGACTTACAAATGCACTTCGAGACCTTTTTGTGGGTGATTCCATTGCAGGTATGCTCAGGACAACGGACGCACTTTTATCAACACTTGCAATAGCAATGGGCTACTTTGTAGTTGCATTCATAGCAGGAGGTGCAGCTTAGTATGCCTCATGAGATATTGGAAATTTTAGCAAGTGCAGTCGGCGTTGCCTGCTATGCGATAGTTTTGAATACTCGCGGTAAAAAGCTTTTGTTTACGACAATTGGCGGTGCGGCATCGTGGTCGCTGTTCCTTGCGTTCAAGCTTTTTGTGGCTAATGATGCTATTGCGTATTTTGCAGTTTCTGTTCTGATGTCGGTTTATTCTGAAATACTTGCACGAAGGCTCAAGACGCCGACGACGACTTTTGTAATCCCATCACTCATTCCGCTTGTTCCCGGCCGTTCACTTTATTATACGATTGCATCGGCATTTGACGGACAAAGCGATGTATTTATGGACAGACTTTTTGACACATTAAAGCTTGCGGCGGCTTTGGCGCTCGGAATAATTTTTGTATCAGCCGTTACAAGGACAATATTTAAGGTTAAGACTGAAAACAACAACCAATCCAAATAATAAATATCAAAAAAGGGAGTAGAAAGAATGAAAACCGATGTTCAGATTGCACAGGAAGCCTCAATGCTCAATATTGGAGCTATTGCCGAAAAGCTTGGCGTTCTTGATGATGAGCTTGAAATGTACGGCAAGTACAAGGCAAAGCTGTCGCTTGATATATTAAAGCGTTTGGAAAACAAGAAAAACGGAAAGCTTATTTTGGTTACAGCCATAAATCCCACTCCGGCTGGTGAGGGCAAAACAACTGTTAATGTAGGCCTTTCAATGGGATTGAACAAGATAGGCAAAAAAGCAATAACACTCTTGAGAGAGCCCTCGCTCGGTCCCTGCTTCGGCATAAAGGGTGGTGCGGCAGGCGGCGGCTATGCTCAGGTTGTTCCGATGGAAGACATAAACTTGCATTTCACGGGTGACTTCCACGCTATAACTTCTGCACATAACTTGCTCGCTGCAATGGTTGACAATCACCTCCAGCAGGGTAATGCTTTGAACATAGACCCTAAGCGCGTGGTATGGAAGCGTGTTGTGGACATGAATGACAGGGCACTCCGTAATATCGTTATAGGTCTTGGCAAAAAAACGGACGGAGTAATGCGTGAATCGGGCTTTGATATCACGGTAGCATCTGAAATCATGGCTATTTTGTGCTTAGCCCGCGATTTGAGTGACTTGAAAGCACGCCTTGCACGCATGGTTGTTGCATATAACACAAAGGGCGAGGCTGTAACGGCAAATGATATACAGGCAACGGGCGCAATGGCACTCCTTTTGAAGGATGCAATAAAGCCCAACCTCGTTCAGACTCTTGAAAATACGCCTGCTATAATCCATGGCGGACCGTTTGCAAATATAGCTCATGGCTGCAACTCGGTTACCGCAACACGTACAGGTTTGAAACTTGCAGATTACGTTGTAACAGAGGCAGGCTTCGGTGCAGACCTCGGTGCTGAAAAGTTCTTTGACATCAAGTGCCGTTTTGCAGGATTTAAGCCCGATGCAACAGTTTTGGTGGCAACGGTTAAAGCGCTTAAGATGAATGGCGGACTTAGTAAAACAGAGCTTGCAAACGAAGACCTTGAAGCACTTGACAAGGGTGTTGTAAACCTTGAACAGCACATAGAAAACCTCAAAAAGTATGGTGTTCCCGTAATCGTTGCAATAAATCGTTTTGCACAGGATACGGATAAAGAGCTTGAACTCTTACGCTCACGCTGTGAAAAGTGCGGTGCATCATTTGCACTTACGGAAGTTTTTGCAAAGGGCGGCGAAGGCGGAATTGAGCTTGCAAATAAGGTTGTTGAAGTTTGCGAAAAGGGTGAAGCTTCATTTGCACCGCTTTATGATGAAAACGACAGCATAGAAAATAAGCTCAATAAAATAGCAAAAGAAATTTACAGAGCAGACTCTGTCACTTTCACAGCATCAGCAAGAAAAGAGCTTGAAACTATAGAAGCTCTCGGATACGATAAAATGCCCATATGCGTAGCTAAAACGCAGTATTCATTCTCGGATGACCCAACTAAGCTCGGAGCTCCCCGTGGCTTTGAAATCACGGTAAGAGAATTAAGAATTGCAGCCGGCGCAGGATTTATAGTAGCACTCACGGGCGATATCATGACAATGCCCGGCCTTCCCAAGGTTCCTGCTGCAAACCACATGGATATTTCAGAGGACGGCACAATAGTAGGCCTTTCATAATAGGTTACAGAGATAAGTAAAAGCCTCACAATCACACGATTGTGAGGCTTTGCTGTTTTTTTAGGCTTTTTCCTTGTTCTTGTTGATATCAAGCCTTATCATCGCAATGATAATTGATGAAAGTACTAATACATGGGTTATTATTGTGGTGTATGCCATTGCACAGATGTCATACACTATCCATAACGAGATGTTAACGAAGGAGAAACGACGCAAGCTTTTCGGATTTGTCTGCAATATCGATGCAACATATAAAAGTGCACATACGCAGGAAATGCAATCAAACCATTGCTTGTATACAATGGCTGTGCCTATTATATACATCACTCCGAAAAATACTAAAAGATAAAGTCTTGTCTGCTTCTTGGTTTGCTTTTTGTCGAGGAAATAGATCACTATGGTTTGTATTGCCGCAAGTGTGCCAACCCAAGCACCCGAAAATGCACCCAAAAAGACATAGTTAAGCGCAAGTAAAACATTGCTTGCCACGTTAGCCAAAAGTATGTGAGGCAGTTTTTTAAACTGAAATGCCGCAATGGTAACTATTATGTTTAGCAGGTTTGCTATCTGTGCGGCAATGAAAAACGGATCGTTCATACATTCTCCTTAGGTAAAATAAAAGAAAACCTTTGGGTGGCTTTATATGGTCGGAACTTATTTGCCGAGTGATTCACGGCTGCCGGGCTTTACAAGCTCGATTTTGCCTTCTTCGCAGATGGGGCAAGCATCGGGCGAATATGTCTTGATATCAAGCTTAACAGCACTGTAAACGGGGAGGGTGAGGGGACTGTCAGCACCGCGACGGTCTGCTATGCAGGCAACACCGATAACTTCAGCACCCAGCTTTTCAAGTGCTTCAACTGTTTCAAGTGTTGATTTGCCGGTTGTGACAACATCTTCCGTGATAAGGATTTTATCGCCCTTGCCTACAGTGAAGCCACGACGAAGCTGCATTTCGCCATCCTTACGCTCTGTGAATATGCTTTCCTTGCCAAGCTGACGGGCAAGCTCGTATGAAACTATAACACCGCCCATCGCAGGACCGCAAACCTTTGTGATGGGAAGGTCCTTTACCTGCTCGGTTACTCTTGAAAGAACTGCTTCAGCTTTGTCGGGGAAACGGAGAAGCTTCGCGCACTGGCAATAACCGCCGCTGTGCAAGCCGGAGCTCAACAAAAAGTGACCTTCCAAAAAAGCGTCTGTTTCCTTCAAAATTGCAATAGCCTGTTCCTGTGTCATAAAATTAAACCTCCTGAATTTAGTGAATGTGTGTCAGACAATGCCGACTATCTCGCTTATATTATTAAGCTTGTTTTCTATTGCGTAATCTTCAAGTCCCTGAATGATTTTAACCATTGCATCGGGATCGTAGAATGTTGCTGTACCAACCTGAATTGCACTTGCACCTGCCATCATAAACGCGAGAGCGTCCTCTGTGCTGGTGATACCGCCCATGCCCACAACGGGGATTTTTACGCTGTGTGCAACCTGATGCACCATCCTGAGTGCTACGGGCATAACCGCAGGACCTGAAAAACCTGCGTAAACGTTGTTAAAAACGGCTTTCTTGCGTTTTACGTCTATTGCCATGCCTAAGAGTGTGTTGATGAGAGAAACGCCGTCAGCGCCGTTATCCTCGCAAGCCTTTGCAACCGCAACTATGTCGGGCGCATTGGGTGTAAGCTTTACAAGCAGGGGCTTTGTTGTAAGCTTGCGCAGGCGTGCAACAAGCTCTCCCGCAAATTTAGGATCTGTACCGAATGACATACCGCCCTTTTTAACATTGGGGCATGAGATGTTAAGCTCGAGAATATCAATATCGGCACTGTCAAGCATCTCAACACCGCTTATGTAATCCTCAAGCGAATGACCGCCAAGGTTTGCGATTATTGCCGTGTTCATTTTACGCATTACGGCACACTTCTCTTTGACGAAAACTTCAACACCGGGGTTTTCAAGACCGATGCTGTTCATAAGTCCCGATGCCGATTCATAAATACGAATACCGTCATTGCCTTTGGAGCCGTTTAATGTAAGACCTTTACCGCTTATACCGCCAAGGCGTGAAACGTCTGTATATTCGCTGTATTCTTCTCCAAAGCCGAAAGTGCCCGATGCCGCGATTACGGGGTTTTTGAGCGTAACGCCCATTATTTTGGTTTCAAGAACATTACTCATAGAACACCTCATCGCCCAAGAAAACAGGGCCGTCCTTGCAAACGCGTCTGTTGCCGTTTATTGTCTTTATTGTGCAGCCAAGGCAAGCACCCACGCCGCAAGCCATACGGCTTTCGGTCGAAACGATTGTTTTGATGGGTGAAAGCTTGTGTACTGCACGCATCATGGGTTCGGGTCCGCAAGTATAAACGAGCGTTCCTTTTGAAAAATCAACCTTGTCCGTGACGAAACCGCCAACGTCGTAAACTACTTCCGTATTCGAAAGTGCAGAGAACTCACCGAGCAGGAAAGTTTCGTCTGTAAATCCCAAGTAAACGGTGCGTTTTTTATCGGGGAACTTCAAAGCGTGCTCCCTTGCAAGCTTATAAAGCGGTGCAATGCCGATACCGCCACCTATGATGATAACATCTTCATCATAGAGGGTGAAGCCGTTGCCGAGAGGGCCTAAAAGGTCGAGCGTATCGCCCTCTTTCATGTTTGCAAGTATTTCTGTACCTCGTCCCACAACTCTGTAAACAAAGGTTACCGTATCGCCCTCGCTGTCATATATGCTGATGGGGCGTTTTAAAAGCGGATCTGTTGAAAGGGGGGAGTTTACCGAAAGCATGAAGAACTGGCCTTCCTTGCCGCAGTCGGATACGCCCTGCACTTTCATCATGAAAATACCGCTTGCTATTTTCTTGTTTTCAAGTATTACAGCCACTTTGTTATATCCTCGTTCATTGCAAGTGTTGCTTCGCGTACATACTTTGCAAAGTCGTCATTATCCGTCTTGCCCTTGTATGCACAGATAAGACCGCGTGATGAGTTTACAACACCGCAGATTTTATCACCGAATACCTTTGCAACATCCTTGCCCGTACCGCCCTGTGCACCGTAGCCGGGGATGAGGAAGAATGTGTGGGGCATAACTTCCTTGATGCGGAGGAATTCTTCGGGGTATGTGAGACCAACAACCGCACCGAGTGCGCTGTATGAGGATTCGCCTATGTAGGGAGCTCCCCACTCCTCAACTTTCTTTGCAACACGAAGATAGACTTCTTCTTTTGAGTCTGTCAATATATCCTGGAAATCTCCGCTGCCGGGGTTTGAGGTCTTAACAAGCAGAAAAAGAGCCTTTTCTTTTTCAATGTAGGGGAAGTAGGGGGAAACTGCATCAATGCCCATGTAAGCATTGATTGTCATGACGTCAGTTTCAAAATCACCCTCGAAGTGACCCTTTGCATACTGTGTTGCAGTTGATGAAATATCACCGCGTTTAACATCTGAAATTACGATCGAGCCCTTGCCGCGAGCATACTGTACGGTCTTTTTAAAAGCTTCCATACCGCTCATGCCGAGTGCTTCATAGCAAGCAATCTGAACCTTGTAGCAGGCTACGGCATCGTGCGTTGCATCAATTATTTCACGGTTGAATTCAAAGAATTTTTCACCGATATCAATATCCTTTTTTGCAATGTATTCGGGCAAGAAGCTTGCTTGAGTATCAAGTCCCAAACATACGGGGCCTACTTTATTTGCTCTGTTTGCCAATTTGTCCATCAACATAACGAATTTCTCCTTCTATCATTGTAAGTTTAACTTTTCCGCGTACTTTTCTGCCTGCAAAGGGCGTATTGTGCGAGCGTGAAACCATGTCCTGTGTTTCTATTGTGTAAGTTCTGTTTGTGTCAACGAGTATAAGGTCCGCAACACAACCGGGCTTTATAAGCCTTTCGCTCAAGCCTATACGCTTTGCAGGATTGTATGAGCTCATACGGCAAAGCGTTGTAAGCGGTATGTCGTTTTCGTGGAAAACATGAATCCAGACAGATAATGCATACTCAATATTTGAAATGCCTGCCATGCCTGCCGCTTTGTCCTCAACAGTGTGCGGAGCGTGGTCGGTTGCAAGGCAGTCTATATATCCGTTTTTAATGCCTTCAATCAAGGCTTCAACATCTGCCTTTGTACGCATCGGCGGATTTACCTTGTATGAATTGTCGTAATCAAAGAGATGGTGGGGAGTGACCTCACAGGTAATGTTCAAGCCGTCATTCTTTGCTTGCACTATCATGTCAAGCGTGTCTTTAAGGCTTATGTGACCTACGTGGAGATTACCGCCGTGCTTTTTCAAAAGCTCAATATCACGCTTGACCGTCTTTGCTTCAGGCTGACAATGCGTGCTTATAATAAAACCGTATTTTTCAGAATCAATAAGCACCTGCTCCATGAATGCATCGGAAAAAATTGTGTTTCCGTCATTTGAAAGCATGGGAGTAACTTTTGAAAGTGCTTCCCTGTCAGTAGGAGTAATGTCTTTTATGTCATTGCCTAAGGCACCGCACTGGAAAAGACGGCAGAGCGAAAGCTCCTGTGCCTTTGCATGGTTCTTTTCGACAAGCTTCACAGTTGAACATACGGGGCTTGTGTTAGCCATAGCACAAAGTGTAGCAAATCCACCCTTCAATGCTGCGCGCATACCCGTTTCCATGGTTTCTTTTTGCGGATAGCCGGGGTCCCTCAAATGCGTGTGCAAGTCAACGAGTGCAGGCATTAAGGTGAGGGATGTGCAGTCTATTTCATTTTCAAAGCATGTGTCAGTGATAATTCCGTTCTCAACGGAAACGTCACCTGTGCGAACACCGTCAGCATCTATAACGGTTGCGTTTTTAAATGTGTAACCCATATTTTAAAGCTTTGAGCGAGATTCACAATACTCGCATGAATACTCCTTTGTTTCCTTGTTTACAAGAGTGAAAACTATATCGTCAATGTTTTCAACGTGCGATATGCAGCGCGGATTCTTACACTTGAGCGTACCGACGACCTTCTCAGGAAGCGTCAAGCGCACCTTCTCCACGCAATTACCGTCATGTATGTATGAAACCGTGATGCCGGGAGCCAAAAGTCCTAAAACGTCAACATCTATTTCCATGCCGGTTTCGATTTTGATTATATCTTTCTTGCCGAGCTTTTCGCTGTCAACATTGCGAAGAAGCACAACAACCGCATCAAGCGTGTCAAGCTTTAAATGCTTGAATATAGAATAGCCCTGACCGCAGGGGATGTGATCAAGAACAACGCCTTCTTTTATTGCTGAAACATTAAGCATAGGGGCTGACCTCCTCGTTAAATCCCAAAAGTGTCATTATAAGTGCCATGCGAATGAACATACCGTAGCGTGCCTGATGGAAGTAAACAGCACGCGGATCCTTATCAACTTCGGGTGAAATCTCATTAACACGGGGCAGGGGATGAAGGATTATCATATCATCCTTTGCATACTTGAGCTTTTCGTTCGTGAGAATGTAAACATCCTTCAAACGCTCATATTCTTCTTCTGATACAAAGCGTTCACGCTGAACTCTTGACATATAAAGAACATCAAGGTCTGCCATGCTTGATTCAAGGTCATCCGTCTCCGTGTAGGGGATACCCTTTTCATCGAGTATGTCAGTAACATAAGAGGGCATTTTAAGCTCGTCGGGCGAGATGAAGACAAAACTTATATTCTCAAACCTTGACATACAGGTAACAAGGCTGTGTATCGTACGGCCGAACTTCAGGTCACCGCAAAGACCTATTTTGAGGTCTGTAAGTCTGTTCTTGTATGACTTTATCGTCAAAAGGTCTGTAAGCGTTTGGGTGGGATGCTGATGACCGCCGTCGCCTGCGTTTATAACGGGGCAGTCTGCATGGCGTGAAAAGTGAAGCGCAGTACCCTCTTTCGGGTGACGCAAAACTATCAAATCAACATATTGGGAAACTATCTTTGCACTGTCTGCAAGCGTTTCGCCCTTTGCAGCGCTTGTGGTGCTGGGGTCTGCGAAGCCCAGAACCCTGCCGCCCAAGCGGTTCATGGCCGCATCAAATGAGAATTTCGTTCTCGTTGACGGCTCATAAAAAAGGCTTGCCATCAACTTTCCGTCACATGCATGGGAATACTTCTCAGGCTGTTTCAAAATGTTGTCTGCAAGCTTCAAAAGGGAATATAACTCATCTACCGTGAAATCACCGGGATCGATAAGACTTCTTCGTTTTTTGAGCATAAATTCACACTCCTTATCCTAACAAAACCTATTTTATTTAGTATGCTACTTTAAGGGCTTCTTGTCAAGACAGGATACCACAAATTGTTCATATTTTCTTACAATAATATTTATACTGTAAATTCTTCTGCCTGTGCCATAAAATGGTAACATAGAATTTACAACTCTATTGCAAAAAAATGGTATAATTAAACAAAAAGGAGTGAAGCTTATGAAGAAAACTATTGCTTTATTGCTTGTTGCATTGAGCTTGTTTTGCACTTCCTGCAACGAGGTAAAAAACGGTGAAACAGCAGTAACGCCCAATCCCACCATAGAGGCGCAGGAAGCTACGCCCGAAGAAGTGGTAGAGACATATTTTGAGGCGTGGAGCGAAAAGAGCTTTGAGGGTATGCAGTCGCAAGTATGCATGAAGCTTGACGAGCTTCTTTTGAATTTTGATATACAAAAAAGTGTTGCGCTTGTTTCATGCGAGCAGATTGAAGAATATCCGTACAGAGATAATTATCCCGTAAACATATATTCGGGCAGAGATGATACAAAGTACGAATTGCGTGATAAATACAGACCTTTTTACGACACGGCTTATGTAAAGTGCATATTCAATATTGAGTATGACGGCGAAGCTCCGAAAAGGATATATGATATGGGGGTTGAACATTCGTATGGCTTGTATGCTGAAAACGGTGAGCATACTTATTATGCAATCCTTGTAAAAGCAGGTAATGACGGAGAATGGAAAATATATGATGCGCCGTTTTTTAAGAATTTTTCCGAGCCTGTAATTTTGGATGAAAAAGAAGAAATGACGGCACTTGAATTTACCGAAAAGTTTATGGAGCTTTATATAAAGCAGGATTTGCTTGAAATGCACAAAATCAGCATATATCCTTTGGGGCATTTTGAGTCATCAAGCATGAAAGAGGGTGCGACGCTGTCTTTGGTAAAGGTTCAGACGGTTGAAGAATTCAAGGCAGAAAATCCCGATATCGGCGGTTACAGTGAAGAAGTGCCCGAATATGAGGGCTTTTACGATGTTCAGAATTTCATGGTAACCGTTAACTATGAAAATATGCTTTATGAGCATGAAAATGGAGAAGATACGAGCATATTCACAGTGGGAAAAAGTGTTCAGGACAATGAATGGAAGGTAATATACGCATTCGGCAACTTTTAGCATAAAAACTCGATTTTTGTAAGGTTGATTGAGCATAAAAGACAGAGTGCTTATAATTGCATTATGTGCAGAAAAACAGTACTCATAAAAGATAAAGAGGTTTTTGAAAAAATCGCACCAAGACTTGTTCTTTCGGGCGATTTTTCTGTTGTCGAAAATGAGGACGAGGCAGAAAAAATCGATGTTGCAATTATAAATATAGTGAATTGGGAAGAAAGCAGGAAAACGGTTGAAGCTTCTCACATTTTTTTGACTTCTCCAAAACTCAGTGATGAAATGACGATAAGCCTTTTAAAAGAGGGGGTAAGCTATATATTTGTAAAGCCTGTAAATCCCGATTTTGCAGAAAAGCATATACGGCATATTGTCGGACTTTCAGGCACGAATGAAAAGAAAACGGATACACGCATTGAGAAAGCAATTTCTATCTGCCTTGAAACGGTTGGAATTTCACAGAAGCTCAAGGGCTGTCATTATCTTAAAAAAACGATTTTATATATGCTCGATTTTAATCAAAACAAAACATACACCGATGTATTATGTATTATTGCAGAGAATGAGGGTATCGCGTCGTGGAAGAACATTGACAGGAACATAAGAAGTGCAATTGAAAGTGCATGGATAAGGGGGAGCATAGAGGGGCAGTATCAGCTTTTCGGCTATACTGTAAATCCCAACAAGGGACGACCGTCAAACAAGGAGTTTATCGCCATGATAGCACAAAAAGTTACAGAGCTTTTAAAGAGAAATTCGGTATAGCTTAATGGGTTGTCCGAATATACTTTCTTGAGGTGTGGTTTTATGACTCAAATTTCAAAAACGCATTTTAGGGAAAAAATCATGGAGCATCCCGTGCTGTTCTTTACTGCTTTGTTTTCGCTTATTACGGGGCTTGTTTGCGGAATTTCAATATGCTTTTCGCTGTATCGTGGAGCCGTGTTTACAAAGACGGCACTTTTAATAGAGTACGGTGTAAATTACAATGTGTTTGCAGGGCTTGCGCGTGCGTTTGCAATATACACGCTTTTTTATCTTCTGGTCTCCCTTGTATCAATAAACGGCCTTTTTATGCCTGTATCTCTTATTACTTTTCTTTTTTACGGCTTTTTAAGCGGTCTTACATTGGCTTCGCTGATTTATGAATTCAACCTTTGGGGAATACTGTATAGCGTGCTCTTGTTCGTCCCCAATATCATGGTGGCAACAGCCATGCTTTTGTGCTTCATGCGTCTTAAAAAGGCAGAAAAATATAAAAAGCTGACAGCAAAATCGAATAAAAATGAGAAAGTGACAAGTTTTGGGCGGGAAATTATGCTTTTGTTCATAGCAATTGGCACAGAAGGGCTTGTAATTCCCCTCACTTTGCGATTATTATTATATTAAGGACTATAGAGAGGTGTTTGGACTTATGAAGCGAGCCATAATAATTGTACTCGATAGCGTTGGAATCGGAGCTTTGCCGGATGCTGAAGAATTCGGCGATGCATCATCACATACTCTCGGCAATTTAAACGAGGCTGTAAACGGCATAGACATAAAAAATCTTTTGGAACTCGGACTTGGCAATATTGAAAATTCACGGCTCCCGTCGGTCGAGTTTCCCAGAGCCAACTTTGGCAGAGCAATGGAGAAAACAAAGGCAAAGGATACAACAAGCGGACATTGGGAAATGATGGGCGTAATACAGAATCCGCCCTTCAAAACGTACCCAAACGGCTTTCCGAAAGAGCTCATTGACGAATTTGTAAAAAAGACGGGCAGGGAGATACTCGGTAACACGGTAGCTTCGGGAACCGAGATAATAAAAGAGCTTGGTGACGAGCACGTAAGAACGGGCAAGCCCATAGTCTACACTTCGGCGGACAGTGTTTTTCAGATCGCCGCACATGAGGAAGTCATACCGCTTGATGAGCTTTATGCAATGTGCGAAACAGCACGCGAGATGCTTCACGGTGAAAACACGGTGGGGAGAGTTATAGCCCGTCCGTTCCTTGGTGAAAGCGGAAGCTATTTCAGAACGGAAAACAGAAAGGATTACGCTTTACCGCCGACTGCACCCACGGTTTTGGATTCGCTTACGGATAAGGGCTACAAAACGCTCGGAATAGGCAAAATAGAAGATATATTCTGCAAGCAGGGGCTTACATATATAGACCACACACGCAATAATGTTTCGGGAATAGAAGCCACGATAAAGGCGATAAAGGAAATGCAGAATGTGTCGCTCATATTTACAAATCTTGTTGATTTTGACATGATATACGGACACAGAAATGATCCCGACGGTTATGCAATGGCGTTGGAACACTTTGATATGTGCCTGCCCGAAATAATAAAGAGCCTTGATGAAAAGGACTTGCTTATAATAACGGCTGATCATGGCTGCGATCCCACGACCGAAAGCACCGACCACAGCAGGGAATACATTCCCGTTCTTGCATATTCAAAGGCATTCAGAAAAGGCATAAATATCGGCACGCTTGATTCGTTTGCGGACATTGGCTCAACGGTGCATGAATATATCGTCGGTTTGCCTTTCCTCACGGGGAAATCATTCCTTTGCAGAATAATTTAAGAGGAATAACACAATGGAGAAAGATTATCTTTCGCTTGCGAGAGAGCTTTTTGCAGGCGACAATTATGCCTTTGAAACAACGGGCATAGTTATAGAAGAAGCGGATATTGATTATGCAAAATGCAGTTTAAAGCTTCAAAGCAAACACAAAAACGCAAATGATAAAATAATGGGTGGCGCTTTGTATACGCTCATTGATATAGCCTTTGCGGTAGCTGCAAACACAAGAAGTACACCCACGGTCACCTTGAGTGCAAACATTGAGTATTTAAGCAATGTTTTGTGTGAGGGGAGAATAGAGGCAATTGCAAAGTGCGTAAAATCGGGAGGCCGTATATGCGTCTTTACGGTTGATGTTTATCATGACAGCGGAAAACATATTGCAACCTCTACGATGAAAGGTTACAGATGCTGAATTAAAAACCAAAAATGAATACAGCCCGAAAGGATTTCCTTTCGGGCTGTTTGTGTATGCGTATTTGAATTAGCTTTCGCGACCTTTCAATGTCACAGTTACGTCTATTGACTCGTAGTCACGCTGTATTGTGATTGTTACAACATCGCCTATTTCGTGCTCTGCAAGCTTTGCCGAAAGCTGTGTTGAACCGTTGATTTCGTCACCGTCAAAGGCGAGAATTATGTCTCCGCTCTTGAGACCTGCTTCCTCTGCGCATGAGCCCTCTGCGATGCCTGTTATCTGAACGCGTGTTATGTAGGAGGGGAAGTAGAAGCTTCCGAAACTTGAATCCATGAGCGTTACATTCTGCATAGAGATACCGAGGAAGGGTCTGCCGGTTACGTAGCCGTAATCCATGAGGTCTTTGATTATCGGGTATGCAATATCAATGGGGATTGCAAAGCCCAAGCCTTCAACATCTGTGCCTGTTGACTTGGAGTTGACTATGCCGATAAGCTCGCCTTTTGCATTGAAAAGTCCGCCACCGCTGTTGCCGGGGTTAACTGCTGCTGTTGTCTGCATAAGCGTCATGGTTTGCTCTTCAACGGTGATTGTTCTGTCGAGACCGCTTATTATGCCGTCACTTACGCTCGTTGTAAGGAAGCCCAAGGGGTTGCCTATCGCGTAAACGGATTCACCAACCGTTGAATTTGCAGATGAACCGAGTGTAGCCGCTGTAAAGGTTTCGCCTTCCTGCTTTAAAGTAAGCTTCAAAACTGCAAGGTCGGTTGCACTGTCGCTGCCGACGATTGTTGCTTCATATTCCGTGCCTTCCTGCAAGTATACGCTTACCTTTGATGCGCCTTCAATTACATGGTAGTTTGTGACTATGTAGCCGTCCTCACTTATTATAACACCGCTTCCGCTGCCAAGGTCCTGAGTATAGGACTGACCGGTCATATCGTAAACCGTGTTTTTGGTGTATAAGCCGACTATGCTTGACATACAGGTTTTAAGCATATCGGTAACTGAAGTCTGAGTGTTAGAGTCACCCGATACGGCAATGCTCGATGAGGGAGGCGTTGTGGGAGTGGCATTAGGGTCGGTTGTCGGAATTGCTGTGCCCGATACGATTGGTGAGGGCTTGTTGCCGTCATTTAAAAGCTTACCGATGAATACGCCGCCTGCGCAGAAAAGAACAGCTACTATTACGAGTGAAGCTATAAGCTGTCCCCATGTAACGTGCTTCTTTTCTCTCTTTTTTGAAACGGGAGAAGGCGTACTTTGCTCTGCTTTGTAATAGGGAGTATGACCGTAAAAGTCATTGTTTGTACTGCTCTTTATATTATTGTCATCAAACCAATTACGCTCCATAAAAATCTCCTTAAAATATTATTGCGATTAATTTTTACAATGAAATTATACAATATGATTTTGAAATTGCAATATATTCATTTAGTCAATCTCGTGTAGAATTGTGGCACAAATGTGACTTCACAAGCAGAAACAGTGTTTTTGACTGAAAAACAGGTATTTTGTCTACTTGAAACTAAACCTCATATGTTTTCAAAAAATGGAATAAATATATAGTAAAATCACTTGAATACTCGGAGAGAAATGCATGAATAAAGAAAATGACAAAAACAAAGCAGTGATTGCAGGGCGTATAATTGAGCCGTTAAGTGTTGACCATGTTTTGTACGGCGAGAAGTTTTACAGCACGAAAGTATCTGTACCGAGATTGAGCGGAACGCTTGACATATTGCCGGTAACCATTCCTGAACGGGTTTGTCCAAGACTCATTGAGATGGGGGATATGGTACGCCTGACAGGTCAGCTTCGTTCATACAACAAGCATACGGACAGTAAAAGCAGACTCGTGATAACGCTTTTTTGCCACGAGGCAGAGCTTTTTGACAGAGATGAAAATATAAGCGAAAACAAAATTGAAATAACGGGATATCTTTGCAAGGAAGCAATATTTCGAACAACTCCGTTTTTACGCGAAATATGTGATATAATAATAGCGGTAAATCGTTCGTATAATAAATCCGATTATCTGCCGTGCATAGCTTGGGGCAGAAATGCGGTGTTTGCAAAAAATCTTCCCATCGGCACACAGGTCAGTATAAGTGGAAGATTTCAAAGCAGGGAATACATTAAAAAGACGGACTTTGGCGAGGAAACACGGACGGCGTACGAGATTTCGTGCAGTACGCTTGAAGCAGAGGAAAAATAAAAGACTCAAACAAAGGAGAAAATACAGATGAGAATAGTGAGAGCTTTAAGTGGCGGTGAGGCTTTTTTCGGCATATTGAAAGAAGATGACCGCATCGAAAGGCTTGAAAAAGCACCGTTTGATGAAATTGTAAAAGACGGCAGAGAGTATCTTCTTGATGAGGTCACATTGCTTGCTCCGACAGAACCGACAAAGGTTGTTTGCGTTGGCAAGAATTATTTTGACCACTGCGAAGAATTAAAGGGCGAGCTCCGTGACGATATAAAGCTTGAGACTCCGATTTTGTTTATAAAACCCTCAAATGCGGTAATAGGGCATGGACAAGTTATAGAGTATCCGTGCGTGTCAGAAAGAGTTGACTATGAGGCGGAGCTTGCGATAGTGATTTCAAAAAAAGCAAAGAGCGTTTTGGCTTGCGATGCCGATAAATATATATTGGGATATACCTGCTTGAACGATGTTACGGCGCGTGATATCCAAAAGCGTGAGGGGCAGTGGTCAAGAGCCAAGAGTATGGATACATTCTGCCCGATAGGACCTTATATAGAAACCGAATTTTCCCCTGACGGAAAGAGGATTTTGGCAAGGCTTAACGATGAAATAAAGCAGGATTCAAACACAAGCCTGATGATGCATAAATGTGCAGATATAATCGAATTTATAACCTCATCAATGACACTGTTCCCGGGTGACGTTATTGCGACGGGCACGCCTGCAGGTATAGGCGAAATGCATAAGGGCGATATTGTGGAAATAGAGATAGAGGGCTTGGGAGTTTTAAAAAATACAGTAGGATAAGCATTGAAAAATGGAAGGTTTGAACTTGAATGCATCTTTGATAGAGATGCAAAAACTCATAGGCGGAAAAATAGATAAGGTACAGCAGCCGCAAAAGGATGTTATCGTGCTTCATGTGCATACATCGGGCGGCAATTTTCGCTTGCTTTTAAGTGCAATACCGGATAGTGCACGCGTGCAGATTACAGAGAGAAAGTATGAAAATCCGCAGGAAGCACCAAACTTTTGTATGCTCCTTAGAAAGCGTATAAGCGGCGGTAAAATTACGGGTCTTGCACAACCGAATCTCGATAGAATTCTGCTCATTTCTTTGGAAGCAAGAAACGAGCTTGGCGATATTGACAATTACACGCTGGCAGTTGAGCTCATGGGCAGATATTCGAACATAATATTTATCGACTCGTCAAATAAAATAACCGATTGCACACGCAGAGTCGGTGCCGATATGTCCTCGGTTCGTCAGCTTGTGCCGGGCGTTGTTTATAATATGCCTCCCACACAGGACAAAAAAGACCCAAGGCGTGCAGAAAAAGAAGATTTTATAAAAGCACTTGAAAGCAATACAAAGATAAATTCAGCGCTTGTTGATTCGTTTTTCGGTCTTTCGCCCGATATGGCAAAGAGGCTTGTTTCAAATGTTACAGATAAGCGTGATGCTATGGAGCTTACTCAAAAAGAACGCGAGAATATAGCAAGCTATCTTTTTGATTTTTATACAAATCTCAAAAACGGACAAGCAGATCCCCATGTTTTACTTGATGAAAACTCAAATGCGATAAAGATATATCCGTTCAAAATAGCCGATACAAATTCAAAAAGCGTTGAGAGTATGCAGGCAGGGCTTGACCTCATCTATGCTTCAAAGGATGTCCGTCAGCAGATGGACAGAATGTCTTTGTCCTATCGCAGAATAATAAAGAATAATATCGAACGCTGTGAACGTAAGATGGCAATGTTTGCACAGACGCTGAATACGAGCGATGACATTGAAAAGCTGAGGCTCTGCGGTGAGCTTTTGACAGCAAACCTCCATCTTGCAAGAAGCGGCATGAAAAGCATTGAGGTCATGAACTACTACATGGATCCGCCGCAAATTATAAGAATACCGCTTGATGAAGCCTGCTCGTTATCGGTTAATGCTCAACGCTATTATAAGCAGTATCGAAAAGCAAAAATCGCCTACGATATGGCGGAAGAGAGAATGAACGAAACAAAGGTTGAGCTTGAATATTTAGAGGGCGTGCTTTTGTACCTTGACAATGTAACAAACACGGCGGAAATGCTTGAAATACGTGATGAGCTTGCACTTTACGGATATTTGAAAGAGCAAAAGAATCAAAAGAAAGCAAAACCGAGAAGTGCAAGTGAGCCGATGAAGTATCTTTCAAGTGACGGAACGCTTATCTATGTCGGCAAAAACAATAAGCAAAACGATAATCTGACTTTTGGGATTGCAAACAGCGAAGATTTCTGGCTCCATGTCAAAAACGCTCCGGGTTCCCACGTGATCATAAAGTCTGCAAATCCCGAAAAGCAAACGCTTTATGAGGCAGCTTTACTTGCGGCGTATTACAGCAGTTTGAGGGGCGGTGCGAATGTACCTGTTGACTATACGCAAAGGAAGCACGTCAAAAAGCCGTCGGGTGCCAAAGCAGGTATGGTCATATACTTAAAAAACAATACCGCATATGTTACACCGAGTGAGCAGTTTGTAAACTCGTTAAACCGAGCCTGATGCAAAAAGAATAATTAAAGCCTTTTTTACATATAAATGCTAAACAAGCAAATGTAAAGGGGCTTTTTTATGTTGAGAAAACTTACTGCGTTTTTTATGATTTTTGTACTGGTGCTTTCAGTATGTATTCCGTGCATGGCGAATACTGACAACTCGGAGTATTTTAACGGCGATGATGCAAAAAGCTTTATCCTGATTGAAAGTGTATCAGAGACAGTATTGTCGGAGCAAAGGAGCGACGAAAAATTCAAGGTGGCAGGGCTTTCATCTCTTGCACCGCTTCTTTTGGTATGCGAGGCATTTGACAGTAAACTCATTGATAAAGATGCGACAATAAAAGTAAGCCAGGAGGCAGCGAGCTTTGGCGGCGTATCTGCATTCCTGGAAAACGGCGAAAACATAAAGGCGGACTTACTTTTAAAATCTGCCGTCATTATTTGTGCTTCCGATGCAATCTATGCGCTTGCGGAGAGCCTTTATCAGAACGAAAAGGCTTTCCTTGACAAACTCAATTCAAGACTTCAGGAGCTTTCAATAGATGCGAAATATGAAAGCATAATAGACAGCAGCATAGCCTTGAGCGCAAAAGACCTGAGTAAAATTGCAAAAGCGCTCATTAAAAGCGAAGCATACAGAAGTTATTCAACCGTATTTTATGACAGCATAACGCATGAGGACGGCAGACAAACCGAGCTTGCAAATCCAAATAAGCTTGTAAAACAGCTTGCAGGCTGTGTGGGCGTGGGTACGGGCTCATCAAATGAGGCAGGATACTGCGGTGCTTTTGCGGTTACGAGAAGTGATACTACATATATTGCCGTAATAATAGGTGCTCAGAACTCATCCAAACGCTTTAAGCTTGCAAGTGAAATGATGGAATACGTTTTTGCTTCATACAAAACTGCCAACATTGCAAAAAGCGGTGATGTGATGGCTGAAAATGTTGATGTAACAGGCGGAACACTCAAGAAAGTCAACCTTACGGCAAAAGACGATTGTGTTTTGATTTTCGAAAACGGAACCAATTATGAAGCATTCTTTGAAGTTCCCGAAACTCTTGAAGCACCGCTTGAAAAAGATGCGGTCGTAGGAAAAATTGAGTACAGGACAAACGATGGGAAAGTGATAGGCACGCTTTTGCTGTCTGTACAGACAGGTGTTGAAAAAGCAAGCTTCTGGGACGAAGTTTTCAAGATTTTTCGAAGTTGGTTACACGCATGACTTAATCACGATTGCAACAAAAGGCAGAATGTTTTATAATAAAAATGTTATAAAACAAAGGCGTTGTCCTTTTGCAGCAGGAGATGAATAAATTGATTTCAACATTGTTAAACGGTGGCGACTTGCAGAGTGGCTTACTCGGTCTTTTATATTCAATACCCGGGATTTTAATTGCACTTTCTTTCCATGAATGGGCACACGCTTTCGCGGCATATAAGTGCGGTGATATGACAGCAAGGAATTTGGGACGCATGACGGTTAACCCGTTCAAGCATTTGGACCCTGTCGGTTTTATAATGCTTCTTGTTGCAGGCTTTGGTTGGGCAAAGCCAGTGCCTGTAAGTTTCAGAAACTCAAAGCATATAGTTCGTGACTCGCTTATAGTTTCATCGGCAGGCATATTGATGAATATAGTGCTCGTTTTCGTATTTGCAGGGCTCTTAGCTTTGCTCTATGCTGTACCGAGCCTTTATAATGACATAGCCGCAAACCTTATTGTTTATGCCATCTATATAAATGCAGGGCTTGCTGCTTTCAATATTTTGCCGATTCCTCCGCTTGACGGATACAGGCTTGTAGAAACACTTCTTATAAGAAAAACAGGACCGCAGCCTTTCATGTTCATTGAACGCTACGGCAGTATCATTCTCGTTGTTGTACTTGTTACGGGTATTGTTGAGCGTGTTGTAGGACCGCTTTCGAATTTGTTGGTTGACGGAGCACTTGGATTTTATAATTTGTTCTTTTCCTAAAAAACAGGAGCAATCAAACTTAAATGGATTACAGGGTAAAGCTTGCACAATTTGACGGACCGCTTGACTTGCTTCTTCATCTTATTGAAGAAGCCGAGCTCGATATCTGCGATGTTTTCGTTTCGGAAATAACATCGCAGTATTTGGCGTATATGGATGATTTGTCAGAGCTTGACATGAATAAAGCGAGCGAGTTTATATCAATGGCGGCAACGCTTGTAAACATAAAGTCAAAATCTTTGCTTCCTGCTGCACCCATACTTGAAGGCGGTGAAGAAGACAGCGAAGAAATTCTTATAGCTCAGCTTAAAGAATATAAAGCGTTCAAACGCGCAGGTGCAGACCTTAGCTTAATGCGTGAAAATGCATCGGGCACTTATACAAGACTTCCTGAGGAATTTCCGCTTCCGCCACCCGTTGTGAATTTCCCCGATGCTTCAATCGATGCACTTTATGAGGCTTTTGTTAATGTTCTGAATAAAGAGCGTTTTAGGAATGAACCTTACGACAGGTCGCTTCATGAAGTCAAGGCGGACAGGTATACTATAAGAAGTCAACTTCGCGTTATAAGAAACAGGCTCAAAATAAACGGCAAGGCAGACTTTGAAAGTTTGTTCGACGGTGCGCCGACAAAAATGGAGTGCATAGTCACTTTCATGGCTTTGCTCGATATGATAATGCACAATGAAATTTCATTAAGGCAAAGTACGCCGTACGGAAAAATAACAATTCTTACAAAAGAGCTTTGTGATGATGATTCAAAGTATGAATATATGGACGAGGTAGAGTATGATAGTTGATGAGAAAAAAGGTGCGATAGAATGTATATTGTTTGTCGCAGGCGAGCCCGTTGAGCGTGAAGCCTTAAAGATGGCACTTTCCCTTACTGATGTTGAACTTCAAGGAATACTTGATGAAATGGACAGGCAGTACAGAGAAGAAGGCAGGGGAATTCTCATCTTTGTAACCGATACAACAGTACAGCTTGTGTCAAACAGAAAGTATGCATATATAATCGAGCAGATGCTCCAACCGCCAAAGGAAAAAAGCTTTTCGCAAAGCTTGCTTGAAACATTGTCGGTTGTTGCCTATAAGCAGCCCGTTACACGCTCTGAAATTGAGACTGTGCGAGGCGTAAGGTGCGATTATGCTGTAAGCAGGCTTGAAGAACTCGGGTTCATAAAAGAGGTTGGAAGAAAAGATACTGTCGGAAGACCTGCACAGTTCGGTACAACGGATAAGTTTCTGCGTGAGTTTGGTATAAACTCGCTGTCCCAGCTTCCTGAGCTTAAACTCCAAAGCGAAGAGGAATTATAAGAATCAAGAGTGTGGAATTCCACACTCTTTTTGTATGTTTTTCTATAAGCAGGCAAATAATAAGTTTATGTCTGCCATAATATGCATAATTTGTATACTTGTGCTTTTGGCACTTTTAGTTTTCTTGCCGATGCGTTGCAATGTTTCGGTATTGTTTTCTGTGCATAAAGTCATACTCGATATAAAACTCGGCTTTTTATTCGGACTCATAAAAATACCCGTGAAAGCTGATATAAACATAATCGAAGAATTTCAAAAAAGAAATCGTAAAAAGAAAAAACGCAAATCAAAAACGCTTGATTTGTTGCGCTATATAATAGACGGCGGACTAATAAAAGAGCTTGAAATCAATTCAAGAATAGGAATTGGCACAGATGCTTTTTTGTCCGTAATGACAAGTGGCTTTGTTCAGATTCTGCTTGAAAAGTTAAGCGAAGCATTTTTGAAAACAGAAAAAGTCGGCATCTTTATAAAACCGTGTTTCAGCTCAACTGTGTTTTGGGTACATTTGGAAGGAATACTTATAATTTTTCCAACGCAAATTATAGGTATTATGGTTTTGAAAGGAAGATGAAAAATGTCACACCCTATAGAAAACATCATGCACAGTACGATGGAAGAATTAAAGAGCATAGTGGATGTAAATACGATAGTCGGCACACCGATAATCGCAGGGGATGAAAATGTGTTGTTGCCTGTATCGAAAGTGAGTCTTGGGTTCATATCGGGCGGCGGTGAGTATTCAAACCGCACAAACTCCGAGAAAAACGCAATAAAAAAAGCAGGCGAAGCATTTGATAAGACGGATGAAAGATACCCGTTTGCGGGAACGGCAATAGCAGGAATGAGTCTTACGCCGATGGGCTTTGTGAGCGTAAATAACGGAAATGTCAAGGTTTTACCTGCACAGTTTGACAGTACGCTTGACAGGGCTGTTGCTCAGATTCCCGAAATTGCAAACATGATTTATTCGCTCTTTAAGAAAAAGGATGGCGAGAAAACATAATGAAAATCAAAAAATCATTCACAGTGTTGCTTGCAGCTTTGGTATTGTTTTCTTTTGCAAATACTGCACGCGCTCAAAGTCTTGAAACTGCAAGCGGAGCAGTCCTGCTCGAACAAAGCACGAGGAAAGTTCTTTATTACAAAAATGCACATGCACGCTTGCCCATGGCAAGCACGACGAAAATTATGACCTGCATACTTGCTATAGAAAAAGGAAATCTCGATGAGGTCATAGAAGTAGCAGATGAAGCTTATGCGATAGAAGGCTCAAGCATATATCTTGAAAAGAATGAAAGAATAAGCGTTCGTGATTTGCTTTACGGGCTTATGCTCGCTTCGGGAAACGATGCAGCTGTTGCACTTGCCTGCCATGTTGCAGGTGACACAGAAAGCTTTGCGCGCCTTATGAACAACGAAGCCAAAGAGATTGGCTGTATGAATACAAATTTCATTACACCAAACGGCTTGCATGACGATGAACACTATACAAGTGCATACGACCTTGGGCTGATTGCTTGCTATGCAATGGAAAATGCTACATTCCGCGAGATTGTGGGAACAACCTATTACACAGCAGAAAGCGGACACGTAAAGCGTACGTTGAAAAACAAGAATAAAATTTTGTGGCAGTATGAGGGCGGTAACGGAATAAAAACGGGCTACACAATGAAAGCAGGCAAGTGCCTGGTGTTCAGCGCAGAGCGTGATGGCATGAACCTTGTCGGAGTTGTTCTTGATGACGGCAATATGTTCAATGATGCAAAAGTCATGCTCGATTACGGCTTTGAGAATTACGCAATGTCAACTGCTTTGAAAAAGGGAGATACGATTTTAAGAACAAGGGTATGGGGCGGAAGAAAAAATATATTGGCACTTGAGCTTAAAGATAATATAATGGTACCCGTAAGCAACAATACGCAAACAACGCTTATCCCCAAAATCAAAACATACGGGCAATTAAAGGCTCCTGTTAGAAAAGGCGAAACTCTCGGCTTTATAGAAATCTGGGAGGGGGATACGCTCTTGAAAACAGGCGAGCTTGTTGCTGCAGAAGATATTGATGCGGTAAGCTTTGGGTATTTCCTTGACAGGGTAATAAAGAGGTTTGCTGCATAGAACGGACAATGAATGCAAGCAGAGCAGGACAACAAAAAAATAAGACTTCAGAAGTTCATGGCAGAAGCGGGTATTGCTTCACGTCGCAAGAGCGAAGAATATATAAATGAGGGAAGAGTAAAAGTCAACGGCAAGATAGCTTTAATAGGTGCAACCGTAGATCCCGATTTTGACCTTGTTGAGTTCGACGGCGTAAAAGTACAGCTTCAAGAGGAAAAGGTAGTAATACTTTTCAATAAGCCAAGGGGAGTTATATGTACAAACGATGATCCCGAGGGCAGGGAAACCGTTATGGACTATTTCAAAAACTATCCCTTGAGGCTCTATAATGTCGGAAGACTTGACTATGATTCTGAAGGACTTCTTGTCATGACAAATGACGGTAATATAGCCTATAAAATGATGCACCCGAAATTTGTCGTGGATAAAACGTATTACGTTATCTGCGAGCGTGCACTCAGCGAAGACGATATAAAAACATTGACAAACGGCGTTGAGCTTGAAGACGGAATGACTGCACCCTCGGTTGTCGAAGATATAAGAAAAACAAGAACAGGAAAAACTTCTTTCTTTATAACAATACATGAGGGCAGGAACAGGCAGGTTCGCCGCATGATGGAGAAGATAGGGCACGAGGTTCTGCAATTAAGGCGTGTCAAAATAGGAATATTAAGCCTTGGCACACTTGAAGTTGGACAGTGGCGCACCCTGACGGATGATGAAGTTATAAAACTCAAGAATTCACTGAATTAAAAAAGAGAGCGTTGGCTCTCTTTTGTTTTAATCCTTTGTATTCATCAATGCATCGAATATCGGGCGTATCTTTTCATAACAACCGCTTGTCACGAACTGAACGCTGCCGCTTCCGCTGTCGTTTATCATTTTGTCTCTGATAAGAACATCGTTAAGCTCGTTGAGCGTAGCATCGTTTGTACTAATGAGTTTTCTTCCGCCCTTTAACTTTCTGTCGGCATACTTTGTGATTGCGCCCTTTATGAAATTGTAGTGCGTGCAGCCTAAAACTATCGAGTCGAACTCAACGCCTTCATATTGAGTGTAGTAATTATCAAGAAGGTCGTTAAAATCATCATCACCGAATATGCCCTGCTCAATGCGTCCTGCAAGACCTATGCAGGGGATGCCTATTATGCGTGAAGCACAGGGCGATGCTTCAACAAGCTCGTGATAACGCTTTGAACGAATTGTGGCAAGTGTAGCCATAACTGCTATTTTGCCATTGCCCTCAATGTCTGATGCAACTTCAATAGCAGGGTGAATACCAATAGTAGGTACACCCGATGCCTCGGCAAGGAGGGGGAGGCAAACCGTTGTTGCAGTATTGCAGGCGACAACGATGGCTTTAACACCACGGCTCTTTAAATACTTGGCACAGCGAACTGAATAGTTTATGATTTCAGCCTCGTCACGTTCACCGTAGGGGGCGTTGCCGTTATCGCTATAATATATGTAGTTTTCGTTCGGAAAGCGCTTGAGTGCATCGATCAAAACACTTACGCCGCCGAATCCGGAATCAAATACTCCGATAGGTGCTGATTTCAACATAGTATACTCCAAATTTTATATAAAGAAGTATAACGCTAAGCAAAAGATATGTAAAGAGCTTTATTACAATATCTTGTGCAAAAAAACAAGATTAACCACTATCTTTGCCGTTTTTTTAAATATAAAAATTGCGAATGAAGCTACGGCAAAAAATATTGCAAAAAAAACTAAAAAAAGTTTAAGAAAAAGTGTTGACAAAGGGGAAGTGTTTTGGTATTATAACAAAGCTGTCGCGAATGAGTGGCGGCAAGCACCTTGAAAACTGTATAGTGCAAACGAAAAAACGCAATGTAATTTGAGACGACCGGCGGAGCACGAAAGTGCTTCAACGAAATTTTTTAGTAAAAGAGCAGTCATGAAAATGACAGCAGGAATTGAACTCAAG
>JAFQXA010000030.1 GCA_017407205.1 Clostridia bacterium
ATGGCGTTGCAGTAGCTCAGCAGAACTACTACCTCATAGCTGCACAGGCTATCCAGGATATCTACAACAACAAGACAACAGCTACCTATAAGAGCTCTGACTACAACTACAAGGTACCCACGCTCGTTGCAAACTACTCTTTGAAGCAGAATGGTGCAACACCCACAACTGCTACAAAGAACTTCTACATGAACTATGCAATCCGTCAGACAGTTTATGTAACAACAGGTAACGGCGCAACAACAGGCGCAGTTGGTGCTTCAGCAGCATATCCGACAACTGATTCAAATGCAAACGGCTTTGCAGTAACAGATTACGAAGGTCAGATGACATATGAAGCAGCTCTCTTGATGTTCACACGCATACTTGCAGCATATGCTACAAACGGCACATTGCCCGAATCAGTAGCTCTTGCATACGTTCCCGGTGTTGAAGTATCACAGGCTCCTGCAACACAGGCTCCCACAACACAGGCTCCCACAGTTGAGGAAAACGTTCCTGCAGGTTACGTTTCAATCAACCAGGTTGCTACTGCAATGGCTTCTGCTTACGCATCATTTGAGAAGAATGACAGAATGCCCTCAACTTTGACAGTTGGTGCTTCAACAGGTTTAAGTCAGGCTTCTTACTACTACCTTGCTGCAAAAGCTGTAAGTGCAATCTACAGTGGCAGCACAGCACACATTGCTGTAAAGACAAACTATAAGAAGCCCTCTTACCCCGAGAAATTCTATACATACAACTCAGCAACTGTTACAACAGCAAACATCAACACACTTGCAACTGCACAGCTTACTTATGCAGCAAACAACTCCAGCACATATGCTAACTATGTAACAATCTCCGGTAAGGGACAGATCAACTTCTATTCCTGCATGGTAATTCTTGCTCGTGCACTCAGCTACTATAAGACAAACGGCAAGTTGCCCGCATCAACTTCATCCTTTGGCTCAACATACTTGGCAGCAACAAACAACTGTCAGTCAACTAACTCAAATATAGTTTCAAGAGCTAAGTCGATAATATCCAATGCAGGTGCAACAACAACTGCAGCTAAGGCAAAGGCGATTTACAACTGGGTACATGCTAATGTCTCTTACAAGTACTATAACGACACATACCGCAGTGCAACAACAGTTCTTTCAGACAGAGTTGCAAACTGCTGTGACCACGCTCACCTCATGAACGCACTCATGCGTGCATCAGGCATCCCTGCAAGATACACGCACGCTGATTGCAGAATCGGTGGTTCACTCTACGGTCACGTCTACTCTCAGATATTCGTTGACGGTGCTTGGAAGACAATCGACGCTTCAATGAAGAGCTGTTCATACAACTACATCTCATGGACACTCGTAACACATCATGCTTGGTACAGAGAACTTCCCTTCTAATCCAAGGAATTCTTGAGTAAAACCTAAGCTACAAAAGCCCAAGTGCGAAAGCACTTGGGCTTTTCTTGAGTTTTTTGGTTTTAGGTCTAAATTCTTCTTGACAAACACACTTTGCTAAGTTATACTAAATACCGCACGAAATCGTGAGCGCCCTTGGCTCAGCTGGATAGAGCGTTTGGCTACGGACCAGAAGGTCGGGGGTTCGAATCCCTCAGGGCGCGCCAGAAAAAAGCACTTCTTTCGAAGTGCTTTTTTCAATGAAATAAATCCCTGACGGCATTTGTGAAATACACTTCGTGTATGAAATACGCCTACGGCGTGTGAAATGTTTGCGGACATGGGTGGATTTATTTTATTTCACATTTTGCACCGAGCAAAATATTTCATAATCCGCAAGGATTATTTCACATTGCGGAGCAATATTTCACTAATCAAAATCCATTGCACCCACCTCAAATCCATGTTAGAGTATATACATAATCTTACAAATTTCTTATGAGGAGCTTTTATGAAAAACTCAAGGCGTGTTTTAGCTTTTTTCCTGATTACGCTCATGCTTGTTGCTGCAATTTGTCCGCATATTTGTTTTGCAACGGTTGACAACTCAAAGGCTGCGACAATACTTTTTACGCATGACTTACACTCTCATTTTTTGCCGACTGATTATGCAAGCGGTAAACAAGAAGGCGGTTATGCCTACCTTATGTCTGCCATAAATGAGCAAAAGCAAAAGCATCCCGATGCACTTTTATTGGATGCCGGTGACTTTTCAATGGGTTCTCTTTTCCAGACAGCTTTTTCTGCTTCTGCTTTGGAATTAAAGCTCATGGGGGCAATGGGCGTAGATGTAACAACATTTGGAAATCACGAGTTTGACTATCTCCCCTCCGGCCTTGTTTCAATGCTCAACAGTGCCGTAAAGAGTGGTGTGAAAACTCCTTATATTGTAAATTCAAATTACCGCCCGCCTGTAAATCCCGATGAAAGCTATAAATTCAATGCAAAAGAAGTACGGACAGCATTTGATAATTACGGTGTGAAAGACTACATCATATTAGAGCGTGGCGGTGTTTACTTTGCAATATTTGGCCTTATAGGCAAAGATGCCGATGAATGTGCTCCCAACTCAGGCATGGTATTCCTCTCCCCCATACAAGAGGCTAAACGTGTTGTTGATGAAGCAACTAAAGAATGTCTTGAAAAGTACAATGAGGAGCCCATAATAATTGCACTTTCCCATAGCGGTACAGAAGCCCTTCAAGGCGAGGATTATGAGCTTGCAAAGGAAGTGAGCGAGATCGATTTAATCATTTCAGGGCATACACATACTTTACTTGAAAAGCCAATACAGGTTGAGGACACATATATCGTTTCAGCAGGCGAATACGGAAAATATCTCGGTGCTATCGACTTAAAATGCGAAAACGGTAAAGCAACGCTTTTAAGCTATGAGCTTATACCGATAACTGATTCTTTGAAAGAAGATTCCAAGATTGCTTCGCTTATTGAATCATATAAAAGCGATGTTGAATCAAATTATCTTTCAGAATTCGGCATGACTTTCGACCAGGTGCTGACAAACAATAATGTAAGCTTCGAGTCGGTTGATGATGTTTATGCAACGCTTCACGAATCCACACTCGGCAATCTGTTTTCGGATGCTTATATGTGGGCAGCAAGTGAAAGCACAGGCAAACGTGTGGACATTGCACTTACAGCAGCAGGGGTCATAAGAGAATCAATACCCTTGGGGGATGTAACAGTTTCCGATGTTTTTAATTCAGCCTCTTTGGGTGTTGGCACCGAAGGCGAGCTTGTTGGCGTATATATCACAGGAAAGGACTTGAAATCGGCTTTGGAGGTCGACTGTTCGCTCTCTGCGATTATGCCATCTGCACAGCTTTTCATGTCCGGCATTGAATATCGGGCAAACACCAACAGAATGATATTCAACAAAGTTTCAAGTGCCCACATTCGCCGTGCGGACGGTACGCTTGAAGAAATAGAAGACCATAAGCTTTACTACACGGTTTGCGGCATGTATATGGGGCAGATGCTCAGCACAGTACAGGAAAAATCGTTTTCGCTTTTATCCATCACTCCGCGTGACGCAAGCGGTAATCCCATAGCAAATGATAAACTTTCAGACTATATAATAAAAACACGCACAGGCTCAAACTTAAAAGAATGGTACGCTATTTCATCTTATCTTTTCTTCCTGAATGACGGCATTGAAAAATACAGTTCTACGGACGGTCGAAAAGAAATCATTTCAAGCTTCAATCCGAAGGACCTCTTTGAAAACGCAAATGTTTTCACCTATGTCATGCTTGCTGTAATTGTCGTTCTTATACTTTGCATGTTCTTCATAGCAAGGGCAATTATACGCCGTATAAAAAGAAAGAAGTAAGCAAAAACGCACTTGCCCATATTTTGAGTAAGTGCGTCTGATTTTCTTTTAAGAATTTGAAGGTTCGACGGTGGTATACGGTTCTTGGGTATTTATAGGTTCAGCCGTGTTATAAGCCTCTAAAGTTGGGCTTGGTGACGGCGTGGGCGTTGTTAAAAGTATTACCGTCCCCTGCTGATTTTGCGGTTTCTGAGTTGTTGGAGGTTCCCCAATCAAAGGATTGTGCCCTTGGCAGAAAACAATAACAAAATAAACAGCAAACGCAGAAGCAAGCATGAGCGCACACGCAGTAATCCGCTTTATCACGGTACTGCGTTTTTTCCTTAAAATCATACTGCGTTGCTTCGTCCTGCGTGCCATTTTTTGCTTAGTCCTTAAACTCTATACTGCCCTGTCCGTTTTCTTTTCTTAAGTCACTTTTGCAATATCCGTTTACCGTGTAATCATCTTCAAGACCGAAGATAAAAAGCCCTGCTCCTTTATCTCCGCCCCTTGCCTTTATCGTTACATCGCCGTTTATTTCGATATAATCTATCTGTGCTCCGTGATATTCCGATTTGTTTTTAACTATAAATGCACTCCCGTCATTCATAACAAGTGTTCCTGTGCATTTAACCGCACTGTAATCGTTTTTTGTTACAGCATCAAGCAAAGAGCCTTCAGCAAGTACAAGTCTCTTTTTAAGTATGTTTACGGCGTTCTTTTCAGCGCTTACTTTAACACTTGCATTATCCTCAATCTCCAGCGTATCTGCCATTATACCATAGCCGAGTGAAGACTCTGCAGTGATATCGCTTTCTTTGCCTATTACGAGTTTTCCATTTGAGCGTATCGCACTCATCTGTGCTTTAAGCACCAGATTTTTTCCCGAAACACATGAATCAGCCATACAACCTATTGTATCCATGCCACCTACTATGGTTATGTTATTAAGCAAAATACTTGTTTCGCTTTCAAGGCGTATAACGCAATCCCCTGAGCCGGTAAGAACAAAGCCTGCACCGTCAATTTCGATTGTTCCTCTTGCTTTGCTTACACAAAGCATATCGGAGTTGATTTCAATCGAGTTTTTCAGTATCGCTTTTTTTGCCGCACCTTCAAAAAAAGCCTTTAGCTCCTCGGCTGTTGAAACATACACATTCTGCTCCGAAGTCTGGTTTTGCTGTGGCTCGTCCACGCCCTTACATGCAGACAAAAGCATTACGCACAAAACAGCCGTAAGTACAGTAAAAATATTCTTTTTTAGCTTTAAAACAAAGTGCAACATCTCAAATTATGCCGTAACTACAGGTGTAATCATAGGCTCATCCGTAGGAACGGTGCTCGGCGTGGGAGCAGGTGTTGCCACGGGTGTGGGCGTTACCGTAGGTGTTGTAGCAGGTGTGGGCGTTACTGTGGGTGTTTTAATGGGTGTGGGTGTTGCCGTCGGTGTTGCAACGGGTGTCGGTGTTGCAACGGGTGTGGGCGTTACCGTCGGTGTTTTAATGGGTGTGGGTGTTGCCGTCGGTGTTGCAACGGGTGTCGGTTTTGCAGTCGGTGTTGCAACGGGTGTGGGTGTTGCAGTCGGTGTTGCCACGGGTGTCGGCGTTGCCATCGGTGTTGCCACGGGTGTCGGTGTTGCAACGGGCGTAGGCGTTGCTGTAGATATCGGCGGCAATGTAGGAGTCGGAACAGGTGTTGCCGTAGGCAACGGACCTACTTCGTTTTCTGCCGTCAATATATAAAGCTGAAGCTTTGCAATGTCTCTTGAATTCACTTCACCGTCATAACGATAGTCTGCTGCTTTGAAATAATCACCCGTCAGCAAAGCAACTTCAAGAACATGCTTTTCCATAGCTGCCAAGTCTCTTGAATTCAGCTTGCCGTCACCGTTTGCATCTCCGGGAATGAACTTGCCGTCATACGGAGGCAATGTCTGTTTAGGGGTAGGAACAGGTGTTGCCGTAGGCTTTGGCGTGGGCGTTGCTGTAGGCTTAGGCGTAGGTGTCGCCGTGGGCTTAGGCGTAGGTGTCGCCGTGGGCTTAGGCGTAGGTGTCGCTGTCGGCTTGGGCGTAGGTGTCGCCGTCGGCTTGGGCGTAGGTGTCGCCGTGGGCTTGGGCGTAGGTGTCGCCGTGGGCTTGGGCGTGGGTGTTGCCGTAGGCTTGGGTGTGGGCACACTGCTCTGCATCATTTCGATTTTGTAGCCCTTCCATTTGCTTACGGTATTATTGTTAGTCCATATAAGTTCATAGTACCATGTATAATAAATCACAAAACTGCTATGAGCTTTATCAAAAATGAGCTGACCTACTTTGTTCGGTATCGAGCCCAGGAAGTAGGCACTCTTTAACGAGGCGCAATTATAAAAAGCCATGTTTCCTATTTCGCTAAGTGTTTCAGGCAAAACTATGTTCTGCAATTTGGCACAGTTAACAAAAGCACCCATTCCGATTTTACCAACATCTTTACCGATGCTTATACTTTCAAGAGCAGTAAGAGCTAAAAATGCATAGTCGCTTATCGAGGTAATACCATCCTCGACGACTATTTTCTTTATACTTTTAGAAGATGAGGCCCACGGCGGCATACTGTTTGCCGAATACTTTTTCATGTCGCCCGTTCCTTTTATCGTCAAAACTCCCGTTTCTGTATCCAGTATCCATGTAGCATTCGTACCGCAAGTGCCGCTTTTTGTTTCAGCAAGCGTTACTGTGGAAAAGATTGTTGTTACTATTGCTATTACAATAATAAAGCTTAAAAACTTTTTCATATTACCAACTCCTAAATAAACTACGTTATTTTATATTATCACACAGATTCACCATTTTTTCAATATATGAAGTCTTCCATAATAAGTCGTATTATGCTGATATTTCCTTGAATTATTACCGCTTTATATGTTATAGTTTTATATATGCGTATAATGCTTGTAAATGATGACGGCATATTTGCCGACGGAATACGTGCACTTGCTCTCGGGCTTTCAAAAAAATACGATGTTTGTATAGTCGCTCCCGAACACGAGCATAGCGGTTGCTCCCACCATTTCACGATGGCGGTTCCTTTGCGTACCCGTAAAGTCACTCTTCCGCTTCTTGAAGATGTCCCTTCCTACGCGATAAGCGGAACACCGGTTGACTGTACAAAAATCGGCGTTGGCACACTTTTCCCCGATACCGATATCGTTATTTCAGGCGTAAACCTTGGTGCAAACTTAGGTACTGACACGCTTTATTCCGGCACAGTCGCGGCTGCGATGGAGGGTTTCTTTTTGGGCAGGCGTGCGCTTGCAATTTCGATAGATTCGTACTCGCCCAAGCATCTTGATACTGCGGTGACTTCGGCTTTGTGGGGAATTGATCTTTTGTTGAAACAAGAGCGCCCTATTCTCTTGAACATGAATGTTCCCGATACCGCTTTTGAAGACACAAAGGGCTTCAAGTTTGCCGCCTTGAGCAGGCAGGATTACGGCAATATATACGAGGAGCGCATAGATCCACGCAACCAAAAATATTATTGGACACCGTTTGAACGCATAAGTGACATGGTGAAGAATTTTGAAAAAGACGAGTACTTTTTAAAGCAGGGATACATAACCGTAACACCGCTTATGACTGACCTTACAGACAAACCGCTTCTTGATAAACTTGCTTCTCAGGAGGTAACCACAAATGAGCAATGATTTGCTTTCAAGGATAAATTTTGCGTACAAAACTTTAAGCAAGGGACAGCGTAAATTGGCTGACTACATAATGGCTAATTACGACAGGGCTGCTTTTATAACCGCTGCAAAGATGGGCACAACCGTAGGTGTAAGCGAATCAACTGTTGTGCGTTTTTCGTATGCTTTGGGTTATGACGGATACCCCGAGCTTCAGCGTGCGCTTCAGGATATGATACGCAACAAGCTCACCGCAGTGCAAAGAATAAAGCTCAACACCGACATGGATGAAGATGATGTTTTGAAATCCGTTTTGAAAGCAGATATGCAGAACATACGTTCAACCATAGAAAACATTGACAATCAAGCTTTCAAGGATGCTATAGAAGCTCTTGAAAAAGCAGAGCACATATATGTTATAGGGCTTCGAAGTGCAGCACCGCTTGCACAGCTTTTATCCTATTACCTCAACTTTATACTTGACAATGTTGTTTCTGTAAGCACACGCATGAACGATATTTACGAGAGTATGCTCCGAATAGGCGAAAACGATGTTTGCATCGGTATAAGCTTCCCCCGTTATTCTGCAAGAACGGTTGAAGCATTAAAATTTGCAAAAGGTCACAATGCAAAGATAATTGCACTTACAGATGCACTCCACTCCCCCATTGCGGCGCTTGCAGATTATCCGTTAATTGCAAAGAGTGATATGGTTTCGTTTGCGGACTCATTCGTCGCTCCCCTAAGCCTTATAAACGCTTTAATCGTTGCATTGAGCCTTCGCAACGAGGACAAGGTTTGCGAGCATTTCAATATGCTTGAAAGTGTTTGGGGCACACAAAAAGTGTATATGGCAGAAAATAATCAGGTATCGCACAATGGAAAACAATAATAAAAAACGCATAGCCGTAATCGGTGGTGGCCCTGCAGGTATGCTTGCAGCTGCATACGCTTCAAAAAACGGCGGTGCTGTAACACTTTTTGAAAAGAACGAAAAGCTCGGCAAGAAGCTTTATATAACAGGCAAGGGTCGATGTAACATTACAAATGCCTCCGATGTTCAAAACATCATGGCAAATACTTTGAAAAACCCAAAGTTTCTGTACAGCGCACTCAATAATTTTGACAGTAGTAACACGGTTGCTCTCATCGAGTCTCTGGGAGTTCCGACAAAAGTTGAGCGTGGCGGGCGTGTATTCCCCCTTTCCGACAAATCAAGCGATATTTTAAAAGCATTCACTTCACTTTTAAAAGAAAGCCAAGTAAACGTCAAGCTCAATTCATGCGTTGAAAAAATCGAAAAGCGAAATGATGCTTTTTCCATCCGTGTAAACGGCAAGACCGAGTTTTTTGATGCAGTAGTTTTGGCAACGGGCGGTGCAAGCTATCCGCTTACAGGTTCAACAGGTGACGGTTATGCTTTTGCAAGGGAACTCGGTCACACAGTAACCGATATAAAGCCTGCCCTAATTCCGTTTGAAACAAATGAGGAATGGCCCAAGACTTTGACAGGTCTTTCGCTTAAGAATGTAACATTGAATGTTTACAGGAGTAATAAAAAAGTATTTTCAGAGCTTGGCGAGATGCTGTTCACGCATTTTGGAGTATCAGGACCCTTGGTGTTATCCGCTTCGTCATATGTTGCCGATTGTACTGACGACATAAAGCTTTTTATTGACTTGAAGCCCGGACTCACGAGCGAAGAGCTTGACAGGCGTTTGGTGCGTGACTTGACAAAGAACAATCGCAGAATATTTGCAAACTCATTGAACGAGCTTTTACCCATGAGTCTCATCCCCGTAATCGTTGAGCTTTCAGGCATACCGCCTACTTTATGTGCAAGCGATGTTTCAAAGAAAATGAGGCACGAGCTTTGTTCGCTTTTAAAGGCGTTACCGCTTACAGTTAAGTCAACAAGACCTATCGGGGAAGCAATCATCACCCGCGGCGGTATAAAGGTTTCCGAAATCAATGCTTCAACCATGGAATCAAAGAAGGTCGAAGGGCTTTATTTTGCAGGTGAGCTCATTGATGTTGATGCACTCACGGGCGGTTACAATCTTCAAATAGCATGTTCTACCGGTGTACTTGCCGGACAAAGTATAAATCAGGAGGTTTTTTAAATGGCACACCTTAATATAGCAATAGACGGCCCTGCAGGTTCGGGCAAAAGCACAATTGCAAAGCATATCGCAAACACAATGGGCATCCTCTATCTTGACACGGGTGCAATGTACCGCGCAATGGCTTTGAAGATGATTCGCAAGGGCATTTCAATTCAGGATGCAGAAGCTGTCAAAAAAGAGCTTCCGACAACCGAAGTTTTTGCAGAAAACAAAAACGGAACCCAGGTCACATATCTTGACGGTGAAGATGTATCCTCTCTCATTCGCACGAACGAGGTGTCAAAGGGTGCTTCCGATATCGCAGTCATACCAGAAGTACGAATCAAGCTTGTTGCCTTACAGCGTAAAATCGCCGAGATGTCCGACGTTGTGATGGACGGCAGAGATATAGGTTCATATGTAATCCCGAACACAGTCAACAAGTTTTATGTAACGGCAACGCCGCAAGAGCGCGCACGACGCCGTTTGCTTGAACTTCATCAAAAGGGCATGAATCTTGATAAAACACTCGAAGAAATGCGCGATGAAATAGTAGCGCGTGACAAGGTTGATTCAAGCCGTGAGTTTGCTCCCCTTGTTCGCACAGAGGATGCAATTTATGTTGACACAACCGACATGAGCATTGAAGATGCAGTAAATTACGTTATGGAGCGCATACAAAAGTGATATACATTATAATTCGCTACACCCTTTTCCCATTGATCTGGCTCGTTCTTCATCCCATAGTACACAGACGCAAGCATCTGTTTTTCAAAGGCAAGGGCATTATAATCTCAAACCACCTGTCGCTTTTGGACCCTGTGCTTGTTGCGCTTATCACTCCGCGTCCTGTGCACTTTATGGCAAAGTCGGAGCTTTTTAAGACAAAGATAGGCAATGCATTTTTCCGTGCGTTCCTCGCCTTCCCCGTCCAGAGAAAATCAGCAGACCTTTCGTCACTTAAAAACGCACTTAAGCTTTTGGACGAAAAAAAGGTGTTCGGTATATTCCCCGAGGGTAAGCGTTCATTGACGGGTGAAATGGGCAAATTTGAAAAAGGCGCTTCGCTTTTGGCACTCAAGTCAAAAGCTCCTGTTATACCTGTTTACATTCACCCCAAGTTTCATCGTTTGTTCCCCAAAATGTATGTGGGAGAGCCTATAAATACCGAAAAGCTTATTGAAAATGTACCCAAGTCACAACAGCTTGACACATTGCATGCAGCAATCGAAGGTGCAGTAAAGGCTTTGGAGCTTGAGGCAAGGAGCAAAAAATGCAAATAATCAAAGCAAAAAACATAGGCTTCTGCTTTGGTGTCCGCCGTGCTGTTGAAACATCGGTTTCCGAGCGCGAGAAAACGGATAAACCAATATATACACTCGGCAAGCTCATTCACAACGACATGGTTGTAAATGACCTTAAAAGAAAGGGCATAATCCCAATAGAAAATATTGACGATATACCAAAGGGCAGTACTGTAATCATACGCTCACACGGTGTCCCACCTCAGAAGATGCATGAGCTTTTTGAGCGTGGCATGAATGTAGTTGATGCAACCTGCCCGTTCGTGAAGCGTATTCACGGCATTGTTGACGAGCATTACAAAAAGGGCTTTAAAATCGCAATCGTCGGTGAAAAAACACACCCCGAGGTCATCGGCATAAACGGAATGTGCGAAAACACAGCGCTTTTTATAAAAACAATTGATGATACAGACACCCTGCCTTTTGATAAAAAGTTATGTGTTGTTGTGCAAACCACGTTTTCAAAAGAAGTCTTTGATTCAATAGAAAATGCCATCAGGCAAAAAAGCAGAGATGCACTTATATTCAACACAATCTGCAACACCACTTCAGACCGTCAGAAAGAAGCTGTCGAGCTTGCAAAAAAATGCACTCAAATGATAGTTATCGGCGGAAAAGAGAGTTCAAACACAAAAAAACTGTTGGATCTTTGCACAAAATATTGTGACAAGATTCAGCCATTAGAAAATCTTAGTGAACTAACTCTTGAAAAAATCTGTAGTGATGATATAATAGGAGTAATCGCAGGTGCATCGACACCCGATTGTATAATTATGGAGGTTATAACCAAGATGAGTGAACTTGAAAAGGCAACAGCAGAAGAAACAGTTGTCGAACCCACAGTAACTGAATCAGTTACAGCGCAAGCAAAAGAAACAAAAGAGGAGGCTCCCGCAAGCAACGAGAGCGTGTCAACGGAAGCCGCAGCTACCGATGGTGATACGAGTTTCGCGGAAGCGTTCGAAAGTACGCTTGTTCGCATAAGAAACGGTCAGTTAATCACGGGTAGCGTCGTACAGATAGTCGATGGCGAAGTTTGCGTCAATATCGGCTACAAATCCGACGGGTTCATTCCCAAGAGCGAATTTTCTACCGATCCCGATGCAGATCCCGAAAAGATGTACAAAGTCGGCGATTCAATCGAAGTAGAAGTTCTCAAAGTTAACGACGGTGAAGGTAATGTTCTCCTCTCCCGTAAGAACGTTGAAAGCAAAAAGCTTTGGGACGAGCTTATTCAGGACGAAGAGATCAAGGACAAGGTCTTTGACGCTATCGGTAAAGAAGCTGTTAAGGGCGGCCTCATCGCTTCAATGAGCGGTGTTCGTGCTTTCATCCCCGCTTCACAGCTCTCAACAAAGTATATCGAAAACATTTCCGATTTCATCGGCAAGCCCCTTAAGGTAAAGGTTGTTGAAGTTGACAAAGCAAGAAAACGCATTGTTGCTTCACACAAGGCAATCCTCGTTGCAGAAGCTCAGGAAGCTAAGAAGCAGCTCTGGAGCACACTCGAAGTAGGCAGCAAGATGAAAGGTACTGTCCGCAGAATTACTGACTTTGGTGCATTCGTTGACATCGGCGGTATTGACGGTCTTGTTCATGTAACAGATGTTGCTTGGGGTCGTGTAAAGCACCCCTCCGATATCCTCTCCGTAGGTCAGGAAATCGAAGTTCTCGTTCGTGACGTTGACGTTGAAAAACAGCGTGTATCATTGGGTTACAAACAGCTCCAGCCCAAGCCCTGGACAGTTGCTGCTGAAAAGTATCCCGTTGGCACAGTAGTTGAAGGTAAAGTTGTTCGCATAGTTCCCTTCGGTGCATTCGTTGCACTCGAGCCCACTATCGACGGTTTGATTCACATTTCACAGGTTGGCGTAAAGCGTATTGCAAAGGTTGAAGACGAAATCAATGTTGGCGACACAGTTCGTTGCAAGATTTTGGAAGTTAACCCCGAAGCAAAGCGTATAAGCTTGAGCCGCAGAGATGTTATCCTTGAAGAGAATCCTGAAATTGCAGAAGAACTCGCTAAGGAAAAGGAAGAACGCGCAGCACAGGCAGCAGAGCGTGCAGCACAGCGTGCACAGCAGGCAGCTGAAAAGGCAGCAGCAAAGGAAGCAGCAGCTGAAGCAGCAGCAACCGAGCGTGCAGAACGTGCAGAGCGTCGTCCCCGTCGCGAAGAAGCTGACTACAATCTCCCCCCCGTACAGTCAACAACAACTTCTCTTGCAGGCTTGTTCTCAGGTTTGGATTTCTCAACAGAAGAATAATCCCGATAAATCAAAAAGCACCTTTTATAAGGTGCTTTTTTGTTTATAAAGCATATAAAAAGGACGGTACATTTAAGTACCGCCCCTAATTCTTTTTTACCAACCGGGCTTATATTTTTCTACATTTGCATTATGCTCATCAAGCGTCTTTGCAAATATGAGAGCGCCCGTTTCATGCGTTGTCAGGCAGAAGTAGTAATACTTGTTACCCTCTTCCATATATTCCTCGTCAGGCTCCAAGGCTGCCTTTATGGCCGCCTCGCCCGGATTGCATATAGCACCCAAGGGCAAGCCCTTATGAATATATGTATTGTAAAGAGAATTGTTTGCAAGCTCTGTGGGAGTAAAGTTGAGCTTGTCGCCCGTACCGAGAATATAGTTAAGCGGAGCATCGGACTGTATAAGCATATCTGCATCAAGACGGTTGTAAAGAACCGATGCCACCTTGTTAAAGTCCTTCGTCTTTGCTTCCTTTTCAATAATCGATGCCATTCTTACTATTTCATCAACAGTCATTCCCTTTGCTTCAGCCGCTTCAACAAGCTCACCGCTGAATATTTCTGCAAAGCGGTCAAGCATCTTTGTGATTATCGTTCTCGGTGTAGCATCAACATAGACTTCATATGTATCGGGGAACAAGTACCCCTCAAGAACATATTTTCTGTTTTCCGTAAGCATTGACGGTATATCGTTTATAAAAGCATAGGATGACTTGAACTCGGAGCCCGTTTTGCAAAGGCTTAAAAACTCGCTTTCGCTATCGAGTATGGACTGCTCGACAAGCTTCTTTGCAATGTCCTCTATCGTCATACCTTCAACAATGGTAAATCTCACTGTTTCCTTTACAGGATTGCCTTCACAAATCACGCTTACCATTTGAGGTATACTCATATTCTTTGAAAGAATATAGGTGCCTGCTTTTAATTTACTGGAGTTGCCCGTAAAGTCAACATAAATTTTAAATGCTGCCTTACCTATTGAATGTTTTATAAGCCCTTCCCCATCTTCGCCGCCTGACTCATAGAGTATTTTAGCAATCGTAGAAGCACCGCTTCCGCGCGGAATTTCAACAATAACAGGCGTTGCATCATTTTTATCTGCAGGTGATATGAGCATGTCCTTAAGACCTGCAAACACACCTATAACGAGGCCTATTGCAATAACAGCACTTGCTGCCCAGATTATTATCGGACGCCACGTTTTGTACTCACGCCATTTATTGCCTTTGTTTTCTTCTTCCTCTTGAAGGTCTTCTTCCTTAATTGCAGGAGCTATTATGGTATCTTTGTTTTCATCCATCTTTTATTCCTCCAGCATGCCAAGGTCTATATCTATAGCTTCAGCAAGTATTTTGTAAACATCACCAAGCATTCTGTTCAATCTGAACTCAGCAAACAAAAACCTTGAAGCATCTCCATTGAGCTGAAGCACTTCTCCTATTTTCTGAAGTTTTTCCATAAGTGCATCGTCCTTATTTCCTGACACAACACTCGCCTGTGCCTGCATCTGCAACTGATGGTACTCCTTTATAAGTGCCTTTGTCGTTTCGTTCTCGAATGCTTTTTCGCTCGCTTGTTTGTACTCCTTGTACTCCTCGCTTTCTTTAAGCATTCTTGCAAGTTCCCGTGCCTTATCGTATACCATTTCCTTACACCTCTATTTCAATTATTATAGGCATTATCATTGGTGTTCGCTTTGTTTTATTGAAAAAGTACTTTTTAAGTGAACTACCCATAGTATTTTTAATCGTTGACCATTCAGATCTGTGTGCGCCCTCAAACAGTTCAGCCGTTGACGTTGCAATGTTCTTTGCCTCGTTGAGCAAATCCTCCGAGCTTTTTACAAATACAAAGCCTTTTGAAAGCACCTCAACAGGCGAAAGAAGCTTTCCGGTTTTCTTGTCAAGCGTTACAACAACCGTAACAAGTCCGTCCTGTGAAAGCTGTTTCCTTTCACGCAGTACAGCATCACCTATATCACCGACACCGCTTCCGTCTACCATTACACTTCCGCAAACAACATCATTTGTTATAGCACCTTTTCTTCGGTTAAGCTCAAGCACATTGCCAAGCTCCATAACAAAAACATTATTATCATCCATGCCAATTTCGCTTGCTAAGCGTGCGTGCTGGTGCAAATGCCTTTCTTCACCGTGTACCGGAATAAAGAACTTTGGCTTTGTAAGCGTAAGCATGAGCTTTAATTCCTCACGACAGGCGTGACCCGATACGTGAACATCTGCCATGTTGTCATAAACAACATCGGCACCTATTGCATAAAGCCTGTTAATTACTCTTGCAACACCAACTTCATTACCCGGAATTGCCGATGCCGATATTATAACGGTATCGCCTTTGCCGACATTAAGCTTATTGTGCGAAGCGTTTGCCATGCGTGTAAGCCCACTCATCGGCTCTCCCTGGGTTCCTGTCGTAATTACACAAATCTCATCGGGCTCATAGCGTTTAAGCTTGTCCACATCCACAATATTCTCTTCAGGGATATTCAGATATCCAAGCTCACGCGCAACCTGCGCAATCATTATCATTGAACGGCCTTGGAAGCATATAACACGTCCAAATGCTATTGCCGTGTTTGCAATTTGCTGTATACGGTATATGTTTGAAGCAAATGACGCAACTATTACCCTGCCCTTGGCTGCTGAGAAGCATCGTTCAAAAGTCTTGCCGATATCTTTTTCAGATTGAGTATAGCCTGCACGCTCGACATTTGTGCTGTCACTCAAAAGAGCCAATACGCCCTTTGTTCCATAGTGTGCAAAACGTGCAATATCAATCGGCTCACCGTCAATTGGCGTATAGTCAACCTTAAAGTCACCCGTGTGGATTACCACACCGACGGGCGTTGTAATCGCCAAAGCGACTGCACCAGCAATTGAGTGACTTGTCTTTATAAATTCAATGCTGAAGCAACCTTTTTTAACGGTATCGCCCGGTTTTACACAATTAAGCTCTGCCTTGATTTTAGCCTCCTCAAGCTTGTGCTCTATAAGTGCAACCGTAAGCCTTGTACCGTAAACAGGAGCGTTAATATCACGAAGTGCATAGGGTAAGCCACCGATATGGTCCTCATGACCGTGTGTTATGAATATACCCCTCACCCTGTCTGCATTCTGGGTTAAGTATGTAATATCGGGAATTACAAAATCGACACCCGGCATTTCCTCATCGGGGAAGCTCAATCCGCAGTCAATAACGATTATATCCTTACCATACTCAAGTACGGTCATATTCTTGCCGATTTCGCCTATGCCGCCAAGCGGTATTATCTTTAATGTCTCACCGCGTTTTGATGTTGGCTTCTTCTCTTTCTTTACTTCCCTTTTCTTTGCAGTCTTTAAAATTTTGGTTTCTTTAACCGCTGCTTTTTGGGCTACTGTTTTTTTTGCACTCTTTTTATCTTTGCTTACATCAATTACGCTTTTTTTATCAACGCGCTTCTTTGGCTTTATACTTTTTTGAGCAGTCGTTGCTGTGTTCTTTTGTGTCTTTTTCTTGCTTGCTGTCGCATTTTTCTTTACCTGCGACGAAGTTTTCTTTTTCTTCTTAACTGTTTCCTGTGCTGTATTTATCTCCAAATTCTATATTTCTCTCTTTCTTTCGTGCGATGTCAGCTTGTGTCACGCATATTGTACCATGATTTTTTCACAGCATCGTGTCATTACAATGAACTTTCACAGAATTATATCTATAAGTATAACATCGTCACCTATTTTTTTAATTTTATTGTACGGTATAACTATTTCCTCATCACTTTTTATCATTCCGAAAAACTTGGGAGGCCCGGGTACAACAATACTGTTTATCTGTCCTGTTTGGGAATCTATTTCCATATCGCAGATAGTACCGAGCCTTGCACCATCACAAAGATTTATTATCTCTTTTCTTTTAAGCTCGCAATAATTCAAAATTGCCAAATTTATCACCCCATTATAGGGTATGCAAAATCAAGCGTTTTTAACAGTGAGCAGACTTTTTTACCGCTTCAGCTACGCAACCGGCTACGCGCTCGTCAAGTGCTGAAGGCAAAATGTATTCTTCATTAAGTTCTTCATCGCTGACCATTTGTGCAAGCGCATAAACTGCAGCAACTTTCATATCCTCTGTTATTGCTTTTGCACGAGCATCAAGCGCACCGCGAAAAACTCCGGGGAACGCAAGACAGTTATTTACCTGATTCGGGAAATCGCTTCTGCCCGTACCGATAACGCGAACACCGGCTTCTTTTGCCTTGTCGGGCATTATTTCGGGCGTTGGGTTTGCCATAGCAAATACTATAGAATCTTTATTCATCACGGAAAGCATTTCACTTGTAAGCAAATTTGGTGCAGAAACGCCTATAAATACATCAGCGCCCACAAGTGCATCCGCAAGACTTCCCTTTCTGCCTGTGGGATTATGCTTTTTAACAAGCTCTTCTTTCATCCAATGCGTGCCTTCTTCACCGCTGTTCATGATACCGTGCTTATCGCAGAGCACAATATTCTTTGCACCAAGCTTTTCAAGCAAAAGGCAGATTGCAGTACCTGCTGCACCTATGCCGTTTATTACAATCGTAACTTCTTCCAGCTTTTTACCGACAAGCTTTAAAGCATTTGTCAAGCCTGCGGAAACAATTATAGCAGTCCCATGCTGATCATCATGGAACACGGGAATATCAAGGCGTTCTTTAAGCTTTGCTTCAACCTCAAAGCAACGCGGAGCGCTTATATCCTCAAGATTTATTCCACCGAACACGGGTGCAATTCTTATACAGGTTTCGACAATCTCGTCAACATCCTGTGTATCAAGGCATATGGGGAACGCATCAATATCAGCAAAGCGTTTGAATAAAACTGCCTTACCCTCCATTACAGGAATTGCAGCATGAGCACCAATGTTGCCAAGCCCCAAAACGGCACTGCCATCCGACACTACGGCAACCATGTTGCCCTTTCCTGTATATGTGTAAACATCCTCAATATCATTATGTATCTCACGGCAGGGCTGAGCCACGCCGGGAGTATATGCAACAGACAAATCGTCCCTGTTTTCAAGAGCAACCTTACTGTTTATTTCTATTTTACCGCGTGCTTCTTTATGAACGCGAAGAGCTTCTTTATTATAATCCATAATCTTCCACCTCCACGTTTAATTATAACACATTTAAAGCTGTGCTACAATTGCCGCAGTTGTCAGATTATAAAAAGATAAATAGCAAAAAAATGCAGTAAACTGCCTATTACGGTAAAGATATGGAAAACGGAATGAAATATCGTTTTCTTCGAACCTATGGCATAAAGAACTGCACCTGCAGTATAAGCAATTCCGCCTGCCAATATGAACGCAAATGCCTCGCGTGAAAATATCTCGTTTATTTTATCGGCAATAAGAATTATGCACCATCCCATCGCAAGATAGCATATTATCGAAAATATACCATATTTTTTCAAATCCACGGCATTTAAAGCAACGCCTATTATTGCAGGTACCCAAACGAGAGCGAGCAGCAGCCAGCCCAAAACCTCATCGTATTCACGAACACTGCACAAAGTTATGGGAGTATACGTGCCTGCAATAAGCACAAAAATAGTGCAATGGTCTAAGATTTGCATAACCTTTTTTGCGATAAGCTTTGCACTTAACGCATGATATATTGCCGATATTGTATACAGCACGGTCATCATTAATCCAAAAACCGCACCGCCCACAATGCCGTAAATGTTTCTTTTTTCAGCTGCACTCACAACGCACAACACAAGTGCAATTATTCCTATCACAGCCCCCACCATATGCGATATGGAGTTAAACCATTCTTCCTTTCTGCTGTACGGCGGAAGGATTCTGTCCTTAAGCTTTGTTCTTTTCATCGAAACGCCTCACTCAGTAAACACTGTTTACCTTATTATAGAGTAATAAAAACAATTGATTTTGTCAAGTTGTAAACTAAAAATCCGAACGCATATTGCAAAAGCAAATAAGATTGGTTATAATAATAATGTTATGCGAATGTGGTGGAACGGCATACACAACGGACTTAAAATCCGTCGGGGAAACCTTGGGGGTTCAAATCCCCCCATTCGCACCAAAAAGAGCAATACCCTTTGGGTGTTGCTCTTTTTGATATTGAAGGGATTTGAAGCCGCGTCCCAAGCTTTGCTTGGGGTAAAACATCACAGTGTGATGTTTTTAGCGGTCGGCTTTGGCGAATAAGCCCAAGTGCGCAGTACATAGTACAAGCACGCATGGCTGATATGAGCCAAAGATATCCCCCCATTCGCACCAAAAAGAGCAATACCCTTTGGGTGTTGCTCTTTTTGATATTGAAGGGATTTGAAACCGCGTCCCAAGCTTTGCTTGGGGTAAAACATCACAGTGTGATGTTTTTAGCGGTCGGCGCAGAAATAAACACTGCAAAGCAGGTGCTTTTGAGGCATAAAACAAATCACGCTGAAACTCTTCCTCCCAGAAAAGTGTCAGCGTGATTGAGTTAGTTTCATTGTACCGAGAAAAGTTTCATTGTCAGAGGAAAAGTGTCATTGTGGTTTTCACCCCGTTTTTATTCATCGGTCGGGATTGTTCCAAGCACAGCAATACTATTCGCTCTGAAATGCAAAAAAGTCAAGGCCCAGAATGAGCCTTGATACCATAAAGAAGAGCGGTTTCATTTACAATGGGTGGAAAAAGTTCATATTTATGTGATATAATTTATTCGATAAACAAGATTTTATGAGGTCAATATATGCTGTTTAATGAATTTGGAAATAAGGACAATCCACCTGTGATGCTGTTGCACGGTATGATGCAGGATTGGCATAGCGAATATGATATGCTCAAACCGTTAGAGGCGTATTATCGCTTGATCATCCCCGCACAAGATGGATTTTACGACGGTAGTAACGATTTCACATCATTTGCCGATCAAGCGCAACAGATTGAAGATTATATCCATCAACACTATGATGGCAAAATTCACGGTGCTTACGGTGCATCACAGGGTGGATTAATGCTGACAGAACTGCTCACTCGTAGCAAGGTTGACCTCGGCACGGTGATTATGGACGGGTGCTATGTAGCGCATCAAGGTAAGCTGTCAGCTAAGGTGACGGCGTGGATGTTCAAGAAGTATAAGAATACAGGCAAGTTTCCCGCTTTCATTCATATTATGATGGCACTTATGGGAACATCGCTTGAAGAAATGGCAGACGGATTAACAGCGGGAATGTATATGAACGCTAGCGATGAAACGGTAGATCGCAATTTTTTTGAAAACTACACCTACCGCACACGCCCTGAGATTGCACAACATCAGACGATGGTGCATTTGTGGTGCGGAAGCAAAGAACCGTATGCGATCAAATCCCACAATATCCTCAAAAAGTATCTGCCGCACTATACCGAGGAAATCATGGAAGGGTTCGGACACGGCGAATTTCTTATGAAGCACACCACCGATTGTTGTGAGAAAATTCATAATACGCTCGGTTAGATTTATTGGGGTCACCTATGAATAACATAAACAAAACAAAGTTTTCCTGCCTGCGTGACGGGCTGACCATTCGAGGATATGAATACCGACCGCAAGGAGAAAAGCTACCGATTGCCATTGTAAGTCACGGCTTTATGGCAAATTTAATGACAGTCAAGCACTACGCAGAGTTTCTTGCAGAAATGGGCTACATTTCGTTTTGCTTTGATTTTTGAGGTGGCTGCGTTATGATGGGCAAGAGCGATGGAAAGACCACCGATATGTCTGTCCTCACGAAGTAAGCGATCTCTGCGCAGTAATCGAATATGCCAAGAGTCTTGATTATACCGATTCTTCAAACATAATTTTGATGGGATGCAGTCAAGGTGGTTTTGTTTCTGCGCTTATGGCGGCAAAGCTTAAAAATGAAATTGGAAAGCTCGTGCTGTTCTATCCGGCACTTTGCATTCCCGACGATGCAAGAAGCGGTAAGATGATGTGGGCAAAATTCGATCCGCAGAATATTCCCGCAATCGTCAAATGCGGCCCTATGAAGCTCGGTCGTTGTTATGTTGCAGACGTTGTTAATATGAATCCTTTTGACGAGATTAAGGGTTACGAGTGTGACGTGCTGATCGTTCACGGCACAGCGGACAAAATCGTAGCAAATCATTATGCAGAGGAAGCGGAAAGCGTTTATCGGGCAAGAGAGAACGGGTCTGTGCAGCTCCACTTTATCGATGGTGGCAGGCATATGTTCTCAAAGAAGCACGATACAATTGCGATAGAGCATCTCAAAAATTTTCTTCGATAAGCAGATACATATGAGCCTTAACGCCGTAAAGAGGGACGGTTTCATTTGATTGGAGAGTTTCACTTTTTCCGCAAAGTTTCACTTTAGATTTGAAACTATGTGAAACCAAAACCGACTGTAGCATAATTATCATATGTTGCCAAAAAACGCTTTCACTCAGACACTTTTAAATATGTTTGCAAAAGAATAAAATATATATTTTGATTCTGTGCTATAATCAAATCAATAAATAAGAATTTGTAGGTGAACTATATGAGAACAAGAAAGGTTGTTGTACTGCCATATGATGTGGCATGGCAATCAGCTTTTGAAAAAATAATGGGTGAGATTAAAGAATCAATTGGCGATTTAATCATCGGCATTGAACACGTTGGAAGCACCTCTGTAGAAGGAATGTCTGCCAAGCCTTGCATTGATATTGATGTAATCATTAAGGATTACACGGCGTTTGCTACGGTGGTTGAAAGATTGAGAGGAATCGGCTATATCCATGAGGGCGACCTCGGCATCAAGGATAGAGAGGCTTTCAAATATACTGATAAGCCACATTTGATGATGCATCATTTGTATGTATGTCCACAGTATTCTGAGGAATTACACCGTCATATTACATTCAGAGATTTTCTCCGAAGCAACCCCGAAGCGGTTAGAAAATACAGCTTGATAAAAGAAGAAGCCGCCGAGCTATTTCCAAATGATATAGATGGATACATAGAGTATAAATCACCGTGCATCAAAGAACTGTATAAAGAATGCGGTTTGAAATAAATTCCAATAAGTCGAACAGTTAGGAAAATAAGAATTTAACGGTCAATTTTCACTCTACCAT
>JAFQXA010000031.1 GCA_017407205.1 Clostridia bacterium
CTCGGAACAGTCAATGCAATGGCAGGCTTCAAAGTGTCACCGCTTATCAAAGGTGTTATGAGGCTGACACGCAATGATTTTTCATCGCTGGTCAACAAAGCTATAAAGCTTCTGCGAATTGATACAAACGGTTTTTATAATAAGAAATAATCAAAAACCACTTCATTATGTGAAAGCACCGATAAGAGGTGTTTAATGCTTTTTTGAAGATAAACGCAACAAAAAAATTTGACTTATTGTATATAAATTATGCTCAAAAACAGCCGGATAATATGCTTTTTCAGAGTTAATATGTCAATGTTGTGCTTTCTGCGACATCAATAGTTAAAAGCCCACAGATCATCTGTGGGCTTCATTGTTAATTGTTACAGTGCTTGTCAAATGAAGGATTAAATGCGTAGAAATTCTTTTCGTTGAGCTTATCGGTTGCAAGCCTGAGGCCTTCGCCAAAACGCTGGAAGTGAACAATTTCTCTTGCACGGAGGAATTTAATCGGTTCGCGGATGTCCGGGTCGTCAACAAGGCGCAGAATGTTATCGTAGGTTGTGCGTGCTTTTTGTTCTGCTGCAATCATATAAGAACAACTTTTCATTAAAAGTTCCAATGAATTTCAATGGGAACGTCCCTTGTCCCCGGAATACGCTTGCCGACGGATATATAATCAATCAGCGTTTCCACGATTTCGCGGGTAAGGTGTTCCAAGTTGGTGTACTGCTCAATCAACTCGCGGCGATTGTCGCCCGCCGCAATTTTTTCTTCGATTTCGGCTAACTGCTTTTGCCCGTCAGCGATCACACGCTCCAAGCGGTCGCGGTCTGTGGTAAACTCTTTTGACATTTCCACATAATCGCTTTCGGAAATTAAGCCCTTGACCTTATCCATGTAAAGCTCCCGAATACCCTTTGAATATTCTGCAACCTTTTTCTCATAGATTGCTATGTCGGAGAGTAGGCGGGATTTCTGTCCCTCCAAGTTGTCGCAAAACTCGATATTCTGCTCTAACTCGTCTTTGTCAAGATACTCGGCTGCTAAACGGTTAAGCTCGTCGATAACAAGCCTTTCCAATATATCAACAGAGATAAAAGAGCCGATACAAGCGTCCTTTGCCACATGACGGTTTGAGCATTGCAGATAGTGTTTATTGTGATTTTTGGAAGAGCGCATAGTATAACCGCAGTTGGCGCATCGGGCTTTTCTTGCAAACAAACCGATTGTGCCAACGTCAAAAGGCTTTGCCCTCTGTTCAATCAATGCCTGTACTCTGTCCCATAACTCACGGTCGATAATCGGCTCATGCGTTCCCTCGACAACATACCATTCGCTTTTAGGGCGGGGTTTGTTCTGTTTCGTCTTATAGGAAATGCTGCCGTATTTACCTTGCACCATATTACCGATATAGATTTCATTTATCAGCATATCAGAGATAGCAAAGTATTTCCAAAGAGTGCTGTTCTTTGTTTTCGGCTGCTGATACCGTAAACCATGCAGACGCTTATATTCAGTTGGATTAGGTATGCCCCTGTCATTGAGCATACGGGCGATTGCAGTTTTACCGTAACCTTGTGCGAATAGGGTAAATACTTCACGGACAACGGCTGCGGCTTCCTCGTCAATTATCAAGTGTCCTTTTTGGTCGGGGTCTTTCTTATAACCGTAAAGGGCAAATGCGCCGATATGAAAACCGTTTACTCGTCTGTTGGTTAAGACGCTGCGGATTTTCTCGGACATATCCTCTAAATACC
>JAFQXA010000032.1 GCA_017407205.1 Clostridia bacterium
CGACATTTACAACGCATCCTCGTGTGTCCGAAAAGATGTGTCAAAAAAATAATGTCAAACTCAAACCACGTCTGATCAGCAGACTCGTCAATAAAAACTACCCGCTGCATTACTGCTGCGGCAACCTTTTATGTCATCCTTACGATTTGATAAGACACAACTCAAACATTATACCTTATTATAGATATAATGTCAAACAGTTTATTTGAATTTTTTGTAAATTCGCACAAAAAACCGCATAAAACACCTGTGGTACGTATTTTACGCCTACCAGAATGTTTTATTTTTACACAAGATTTCTCACCCTGCCTTAAGAATTGCTCCAAAGGCAGGATGAGAACCTGTAATTGCTAATTATTCAATGATAGTAGCAACAACGCCTGCGCCAACTGTCTTGCCGCCTTCACGGATAGCGAAGCGGAGACCTTCCTCGATAGCGATAGGTGTAATGAGGGAAACTCTCATTTCAACGTTGTCGCCGGGCATAACCATCTCTACGCCCTCGGGAAGATTGATAACGCCTGTAACGTCTGTGGTTCTGAAGTAGAACTGGGGACGGTAACCATCAAAGAAGGGCTTATGTCTGCCACCTTCGTCTGCCTTAAGAACGTATACGTTGCTGGTGAACTTTGTGTGGGGATGAATGCTGCCGGGCTTTGCGATAACCTGACCGCGCTCGATATCTGTTCTCTGTACACCACGGAGAAGTACGCCGATGTTGTCGCCTGCTTCGCCCTGATCAAGGAGCTTTCTGAACATTTCTACGCCTGTAACAACTGTGCTCTTCTTCTCTTCTGTAAGTCCAACGATTTCTACTGTATCCTGTACCTTAACTGTACCACGCTCTACACGACCTGTTGCAACTGTACCACGGCCTGTGATTGAGAATACGTCTTCTACGGGCATCAAGAAGGGCATGTCAGCTGCTCTTTCCGGTGTGGGAATGTAGCTGTCTACTGCTGCCATGAGCTCGAAGATGCACTGGCAATCCGGATCGTCTTTTGCTGTCTTGCCAGCCTGGATTGCTTCCAATGCCTTGAGTGCGCTACCCTTTACGATCGGGATATCGTCACCGGGGAATTCGTAGGAGCTCAACAAGTCTCTGATTTCCATTTCAACCAACTCGAGGAGTTCTTCGTCATCAACTTGGTCTGTCTTGTTCATGAATACTACGATGTAAGGAACGCCAACCTGTCTTGCCAAGAGGATATGCTCTCTTGTCTGGGGCATCGGACCGTCTGCTGCTGATACTACGAGGATTGCACCGTCCATCTGTGCTGCGCCTGTGATCATGTTCTTAACATAGTCAGCGTGGCCGGGGCAGTCAACGTGTGCATAGTGACGACCGTCTGTCTCATACTCAACGTGTGCTGTGTTGATTGTTATTCCACGTGCTTTTTCTTCGGGAGCCTTATCGATTTCGTCATACTTCATTGCTGCTGCCTGACCCTGCTGTGAGAGTGTCATCGTGATAGCAGCTGTCAATGTTGTCTTGCCGTGGTCAACGTGACCGATTGTACCGATGTTTACGTGCGGTTTGGTGCGTTCAAATTTTTCTTTTGCCATTTGTACCTTTCCTCCTGATTTTTAATAGATAATTTTATTTTAATTTTATAATTCTTGTTTATTTGCCGAGAATCTTCTTGGCTACCGACTCTGAAACCTTTTCATAGTGGTCAAACTGCATTGTGTAGTTGCCTCTGCCCTGTGTTCTTGATCTCAAATCCGTTGCATAGCCGAACATTTCAGACAAGGGACACATTGCGTTTATAACCTGCGCATTACCGCGAAGCTCTGTACCCTCTATTCTGCCGCGTCTTGCTGTAACATTACCCATAACATCACCAAGATATTCATCGGGCATTACAACTTCAACCTTCATTATCGGTTCAAGCAAAGCACAGCTTGCCTTTTCAAGGGCATTTTTGAGTGCCATACTGCCTGCGATCTTATACGCAATTTCAGATGAGTCAACATCGTGGTAACTGCCATCAACTAGCGTTGCAGAGAAGTCAACAACTTCATAACCGCCGAGTATACCGCTTGCTGCCGCTTCACGGATACCGTTTTCGATAGCAGGTATGTATTCCTTGGGAATAACGCCACCAACGGTTTTATCCTCAAATGTAAAGCCATCACCCGGCTGGCCCGGTTTAAACTCTACCACGCAGTGACCGTACTGACCGTGACCTCCTGTCTGCCTTACGAACTTACCTTCTGCCTTTACAGGCTTCGTCATGGACTCGCGGTAAGAAACCTGAGGCTGACCCACTTTACATTCAACACGGAACTCCCGTATGAGTCTGTCAACGATAATCTCCAAATGGAGCTCGCCCATACCTGCGATAATTGTCTGACCTGTTTCCTGGTCGGTATATGTTTTAAATGTAGGATCTTCGTCAGCAAGCTTTATAAGTGCTGCTGTCATCTTCTCCTGTCCCGCTTTTGTTTTAGGTTCAATTGCAACATTGATAACGGGATCTGGGAATTCCATAGTTTCAAGCAAGAGCTGATCTGTTTCTGAGCAAAGCGTATCACCTGTGCCTGTTTCCTTAAGACCTACGATAGCGCCGATATCGCCTGCATGCGCTTCCTCAATCTCTGTGCGACTTGCTGCATGTATAAGCAAAATTCTGCCTACACGCTCACGGCAACCCTTTGAAGAGTTATAAACGTAGGAACCCGATTTGACCGTACCGCTGTACACTCTGAAGAATGCAAGCTTGCCAACATAGGGGTCTGCTACGATTTTGAAAGCCAAAGCGGAGAACGGTGCATCGTCTGACGGCTGTGTAATCACTTCGCCCGTGCCATCCGCCTTTGTGCCCTTTGCAGGTTCTACATCAAGCGGCGAAGGCATATATTCGACAATCGCATCAAGAAGGGGCGGAACGCCCTTGTTACGGTATGAAGTACCGCAGCATACGGGCACCATTTCGTTTGCAATCGTTGCTTTTCTTATTATGGACTTGATTGTAGCTATGTCGGGCTCTTCACCCTCAAGGTACGCTTCCATAACTGCATCATCAAACTCTGCAACAGCCTCGATAAGATTCAAACGATATTCTTCAACCTTATCCTGCATATCTGCAGGTATTTCTTCTTCGCGAACATCCGTACCGTCATTATTATAATAGACGATTGCTTTTTTCTCGATAAGGTCTATAATTCCCTTGAAATCAGCTTCTGCTCCTATGGGGAGCTGAATCGGTACTGCATTTGCCCCAAGACGTTCTTTCATCATGCCGACAACATTATAAAAGTCAGCACCTGTAATATCCATCTTGTTTACATATGCAATGCGCGGTACACCGTACTTTGATGCCTGTCTCCAAACTGTTTCAGACTGGGGCTCAACGCCACCTTTTGCACAAAATACTGCGACAGCTCCGTCAAGAACGCGGAGGGAACGCTCTACTTCAACAGTAAAGTCAACGTGACCGGGCGTGTCGATTATATTTATACGATAACCCTTCCAGTAAGCAGTAGTTGCAGCGGATGCTATTGTTATACCACGCTCCTGCTCCTGTACCATAAAGTCCATCGTTGCTGAACCTTCATGAGTTTCACCAATCTTATGTATTTTTCCCGTATAGAACAGTATACGCTCAGTTGTTGTAGTTTTACCTGCATCGATATGAGCCATTATGCCTATATTACGAGTACTTTCAAGCGATGTTTCTCTTGCCACGTTCTAACCTCCTCTCCGTATTATTTGAAAATTTTATATAGTTTGTGCTTTTTGCAAACAAAATATTACCACTTGAAGTGTGCAAATGCCTTGTTTGCTTCTGCCATCTTGTGAGTGTCTTCCTTCTTCTTGAATGCATTACCTGTTGAGTTAACAGCATCCATGATTTCACCGGCAAGACGCTCCATCATTGTGCGTTCATTACGCTGTCTTGCGTAGTTAACAAGCCATCTCAAGCCGAGAGTCTGACGACGGTCTGCTCTGATTTCGATAGGTACCTGATATGTAGCACCACCGACACGGCGAGCCTTAACTTCCAATACGGGCATGATGTTCTCAAGAGCCTGCATGAAAACTTCCTTAGGATCACGGCCTGTCTTTTCCTTTATGATCTCGAATGCACCGTAGCAAGCCTTCTGAGCTGCGCCACGCTTACCATCGAGCATTACCTGGTTAATGAGCTTCGTAACGATCGTTCCACCGTACATGGGATCGTCGAGCACTTCACGCTTGGGTACAAATCCACGTCTAGGCATAACTTTCCCTCCTTAATTACTTCTTAGGACGCTTTGCGCCATACAATGAACGAGACTGCATACGCTTCGCAACACCCGCTGTATCGAGTGCACCACGAATGATGTGATAACGTACACCGGGCAAGTCCTTAACTCTGCCGCCTCTGATAAGAACGACTGAGTGCTCCTGCAAATTGTGGCCGATACCCGGAATATATGCGGTACCTTCCAAACCGTCTGTAAGACGGATACGAGCTATTTTACGCAATGCAGAGTTCGGCTTTTTAGGCGTCATTGTACGAACTGCAGTGCAAACACCACGGCGCTGAGGGCACTTCTTAAGTATAGGTGAATTTGACTTATACTCTACCTGCTCTCTGCCTTTTCTGACCAACTGATTAATGGTAGGCATTGGATTTCTCCTTCTCTTTTTTAAATTTTTATTTTTTATATCAAGAAAATCCCTTGCAACCCCTTACAAAGGGATATTTTCACAACTTGTCTATGGTATCATTTATTCTCATCTCTGTCAATATCCGTAATCGCTTTTAATCGGATAAAAGTTCATCCGAAAACACGGGACAGCTTATTGCTGAGTTTGTTTTTATCTCTGTTGCACCCTCCGTGTCGATACCTGACTTTGCAATGTTAAGGTGCGTTGTTTTTGAAAACTTACTGATGAGCATGGATTTCACAATTGAAGCCGCTGCGATTGCAACACACAGCATTGCTATCATTGTTACAATGGGCAATGCAAAGAAAACTGCTGCCAAGTACTCATATAAGCCACGCACACTCAACGCTGCGATCGCCATTATACAAATCAGTGCACCTATTATTGTAGGGACATATTTTATTATCTGATAATGACGGCGGCATTTTTTGCAGCACGGAACTTGCACCGTGATGAGCTTGACGCCTTTTTCTGCGCTCTCATCCGCTTTTGCCATGTCAAAAAGTGCAAAGCAAGCAGCTTCCTCAGTTGTGTCACCCTTGCAAAGCTGACACTCTTCAGTCTGCGACATGAGAGCTGTACCGTGTGCACAGCTCTCATCGTAATTCTTTGTTGTGTTAAAATGTTGTTCCATTTTTAACTGTTCAGCCCTCTATCTTTTCGCTGACGTCTACATTTCTATATCTCTTCAAGCCGATACCAGCAGGTATAAGCTTACCGATGATAACATTTTCCTTCAAGCCGACCAAGGGATCGATCTTACCCTTGATAGCTGCTTCCGTAAGAACGCGTGTTGTTTCCTGGAATGAAGCTGCCGACAGGAATGAATCCGTTGCAAGTGCAGTCTTTGTGATACCGAGAAGCTTTCTCTTTGCAACAGCGGGTGATTTGCCTGCCATGACGAGTTCTTCATTCTCACGCTCGAAGCGGAAGATATCAACGAGTTCACCGGGAAGCATTGTTGAATCGCCTGCATCCTCAATCTGAACCTTGCGGAGCATCTGACGAATGATAACTTCGATATGCTTATCGGCAATTTCAACGCCCTGCAAGCGGTATACGCTCTGAACTTCCTTGAGCATATATGCCTGAACGCCTTTAACGCCCTTTATCTTGAGGATATCGTTCGGGTTGATTGAACCGTCAGTAAGTTCATCGCCTGCTTCAACCATGTCGCCATCCTTGACGCAGAGCTTTGAACCGAACGGAATGAGGTACTTTTCGCTTTCACCGTCATCATTGCTGATGATAGCTTCACGCTTCTTACCCTCTGTAAGTGTAACCTTACCTGAGATTTCGGTAATAACAGCGAGGCCCTTCGGCTTTCTTGCTTCGAAGATTTCAACAACACGGGGAAGACCCTGTGTGATATCGTCTGCCGAAGCAACACCGCCGGTATGGAACGTTCTCATGGTAAGCTGTGTACCCGGTTCACCGATAGCCTGTGCAGCTATTATGCCGACCGCTTCGCCCATGTCAACGGGACCGCCCGTTGCAAGGTTTGCACCGTAGCACTTTGCACAAACACCGTGTTCGCTTCTGCAAGTAAATACAGTACGGCAATTTACGCCCTTGATGCCTGCAGCGATTATCTTATCGCGTACTTCGTAAGTGATAAGTGAGTTTGCAGGAGCGATGATTTCGCCCGTTGCAGGATTTACAACTTCTTCTGATGTGTAGCGGCCGAGCAATCTGTCGCCCAAAGGTTCAACAACCTTGTTGCCGTCCATTATGCTTTCAATGTACATGCCCTTGGGCATTTCGCCTCTTGCTGCATAGCAGTCATCTTCACGGACGATAACATCCTGTGAAACGTCAACAAGACGACGTGTGAGATAACCTGAGTCAGCAGTACGCAAAGCCGTATCCGCAAGACCTTTTCTTGCACCGTGGGAGGAGATAAAGAACTCAAGAACCGTCAAGCCTTCACGGAAGTTCGCACGAATCGGAACTTCGATGATCTGACCGGAGGGGTCTGCCATAAGACCACGCATACCGGCGAGCTGACGAATCTGGTTTGTACTACCACGAGCACCGGAGTTAGCCATCATGTAGATGGGGTTATACTGATCGAGAGTTGACATCAAAGCATCTGTAACCTTGTTTGTTGTCTTTTCCCAAATATCAATAACGTTCTTTCTACGCTCGCTGTCTGACAAAAGGCCCATGCGGAAGAGGTCATCAATCTTACCTACTTCAACTTCTGCTTCGTCAATCAACTGCTTCTTTGTTTCAGGAACCGTAATATCCTGGAAACCGACTGTTACGCCGCCGCGTGTTGAATACTTGAAGCCGAGAGCCTTGATATCGTCAAGAACTTCGCTTGTTCTTGTAGGTCCGAATCTTCTGTAGCACTTGTCTACTATCTGACCGAGATCCTTCTTTACAACGAGTTTATCTATTTCGAGCTTGAAGAGGTTTTCTTCCAAGCTTCTGTCAACATAACCAAGCGACTGGGGTATTGCATTGTTGAATACAAGACGGCCGACAGAAGTTTCAATAATCTTTCTGCGTTTTTCACCGTTCCATTCACGCTCAATACGAATCTTTACCTTGGCGTGGAGTGATACTTCACCCGTCTGGTAAGCCATGAGTGCTTCATCCTCGCTTGAGAATGCCTTGCCCTCGCCCTTTTCACCGTCACGCTGCAATGTGAGATAGTAACAACCGATAACCATATCCTGTGTGGGACTTGCAACCGGCTTACCGTCCTGCGGTTTAAGTATGTTATTTGAAGCAAGCATGAGGAAGCGTGCTTCTGCCTGTGCTTCTACCGACAAGGGTACGTGAACAGCCATCTGGTCACCGTCAAAGTCAGCGTTGTAAGCTGTACATACCAAGGGATGAAGCTTCAATGCTCTGCCTTCAACAAGTACGGGTTCAAATGCCTGGATACCGAGTCTGTGAAGTGTAGGAGCACGGTTGAGCAATACGGGATGGTCCTTGATAACGGTTTCGAGAACATCCCAAACTTCGGGACGAACACGCTCGACCATACGCTTTGCGCTCTTTATATTGTGTGCTGAGCCGTTTTCAACAAGCTTCTTCATTACAAAGGGCTTGAAGAGCTCAAGTGCCATTTCCTTGGGAAGACCGCACTGGTACATCTTAAGGTCAGGACCGACAACGATAACCGAACGGCCTGAATAGTCAACACGCTTACCGAGCAAGTTCTGACGGAAGCGGCCCTGCTTACCTCTGAGCATATCGGAGAGTGACTTAAGCGGTCTGTTGCCGGGGCCCGTTACGGGGCGGCCGCGTCTGCCGTTATCTATAAGTGCGTCAACCGCTTCCTGAAGCATACGCTTTTCGTTGCGAACAATGATATCGGGAGCACGCAACTCAAGCAATCTCTTCAAACGGTTGTTTCTGTTTATAACTCTGCGATAGAGATCGTTCAAATCACTTGTCGCAAATCTGCCACCGTCAAGCTGAACCATGGGACGAAGCTCGGGCGGAATTACGGGAACAACATCGAGTATAATCCACTCGGGCTTGTTGCCACTCTTCAAGAAAGCTTCTACAACTTCAAGGCGCTTGATAGCGTTTGCACGCTTCTGACCTGTCGAATTTGCAACTTCTTCCTTCAATTCTGCATCAAGGGTTTCGAGGTCAAGCTGCTGGAGCAATTCTTTGATAGCTTCTGCGCCCATACCGACACGGAATGCTTTTGCACCATACTGTTCCTGAGCTTCGCGATATTCTTTCTCGGACAAAACCTGCTTATACTGCAAGGGTGTTTCACCGGGATCGATAACTACATATGCTGCAAAGTAAAGTACCTTTTCAAGTGAACGGGGTGACATATCAAGCAACATCTTCATACGGCAGGGTATGCCCTTGAAGTACCAGATATGTGATACGGGAGCTGCGAGCTCTATATGACCCATGCGCTCACGGCGAACCTTTGCACGTGTTACTTCAACACCGCACTTGTCGCAAACTACGCCCTTATAACGGACACGCTTATAACGTCCGCAATGACATTCCCAGTCCTTCTGAGGTCCGAAAATTCTTTCGCAGAAAAGGCCGTCGCGTTCGGGCTTGAGTGTTCTGTAATTAATTGTTTCGGGTTTTTTAACTTCACCGTGTGACCACTCGAGAATCTTTTCGGGTGATGCAAGACCTATTTTTATAGCGTCAAAGTTTGTCAATTCAAACATTTAATTATCTCCCTTCAAGTTCTTATTATTCGTCACCGTCTATAACACTGAATCCGTCGAGCATTGAATCCGTATCGCCATCATCCATGCCGTCAAGATCCAAGTCATCGCCAAAATCAAAGTCATCAAACTCTTCAAACTCATCATCGCCCGGCTGCATTATCGGAGCATCTTCCGTACCTGCCATGTTTACATCGATGGGCAATGTGTCGTCATCATCTATCATTTCGCCAATCTGTATTTCCTGATGTGTATCGGACAAGACCTTAACATCAAGTGCAAGGGACTGTAATTCTTTGATAAGAACCTTGAATGATTCGGGAACACCGGGTTCGGGAACATTCTCGCCCTTAACGATTGCTTCGTAAGTCTTTACACGGCCTACAACATCGTCACTCTTAACGGTAAGGATTTCCTGCAATGTATTTGCAGCACCGTATGCTTCCAATGCCCAAACTTCCATCTCACCGAAGCGCTGACCACCGAACTGTGCTTTACCGCCGAGGGGCTGCTGTGTTACGAGTGAGTACGGTCCTGTTGAACGGGCGTGAATCTTATCGTCAACAAGGTGATGCAGCTTGAGGTAGTACATATAACCTACGGAAACTCTGTTTTCGAAGGGTTCACCGCTTCTGCCGTCATAAAGCACCGTCTTACCGTCGGGATCCTTGCCTGCCTTTACGAGCAATTCTTTAATATCTTCTTCTGGTGCACCGTCAAATACGGGAGTTACGATATCCCAGCCCAAGCTCTTTGCAGCCATGCCCAAGTGAAGCTCGAGTATCTGACCGATGTTCATACGCGAAGGAACACCCAAAGGATTCAAAACTATCTGGAGCGGTGTACCGTCGGGGAGGAAGGGCATATCTTCTTCGGGAAGTATTCTTGAAATAACACCCTTGTTACCGTGACGGCCAGCCATCTTATCACCGACTGAAATCTTACGCTTCTGAGCAATGTATACGCGTACGAGTTCGTTTACGCCGGGTGAAAGTTCGTCCTTATTTTCGCGTGTAAAGACCTTAACATCAACTACAACACCGCCCTCACCATGAGGTACGCGCAATGATGTGTCTCTTACTTCGCGAGCCTTTTCACCGAATATTGCACGGAGAAGTCTTTCTTCTGCAGTAAGCTCTGTTTCACCCTTGGGTGTAACCTTACCGACAAGAATGTCACCGCTTCTTACTTCCGCACCTATTCTTATGATGCCTCGTTCGTCAAGATTTGCAAGTGCATCTTCACCAACGTTGGGAATATCCCTTGTTATTTCTTCTTCACCGAGCTTTGTATCTCTTGCTTCGGTTTCGTGTTCTTCAATATGTATTGATGTGTAAACATCTTCTTTTACGAGTTTTTCGCTTATGAGTACAGCGTCCTCGTAGTTATAGCCTTCCCAGGTCATGAAGCCGATAAGGATGTTTCTGCCGAGTGCGATTTCGCCGTTGCTTGTGCTTGCACCGTCTGCGATAACCTGACCCTTTACAACCTTTTCACCGACATCAACTATGGGACGCTGGTTTATGCAGGTACCCTGGTTTGAACGCTTGAACTTAATGATCTTGTAAACGTGTTCGCCATCGCTGTTCTCAATAACAATCTTGTCAGCTGCTACACTCTTTACAACACCGTCCTCATGTGCAATAACTGCAACACCGGAGTCATGAGCTGCCTTGTATTCCATACCGGTACCGACAACGGGAGCTTCGGGAACCAAAAGCGGAACTGCCTGACGCTGCATGTTGGAGCCCATGAGCGCACGGTTAGCGTCGTCATTTTCAAGGAAGGGGATCATTGCCGTTGCAACTGATACGAGCTGCTTGGGCGAAACGTCCATATAGTCAACTTCTGTATTTTTAACTTCAACAATCTTATCGAGCAAACGTGCAACAACACGATCCTTCTTGAACCATACATTGCCGTTTTCGTCTTCTGTTGTGGGCTCATTTGCCTGTGCTACGATGAAGTCATCTTCTTCGTCAGCTGTAAGGTAAACGATTTCATCAAGTATACGCTTGTTTTCAGAATCAACCTTGCGGTAAGGAGCTTCAATAAAGCCATACTTATTTATTCTTGCATAGGTTGAAAGTGAGTTTATCAAACCGATGTTGGGACCTTCGGGAGTCTCGATGGGGCACATACGGCCGTAGTGCGAGAAGTGAACGTCTCGAACATCAAATGTTGCTCTTTCTCTGTTCAAACCGCCGGGACCCAAAGCTGAAAGTCTGCGCTTATGAGTAAGCTCTGAAAGCGGGTTGGTCTGATCCATGAACTGTGAAAGCTGTGATGAACCAAAGAACTCTTTGATTGCAGCCGTTACAGGGCGGATATTGATAAGATTGCTGGGCATAGCAGTTTCCATATCCTGCAATGACATACGCTCTCTTACAACACGCTCAAGCCTTGTCATACCGACACGAATCTGATTCTGGAGCAATTCACCGACGCTTCTTATACGTCTGTTGCCCAAGTGGTCGATATCGTCCGTTCTGCCGATATCGTAATTCATGCCGATAAGATAGCTTACTGTTGCCAAAATATCGTCAACTATTATGTGACGGGGAATAAGCTCGTTTACATTGCTTCTCAAAAGCGCTTTCTGTTCTTCTTCGGACATTTCACTGCTTTCGTCGAGCAAGCTTGCGAATACGGGATAATATACGTGCTCATTCAGACCGGCTTCTTCGGGGTCATATGAGAGATAGCAAGCAGGATCAACGAAGTGGTTGCCCAAAATCCTGACCTTCTTATCGTCTGCCTTTACATATACGCCGTGTACGCCTGCGTTCTCAATTTCGAGAGCCTTTTCACGTGTGATTGTTTCACCCTCTGTTACAAGTAATTCACCCGTCTTTGGAGCGATAACATTTTCAGCCGCAACCTGTGTTGCAATACGTGCTGCCAATGAAAGCTTCTTATTGAACTTATATCTTCCGACGCGTGCAAGGTCGTAACGCTTATCAAAGAACAATGAATTAAGAAGATTTCTTGCGCTGTCTTCTGTAGGCGGTTCGCCGGGACGCTGACGCTTGTATATTTCAATAAGACCGTCAGCTACCGACTTTGTTGTATCTTTTTCAAGCGTAGCAAGCAAACGCTCATCTTCACCGAGCATATCGATGATCTCTGCATTGGTGCCGAGGCCCAACGCACGAAGGAGCGTTGTTATGAAGAGCTTACGCTGTCTGTCAATTTTTACATAGAGAATATCATTGCTGTCCGTTTCATACTCAAGCCATGCGCCACGATTGGGGATAACCTGAGCTGAGAACAATGATTTACCGATTTTATCTATCGTCTTTGCATAGTATGCACCGGGTGAACGGACGAGCTGGCTTACGATTACACGCTCTGCACCGTTTATGATGAAGGTACCCTGCTCTGTCATCAATGGGAAATCACCCATGAATACAGGCTGTTCCTTAACTTCGCCCGTTTCCTTATTTATAAGGCGTACAGTTACACGCAAGGGCGCACAATAGTTAACATCGCGCTCTTTACATTCTTCTACAGGATACTTCGGATGCTCAAAATCGATATTGTAATCAACAAACTCCAATACGAGCTTGTCGGAATAATCGACTATTGGAGAAATATCATTGAGAACTTCTTTTAAATCCTCGGTAACAAAACGCTGATAAGAGTTTTTTTGAACCTCTATCAAATCCGGCATATCGAGAACTTCTTCTATCCTCGAAAAGCTCTTGCGTTCTTTCTTTCCAAACTGGACATCATGCACCATCGCGCTCACTCCTCACTTGCTTTGCCTTATTCGGTTAAATTTGGTTCTTTTACTTGTTTTTTCAAAGTTTTTTAAGTCTTTTCAAAATAAAAACATACTTTGAACGAACAATGGTTTTCTGCTAAAAGCGGCATAACACCGCATGATAGCATAATAACGCATTAAAGCATTATAGCATTGCTTGTCAAGTATGTCAATAAAATATAAATAGATTTTTTACAATTTGTATGCTGTTATTGGTTTTTCTTGTTTTTATTCCCTCTTTCTCATTTTTATATATGCTTATTCGTTTGTTTTTGCAAATATCATTCTGCCCGCAGAAGTCTGCAATACGCTTGTTACAACCACGTTTACCTTTTCTCCGACTCTGCCTGAGCCACCCTCGACAACTATCATTGTACCGTCTTCAAGATATGCAACGCCCTGATGAGCTTCCTTACCCTCTTTGCTTATTATGACTTCAAGCTCCTCGCCCGATATCATTATCGGCTTTACGGCATTGGAAACATCATTGATATTAAGCACACTTACTTTTTGAACGGCCGCTGCTTTATTGAGATTGTAGTCGTTTGTAATTACAGTACTGCACGTCTCAAGTGCAAGACGGAGAATTTTCATATCTACATCTTCAATATCGTCATAATCCGTTTCGCTTATCTTTATATTTATTTTGGAATCGCTCTGCATATCCTTTATAAGGTCAAGACCGCGTCTGCCCCTGTTACGTTTCAACGCATCGGCACTGTCTGCAATGTGCATAAGCTCATTTATGACAAAACTCGGGACAATGAGTTCACCCTCGATTATTCCCGTCTTTGCAACATCGACTATTCGTCCGTCGATTATAGCTGAAGTATCAAGGATTTTATTGCGTGCTGCTGAGCTGTTTTTTGATGCTTTATCGCGGTTACGCTTGAATATTGACGGAACATTTATCTCGCCGCGGCGCTTTACAAGTATGTGGCAGCAAGTATATGCAAGTATCAGATACAATGCAATGTTTATAATCGTTTGCGCATAAGCATTCTCTATTGAGCGAGTGATACCTGTAAGCAAATACGCAATAACAAGCCCTATGAGAATTCCGACCAAAGCAATAGCAATATCGGGCAAGGACATTCGCGACATTTTATTTTCAATTTTATTTCCAAGTTTTACACAACTGTCTATTATAGCAGGCGAAAGAAAAAAGAAAACCGTTCCTACAATAACTGCAGAAGCAAGATATATTAAAACAACTACCCAAGGCAGAAATATCTGTCCCAATCCGTTATATCCGCTGCTTGTAAAGAGTTTATTTATACCGTCCACAATCGCAGTTGCAATTGCAGCACCTAAAAGCGTTATTACGCATCTGGCAACTTTCCTTGCCAAGATATTCACCTCTTATATTTAAAAAAGTTATATTCAAAATTTTTATTTAAGCATGGCGTTTTTCTTTTCGTCATACTTTGCTCTGTACTCGTTATAATCACAGCCGCTTGCCGCTGCAAGCTCTGCAAAGAGCACCTGGGTTGCCGTCATAAGCATTTTACGCTCGCCCGAGCTCAAGCCTTTTTCCGTGTCACGCCTGCGCAGGCACTTGACAACATCGGCAACATTATATATATCGCCCTAACGCATTTTGTCATAATTATCGCGATATCGCTGGTTCCAGTTGTCACTCTCCTGACAGGGTTCACCCTTTAAGTAGTCGAGAACCTTTTGACATTCCGACGCATCAACGGTATAGCGCAGCCCGACCTTCTCAGCCGTGGCAACAGGCACCATGGCCGACATACGGCCTACCAAGAAACGGAGTACATAGTACTTCGTCTCCTCGCCCAAAACGACCTTATCTTCAATTCCTTCTATTATGCCGACGCCGTGCATCGGATAACAAACCTGATCGCCTATATTAAACACGCCCTGCTCCTTTTCTGCAAACACGCCACAGAGAGCACACCTCTCCATCGATAATTATAAGGCTAATGAAGACTTTTTGTCAATCTGCGAAGCACAAAAAAATAAGGCGGAAAGCACTTTTTCGCCTTATTTTTCATTGCTTATTTGCTCTTATTATTCGCCATCATCCGCCTGCTCACGAACATAGTCAAGTGCCGCCCAGAGCTGTGCATCATCTTCCTGGTCAAGCTTACTTATCGCAATACCCTGCATGGAATCGGGAAGCTCTACCTCTATATCCGGAACTATTCCGACGCCGTGAATATTGGTGCCGTTTGGTGTAAGGTATGCGGATGTTGTTATCTTAAGCCATGAGCTGTCTGCGTTTATTTTGAAAGTTGTCTGCACAATGCCCTTGCCGTATGTTGTCATGCCAACAACTACGCCCTTGTTATTGTCTTTAACTGCACCTGCAAGTATTTCGCTTGCCGAAGCCGAATTTTCGTTTACTATGACGGCAACGGGAACTTCAACGCCTTTACCGCTTCCCTTATATACAACATCTTCTTTTTCCGTCTTGCCGCTTACCGTGACTATCTTGCAATCACCAAGCAAAGTGTCGGCAACGTCTACAACGGTTTCAAGTGAACCGCCCGGGTTGTTTCTCAGGTCAATAACGAGTGAACGCATACCCCTGTCCTTTAAATACTTGATTGCTTCTGAAAACTCTTCCGCACAGCTTCCCGTAAACATATCTATACGGATATAGCCTGTTGCCTGATTGAAAAGTGCGTAGTCAACACGCTTTATGTTTACGGTTTCACACACAACATCAAAGCTCATCTTCTCATTGTTACGCAATACCGCAATTTTTAAAACACTTCCGATTTCACCGTTCATGAGCGAAGCAAGATCTGCTATTGGCATGTTTTTAACTTCAACATCGTTTACGCTTGTTATGATATCGCCCGTCTTTATTCCTGCACGCTCTGCGCTGTTATCCTTATAAACATCAAGCACTTCAGCTCCCGTGCCATCGGGCTGCGCAACAAGCATACCGACACCGCTGTACTCGCCGTTCAAGCTTGACAGATAATCCTCGTATTCCTTTGCCGTATAGTAACGCGCATACACATCATCAAGACCTTGAACTATTCCCTTTGCAGCATTTGCAATCATTTCTTCGCGCGTAGGTATTTTGCCATAATGCTCTTTTTCCACCGTCTCCATGACATCACGGATTACAAACAAGTCAGAAAGCTGTTTATATTCCTCCGCCCTCAGCTTGACGGTATCGCCACGCATTGAATTCATTACAAGCACCGTAGCACCGATACTTAAAAACGCGGTTATTAAAACTATCGCCACTATCCTTAAGATACTTTTCTTGTTTAAGTCCATATATTCCTCCGAAAATTTAACCGTTATAACAATTCTATTACCCTTGTGAGTAAATTAACTCTGAATCTATATAATTAAAATTGTACTCGATTGTTTTCAAAACCGTTTCGAGACTTTTACCTGAAAACGACGGATATAATTCGTTTTTTATAACACTCGTTCCGTCAACATAGCAGCCTGCTGTTTCATCAAGTGCCTCACTGTACTTTTTACGCCACTTAAGCGCCTTTTCTTCAGTCTCAAACTTGTATATATGGTCACAAGCTATGAGCCTATCATTTTTAAAATAATACTTTATATAAAAATCAAAGCCATGGTTTCGCATTATATTATCGGGCTGAAAATGTGCCAAAAGTGCGACATCATGCTCTATTGCCTGCGTTGTACCCTCGGAAAATGTTAAAATCACCTTCGGATCCGAAAAAACATCGGACAAAGCTACGAACAATACACCTGCAACCAACAGAAGCACACCGCAGATTATAAGAGCCTTTTTCATCGTGCTGTCCTCCTTTTTTTCTTCCGCTTTTTGAAATATATCAAAAAACTATTAATTCGTCAACGATACCAACTTTTTACCCTAATTATATTGTATACTTAAACAATCATCAAAAAGTTGTTTCAGGGGAATCATATGCAAACAAAAACAAAAAAGAAATCTCTACTTCCCGTCTTGTTATTCATAGCAATACTGGCAGTCGTAGTTTTTGTGTTCCGCAGGGAAGTTGTTCAGCTGTTCTCTGTATTAACCGACGCAAGCATGACAAACGAAGAGCAAAGAGAAGTGCTCTCGCTCATTTTCGGTACAAAGGGTGCCGTAATATTTTCTGCATTGTCTGCACTTCAAATAATAATACCTATTTTTCCGGCAGAGCCTTTTCAGGTAATATGCGGTATAGGCTATGGTTTTGCTAAGGCATTCTTGATTTGCATGGTTGGCGTTTTCATCGGCAACAGCGTAATTTATCTGCTGTCAAATGCTTGGGGTGAAAAGATAGCAAAGTATCTCGACACGCACATAGAGGTTGATTTTACATCGGCTAAAATCCAGAACAAGCTTTTCCCGGTTATATTTCTTCTTTATATCCTCCCTGCGATCCCCTACGGCATGATATGTTTTCTTGCAGCTTCATCAGGTTTGAAATATCCAAAATACATATCTTTTACGCTTGTAAGTTCGATGCCGTCGGTTGCAATAGGTATTGCTCTCGGCTCACTTACGATAGGGCTGGGACTTTACACAGGACTTTTAACGCTCGTACTTCTTATAGCACTTATAATACTCGCTTACAGAAAAAGGGATAAGCTTACAAATGCAATCAATCAAATACTGAAGCCGTACTCAAGTGCAACAAAGGTTAAAAAGCCAAACCGCTTTATCTATTCCGTGGCAAAGACAGTTTGTTCTTTGCTCTTTGGCTCGAAGATAGATATCCGGCTCAAGAATAAAATCAAGCTTCCCGATAACGAGCCGTGTATCGTAATCGGCAGTCATCCGTCATTTCTTGACTGGTACTACACGGCATTGGTGTTTTATCCGAAAAAGCTTAACTTCATAACATCACGCTACTACTTTTTCCGCCGTGACCTCGCTTTTTTGATACGCAATGTCGGCTGTATTCCAAAGTCAATGTTCTCGCCCGACCTTGAATGTGCAAAGAATATGATAACTGTACTTCGCAGAAATGACACGCTTGCACTATTGCCTGAAGCACAGCTCTCCACAATGGGCAGATTTGAAAGTATTCATCAACCGACAATAGACTTTATTAAAAATTCGGCACTCCCCGTATACTTTGTTCAGATAAACGGTGCATACCTTGCAAAGCCCAAGGCAGGTAACGGTATACGCCGTGGTGCAAGAGTGGAAATAAGCGCAGGCAAGCTCTTTGAAAAAGGCGAAACTAAAGCTATGAGTTCATCTGAGGTTCGCGATGCGGTTGAGAAAGCTTTATATTTCAATGATTTTGAATGGCTCAATACTCAGCCCGATTTGCACTATAAATCGAGTAAGCTTGCAGAGGGACTTGAAAACCTTATATACCTTTGTCCAAAATGTCGCAAGGAAGCTTCGCTTTCGACATCGGGCAATACCATTTCCTGCGAATGCGGTTTTACTCTCACATTAAACGACAGATATACCTTCACAAACGAGAATACCCCCTTCAAAAATCAGCAGGAGTGGTACGATTTCCAAGTCAAAGAGTTTGAAAAAGAAGTCCAAAACGATAACTTTTCACTCTCCTCGCCCGTTACGCTCCACCTTCCGTCCCATGACGGAAAACATATTGTAGAAAAAGCAGGCACAGGCATTTGCACCCTCAATAAAGACGGACTTGTATATAAAGGTACGATGAGCGAAGAAGAAACAACTCTTACCTTCCCCATGGATTCTGTTTACCGCCTGCTCTTTGGTGCAGGAGAAAACTTTGAGATTTACAAGGGTTCTGACTACTATTATTTCGCACCCGAAAATCCGAAGCTGTCTGTCAAATGGTATATAGCAAGCATATTGCTTCATAAAAAACACACGGAGAAAAAAGATGGAGAAAAATAAAACTTCCAAAGTCAAAACACCCATAAGCATAAGTGCAAAATCATTTATTCTTGTTATGGTTGTGCTTTTAGTCATTATGATTGCATCCGGCATAAGTACTTATTTTCTGCCTCAAGGCTCATATCAATTTGATACACAAGGTCAGCTTCTGCCCGACACATACACGCAGGCAGATATAAAGCCATACCCTGTATGGAAATGGTTTTTGGCACCCATACTTGTATTCGGCTCCGAAGATGCTCTCAACATAATAATGGTATCACTTTTCCTGCTTACCATATCGGGATTTTTCAGCGTTATGGAAAACACCCACGGCATAAAGCTTTTAGTCGAAAAGCTTGTAAACCATTTTTCAACTAAAAAGACAACTGTAATTTGTCTCACCACGCTTATATTCATGCTGTTTGGATCACTGTTTGGAATGTTCGAAGAACTTGTTGCTCTTTTGCCGATAATGGTAATAATCTCCCTTTCGTTGGGCTTTGACACCATGACGGGGCTGGGCATATGCCTGCTTGCTTCATGCTTCGGTTTTGCTTCTGCTATAACAAATCCGTTCTCCGTCGGTGTTGCTTCCGAAATATTGGAAATAGATGCTTTAAGCGGTGTATGGTTAAGGCTCGTTTTCTTTGCTTTAACCTACGGCTTGTTGTGTGTATTTCTTATACACCACTCACGCCGTATAGAGAAAACGCCTTCCCTTTCACCCACGTATGAAAACGACCTTTTAAAACGCAAGGAGCTTGTTTTCGACTCGTCCAACACGAAGGATTCTGACCGCATTACTAAAATTTATCTTATATTTTTCACCCTGCTCATTGCCGCTCTCATACTCATATATGTTTTTGCGGCAAGCTATTCTGTTCCCTTACTCATACTCTGCTTCCTTTTGGGAAGTCTTGTAACGGGAACTTTATTAACAGGCAAATTCTCACTCGCTTTCAAGTGGTTTTTAAGCGGTGTAAAAGCAATGCTTCCTGCCATCGTTATGATAGCCTTTGCCTCCTCCGTAAAATTCATCATGACGGACGGCGGTGTGCTTTATACGGTTGTTCATGTGGCAATAGACCTTTTGTCGGGAATGTCACCCTTTGCAAGCATTCTCATTCTTTACGGTCTTGTTCTCTTTGTTCAGCTTTTCATAGGCTCAGCCTCTGCAAAGGCAATGCTCATAATGCCAATAATAGCGCCTATTTGCTCCGTGGCAGGAATTTCCAAGGAGCTTGCCCTTTTAGCTTTTGTTTTCGGTGACGGTTTCACAAATGTAATCTTCCCCACCAATGCAGTTTTGCTTATAGGTCTGTCGATGGCAAATGTAAGCTACGGCAAGTGGTTCCGCCACACAATACTTTTGCAGCTTTTAATGCTCACAATAACATCACTTGTGCTTCTTTTCGGTGTAGCAATCGGATACTGATAAAAACATAAGAGAAAACAAAAACTGCTCAGTAAATCTGAGCAGTTAACTTTATCTGTTGTTTATTGCTATGTAAAATATCTTTTATACGTATTATGAACCAAAGTATGAAGGCTGACCGACAGGAGCATGATAGCAGAGGAAGTCATCACTTTCTGCATCATACCAAATCCAGCAGTCACCGTTTTCAGGCAAGAAAACCTTAACGCCTGTGCCTGCGATATAATCATTTATAGTTTCACAAGAATAACCGTCTGCATAGTTGCACATTTCAGCACAACCGGCAGCGATTCTGTCATTAAGTCTGAAGTTTTCTGTCAACATAACAGGAGCTGTATATGTCTTCTTCATCTCATCTCCGCCTTTCAACATTCCCATAATAAAACAACAAAGTATAAACGTAAAAAACCCGTATATAAAAACACATGATATACAGTATGAACATTATAACTCCATTAAAGTAGTATTGCAATAGGTTTTTTTGTTATTTTTAAGTTTTAATATTACTTTTTTGTAAGTTTATCCCATTCAGCCATTATCTGTACTTTTAACAAAAGTTATTTTCCGGCTATTGCAATTTTTTCAGCGAGCAAAGATGGGCTTCCTACATTTCCGCCCTGGGGGATTGTAAATTTCAAATCATCGCCTATTGCTTCAACGCTTTTCAACAACTGTAAGAATGTACCGCTCACCGTTATTCTGTCTATCGGCTTGCACTTTTCACCGTTTTTTATAAGGTGCCCCTTTGCAAGCAACGAAAACTCGCCCGATACAGTATTGACGCCTGCGTGCGTTCCCGATACTTCAGTTATGAGTATTCCGTCCCCCATTTCTTTTAAAAGCATTTCAAGTGACTTTTCGCCCTGCTTTATATAAAAGTTTGTCGGCATAATTGCAGTTGGCGAGAAAACGCTTGCTCTGCCGGCATTTGAAGTTGACTTTACGCCGTCTTTGTATGCAGTTTTCAAATCATAGAGCAATGTTTTTAAGACACCGCTTTCAATAACCTCTGTTCTAACAGACGGTACACCCTCTGCATCAAAGCTTCGGGGCGAATATTCATGGAACGGGTCATCGATTATTGTTATAAGCTCTGAACCTATCTTTTCGCCCTTTTTGCTTGCAAGCAATGACAATCCCTTTTGAGCAGCGTCGGCCGAGAACATTCCGAAAAACGACTCCAAGAGTGATGCTGCCGCATCGTTTTTGAATATTACCTTATATTCACCGCTTTCAACAGGCTCGGCACCCAAAAAAGCTTTTGCTTCACTTACTGCTTCATCGGCACAGGAATTTATATCGTGTGCTTCAATGCCGCGTTTAAATGCAAAGCCGTCCCTTGCCTCTGCGCCCTCGCTTACTGCGGCATTTACATATACAAGCGCTTCTTTTTCTATGCTGTCTGCACAAAGTCCAAGAGTATTTCTTATATGAACGCTCTGCTCGCTTACTGCTACATTGCACATCATTACGCGGGCACCGCCTGTATTTACACGCTTTTCCATATCAAAGGCAAGCTGTATGCGTTCTTTTTCGCTCATATCAAAAAGCTTGCTTTCGTTTTCAGGAACAGACACATATTCGCAAGCTGTTTGCATCGGACGCACATCTTCATTTTCAACGCAAAGAGCATTATCCATTGCACGCTCTACAAGCTCACTCGCAGGGCATATACACTCAGTGCAGGCATAACCGTCCCTGCCATTGTACTTTACACGAAGGCTCAATGCACTTGCACAGCTTACGCTGTATGTATCAAGCTCACCGTCAAGCACACCTGCCTCGAAAGAATCACCGTCAACATAGTAGGCTTCACAAGCCTCGCAACCTTTTTCCAAAGCTGTTTTAAAAAGTTCGGTTACAAAATTCTCCATTACCATTGTGTCTTACCCTTTCCGCCAACAGTAAGCATTTTCACTCTTATCGGGGGCTGACCTACATTTGTTGGAACACTTCCCGATATTGAGCCGCACATACCTTGCCCAAACCACATTTTTTGACCTACTCTGTCTATGTTCATCAATACATCTGCACCCTTGCCGACAAGCGTTGCGCCGCGCAAGGGGGACTGTATTTTTCCGTCCTTTACAAGATAGCCTTCCATGACTGCAAAATTAAACTCACCCGTAAGCGGATTCACAGATCCTCCGCCCATCTTTTTGGCATAGAGTCCGTTGCCCATCGTGCGTATCATTTCGTCAAAATCATCTTTTCCCTCTGCAAAGAATGTATTCGTCATTCTTGAAGTTGGTGCAAACATATAATTCTGTCTGCGTGCACTTCCCGTTATGGGATGATTCATAAGCCTCGAACCCAAAATATCAACAAGATAAGTTTTGAGTATTCCGTTTTCTATCAACACATTTCTTTGGCTTTTATTGCCCTCGTCATCATATAAAATCGAGCCCCATTCGCCAACGAGTGTGCCGTCATCAACGGCGGTAACGACATCGCTTGCAATCTTCTCGCCAAGCTTGCCGCAGAACTCGGAATTACCCTTTGCAACGCTTGTTGCTTCAAGCGAGTGAACGCAAGCCTCATGAAGTATGACACCACCAAAGCCACCGTCTATGACAACGGGTACACAGCCTGACGGGCAATCGGGTGCCGTAAGCATTGTGATTGCAGTTTGAGCTGCCGCTTTTCCTGCTGAAAAAGCATCTATATTATTCTTATAAGCTTCAAAGCCCATGCCCATGCCGGGACTTTCAGAGCCTGTTTGTATTTCATTTCCGTCACTTGCCACTGCACTTATTGCAATTCGTGTTCGAAATCTTCTGTCACTTGAACGGATACCGCTGCTTGAATAAACAAAAACCCGTTTGTCCGTATCCATATACGATGCACGAACCTGTGTGATAAGTGGAGAAACCTCCTTAGCTGCTCCGCTTCCCGTTTTTATGAGTGCAATACGCTCTTTATTTTTAACCTCCGAAAAAGGAATCCGCGGCATTAACAAAGAAGCATTTTCTCTATCGTTTTTTGCCGGCATAACGCTGTATCGCGCATCGCTTTTTAAAGCCGCTGCCGCTGCCCTTGCCGTCTTTATAAGTGAGTCCTCGCTCGTATCTGCTGTATACGCATAGGCACTTCTGCCGTTTAAAAGCACGCGAACACCTGCTCCGTGTCTTCTTGAATAAAGTGCGTCTTCAACCTTCATATCAGTCATTGATATTACATTGTTTTCGGCATCTTCCATATAAAGCTCCGAATAATCACCGCCTGTTTCCAAAGCCGCATCAAGCACTTTATTCGCCAACGCTTCACTTATCATCGGTCTCTTCCTTTCTCCTGATATGATTTGCTAAAATCTTCGATTCATTTCCCATCTCTGTGGGAAAATAATATTTGTGTCCCTGAACCGAAGGGGGCATATATTCCTGTTCAACATAGTGCCCTTTGTAGTCATGGGGATATTTATAGCCCTTGCCGTGTCCAAGTGTATCAGCACCCTTAAAATGCGTATCACGAAGATGTACGGGAACAGGTTCGTCCGCAATTGCCTCTGCATCAGCAAATGCTGCATCAACAGCCATAACAACCGAATTTGACTTAGGACTTTCGCAAATGAATATTATCGCCTGCGCTATTGAAAGCCTTGCTTCGGGCATACCGATGCTCTCAAGTGCCTTCATTGCGCTTGTCGCCTGCACCATGGCGTGAGGATTTGCAAGACCCACATCCTCAGAGGCGTGTGCAATAAGCCTTCTTACTATTATACGCGGATCCACCCCTGCAATAGTCATTCTTGCAAACCACGCAAGTGCCGCATCCGAGTCACTGCCTCGCAAGCTCTTACAGAAAGCGGACAGCATATCATAATATTGCTGTTCATCGCAGCGTTGAACTTTTCTCTGTGCAGATTCTGCCGCTATCTCCCTCGTTATATGTATAATGCCTTTTTGCATTGGAGTAGTCAAAACTGCAAGTTCTATTGCATTGAGTGCGCTTCTTACATCACCGTTTGCAAGATTTGCAATAAGCTCGACAGCAGCATCGTCCACCTTTGTTTTATAATGCCCCAATCCTCTGTCTTTATCCGTCAAGGCATTGAAAATCGCTTTTTTTACTTCATCTGTATTAAGCGGATAGAACTGAAAAACCCTGCAGCGTGAAACAATAGCACCCGTCATTGCGATCATGGGATTTTCGGTTGTCGAGCCGATAAACTTCAAAACACCGTTCTCAAGTGCAGGAAGTATGCTGTCGGACTGTGATTTTGACCATCTGTGGCACTCATCAAGCAGTAAATATGTACTTTGACCGTATAGCTTCAGATGCCTTTCTGCTTCGTCAATTATTTCCCTGACTTCTTTAACTCCTGCCGAAACCGCGTTAAGCTTTACAAACCTTGAACCGGTTGTATTTGCAATGACCGATGCAAGCGTTGTCTTTCCGCAGCCGGGAGGTCCAAAGAAAATTGAGCTTTGAAGCGTATCCGTTTCTATTGCACGACGCAAAAGCCGACCTTTCCCCACAATATGTGCTTGACCTATAAACTCGTCAAGCACGCGCGGGCGCATACGGTCGGCAAGAGGTGCGTTTTTAACTGTGTTCTGTGTAAAAAGATCCATTAATCTTTATCTCTTATGAGATCGTCCATCGTAAGCTGCTGCATAAGATTCATGTTGAGCATACGATGGGGTTCATCGCTGAACATATTACTCATCGGGAGCTTGTCATGTATATGTCTTACTGCTTCTGCAAACAAAGGAGCTGCTGAGATTATTTTTATCTTCTTAGGAGCAAGCTCTGCAATTGCAGGACAGTTTACAGTATCCGTTGATACGAGAAGCTTTATCGGGCTTTCTTCGATTCTCTTTATGCCCTTTTCTCTCAAAACAACGTGTGAAAGGAATGCGTATATATCTTTTGCGCCCTTTTCCTTAAGACCTTCAGCAACATCAGCAAGTGTTCCGCCCGAAATCGTGAAGTCATCGATTACGAGACAGTTCTTTCCCTTAACATCACCGATAATTTCAAGAACCTTTGCGTTTTCATCATGACCCGCTCTCATCTTGTCGCCTATTGCAACGGAGCAACCAAGCTCGTCCGCAAATGCACGTGCTCTCTTTGCACTGCCTGCATCGGGTGATACAACGACTAAGTCATCGTTGACTATGCCAAGGTGATGTGCATACTCACTCAATATACCCTGTGCATAAAGATGGTCAAGAGGCTTCTTGAAAAAGCCCTGAATCTGAGGAGCATGCAAATCCATTGTCAACACCCTGTCCGCACCTGCAAGCTCTATGCACTCTGCACAAACTCTTGCACGGATTGAAACACGGGGCTCGTCCTTCTTATCGCCCTTTGCATAACCGAAATAAGGAATTATTGCTGTTACAGAGTTTGCACTTGCACGCTTGAAAGCGTCAAGGAAGAACAAAAGCTCCACAAACTCATCATTTGAGTTAAGACCTATTGTCTGGACAAAATAAACGTCCTTATCACGAATGCTCTCGTTTATACGAACAAATGTATTTCCCTCTGAGAAGTTAATGGTCTCACTGTCACCAAGTGTACTTCCCAGGTAATTACACATACGCTGTGCAAAGCCCTTGCTTGCACTGCCTGCAAATATTTTAACTGTTCCGCTTCCTTCGAACATGGAAAAGCCCTCCCAAAAAACATTCTGCAATTATTATAGTATCACTTTCAAAGTTTTGCAATATGAACAACCTAATTTTCGACAAATTAAAAGGAAACCGCAAAAGCCGTTTCCTCAAAACACAATTATCGTTTTCCCCTTGATGACTCTTCAACTATATACGGAGGACGCTTTCTTGTTGCATCAAACATTCTCCATATATACTGACCTATTACACCTATTGAAATGAGCAAAGTGCCAAAGCCTGCAAGCATAATAAGCGAAAGTGCCGTATAACCGCCGACATCAATATTGCCCGTCAGCTTTGATATCAGAATCACAAGCGCCCATATAATCGAGGCAAAGAACATTACAAAGCCCACCGATGATATGAACTGTATGGGAAAGTATGAAAATCCAAAGAGCGAATCCATGAAAAGCTTAATCTTCTTTTTAAGCGTCCATCTCGATTTGCCGATTTCACGCTTCAAACGCACATAGCCGATTTCCTTTGTTTTGAAACCGCTCCAAAGAATCTGCCCCATAAGCGTTGTGTTCTTTTCTTCCATGAGATTCAATACATCAACTACTTTTCTGTCAATCAGGAAGCAATCAAAGCCACCTTTGGGCATATTGGGCAAAGCAAACCGTCTTACGACAGCATAATACGAGTTTGCAAAGAGCTTTTGAAAAAAGCCCTCTTCCCTGTCCTCTCTGACCGCCAAAATGACATTGTAACCGTTTTTATACTCATCAAGCATAGTGAGTATCATCTCAGACGGTTCCTGCAAATCAGCGGCTTTCATGGCTGCACAGTCACCCTTGCAATGTGCAAGTCCTGCCAATATAGCAGCATGTGAACCAAAATTTCTTGAAAGATGAACGGTAACTATTTTTTCGTCCCTTTTGGCAAGCTCTTTCATGACTTCATACGAATTATCGCCTGAGCCGTCGTCCACCATTACAAGCTCATAATCAAAATCATATTCGGGAAGCTTTGAAAATACTCTTTCCTTAAGGTCATCATATAAAGGGATAAGGCTTCCCTCATTGTAGTAAACAGGAATGACTATTGATAAAGTTTTCATTTCAAAACGCCGATCTCCTTGTAGTATTCTTGCTTGTCCCTTATATATTCATCAGCATCATAGGGCTCGTTTGATAAAACCAGCAAAACTGCATCCGATGAAAAGTCATACATATCCTTCCAGAGCATCCTGGGAATATACAAGCCCTTGTTTGGCTTATCAAGCAAATAGATTTCTTCTTTATCACCGTAATCCACTTTAACTTTTGAAGAGCCTGCAAGATTTACAAGCACAAACTCACTCTTTCGGTTTGAATGTTGGCCGCGGACAACATCTTCTGCCGTTCCGTAAATATAGAATACACGCTTCATTTCAAAAGGAATTTCCTTATTGCTTTCAAGTGCAACAAGGTAACCGCTTTCATCACCGCGCTGTATGAATTCTATTAACTTTGCCTGTTCTAACATTTGATATCCTCCGCAAATATACCGTAATAGCAGAGACTCTTTCTGCCGTTTGCCGTATTTATATGTTGCTTTGCACAGCCCTCGTATGAAAAACCCGTCTTCTCATAAAAACGCCTTGCTCTCAAATTATCCTCGTAAACATTGAGATATACTTTTTTAAGCCCCAGCTCACAAAAAGCAATCTTTAGAATTTCTTGTGTACCGAACTTTGCAGCTCCCGTTCCTCTTGCACATTCACGCATCGAAATTGCATATTCCGCATTTTCGTCATACCTGTCTATATTCTTCAAGCTGACAGTTCCCAAATACTCGTCATCATCATTGCAAATCGCATAATGGCGGTTTGTATCACTAAAAGAATTTGCAATAAAAGCAAGTACCGTATCCATATTCATGGCATCAGGATTGAATCTGAAGTTCTTTGTTGCATCCTCTGCTTTTATCCATTCAAGCATCAAAGGTGCATCCTTTTCTTTCAATTGGCGTAATTTCATAATCACCTCAAAATGCATTAAGGGCATCAATTACATAATTTATTTCTTCATCAGTCATGCCGTTATATATAGGCAATGACAAAATTTCTTTAGCACAACGCTCCGTTATTTCAAAATCGCCCTCTTTATATCCAAGATAAGCATATGCCTCGGACAAATGCGGAGGTATCGGATAATGAATGAGTGTTCCTATGCCCTTGCCGGCAAGATATGAAACAAGCTCATCACGGTCTTTCGTACGCACAACAAACTGATGCCAGACCGTAGTAGCGCCCTCGCGGATAGTCGGTAATTCAAGCTTTGAGTTTTTTATGCCGTTATTGTACTTTTGGGCAATTTGGGCTCGCTCTTCATTCAATTCATCAAGATGCATGAGCTTAACACGCAAAAGCCCTGCCTGCAATTCATCAAGACGCGAATTTACACCGACTACCATATTGTGATAGCGTACTTCGCTTCCGTAATTGCGATATATCTTGAAAAGCTTATAAAGGTCCTCGTTGTCCGTAACTATTGCACCGCCATCGCCAAAGCAGCCAAGGTTCTTTGACGGATAAAAGCTATAACATGAAATGTCACAATACTTATTCGTCAAAACACCATTGAAGCGAGCACCGTGCGACTGTGCACAATCCTCCACGAGATAGAGATTATACTTTTTGCATACTCCGCTTATTTTTTCGAGGTCACAGGCTTGTCCGTATAGATTTACAGACAAAACAGCCTTTGTTTTTTCATTTATCTTTTCTTCGATTTTATCGGGATTTATATTGTAAAACTCATCGGGCTCGACAAATACGGGAGTCGCCCCTGCCATTGTAATGCCCATCACGCTTGCAATATATGTGTTTGCAGGAACGATAACCTCGTCGCCCTCGCCTATGTTTAAAACGCGGAACGATAAATACAAGGCATCAAGACCGCTTGCAAGTCCTGCGCAATATTTTGCACCGAGGTAGGCTGCGAACTCTTCTTCAAAGGCTTTTACCTCCTTGCCGAGTATGTACCAACCGCTTCTTAAAACTTCAAGTGCCTTATTTTCATATTCATCCTTGAACATTTCAAATTGCCTGAGCAAATTTCCCTGCTTAATATCCATGACCGACCTCGCATAATAATACTATACACAGTTATGCTATCATACAAAATTCAAAAATTCAACCATAACAAAACATATAAGGCATTATAAATGCATTAGCAAAAGAAGCACGGTGTTTACCGTGCTTCTTGATATTCAGGTTTTAATCAGTCCTCTTTCTTTACGAGAACACCTGTTGTCATTACAACTGCTGCAAGAACCAATACGCTTGCAAAAACAACTGTCATCTTGGCAGTACCTGTCTTAGGTGTATCGGGTGAAGTTGTGGGAGCTGCTGTGGGCCTTGTTGTGGGCTCAACTGTCGGCACTTCTGTAGGAGCAGCTGTCGGTGTTGCTGTAGGCTCAACTGTCGGTGTTGCTGTGGGAGCAACTGTGGGAGTTGCCGTAGGAGCAACCGTCGGAGTTGCTGTGGGTTCAACTGTCGGAGTTGCCGTGGGAGCAACTGTCGGTGTTGCTGTAGGTGCAACTGTAGGTGTTGCCGTGGGCTCAATTGTCGGTGTGTTTTCAGGCACAGCAGTAGGCGTTCCTGTAGGCTGTACCACTTCGCCTGAACCAACGTTTATGTTCAAGCCCTTTACTGCCCATGTAAGGTCTTTGCCTGCTGTTTCATCTACGAGGAATGTGTCAGAACCAACAGTTACCTGGCCTGCCTTTTTAACCTTAAGGTCAAATGACATAATCTTTACTGAATCTGCTGCAATTGGCTGTTCTACGTCAACAAAGTTAATAAATGCCTTTGCACCGCCATCCTTAAATGCTGTACCGCCTGTTGTACCGCTGTTCTTTATAAGCTCATATTTAGGAGCTGTACCTACTGCTTCAAATGCGTCCGTATCAATGGGCACTACCAACTCAAGAGTATTGATATTGGGAGCACACTTTACAAATTCTACAGTAACTGTGATTGTTTCACCGGCCTGAACAGGGTTCTTGCTTGCCTTTACTTCAAATACTACATCGTATTCATCAAGAGGAGGCATTGTTTCTTCAGGAGTGAGCGTAGGTGTAACCGTAGGATCTTCTTCTGTGCCGATTTTAATCCTTGCTGACATTGTTGCAAAAGGAATATCCTCGCCTGTTACCTCGTCTACCAAGAAGCTGTCCGCTGTGCTGATTGCAATTTTACCTGCATCCTTAACCTTGAGCTTGAATGTCATGATCTTTACTGAATCTGCTGCAAGGGGCTCTTCAACATCAACGAAATTGATGAATGCTTCTGCGCCTTCGTTTCTGAATGCAGCACCGCCCGTTGTGTTAGTATTCTTCTTGAGTTCGTATACGGGTGTTTCAACTGCTTCAAAAGCATTTGTATCGATGGGAATCAAGAGCTCAAGTGTGTTAATATTGGGAGCACACTTTTCAAATGCTACTGTTACCGTGATTATGTCACCGACCTGAGCTGCCTTCTTATCGGAAGTTACCGAAATAACTGCATCGTACTCATCAAGAGGAGGCATTGTTTCTTCAGGCTCTTCTGTGGGTTTTTCTGTTTCTTCAACAAAGAGTGTAACTTCTGCATCCGTTGCATCCCATGTAAGGTCACGGCTCTCACCGTTTTCTTCTGTTACAACAAAGGATTCCGGGCTGATTGCAATTGTGCCTGCAGCCAAGACCTTGAGCTTGAATGTTGTGATAGTTGATGAACCCTCTTTAAGAGGCTCTGCAACGTCTACAAAGTTAACAAAAACTTCGGAATTTTCATTCTTGAAAGAAGCATCACCGGCTGTATTGTCGTTTTTCTGCAAATCATATGTAGGAGCTGTACCCACTACTTCAAATGCTTCCGTATCAATGGGAATTACGAGTTCAAGAACATTGACATTTGCAGGGCACTTTGTAAATGCTACTGTTACGTTAATCTCATCTCCTACCTGAGGTGTAGGATTATCTACAGTAACCGCAAATTCAACTTCTGCTTCCGCAAAAGCCAGCATAGGTACTATTGCAATACCCAAAACAAGTGCGACTGCCAAAAATACTGACAAAATTCGTTTCATGATCTTCCTCCAACGTAAATGTCTTCAATCAAAATAAGTTATGAACAATGTTTGAGTAAACTATGAACATTTTATGACTGATACTGCTATTATAGCACTACCAACCCTCCACTTCAAGCGTGTTTTTTATTATTTTTTACCTTTTTTTGAAAAGTTCTGCTTCGCCATATGACAAAAGCACGGAATTTCTTCCGTGCTTTTGTATTAAAGCTTTAATTAGTCTTCTTTCTTAACAAGAACACCTGCTGTTGTACCTACTGCTGCAAGTACCAATACGCTTGCAAGAACAACTGCGAAACGAGTGCTGCCTGTCTTAGGTGTTTCAGGTGCAGTTGTGGGAGCAACTGTTGCTTCGGGTGTAGGTCTTACGATAGGCTCTTCTGTGGGCTCAACCGTAGGTTCCTCTGTGGGCTCTACTTCCTCTGTGGGTTCTACAGTAGGTTCAACTGTGGGCTCTACTTCTTCTGTAGGTTCTACTGTGGGCTCCACTTCCTCTGTGGGCTCAACAGTAGGTTCTACTGTGGGCTCTACTTCCTCTGTGGGCTCTACTGTCGGCTCAACTGTGGGCTCTACTTCCTCTGTGGGCTCAACTGTGGGGTCTACTGTCGGCTCAACTGTGGGGTCTACGGAAGCCTCACCTGCTGTAACTGTAGCTGCTGTTGCTGTCCAAGCAATGTCTTCCTGTGTTGTTTCATCTACGAGGAAGCTTTCATCGCTGACTGCGATTGTGCCGCTGCCCAAAACCTTGAGCTGGAAAGTCATAATTGTTGTAGATGATGCTGCGATGGGATCTACAACATCAACAAAGTTCAAGAATGCCTGTGTGCCTTCTTTTTTGAATGCAACGCCGCCTGTTGTGTTGCTGTTCTTTGCAAGGCAGTATTCAGGTTCGCCTGTTGCTTCAAAAGCTTCTGTATCGATGGGAACAACGAGCTCGAGAGTATTGATGTTAGCAGGGCATGATGTGAATGCTACTGTTACTGTGATTACATCACCGATAGCAGGTGTTGAGTTATCAACTGTTACTGCTATAGCTGCTTCATCAGCTGCTGTAGTGAACATGGGGACCATTATTGCACCAAGTACGAGTGCAACTGCTAAGAACATGGGTAAAAATCTTTTCATTGTCTTCCTCCAATGGTAAATTTATTTGGTCTTTTTTATGAACAATCTATGACCATTACAGGCATTATAGCACCTGTTTTTGAATTTAACAAGTCTTTTTTTCCTTGATTTTCCTTGATTTTTTCAAGGTTTTTGTGTCACCCACAACAAGATGTGTACCCATTATTTTCCCATCAATAAATATTGTGATAATTGTCTGATAAATTTTTTATATATTTTTTTGAAAATCCATCAAATGCAAAAGAAACACGGAAGCTTTCCGTGTTTCTTTGATTAAACCTTAGGGTTTATTTATTATTTCAGATTAGTTCTTTTTGAATGCTACAGCGCATGTTGCTACTGCTGCGAGAACCAATACGCTTGCAAGAACAACAGCGATTTCTGTGCTGCCTGTCTTGGGCGGTTCGGGATCTGCGGGAGCTGTTGTAGGCTGAGCTGTGGGAACTACTGTAGGCTGAGCTGTGGGCTTAGCTGTCGGAGCAACTGTGGGCTTAGCTGTGGGAGCTACTGTGGGTGTAGCTGTGGGAGCAGCTGTTGTGGGAGCTACTGTGGGTGTAGCTGTGGGAGCAGCTGTTGTAGGAACTACTGTGGGCTCTGCTGCGCCTGCTGCTGTTACTGTAGCTGCTGTTGCTGTCCAAGCGATGTCTTGCTGTGTTGTTTCATCTACGATGAAGCTTTCGTCGCTGACTGCGATTGTGCCGCTGCCCTTAACGATTACGTCAAATGTCATGATTGTTGTTGAATCAGCTGTGAGAGCCTCACCAACGTCAACGAAGTTGATGAATGCCTGTGAACCATTGCCCTTGAATGAGCTGCCGCCTGTTGTGCCGTCATTCTTC
>JAFQXA010000033.1 GCA_017407205.1 Clostridia bacterium
AAGGGGATCCACCTGTTCCCATACCGAACACAGAAGTTAAGCCCTTATACGCCGAAAATACTGAGCTGGAGACGGCTTGGAAAGATAGGTAGCTGCCGGATCCATTCAAAAAGACTGAAAGTTTTCCTTTCAGTCTTTTTGCTAAGTTAAAAGTAATATTGAAGAAGTAATAAGTAAATGTTAAAACTGCCTCAAAAGTGAGGCAGTTTTTCCTTTTATATATTAGGTTTTGATTGTGCAATTATTTATAAGTATTTGTTGAGTGATGTTTTTAATGTTTTAATCAGGTCTTCGGCAACTTTTAGCTGCGGTGTTGAGCAGGTTTCGAGGGTATCACATATTGAATTGAGAGTATAGCTTCGGGACGATGCACCTTCGTCAAAAAGTAAGCTGTCGGTGCTTACTTCAAGCACAGAAGAAAGCTTTACGAGTACGGGCAGGCTCAATTTTGTGTTTCCTGTTTCAATATGGCTCATGTGCGTAGTCGAAATGCCGACACTCTCTGCAAGTTCTTCCTGAGATATGCCGTGTGCCTTTCTTGCCTTGCGTATTCTTTGCCCGATTTCATAGTAATTCATGTAATACCTGCCTATAAAGTTAATTTTAACTTGAATTATATAGTCGGAAATGATATTATTTAATAAACTGTATAGACTATTTATTGCCTACATAGTTAAAAACTATTCTATTTAGGGAGAAAACAATATGAAAACCAGAAAAATCATATCACTTTTAATGGTCTTAATGCTCTGCTTAAGTGCAGTTATGCCTTGCATGAATACATCTGCAGAGGGTGAAAATCTCAATGCCGGTGAACTCACACTTATAGATGGTAGTAGTTATACTATAGATTACGGCTATGTAATAGGCGTTACAACTAAGACAACGGTTGCAGATGTTATTGCACAGTTTAAAAACCATACAATTCAAGTTGCTAAAAGCGATGGTACAACTGTTATGCAGTCTACAGAAAAAATAGGTACAGGTTGCTATGTGCAGCTCCTTAAAAATGGTGCCGTAGCATCTTCTGTGAAAGTTGTTATTAGCGGTGATGTAACAGGCGATGGTAAAATCAACTCTCGTGATATTGCAATTATCCAAAGACTGTGTGTTGAGGAATTTAGTGTTGAAGGTGCTTTTCAGTTAGCAGCAGATGCTGATAGTAATGGTAGACTCAATTCACGTGATATAGCAGCAGTCCAGCGTGCAATTATAAATGGAAGTAGAGACACTGGTTTACCGACAACTATACCTACGGCAAAACCTACGAATCCGGAGATAGTAGTTTCGATGTCGGCAGATAATGATACACCATCAATTGGCGAGATTATTACAGTAACGATCAAATTCGAGAAATGCCCGGCAAATATTAATACGCTTGAACTTGTTATTCCTATTGATACAGAAGCATTTGAAGCAATAACAACGTATGAAAATGGGATACAAGTAAGCCCCACATACAATTTGCAAAAGAATATCAACACAACAGGCGGCAGCTGCTTTAGAGCAAATGGCTCAGAGGCATTTATAAACTTTGTTGATATTACCGAAACTCTCACGGCTACCGCAGCAACAGTTATGACATTCCAACTTAAGGTCAAGGCAGCAGGTACAATCGCAATCAGCGAAAGCGACAGTTTTTTTGTAGATGAAAGCACGAGTAAAGATATAACATGGACATCGAATGCTGTCACAGTTGAACCTACAACACAAACAACAAACACATCAGCTCCTAATCCCATACAAACTCCTATACGCACGGTTAAGCCGACGGAAACACCTGTAGCAACAACTGCAACTCCGACAACTACACCTACTATTAAACCCGGACAGGACAGTGTAACAAGCAACGGAACAATAAATGGCTTAAAATACGATATAATCGACAATAGCTATGCAGAAATTAAAGGTTATATTGGGTCGGAGACAGAAATTGTTATACCGTCTAAGATAAACGGTTATCCTGTAAAACGCATAGGTGAGGAAGCTTTTTATTTCGGAAAAACTTTTAAAAGTATAGAAATACCGGACAGCGTGACAAGCATAGGTGCTTATGCGTTTTGGGTTTGCGAGTCTTTAACTGATATAAAAATTCCTGATGGAGTAGAGCTTATAGAAAAATTTGCTTTTGGATATTGCAGTTCATTACAAAGTATAAAAATACCGGACAGCGTAAAGAAGATAGAAATAGCTGCATTTCAGGATTGCTACTCGTTAACAAGTGTAACAATAGGAAGCGGTCTAACAAGCATAGTTGGTAGTATGTTTTATGATTGTAATTCATTAACAAGTATAGTTATTCCTGATACTGTAACGAGTATAGGTCAGTATGCGTTTTATAATTGCAGTTCTTTAACGGAAATAGAAATACCGGACAGTGTAACGACCATATATGAACGTGCATTTTCTACTTGTTCATCATTAACAAGCATAACACTTGGAAACGGGGTAACAAGCATAACAGATTATATGTTTTATGATTGTTCATCATTAGCGAGTGTGGTTATTCCCGATAAAGTTACAGGTATATATTCTGATGCGTTCGGAAAATGCAGTTCTTTAACGGAAATAGAAATACCGGACAGTGTAACGACCATATATGGTGGTGCATTTTCTTCCTGTTCCTCTTTAACAAGCATTAAGGTATCCGAAAATAATGCTAATTATTGTGATGTTGACGGAGTTTTGTTCAATAAAGATAAAACGGTTTTGATACAATACCCTGCAGGTAAATCCGATACATATACAATCACCAATGGTGTAACGAGTATAGGAGATTATGCATTTTATGGTTGCGAATCATTAATAAATGTAGAGTTATCTGATAGTGTAACAACCATAGGACGCATGGCATTTAACGACTGCACTGCCTTAACAAGCATAGAAATACCTGATAGTGTTACGAGAATAGATTATGGTGCGTTTTGTGGCTGCGATTCATTAATGAGTGTGATAATTGGCAATGGTGTCAGTAACATAGAGGATGATGTGTTTAGTTGGTGTGATGCTTTGACGAATATTAAGGTGTCCGAAAATAATGCTAACTATTGTGATGTTGACGGAGTGCTGTTCAATAAGGATAAAACTATAATTATTAGATACCCTGAGGCCAAAGGTGGTAGTAGTTATACGATTCCCGATAGTGTTGCACGCATAGCTAATGGTGCGTTTAAAGCTTCTCACTTGTTAACAAACATTGTAATACCCAATAGTGCAATGGAGATAGAAGGAACGGCGTTTTATAAATGCGAATCCTTAACGAGTGTAGAGATACCCAGTAGCGTTACATATATACATGGGGATGCATTTGGGGAATGTGATAGCCTTACGATTTATGGCAAGTCAGGGTCATATGCAGAAACTTATGCGAATAAAAATGGTATTCCTTTTGTTATGGGTACTGCACCAATAGTAACACCGACACCTACTGTTGCACCTACACCCACGCCTGCACCGAGCATGGAAGAAATCACGGTAGATCCCGAAAGTGAATATGTAATTGACTCCGAAAACGGTACATTGAGTGCTGTTGATGAAAAGACAAGCATGGAAGCACTTGTTTCAAAGCTTGAAAACGGTGAGAGCATTGTTGTAACAAAGGCGAATGGTGAAGTGGTAAATGATAGCGAAGCACTTGTTGGTACGGGATATATTGTAAAGCTACTTGATGAAAACGGCAATGTTAAAGATAGTGTAGTTGTGGTAGTTAGCGGTGATACAACGGGTGATGCTGTGGCAAATTCAAGGGATATTGCCGCAATGCAGAAACACGTCATCGAAACTAAAAAGCTTGAGGGTGCATTCCTGCTTGCGTCAGACATGAAAGCTGACGGAACGCTCAATTCCCGTGATATTGCGCAGTTGCAAAAGAAGCTTGTTGGATAATGCAAAAGCAAATTACAACCCCTCAGTCAAAATCAAAGATTTTGCCAGCTCTACATCCTCGCTTCGCTATGCACAAGTGTACGTAAGCCACTAAAGTGGCAATTCCCACTATGCCCTTACACAGGTGAGTCTGAAAGACGAAAAAACTGCCCGAACTCTCGTTCGGGCAGTTTTGGTATTGGTTTGTAATTTTTAGAAATCTGTCTTTTCTCTGATGTAATCTACGAGGGCGGAGATGGGGAGACGGATCTGTTCCATTGTGTCACGGTCACGAACGGTGACTGTTTCGTCTTCCAATGTGTCAAAGTCAACTGTGATGCACAGGGGTGTGCCGATTTCATCTGCTCTGCGGTAGCGCTTGCCGATTGCGCCTGTTTCGTCATAATCGACCATGAAGTGCTTGGAAAGGAGTGCATAAACCTCGTGAGCCTTTTCGCCGAGCTTGTTCTTCTGCAAGGGAAGAACTGTTGCCTTGTAGGGCGCAAGTGCCGGGTGGAGGTGGAGAATGTTGCGGATGTCGCCATTCTCGAGAGTTTCTTCATCGTAGGCATTGCAGAGGAATGCGAGAGCTACGCGGTCTGCACCCAAGGAGGGCTCTACGCAGTAAGGAATAAATGTTTCGTTTGTGAAAGGATCCATATATTCCATGTTTGCACCTGAGTGTGATGCATGGGCTTTTAAGTCAAAGTCCGTGCGGCTTGCTACGCCCCAGAGCTCGCCCCAACCGAAGGGGAAGAGGAACTCTATATCCGTTGTGCCGTTTGAATAGTGGCACAATTCTTCCTGGCTATGCTCGCGGAGGCGGATAACATCTTCGCTCATGCCGAGGGAGAGAAGCCAATTTTTGCAGTATTCTTTCCAATACTGATACCATTCAAGCTCTGTGCCCGGTGCACAGAAGAATTCAAGCTCCATCTGTTCAAATTCACGAGTTCTGAAAGTGAAGTTACCCGGAGTGATTTCGTTTCTGAAAGATTTACCGACCTGTGCTACACCAAAGGGAAGCTTGCGGCGTGTTGTGCGCTGAACATTTTTGAAGTTTACGAAAATGCCCTGTGCCGTTTCGGGGCGGAGGTAAATTTCGCTTGCTGTATCCTCGTTTACGCCCTGGAAAGTTTTGAACATCATGTTGAACTTACGAATTCCCGTAAAGTCTTTTTTGCCACATTCGGGGCAGGTGATGCCGACTTCTGCGATATAGTCGCTCATTTGTTCATGAGTCCAACCGTCAGGATGAATGTCTGTAAGATTATTTTCGTTTGCGTAATCCTCAATAAGCTTATCTGCACGGAAGCGTGCTTTGCAGGACTTACAGTCCATAAGCGGATCGTTGAAGTTTACAACATGGCCCGATGCTACCCATGTTTCGGGATTCATCAATATTGCGGAGTCCATACCTACATTGTAGGGGGATTCCTGGACGAACTTACGCCACCATGCTTTTTTGACGTTGTTTTTGAATTCTACACCCAAAGGACCGTAGTCCCATGTGTTTGCAAGACCGCCGTAAATCTCGGAGCCTGCAAAAATAAAGCCACGGTTTTTGCAAAGGGCTACTATTTTATCCATTGAAAATGTCTTCATGCGATTATCTCCTATAAAAATTTCCTAATATATATTAACACTCCACCACGATAAACACAAGCAAAAAGCGTTGTGGAGCTTATAAAAAGTGTACTTATTGTGAAAAAAAGCGCGAGTGTTGATATAGACAAACAAGTGTGATAGAATAACGGTGTATGTTTGGGTATGTTTCGGCTGATAAGAATGAATTAAAGGTTATAGAGCTTGCCGATTACAATGCTTGTTACTGCGGTTTGTGCAGGTCGATAAGCAACCGTTACGGGCAGGCGGCGCGAGCTACCTTGAATTATGATTGCGCATTTGCTTCGATGCTGCTTTGTGGATTGAAAGGTGAGCGTGAGGCAAAGCCTTCACGTTGCGGATACAAGCCTTTTTCAAAAAAGCGAGTCATAGCCGAGGATTCACCGTCTTTTCAGTTCGGGGCAGATATAGAGATAGCACTTGCATGGTATAAACTTTGTGATGACTGGCAGGACGAGAAAAAGGCTGTTGCACTTTTTGGCAAAGCAGGGCTGTACGGTGCATTTAAAAAGCTGAAGGCGTTATCGCCCCAAATTGCTCAAACCGTTGAAAGCGGCATTGCTTCGCTTTCAAAGCTTGAAAAGGCAAACTGCACAGAGATAGATGCAGTTGCAAACACTTTTGCGAAAATGATGCAGGACCTTGCTAAACTTGCTCCGCTTGAAGATGATAAAGAATTGAAGGTCTTTTCGCACCTCATGTTTTCACTTGGCAGGTGGATATATCTCATGGATGCATGGGAAGACAGGGAAAAGGACAAAAAACACGGACTTTATAATCCGTTTTGTGCAAGCAATAAAGACAGCGACAAGGAAAATGCTTCGTATTTATTGCACAGCGCTTTGAATAAGGCGATTGATGCCTATGATTTATTAGAGCTAAAAACGCACAAAGGTGTGCTTGATAACATAATGTACTCAGGCTGCGTTATGAGAACCGAAAAATTGCTTGGAGGAAACGATGAACAATCCTTATAAAACGCTTGGCATTTCCGAGGATGCAAGTGACAGCGAAATAAGGGCAGCTTACTTGAAGCTGGTCAAGAAATATCATCCGGATAAGTATACCGATCCGGACCTCAAAGCTATTGCCAATGAAAAGATAATCGAAATAAATGAAGCGTATGAGATACTTTCAAAGAGAAGTGCCAATAACAGTGCTAACGATTTCAGATGGAAGAGCGAGCAGCAGTCTGCGTACAGCGGAACAGGCGGTGCGTATTCAGGAGCTTTTGCAGCTGAGTTTGCGCGTGCACGCACATTTATAAGTCAAAACAACTTCCAAGCTGCAAAATCTGTGCTTGATGCTATAGGTCTTCGCAATGCCGAGTGGTTCTATCTTTACGGAATGATTTATCTTCGCCAGGGTTGGGATGATAAGGCTCGTGAGTTTATAACTACTGCATATCAGCAGGAGCCGTCAAATCCCGAATATGCCGCTGCGTACAATGTAATCAAGAGTTCGGGAAGTCCGTACTCAAGGTCAAGCAACAACCGCAACAACGGCGGCGGTTGCTCAACTTGCGATGTGTGCTCGGGAATATTGTGTGCCGACTGTTGCTGTGAATGTATGGGCGGCGATTTAGTGAGGTGCTGTTAATGGCAAGACTTTCGTCGGCTAAAGGCATGGCACTTGGTGCTATGACGGTCGCACTTAATGTTTTGTCGGTTTATGTTGCGTCTATGATTCCGACAATGCGTGCGGCTGTTTATTTTCTGTCCGCACTTTTTGTTTATGTTTTGCTTTGTGAAAAAATATACGGCGGTGCAATCCTTTCATACATTGCTTCGTCTTTGATTGTGTTCTTGATTGTTCCCAATAAGCTTGCGGTAATACCGTATATTGCACTCCTTGGGCATTTTGGAATATTCAAGATTTTTATCGACAGAAAAGTAAAAGATAAGTTTATTGGGTTTATGTTAAAACTCATTTATTGCAATGCGTTTACGGGGATTGCGGTCGTACTTTTGGTGTTCGTATTTGAAATTAAAGATTTCATAGCTTCAATTGCGATTGCACCTTGGATTATTGCACTTTTAATGCAGGCTGTGTTTGTGGCTTTGAATGTGCTTTACACGCTGTGTCAGCAGTTCTATGTCACAAAGCTTCGCTTCCTTATAGTTTCAAGAAGATAATATGTTTAAAATTTTGCTTACATGGGAAAACTGTTTCCATGGGCAAGAAAATCGAAAACGGCAAAAAGAAAAAGAACAGAATATGGCATACGATTAAAATCGTTTTTCTTATAATGGCAAGCCTTGTGTTTGCCTTTATTGCGTTTTTTGCGGTCAAGCTTTTTAATCTTGATGCGTGGGACAGTTTTGATGTAGAAAAGATAACGAACGCTTCATGCAGTCTTATAATATATGACAAGCTTGGTGAGGAAGCGGTACGCCTTGACAGTGGCGAGGACAGAATACCGGTCAAGCTTGAAAACATTCCGAAACACGTCCAAAGGGCTTTTATTTCGATTGAGGATGCAAGGTTTTATGAGCATAACGGCATCGATATAGTAAGAATATTCGGTGCATTATGGGCGGATATAAAAGCAGGCGGATATGTTCAGGGCGCATCCACCATAAGCCAGCAGCTCATCAAGCTGAGCCATTTATCAAACGAAAAAACAATGATGCGAAAATTGGAGGAAGCTGTGCTTGCTTATCAGCTTGAGCAGGCTTACAGTAAGGATGAGATACTTGAAATGTATCTTAATTTTGTATACTTTGGTGGTGGCTTTTACGGTATTGAAGCTGCTTCCCAAGGCTATTTTGGAATTCCAAGCAGTGAATTGACAGTTGAACAGGGGGCTACGCTTGCGGCAATATTGAAATCGCCCACAAAGTATGCTCCGCACCTTAACATAGAAGCTTCGAAGGAAAGACGTGACCTTGTGCTGTCGCTTATGTGTAATTACGGCTACTTATCAGAAAGTGAAAAAAACGAGGCACAGTCAAAGCCTGTTTTGATACTTGATTCCGTAAACAGCATGAGTATAAAGCGTGGCTATTACATTGACGAGGTTATAAGAAAAGCCTGCGATATATTGGAGGTTACAAACGAAGAGCTTTTATGCGGTGGTTACAGGATATACACGGCAATGGACAGCGAGCTTCAAAGGTATGCTGAAGATGTGTTTGCAAAGAGTGAACTTTTCCCCGACAGCGAATGTGAAGGCGCTTTTGTTCTGCAAAGGGCGGATGGTGGTGTCGCTGTTATGATAGGGGGAAGATCTACGGATAATGCCATGGCGTTTAACCGAGCTGTTGACATAAGAAGACAACCGGGCTCTGTGATAAAGCCGATAATCTGTTATGCTCCTGCACTTATGTCGGGAAAATACACGGCTGCAAGTATTATACTTGATGAAAAATGTGAGTTTGGAGACTATGCCCCGAGCAATTACGGCGACAAGTACAACGGATATGTTACATTGCGTGAGGCTGTAAAGGGTTCACTCAATATTCCTGCCGTTAAGGTGTTGGAGGATATTTCGGTAGAAGCAGGAAAAGGATTTGCAAACAAATGCGGGATTGAGTTTGATGAGGCAGATACAAGCTTAACGCTTGCCCTGGGCGGCTTTACATACGGTGTATCTCCGCTTGAAATTTCAGAAGCCTACACTGTTTTTGCATCGGGCGGAATACATACTGATGCCTATATGATAAAGGAAATACAGGATAAAAACGGAGAAACGCTCTACGCTCACATGAAAAACGAGGAAAGAATAATGAGCGAGGACGAAGCTTTTATATTGACCAGTATGCTTGTTTCTGCGATAGAAGAGGGTACGGGCAGGCGGCTCGGTGAGCTTGAAATAGAGCTTGCAGGCAAGACGGGAACTGTTGACGAGAATCACACCGAGGGTAACCGCGATGCGTGGATGGCGGCATACAACTCGGAATATACAGCGGTTGTATGGATGGGGTATGATACATCACATGGCGGAAAAGCACTTCCAAGTGAGGCAACGGGCGGAAAATATCCTGCACTTATATTAAAGGAAATGTTTTCAAAGATTTATGAGAAAAAGGAAGCCCCCTCATTTAAAAAACCGTCCAATGTTATAAGGGTTAACCTTGATGCATGGGCAATGAAAAACGAAAACAAAGCTGTGCTGGCATCAAGTCTTACTCCGAAAACAAGCGTTGTAAGTGAGTTCTTTGTTAAAGGCACACAGCCAAATGAGGAAAGCAACTATTGGCAACTGCCGCGAGGAGTTAAAAACTTTAAAGTTGAGCTTAATGAAACAAACAAGCCATTTATAGCATTTGAAATGCAGGACGATTTTGCAACATACAGGTTGTACCGTACAAGCGGTGAAACCGAAGTTTTGCTCGGCGAATTTTCAGGAAAAGACAATATTGCATCAATACAGGACAATAACGTAAAAGCAGGCAGAGAATATACCTATTTTGTTGTGCCTTTCCACAGCGAACTTTATATAAACGGTGAGCTGGTAAAAGGCGTTGAAAGCAAGCATGTATCCATAAAAATTCCTGTTGATAATCAATATGGAACTGATGAAGTAATAAAGGACACAGAGGACGGATTTTGAAAAAATCAATATGTGACAAACGGAATAAATAGTGCTTGACGAATAAAGGGCGAATTGATAAAATTCAAACGATGGCGATATGTTTTAGTTATATCTCCAGGTGGTGTTATGCACAAAGAATATAGTTAAAATAAAATTATGAAGACGGAAATCAGGAGTATTGCCGACGAGATTCAATCTCCCTCAATTGCAGCGAGAGACTGGGTTTTTCAGGTTATAAGAACGGCAATAATGCGCGGAGTTTTGCCCTGCAACATGCCTTTGAGGCAGGAAGAAATATCGGATGCGCTCAATGTAAGTCACATACCTGTAAGGGAGGCTTTTCGCCAGCTTGAGGCGTATGGCCTTATTAAAATTTATCCAAACCGAGGTGCCGTGGTTGCAACGCTGACAAGGAAAGAACTCGTTGATATGTGTGAGGTTTTGTTTATCCTTGAAAAAACGGCATTGAACGAAGCATTTGACAATATGACTTTTGAACAGCTGAAGTTTATTTCGGCGTCAGTCAGAAAGATTGATGAAAATGACGAATGGCACTTTGCTTCGTCAAATATGCCTTTGCATCTTTCTTGGTGTATACCTTCAAAAAATAATACGATGCTTTCTTTTATTGAACAGATTCGTGCAAATGTAGACAGATTTTTAAGACATTCACAAAGTTCGCTTTTACAGTCTGCTGACATAATGAAGGAACATATAGAAATAACCGATGCATTTGTAAACCGTGACAGAACTGCCTTGAACGAAGCTTTCAAAAAGCATTTTGAGCGTGAAAGAGAACTCATGCTTGACTCGAAATTCTTATCTTGATCAACACAGCTGAATTTTAATACCGTTTTATGCATGGCTGCACAAGGTGCAGCTTTTGTTTTTTCAGAAGAAAATGTACAGACTGATTGTGGCACAAATATGTACAATAATGACAAGGTATCCAATATTATTGCTAAAGGTGGTTTTTGGGGATATAATCAAGATGCACAGCAAAAAGGAGTTGATTTTTTTGGCACAGAAACAGGTAATCCTTATTTGTGATGACCAGGAAATAATACATGAAACATTGAGGGTGTATCTTGAAAATGAAGGCTTTGAATGTTTGTCTGCAATGAACGGGCAGGAAGCTGTTGAAATAGCGGAGAGCAAGAAGATAGACCTTATAATACTTGACCTTATGATGCCTAAAAAATCGGGCGTTGAGGTGTGCAGACAAGTGCGTGAAAATGCACAGATTCCCATTATCATGCTCACCGCAAAGGGCGAGGAGATTGACCGCATAATCGGGCTTGAAATCGGTGCCGATGATTATATAGTAAAGCCTTTTTCTGCACGCGAGGTTGTTGCGCGCGTGAAGGCTGTTTTAAGAAGAGTCAGCAATGAAAAGAAAGAAACACAGCGTGTAATTCGCTACGATGATATCGAGATAAACATAAACAACTACGAGGTTAAAGTAAAGGGTGAAAAGCTTGCTCTTACGCCTAAAGAGGTTGAAATATTGCAACTTTTGGCAGCAAAGCCGGGCAGGGTATATACGAGAGAGCAAATACTTTCACAGGTTTGGGGTTATGACTTTTACGGCGATACGAGAGCTGTGGATACCCAAATAAAGAGAATAAGACAAAAGCTGCCGCAGGAGGATGTAAGTTTCAAGATAACAACGGTTTACGGCGTGGGATACAAATTTGAAGCCGAAAGGTAAGACTATAAAGAGTGAAAACCACTTTTCTTGCAAAAATACTTATACTGATACTTGCAACGGTACTGTTGAGTACCGTTTTAACCGTACTGTTTTTTAATTATACGGGCATAAGTATTTTTGCAAAGCAAAAAGCGGAGGAGCTTTCGCCAAGAGCTAAGTTCATAGCGGAAATGACGGGCGAATATCTCCAGGGCCGTGTCGGTTCACAGACATTTGAACGTGCAATAGGCGGTATGGAATACAGAATATGGGATGCATCCGTATATATTTACGACAGCAGACAAACGGTTATTGCGTACTACAGCAATAAGAACACCAGCCGTTACCTTGGTTTGCTCTCAAAGTATGTAGCAAATGTTTTGTCGGGAGAAACCCTGACTTTGCCGATTACCGACGATATCGGAGTTTTGATGGGCGAGCCCGTACTGTCGGACGACAATACCGTAATAGGTGCAGTGTTTTTAATAAAACCGATGGGCGAGGTAGAAACTGCACTCGGTGGCCTTGTTATCGCACTCGTCATTTCAATGCTCGTTGTCGTTGCGATAATGATGATTCCTGCCTATTTCACCTCAAAGCGTATGACAAGACCGCTTAAACAGATAACGGGGGTAGCTCTTTCAATGGCAAAGGGTGATTTCTCGGTGCGTGCAGAGGAAGAAGGAAGCAGCGAGCTTGTTTCGCTTGCAAAGTCTTTTAACTTGCTTTCTGATGAGCTTTCGAATACCATTTCAAGGCTCATATTTGAAAAGAATAAATTGAGAGCTGTAATCAACGGAATAAAAGAGGGTATAATCGCGGTTGACAGGGAAGGATATATCCTCTATTACAACGACGGTGCAATAAAGCTTTTGGGCGGCAATGAGGGCGATAAGATTACCGACATTGTTGCATACTCGGATGTTTCGGAAGCTGCGGTAAAGGTCTTTGATGATGAGCCGTGTGAGCACCAGGGCGAGATAAGGACGGACGGGAAAATACTTGCATACTCCGTAACACCGCTTTTTGACGACGGAAAAGTATCCCGCGAGGCGGTTGTTCTTTTGCGTGACGTTACAGAAAGTGCAAGGCTTGAGCAGACTCGCAGGGATTATGTAGCAAATGTTTCGCACGAGCTTCGCACACCGATAGCTTCAATTCGAAGCTTGGCTGATGCACTCAATGACGGACTTATAAAGACCGATGCGGACAGAGCAAGATATTACGGATATATCCTGAAAGAATCCATTCGTCTGTCGCACCTTATTGATGATTTGCTTGAGCTTTCACGCCTGCAATCGGGAACTTTGGTTCTTGAAAAATATAACTTTGATATTCTTGAACTTCTGTACGATATACCCGACAGATTTTCAACGCTTGCACAGGAAAACTCAATGGAAATAGTGCTTGACGTAAAAGATGAAATTGCAAAAAATCCGATGGTTTATTCAAACCCGGAACGTATTGAAGAGGTGCTTGTTGTATTGACGGACAACGCAATAAAGCACGGTGAAAAGGGCGAAGTCATAATCTCGTCAAGCGAAGGCGAAGATGACGAAGTCGTGATTACTGTTTCAAACAATGGCGAAATAGCAAAAGAAGACATAGAGCATATATTTGAACGTTTTTATAAGGTCGATAAATCACATTCGGGAAAAGGTACGGGCTTGGGACTTTCAATTGCAAGCGAAACAGTAGCTTTGCTCGGCGGAAGAATTTGGGCAAAGAGCGCAGATGGGCGGGTTGAGTTTTCCGTTTCTTTGAAAAGAAAAGATGTCGAATAGTGCAAAAATTATGAAGCTTGCAAAAAAATCGTGAAAAACTGTAAATCAACTTAAAAAGCAGAAAAAAATATGGTATTATAAACACAGATGAAAATAGTTTAATTTGTCTGTGTTTTTACTTTGCGTGAAAAGGAGTGATAAACTATGGCAGCAAATAAAATACTTATAGCTGATGATGACAAAGTTGTGCATGAATCGTTGGGTATATACCTCAAAGCGGAAGGCTTTGAGACGGTTGATGTATATAACGGCGAGGAGGCAGTACAAAAGCTTGGAAGTGACTCGGAGATAGCTTTGTGCGTGCTTGATATAATGATGCCCAAGATGTCGGGAACGGATGCTTGCAAAGAGATAAGAAAGAAATCGTCGGTACCGATAATCATGCTTACGGCAAAGGGTGAGGAAATAGACAGAATACTCGGTCTTGAGCTTGGGGCAGACGATTATATAGTAAAACCGTTCAGTCCTCGTGAGGTTACGGCAAGAATAAAGGCGGTTTTAAGGCGTACTGGCGAGCAGGCAGTGTCCATGGACGCTGGCATAGTTACGCATAATGGCTTGAGCGTTGACATACATAGCTATACGGTAATGCTTCGCGGTGAATCCGTAATATGCACACCCAAGGAAATAGAAATCCTTTATATGCTCGCATCAAACCCCGGTCATGTCTTTACAAGAGAAGTTCTCTTGAATAAGGTTTGGGGATATGATTTTGCAGGCGAAACAAGAACCGTTGATACGCACATTAAACGTATAAGAGCCAAGCTGGACGGTGAAGGGCTTGGTTGGAGTATAAAGACAATTTACGGAGTCGGATACAAATTCGAGGTTGAATAATGAAAAGCGTATTTTTGCGCCGCCTTTTGGCGGCGCTCGTGCTTGCAATGTTGCTTACTGCAACGGTAGTTGTCGCAGGTTATTCTGTATTAAGCCGTAATGTTTATACCAATATGCAAATGGAAGAAATGCTTCCAAAGGCAGAGGCGGCAAAACAGCTTTTTTATGAATATAGGGATCAGAACATAACAGCCGAGGCGTTTGAACGCGTCGGCGAATACTTTATGTCGGCAGCAGCTGCCGAGAGTATAATTATCAATCAAAAAGGCGAGATAATATTCCCGAAAGACAAGGCTTTTGATATGGAACTTTCGGTTCTTGCAAAAAATCTTGAAAGCGAGATATCAGCAGTGCTTTCGGGCAATGCAGTGCAGGAAGAAAGCATTAAAGTTGACGGTAATAAGCGTCTTATTGCAGTAGGTGTTCCGCTTAATGATGACAACGGAAAAATAATTGCAGGCATACTTATGCTTCAGGAATATGATGAAATAATAGCAGGAAGCGAAAAGCTTGCAACAGCACTTTTCTGGATAACACTCATAGTTGTTCCCGTTACGCTTGCAGTCATGGCTTGGCGCATGAAAAAGGTTGCAGAACCGCTTAATAAGATGTCCGAGGCTGCAATTGAAATGTCGAAGGGCAATTTTGACATAAGACTTAATGAAAACGAAAAAGGCGAGATAGGAGTTCTGGCATCTGCGCTTAACAACCTGTGCGAAACGCTTTCAAAGACCGTCTACAAGCTGAGAACTGAGAAGGGACAGCTTGACCAAATTTTGCAGAGCTTAACCGACGGTGTTGCTGCAACCGATGCAACGGGCAAGCTTGTGCATTGCAATACCGCACTCATGCGAATGTTCGGTGCGGTTAAGGCGCAAAAGCGTGAGGATATAGTTCGCGACCAAATGATTTGGGATAAGTTTGATGAGGTTTATGAAAGCGGTGCTACAAAAACCGTGACCTTAAAAATGCCGGGCGATAAAAGTATATGGATAACGATTACTCCTGTTGTAACAGAGGAAAATGAGCGTGTCGGCGTAGTTGGCTTGTTTAAGGATGTCAGCGACATGGAACGCCTTGAAAACATGAGAAAAGAATATGTTGCAAACGTATCGCATGAATTGAGAACGCCGTTAACTTCTATCCGAGGCTTACTTGAGCCTTTGACGGACGGTATGGTTAAGGACGAAGAGGATAAACAGCGTTATTATAAAATCATGCTTCATGAGGTTGTACGCCTTTCAAGGCTTATAAGTGATATGCTGAAGCTTTCAAGGTTACAGTCGGGTGCCGATTATACCGAGTATTCAAGGGTTGATATCAAAGAGCTCTTGAATGATGTTGTCGGCAGTTATACGGAAAATGCCGCACAAAAAGGTATAACACTTTTGCTCGATGCAGACGATGTTGGCGATGCGATGACGGATAGCGGACTTGTTGAGCAGGTGCTTGTAATACTTCTTGATAATGCAATGAAGTATACTGAGCCGGGCGGCACGATAACGCTTTCTGTAAAGGATGGCGAAAGATTGCTTGTCAGCGTTGCCGATACAGGTGTAGGCATAAGCGAAGAAGATCAGGAACATATATTCGAGAGATTTTATAAGGTTGACAAGTCCCATGGCGATGGGGGAACGGGGCTTGGTTTGTCGATTGCCGCAACCATAATCGACAGATTGCAGGAAAAAATCAAGGTTCACAGTATAGAGGGTGAGGGTACAAGATTTACGTTCACACTAAAGAAGTATGTTTCATCTGCAATAAGACTCGGACCTGCTAACGAAGAAATAAAGATAGTAAATCACGACAGCATAGTAAGGTCGGTTAAGGATGATACATCCGAAAAAATAAAGGATGCCGAATATTTTGTCATTAAAACCAACGAAAACGGCAAAAAGAAAAAGAACAGAAACAAGAAGTAAAGATAATGAGTACATTTGAAGAAAAAATATGCAATGCCTGTCCACGGCATTGCAAGGTTGACAGAAATGCAGGCGGCATCGGTTTTTGCGGTGCTGCCTCGTTGCCGTATGTTGCAAGGAACGATTTGCATTTTTTTGAGGAGCCGTGCATATCGGGTGAAAACGGAAGCGGTGCAATATTTTTCTGTGGCTGCAACTTGAATTGTGTTTTCTGCCAGAATCACACGATAAATCACAGAAACACGGGTGTTCGGGTTGATGAAAATTTGCTTGCCGATATGATGATTGAGCTTCAGGGCAAGAATGCAAATAATATAAATCTCGTAACGCCTACACCGCATATTGAAGTGATAATAAAGGCGGTAAAAAAGGCAAGGGAGCAGGGGCTTAAAATCCCGATTGTTTACAATACAAACGGCTATGAAACGGTTGATGCGATAAAGTCTCTTGAAGGCATAGTTGACATTTATTTGCCTGATTTTAAATATTGCGATAATGAGCTTGCAAAAAAGTATTCCCGTGTAAATGATTATTTTGAAAAAGCATCGTCTGCGATTGTAAAGATGTATTCACAGTGCGGTGATGTTGTGTTTGACGAAAACGGCATTGCACAAAAGGGTGTTATCATAAGGCATCTTGTGCTTCCGGCTACACTTTACAATACAAGGGGAGTACTCGATTTCATAGCTGATAATTTCCCGAAAAGCGTCAATATCTCGCTCATGAGTCAGTATGTTCCGTATGTTGAAACAGAGTTCAAGGACCTAAATCGAAAGCTTACAAAAAGGGAATATGAGAGGGCTGTTGACTATTGTCTGATGAAGGGCTTTGAGAATGTTTATATACAGGAGCTTTCATCGGCAAAATGCATATATACTCCGCGGTTTTCACAAGAATGAATAAAAACTGCATAAAAAGTGCTTGATTGACAAAAAAACGACGATAAAATCAAGAAAAAATGCACTATAAAAGCATTGCATATAAGTGGAGTTTATACTATAATTATACATATCCGTATGTCAAAATAAACCGTGGAGGAAAATTAAATGGCGAAAAAGTACGTATATCTCTTTAGTGAAGGAAATGCAACAATGCGTGAGCTTTTGGGCGGTAAGGGCGCTAACTTGGCAGAAATGACAAGCCTCGGTCTTCCTGTTCCCCAGGGCTTTACGGTTAGTACGGAAGCTTGTACTCAGTATTATGAAGACGGTCGCAAGATCAACGATGAAATTCAGGCTCAGATCATGGAATACATCGATAAGATGGAAGGCATCACAGGCAAGAAGTTCGGCGATAAGGAAAATCCCCTTCTCGTTTCAGTACGAAGCGGTGCCCGTGCATCAATGCCCGGTATGATGGATACAATATTGAACCTCGGTCTTAATGAAGAGGTTGTTCAGGTTATGGCTGAAAAGTCAGGCAATGCTCGTTGGGCATATGACTGCTACAGAAGATTTATTCAGATGTACTCCGATGTTGTTATGGAAGTCGGCAAGAAGTACTTTGAAGAACTCATCGATAAGATGAAAGAAGAAAAGGGCGTTACACAGGACGTTGAGCTTACAGCTGAAGACCTTAAGGAGCTCGCTTCCCAGTTCAAGGCAGAATACAAGTCAAAGATTGGTAAGGACTTCCCGACAGATCCCAAGGAACAGCTCATGGGTGCTGTAGAAGCAGTATTCCGTTCATGGGACAACCCTCGTGCAAACGTATACAGACGTGACAATGATATCCCCTACAGCTGGGGTACAGCAGTTAACGTTCAGATGATGGCATTCGGCAACATGGGTGATGATTGCGGCACAGGCGTTGCATTCACACGTGATCCTGCAACAGGCGAAAAGGGTCTCATGGGTGAGTTCCTTGTAAACGCACAGGGTGAAGACGTTGTAGCAGGCGTTCGTACTCCCATGCCCATTGCACAGATGGCAGAAAAGTTCCCTGCAGCTTATGATGAATTCATCAAGGTTTGCGCAACACTTGAAGACCATTACAGAGATATGCAGGATATGGAATTTACCATCGAAGCAGGTAAGCTCTATATGCTCCAGACAAGAAACGGTAAGAGAACTGCAAAGGCTGCTCTCAAGAT
>JAFQXA010000034.1 GCA_017407205.1 Clostridia bacterium
CCAAGGTGTTGTTTTTTCTCAAACAGCAATCTCCTTAAAATATAATATTTATAATCAAGCCTTTCGGCAGGATTAACAGAAATGAAACTTCAAGTTTTTCTAACTGTTCTACATATTGGGATTGGATTACTTGTGTCCACTATCTGTAATAATATAAAACCCTTCTTGAATTGCAGAAAGTGTTGCAATGGAGCATACAGCTATGGCAATGTATTTCAATTCCAAAAAAGGTATTGTCAAAGGCAATAAGAACAGAAGGAGTCCTGTTACTTTGTCCGCATCCACCAAACATAACCGCTGCGAGAACTCCGATAACCAAAATTACCCTTTTCACAAGATACATTTACTTTCAAACTAAAGTTTATCAAACAGTATTTTATTTGTTTTTCGCTGTGGTAACAAATTCAATAATTAATTTATAAACATAGTGCATTTAATATCATCACATATATCTGATATTTCTATTGCAAAATTGATAGTTTCTTATCTTAAAATATTTTTCGAATTCATATTTATTCTTTTTTATCGATATACAACACACTATGCAATATAGCAATCTGAATCATTAACACAGAAACCAGCTCAATGCCATCAGTCCGCCACCAAGCAAAAAGCATATAATACTTACCCAATGCCCCAGATATTGTTTAATTATAATTGCAACAAAGTTAAACAGTCCTATGCCAAATATGAAACCGCCGATAGCACCGAGTACTTCCCAGCCATTTCCTTCTCCTTTAAGCAACCCAACGCAAAGAATGAACGCATACATTGGCAAAACCAAAGCAACAATTCCGAGTGCCAACAAAAATTTGTATCCTATCGGATGCTCTGCTTTAAACTCTGCATCGGAATCAGGGTCGAAATAGTACCTGTAATTCTTTGGCGGTTTCCATTTTGACGGTTTGTTGTTCTTCACTTTTGTCATACTATCCTCCGCAGTATATCTGCTTTTCCGGTTACATTCACTTCGTTCAAATTCGATATGTTGCCTTTGGCAACAAAAGGTCGATATGCTGTCTGCCGCGTCTTCACTCTATCTCGTTTTGACTTCAGTCAAAACATATCGAATCCCATTCTTGATGGGATATATCGAGCCACCGCAGGTGGCATATCGAGCGACACGTCAGCGTCGCATATCGACGTCGAGTCGTCGTTTTAAGCAAACGACGGACTCGACATGACCTGAGTGCGGAAACATATCAACGGGCTGAACGGACTTTATCTCGTAGCCGTTATCGCAAAGCAGGCGACAATCCCTCGCAAGTGTTGCAGGGTTGCATGAAACATATACGACTTTTTCGATTTTTGCATTTATGATTGCATTGAGCGTTTTATCGTCACAGCCTTTTCGGGGCGGATCGAGCATAACGGCATCTATTTTCGTTCCGCTTGATGCGATTTTGGGAAATGCTTCCTCTGCATCTGCACAGATGAACTCCACATTTTCTATGCCGTTTTCTCTTGCGTTCTGCTTGGCATCAACTATTGCTTCCTTAACTATTTCAATACCAACAACCTGCTTTGCTTTTTTTGCGATCAGCAGGGATATTGTACCTATTCCGCAAAATACATCGACAACTGTTTCTTCACCCGTAAGGCCAAGATTGTTTATTGCTGTATTATAGAGTTTGACTGTTTGCTCGGGGTTTACCTGCAAAAACGAAGCAGCACTTACATTGAATTTCAAGCCATTGATTTTCTCGGTTATATAGTCACTTCCCCATATAACATCAAACTCATCACCCAATATTACATTTGTAACCTTTGAATTTACGTTATGAATAATGCTTGTAAGCCCTTCGATATTTGATTTAAGCTTTTCAATAAGTTGTGGGACATTCAATATAGGTCCTGTTGTTACGATTACAACCATGACCTGTTTTTCATCAGCAGTTGTACGCACCATAACATGGCGTAATATTCCCTCGTGCGTTTCCTCATTATAGGGAGGCACGCCGTATTCATTCGCCCATTCTGTTACTGCATTTACTGCCTGTATAATCTTGCTTTTCTGTATAATGCAATCATTCAAGGGCACAAGAGTGTGCGACCTTTGCTTAAAAAATCCTGCTTCTACGCTTTCATCAACATACCCCAAAGGAAAGCTTCCTTTATTGCGATAGCGTTCAGGATTCTTCATGCCGATAATCGGTAAAACTTCAATATCTTTAAAACCGCCAAGGCGTTCCATGGCATCCTTGACCTGTTCCTGTTTGACTTTAAGCTGTGCTTCATATGAAAGATGCTGCAATGTACAGCCACCGCACGCATCATAAACAGGGCACTTTGGCTCCACCCTGTCCTTTGACGGAGTCAGTATGCTCTTGAGCTTGCCCACCGCATAGCTTGACTTCACCTTTATGATATGAGCATACACCTGTTCATCCATAAGTGCACCGTCAACAAATACGGCCAGCCCCTCATATCTGCCTATACCGCATCCTTGCCCCGTAACCGAATCAACGTCTAATTTTATATCGTCATTCTTCTTCAAGGGCAATAAACTGTTCTTTGTCATCTTCTGTCACACCTTACTTATAAGCTTTACATTTTCTTCGCCCAAATGGGCATTGAGTATATCTATAAAAGCACTGCTCGGGTTAACATGCATACTGTTTGGTACCGCAATGCTCTTTCCTTTTATTTTACTGCTGCAAAGTTTAACGGGAACATTGCCGGGGAAACGAGTCAAAATAGTGCAGATCTTATCAAAGAGAGCTTTTTCCTCTATGTCAAACTGCAAATACAAGGTTCTGTTTTCCTTTGCTGTTTCAAGCTCAATAACCTCATCAACCAGAATGGAGTTGTTGCGTTCCTCTCGCATATTGAGCTTTCCGCGTATTACAACCTTGCCGTCATTTTCTAAGATGGGTGCATATCTTGTGAGCACTGACGGGAAGAATGTAACTTCTATGCTGCCTGTTTTATCCTCCAAAACCGCATAGCCCATCATGCCGTTGCCCGATTTTGTGGGACGCTTTCTAAGGTCCGTCAATATACCGCCGACTCTTACCGTATCGTTATCTTTTATTCTTCCGTTGCCGTCCTCATTCAGAATCATCGCAACGGTTGTGCCGATATGCGCAAGCTGTTTTGTATAATCATCCAACGGATGACCGCTTATGTATATTCCTATCGACTCTTTTTCCATTGCAAGAAGCTGTGTGCGTGAATACTCGCTGATGTTCGGAAACTCGATATTTATGTTCATGTCAGAATCTTGATCTGCAAAATCGAAGAGCGACATCTGCCCCGTCTTACGCCTTGCACGTTCTGTTACCGACATATCAATGGCACGCTCATAAACTGCCATGAGCTTGGAACGGAAAACGCCAAACACATCAAAGCACCCTGCCTTGATAAGCCCCTCAATCATGCGCTTGTTTATGCCTTCAGAACGCTTTAAAAAGTCATAAAAATCAGAGAACTCGCCCTTCTCCCGACGTTCTTTTATCATTTGCTCCATGGCATTTTCGCCAACGTTTCTGATTGCGGCAAGACCGAATCTTATCCTGCCGTTTTCAACCGTAAACTTTGGAAAACTCTTATTTATATCGGGAGGCAAAAGTGTTATTCCCTGCTTTTGTGCAGCATAAATATATTCTGATATCTTATCTGCATTGCCAAGATAGCTGTTTATCATCGCAGTAAAGAACTCAACGGGATAATATTTTTTAAGGTATGCTGTTCTGTAGGCAACAACAGCATAGGCAGCAGCATGGGATTTATTGAATGCATATGATGCAAAGTCCATCATTTCATCGTAAATCTTGTTTGCGACCTTTTCGCTTACGCCGTTTCTCAGACATCCCTGAACCGTGATTTCGCCATTCTTTTCTTCACCATATATAAAGCATTGTCGTTCTTTTGCCATGACATCATGCTTCTTTTTAGCCATTGCACGCCTTACTATATCACTTCTGCCCATTGAATAGCCTGCAAGGTCACGAACAATGCGCATAACCTGTTCCTGATAGACCATGCAACCGTATGTATTCTGAAGTATGGGACGCAAAAGCTCGGTTGAGTATTCAACGCTTTGTTTGTCATTCTTGCCCTTTAAGTATCTCGGTATCTGTTCCATAGGACCCGGTCTGTAGAGCGAAATTCCTGCAATTATATCTTCAAAATTATCGGGTTTTAACTGCATCATGAACTGGCGCATACCTGCGGATTCAAGCTGGAAAACGCCATCGGTATCACCCTCTGAAATCATCTTATATACACCGCTGTCAACAGGATCCATCCTGTTAAGGTCCGGAACTTCTTTTCCGTTTTCGCGTATAAAATCAAGCGTATCACGGATAACCGTCAACGTACGAAGTCCCAGAAAGTCTATCTTCAAAAGCCCCAATTCCTCAACGGTATCTTTCGGAAATTGAGTTGTTACAGCATCCTCATTGCGTTGCAAGGGTACATACTCAGTTATCGGGTCAACGCACACAACAACACCCGCTGCATGGGTTGATGCATGGCGTGGAATACCCTCAAGCTTCATTGAAAGGTCTATGAGCTTTTTAATACCCGTATCTATCTCGTATAAGCTTTTAAGCTCTGCAACAGTATCAAGTGCCTGCTTGAGCGTTATTCCGAGTGTATTCGGTACAAGCTTTGCAATTTTATCCACATCTGCGTAAGGCATATGCAGAGCCCTGCCCACATCGCGTATTACCGCCTTTGCAGACATTGAACCGAATGTAATAATCTGTGAAACGTGATCTGCACCGTATTTTCTAACGACATAGTCTATAACTTCCTGTCGCCTTTCAATGCAGAAGTCTATATCAAAGTCAGGCATTGTAACGCGCTCAGGATTCAAAAAGCGTTCAAAAAGCAAGTCATATTTAAGGGGATCTATATCCGTTATATCAAGTGCAAAAGCAGCAATGCTGCCTGCACCGCTTCCTCTGCCCGGGCCTACAAAGATGCCCGATTTGTGTGCAAAGTTTATAAAGTCCCAAACAATGAGGTAGTAATCAACAAAGCCCATGCTCGCAATTACATTCATCTCATACTCAAGCCTGTCCCATGCTGTTTTATCAGCATTCGGCATTTTACGCTTCAAGCCTTCGCGGCAAAGCTTTTCAAAATAAGCCTTATTATCACTGCCGTCGGGAGTTTTAAATGCGGGCATATGGCTCTCGTCAAAGGAAAGCGTGACATTGCATTTTTCGGCAATCTCGTTTGTATTCTTTATAGAGTCGGGATAATCAAACAAGACATCAAGCATCTCGTCCCCCGTCTTTAAATAGAACTCATCAGTTGACATCTTCATGCGTATTTCATCGTCAACAAACTTATTTGTCTGTATGCACAAAAGAACATCCTGTGCCTCGGCATCCGCCTTCTCAACATAGTGGACATCATTCGTTGCAACTGTTTTTATATCAAGGTCTTGAGCTAAGGAAGCCAAAAGCGGTAAAACCTCAAGCTGTTCCCTTATGCCGTGGTTTTGAAGTTCTATATAAAAGTCATCTTCGAACATAGCCTTCAAGCGTTTTGCCAGAGCATATGCTGAGTCTTTTTGATTTTTTAAAAGCAAAGACGGAATATCGCCTGCCAGGCACGCAGACAAACATACAAGCCCCTCCCTGTACTGTTCAAGTACGGAGTAATCTATACGGGGCTTATAGTAGAATCCGTCAATAAAAGCGATTGACGAAAGCTTCATCAGATTTTTGTAGCCTGTGTTGTTTTTTGCAAGTAAAATCAAGTGTGCATTATTGCGCAATCCCTCTTTTTCATAGAGGGATTTTTCGGCAACATAAGCTTCCATACCGAGTATGGGTTTTATGCCTTGCTTCATGCACTCTTTATAGAAATTAACCACACCGTACATAACACCATGGTCCGTTATAGCAAGCGACTTCATACCCAATTCTTTTGCACGCGAAACAAGGTTAGGTATTCTTGATGCACCGTCAAGCAAGCTATATTCAGTATGAACATGTAAATGCACAAATTCGTTCATATCGCTATACCTTTTCTCCGTTTCGAATTGAATCAGCTATCGCCGCAAGCTTTATAAATCTATGATTTACGCCTGATTTTCCGACATTAAGCATCTGTGCCAAATCTGCAAGATTTGCTTCCGGATTATTGAGTCTTGCTTCTGCTGCCTCATAGAGAGGTTTTGAAAGTGAGCTCAAGGGCATTACTGACTTGATAAGCTCTATATCAACAAGCTGTTTTGCCGATGCCGTTGCGGATTTGTTCATGTTGGCATCTTCGAAGTTCCGCCTGCGGTTCAAGTCATTTTTGACACCGCGGAACAAGCGTACCTCTTCAAACTGCATAGCGGCATCGGATGCACCCAAAAGCTTTATAAGGTCAGACACCTTGTCCCCTTCTTTGATATACAAAACGGACTGCGACTTTCTGTCAGTGAGCTTTGCATCGATATAATAGTTTGAAAGTATATCGGAAAGCTCCCTGGCAAAACGTTCGTATCGGCAAATTATTTCTGCGTGATACCCTTTATCAGGGGCATTTACAGAGCCCGAGCCTAAAAAAGCACCTCTTATGAAAGCACGCTGTTTATCCTCATTGTCGAGCAAAGAAGCATCAACATGGCCTATTTCAAAACTTTCATCATTATCGTCTTTTGCCAGATATCCGACATCTTCAAGCAGCGTTTTGCAGTTTTCGCCCCTTAAAAGAGTCATATAATAACGGTTTTTAAGCTGTGTATTTTCTTTAACGCCTATGGCGGCATCTATGTTGTAAAGTGCCTTTGCAAGCTTTGCAACAAGTTTTGCAACATTGGAATTTTCAGTCATGTACTGCACTCCCAATCCAAAACCTGAGGACAGCGTCATAGCACCTGCCGTATGTGTCAACGCGGCAAGCATAGCTCTTTTTTCCTCATCGGTTCTTATCTTGAGTTTTATAAGCTCATCTTTTAAATCGGATGAAAACGACATTTCAAATTCCTTTGTATATTACATTTTACGCCCTATAAACCGGACTTCTTCTTCAAGCATTACACCGTCTTTTTCAAAAACGGTTTTCTTTATGTGAGCAATAAGATCAAGCACGTCTTTGCAAGTAGCAGAGCCTGTGTTTATTATAAACCCTGCGTGTTTTTCGCTGACCTGTGCTCCGCCCACGCTCACACCTTTTAAATTGGCATCCTCTACAAGCTTACCTGCAAAATATCCCTCCGGACGTTTGAAAACACTGCCTGCTGACGGATATGCAAGCGGCTGTGAGTTCTTTCTTTTGTTATTCATTTCGATCATTCTGTCTTTTGCTCCGCCATCGTCTTTTAAAAGCTCAATGACAGCAGAAACGACAATACGGTTATTCTGTGCAAAGATACTTTTTCTGTATCCCATGTCTGCATCTTCGACTTTTTTTGAGCAAACCTCACCGTTTTCTATATACTCAACCGACGAAAGCAAGGGCTTTATTTCGTAGCCGTATGCACCTGCATTCATGGCAACAGCACCGCCAAGCCTGCCGGGGATTCCGCCTGCCCATTCAAGCCCCATATAGCCGCGCCTTATGGTCTCTTTTGTGAGCGAGCTTAACAAAATGCCTGCACCTACAGAGAATACGTTTCCCACTTGCTCGACGGCTGACATTTTATCGCCAATTCTTATAACAAGACCTTCAACGCCATTGTCGCTGACAAGAAGATTCGAGCCACCGCCTATTACGGTAACGGGTATCTGCCCTTCCTTTGCAACTGACAATATTTCCTGAAGCTCCCTGCTGTTTGACGGCTCGATAAACAAATCGGCTTTTCCGCCAATTTTAAAAGTTGTCATACGGCTCATTAAAACATCGGCCGCAGCACCCATTGATAACAATTTTTCTACATAAATACTCATATTCATATTTTACTTCATTTTGCACACTTATACAAGCCATACCAAGATTTAGCTCACGAGTTTATATAATTCTTCTATATATTGATTTTCAAATTTTTTCGTTGCCTCTTCATTTTCAACCGTCGGAATCAAGCCTATCTTGCATAACTTTTCTGTTTGTTCCTTATCAAAAAGTTCGTCGATAAATGCAGTTGCAAGTTCTCTTCTTTTTCCGTCAAGCGTATCCGAAATTCCCAAAAACTGCAAAAGCCTTTCTTCTTCAATTATCGGTATTGCATCAACCATAAAGCCCTTGCCCGATTCATACTTTCTCACATATGTGCCGAGTGTTCCCGCATCCACAACCGTAAGCTGTGCTTTCCCCGTTAAAAACTCCTCGTTTTCGGAGATATTCTCCATAAGAAAATCAATGTTTTGGCGGCTGAATTCAATATTGTCTTTTTGCAATTTTTCACTGTTGCCTACCAGAAAACTTCCCGATAATGCGTAGGGAACCGCTCGCCGTTCACCGTTTTCACTGCCGTATTTTGAAGTGTCAAACAAATATGTTTTTTCTCGGTACACGGCACTTTTGATGGGAACAGAATCAATGAGCGAAAGTGGAAAAGAATAAATATCAGCACTTTCGCCACGGCCTATGCGTTCTTCGTACTCATCCGTTGTCATCGTAAGGCTTTCTATGAACACACCCTTATTCTTCTTTTCAAACTTCTTGGAATAATCCGAAAAGTAGCTGCTAAGACTTCCGGAAAACGGTTTGAATTCAACGATATGCCATAGCGTAAGTACGTGCGTTTCATCAGGCATTTTACGCTTCAGCCATTCATTGTACATATTATCCTCAAAATGCATGGATATTTTTTGCGGCATAAACACGAGGTATGCTACAGCCACAACCAAAATCAACGCCTGTATTATCAATAAAGCTTTGTTTTTCAAAAAAACACCCCCGCAAAATATTATGCAGGGGGAAAACTTAAAATCATATTATTGAACTGTTTTTAAGTATTTCAAGCACTTTTTCGGAAATAACTTCGGGAGCTAAGAACACTCCGTCTTCCATACAGGACACAACCTTTATATCGTCACACCTGTCTGCATACTCAAGATACTTTTCTCTTGCTCTGAACTGTATGCTGTTTGATGCTTCGTATACATCCTTTCCCTCTCCAACATAGGAACGGAATCCCTTTTTTAAAACATTCTTTGAAGCCTGCGATTGGTCAACATCAAAGAAAAGATTCAGGTCAGGCTTTACAAGCCCCAATTCATTATATTCAAGATTATATACAAACTCCAATGTATCGTATTCTTTGTTTGCATCAATATCCCTTATGCTCTGGTATACTGCGTTGCTCAATACATATCTGTTTATTACAAGGAAGTCCGTTTCGCCGTCCTTATAACCTTGCATTGCTTTGAATCTGTCCATAGCAAACCACAAAGCCATGCTCTTTGCATCAACCTCGTCAGCCCTTACACCATCTGCCGCGGTTAGGAATCTTCCAACTTCCTTGCCGAAAAAGCTGTCATATACGGGAAACTCCATTGAAGCTACCGTGTAGCCCATATTTTCAAGTGCCTGTTTTAATAATTTAAACTGAACACTCTTTCCGCTTCCGTCAATGCCTTCTATTGCAATCGTTTTTGTCAAAGCCATAATATTACTCCTGCTTGTTATATCTCATTCTACATTTTAGCACAAATTCATGTTAAATCATATCGTTTGGATTAATTTCACTACTCAACAGCAGCTCACAAGGATGCTCTTCAAGATATTCATAAACCGCATTTAAGACCTGTGCAGTGTTCTTCGTGCGTGCAAGCTTTATCATAATAACGTAACGATAAAGCCCCTCCCTCTTTTTTATCGGTGCAGGTGCTGAATACATAAGCATCAGCTCAGCCTCGTTTGCCTCTTGGCTTGCGAGTACATTCTTTATCACCTTTTCAAGTGCGACCAGATACTTTTCTGATTTTGCCGAAAGCTCCTCCTCATTCTCGCCAACGAATAAAAGCCTTAAAAACAGCGAATACGGCGGAAACATCGAAGAACGTCTTATTGCAGTTTCCTTTGCGTAAAAGCCCTCATAATCGTGATTTGAAGCCGAAATTATTGCACTGTGGTCGGGACAGTATGTCTGTATTACCACCTCACCGCCCGATTTTTCGCTATCCCTGCCGGCTCTGCCTGCAACCTGGGTGAGAAGTTGGAAAGTACGCTCTGCACTCCTGTAATCGGAATGGAAAAGTGAAGCATCTGCCGCGATTACACCGACCAAGGTTACATTCTTTATGTCAAGCCCTTTTGCGACCATCTGTGTTCCTATCAAGACTTGCGCTTCACCGTTATAAAACTTGTTCAAAATCTCATAATGAGCATTCTTTGTGCGAGTTGTATCCATGTCCATTCGAAGCGTTTTAATTTCAGGAAACAGAAGTTTCACTTGTTCTTCCACCTGCTGTGTACCAACGCCAAATGACTTTATATAGGGGCTTGAGCACTCTGGGCATTTCTTTGGAAGAGGCTCACTGTGTCCGCAATAGTGGCACTTCAATCTATTGCTGTACTTATGATATACAAGGCTTACATCGCAGTTCGGGCACTTGAATACATAGCCGCAGCTTCTGCACGAAACAAAAGTTGAATATCCGCGTCTGTTTATAAAAAGTATCGCCTGCTCGCCTTTATTGAAGCAATCAGTAAGCGAATTCACAAGCTTTGTGCTGAATATTGAATTGTTGCCGTTTTGGAATTCTTCACGCATATCGACAATTTCAACATTCGGCATTTTATGTGCATTTGCACGGTTTTTAAGCGTAAGCAAAGTATATTTGCCCATCTTGGCTTTCATATAGCTTTCTATTTTAGGAGTTGCACTTCCAAGCACAACAACCGAACCTGTCAATTTTGCTCGCCTTATTGCAATTTCATTTGCGGAATATCTCGGTGAATGTTCTGATGAATATGAGCTTTCATGCTCCTCATCTATAACAATAAGTCTTAATCTTTGAAGCGGTGCAAAAACAGCACTTCTTGCACCTACAACAACATCCGCTTTGTCAAGAAGTATTCTTCGCCATTCATCATAACGCTCACCGTGTGATAACCTGCTGTGCAAAACCGCCACACGTTCACCGAATCTGCCCTTTATGCGCTCAACAGTTTGGGGAGTGAGTGATATTTCGGGAACTAAAAGTATTGCCTGTCCGCCCTCGCCTATCACCTTTGCAATTGCCTGCATATACACTTCCGTCTTACCGCTTCCCGTAACACCGTGAAGCAAAAATACTCCACTTTTTTTATCAAGTCCGTCACATATTGCATCAAAGGCTGATTGTTGTTCTTCAAGCAACATAAGCGGTTTGGTGGATATTATATTTATATCGGCATACGGGTCACGAAACAGCACATGATCACTTTTTACGAGAATACCCTTTTTTAAAAGTGCATTCACGGCAGCGGATGCATTCGGTATAAACGCACAAATATCTTTAACCGACATTTTGGAATTAACTTGAGCTAAAAGCTCTATAATCTCAAGCTGTTTGGGTGATTTTACTGCTCCGTTTTTAGACATTAAGCTCGCTTTTACATCATCAACAGTGATACCCTCTTTGAGCATAACAAGAGCTTCGGTCTTTTCTTTTATTCTGCCACCGCGAAGCTGTGCAGGAATCATCACACGTAACGCCATACTCAAGAGGCATTTATATCGTTCCTTCATCCAATACGCAAGCTCTATCTGATCATTTTTCAAGACCGCATACGGTTCAAGCGTTTTTATAATTCTTTTTATCTGAACATTTGAAACTTCACATTCGTCTGTTATTTCAAGAACATAGCCTTCGATTTTTTTATTACCTGCACCAAACGGCACCAAAACTCGCTGTCCGCGCAAAACAGAAAGCTCTTCATTATCAAAACAGTAAGTGAAGAGCTTGTCTACATTCGTATTCGCTATATCTACCAAGACTTTTGCGTACAACATTTCAAATCAAAAAAGTCTGTCTAAAAGCCAATGGGCTATAAGATTCTTATTTTTCACACCGGAAAACTCACTTCGTCCGTCAGCATAAATAAGCGTTATTGCATTATCATCGGAACCGAAAGCTATTTCCTTGTTTGATACATCATTAAGAGCAATGCAGTCTATGCCCTTTTTAGCAAGCTTTGCAGAAGCGTTGCTTTCGTGATTATCTGTTTCAGCCGCAAAGCCCATTATTTTACGCTCGCCCTTATTCTGCGCAACCGTCTTTAATATATCAGCCGTCTTTTTAAGCTTTAATTCCAGGAACTCGGAATCACCTTTTTTAATCTTTGAGTCGTGAACAACCGACGGTGTAAAGTCAGCAGGTGCTGCCGCCATTATCAGTGCATCGGCATTTTCAAAATGCGTCTTCACAGCCTCCAGAAGGTCAGCTGATGATGTAATATCAACCCTCGTTATTGACTCGTCCGTTTTTAAATTGACCGGGCCTGTTATAAGTGTAACACGTGCTCCGCGTTCTTTTGCAGCGTTTGCTATTGCAAAGCCCATCTTGCCTGATGAACGGTTTGTAATGTATCTTACAGGGTCGATCATCTCAACAGTAGGACCCGCTGTTACTACTATATGTTTGCCCTCAAGGTCACGCTTGATTTTCAAAGCCTCTGTTATGCGCTGTGCTATTACTGCAGTGTCAGCCAACCGTCCGACACCTGTGTCGCCGCAAGCCAAAATTCCAGATTCAGGCTCGATGAAAGCACAGCCACGTTTTTTCAGGATCTCTATATTTTCCTGAACAACAGGATTTAAATACATTGCACTGTTCATTGCAGGAGCAATGAATACAGGAGCTTTAGCAGCCAGAACCGTTGTTGTGAGCATATCGTCTGCTATGCCGTGTGCCATCTTTCCCAAAACATCGGCACTGCAGGGAGCAATCAAAAATGCATCGGCTTTTTTTGCAAGCTCAATATGTGCAACAACGCCCGAAACCTTCTCTTCCAAAACATCAGTATATACAGGATTTCCCGATAATGTTTCCAAAGTCAGGGGCGTTATAAAAGCTTCACCGCCTTTTGTAAGGATAACGCGAACATCAACACCGCTTTTCTTAAGCCTGCTTATTATATCGCAAGCCTTGTATGCTGATATTGATCCTGTTATTCCTACTACAACGGTTTTTGTCACTTTGTATATTCCTCCGAGAACGCTATATCAAGCTTGTCGTTATAGATTTCTTCAACTGCAACGGAAACGGGCTTATTGTCGCCAATACGTTCGGGCTGTTCAAGAAGCTGTCTTGCTCTTTTTGCAACAACAGTAACCAACATATAACGGCAACCGACTTTTTCCTGAATATCGTTCAATGCAGGTTTGTTCATCATAATTACTCATTACCTCCAAGTATCTTATTTGTTATGTCAGTATTTCTGAAAACACGAAGATGCTCTGCCTTTATAATGGATTCAACATCACTTACAGCCTTTAAAAGGACCGAGTTAATAACTACATAGTCATACTTTGTAATGTACTTCAACTCTTCAAAAGCCTGTGCAAAACGTTTTTCGACTGCCTCCTGCGACTCCGTTCCTCTGCCAATCAAGCGACTCTTCAAAGTACTCATTGACGGAGGTGCTATAAAAACAGTAACTGCATCGGGAAATGTTTCCTTAACACGCATTGCACCCTGAACATCGATTTCAAGTATTATATCATTACCTGCGCGAAGCTCTTCCTCTACATATGCACGGGGTGTGCCGTAATAATTCATTCCGAATACATCGACATACTCCAAAAACTCATTATTTTTTATCATCTTTTCAAACTCTTCCTTAGTCTTAAAGAAGTAGTTTACACCCTCGATTTCATCCTTGCGGGGTTCTCTTGTCGTTGCTGAAACCGACACCTTGAAATTCTTGTTGTTTTCAAGCAAGCACTTGCAAACAGTACCCTTGCCTACGCCCGACGGGCCTGAAATCACTATAAGAAGACCTTCTCTGTTATTACGCATATTTTCCCTTTCCTGTACGCTTTTTTAGTATTTAAAGCTTATTCAATATTTTGAACTTGCTCTCTTATCTTTTCAACTTCTGCCTTGCCGTCAATTACGAAAGCAACAATTTCTCCATCGTTCGCCTTGGAGCCTATTGTGTTGAATTCCCTGTTCATTTCCTGAACCAGAAAATCAAGCTTTCTGCCCGTAGCTTCACTTGATGCCAAAAGCTCTTTCATACCCTTTACATGACTTGTGAGTCTTACAGTCTCCTCATCAATGCTTGCTTTGTCAGCAAAAATCGCAACCTCTGTTGCAAGACGCTGCTGATCAACCGTTACGGAAGAAAGCAACTTTTCTATTCGTTCTGAAAGCTTTGCTCTGTATTCTTCTACAACCTGAGGAGCTCTCTTTTCGATCTGTGCTCTCAGCGCATCTATCGTATCAAGACGGTTCAAAAGATCATTTGCAAGCCTTTCTCCCTCTTTTGCACGCATTGCCTTGAGCTCATCTATTGCCATGTTCAAAGCCTCTTTTGACAGTGAAACAAGTGCTTCCCTGTCTTCCTCTGCACTCACTACCGTCAACACATCCTGAAAACGCAAGGCTGATGTGAGTTTCAGATCATTCTCAAGCTCAAACTCATCGGTTGCAATTTTTGCGGCTTCAAGATACGCAGACAACAGCCCTTTATCTATCTCTACCGTCTTGCTGTCATTTCTTAAATTACGGTAATTTACATAAACATCTACGTGTCCCCTTGAAAGACGCTCGGATAATTCTGCCCTGAAAACATCCTCCAAAAAGTTTATCTGCCTTGGCATACGGTAACCAATATCCAGATAGCGATGATTTACACTCTTTAATTCTATCGTTATTTCACGACCTTCCGCTTGTGCAGTACCTCTGCCAAAGCCTGTCATGCTACTAACCATCGAAACTCCTCCAATTTTACTTGAATAGTAATTATAGCACATTTTCAAGTATTTGTATAGTTTATAAACGCTTTTATTTATTCCTCATATATACGCACCGGGCGTGATGTAAGCCTGCACAGAATTTCGTTTTTATTGCACTTTGCCAGCTTTGCGGCTTCTTCAACGGAAAGCGTATTATCGCTTCCGTCACCGTAAATTATTACGGTATCTCCTACCTGAACATCATCAACATCCGTAACATCTGCAACACATTGATCCATGCACATAATGCCGATAAGCGAGCACTTCTTTCCCCTTATTGTAACATAGCTCTTTCCGCCAAGCGCTCTCGGATAACCGTCTGCATAACCGAAAGGCAATGTTGCAATCTTCATATCACGGTCTGCACAAAACTCAAAGTCATAGCCCACGCCTTCACCCTCTTTTATCGCTCTGAGCCTTGCAATTTTAGTTTGCATACTCATTATGGGCTTCACCTTAAACTCTTCGTCTTCATAGCTTTTCATGCCGTAAAGTACAGCCCCAGGTCTTATCATATCAAGCCTGAAATCGGGGTAATCCACCGCACTTATGCTATCCGCAATATGCCTGTATTTAAATGTGTATCCTTTATCCTGAAGGTCGTTTACTATATTCAAAAAGCGTTCAAGCTGAATTTCATCAGATGCTCTGTCTTTTAATGCAAGGTGGGAATATATACCCTCTTTACAAACATTTTCAACCTCGCATATTTTCAAAAGCTCATTTATATCATCAGTTCCCAAACGGTTAAAGCCCGTTTCCACTTTAAGATGAACCTTTGCCGTCTTTTCAAACTCTCTCGCTGCCTCGCTTAAGATCATAGCCTGCGAATAAGAAAACACAGTCAGCGTAATATCGTTTTGGACGGCCGTTTTCAAAAGATAGTCGGGCGTATAACCGAGAACAAAAAGCGGAGCATCGGGAAACGATTTTCTTATTTCAAGTGCTTCTTCAAGCCTTGCTACCGCCAGGTATGATGCCCCATGTGAAAGCAAAACGGGCGCAACCTCTTTTGCACCGTGTCCGTAAGCGTTTGCTTTAACAACAGCCATTATGGCTACATTGTTTCCGACAAGCTTTGAAAGTGCATCAAGGTTTTCGCCCAGCTTCTTCAGCGACACATATATTCTTGTATCGCCTGCTATCATAATTTCTTCTCCATAATATTGAGTACGCTTGCACCGAGAACTGTCATAGCGGTTAAAATACATCTTTCATCGGGTGCAAAAGTACAGCTGTGCAAAGCTTCAATTGCTTCGCCCTCTTTTGCTGTGCCGACATTGAAGTAACAGCCCTTTGATGCGTTTGCAAAATATGCAAAATCATCTCCGCCCATACTCGGTACATCGTTCATTATTACATTATGCTCACCCAAAACGCTTCGTGCAGTATCTGCAACAAGCATTGTTGCTTCATAGTCATTTATAAGTGCAGGATAATTATCCGTGAGCTCAACTTCCGCTTCAACGTCCCATGCTGAAGCGACGGAAGTTATAATATTTGTTATCTTCTCTTTGACAAAGCGTGCAGTTTCCATGTCCAGTACTCTTACCGTACCGCGCATCGTGACTTCGCCTGCCACGATATTATTTCCTGTTCCGCCTTGGATTGCACCTATTGTAACAACAACGGGCGTTGTGGGTGCTGTCATTCTGCTGTCAACTGTCTGGAGTGCGCATATTACATGAGAAGCCGCTACAATGGCATCCGCCCCTTGTTCAGGATGTGCACCGTGGCAGGACCTGCCCTTCAATCGGACTGTCAAATCTATTATTGCAGCGTTCATCTTTCCCGGTGTCAAAATAACGGTTCCTAAGTCTGCGGTAGGATCAACATGGATTGCAAGGGTGTAATCAACCTTGGGATTTTCCATGCATCCCTCTTTAACCATTATTTCTGCTCCGCCTGCAACTTCTTCATTCGGTTGGAAAAAAAGCTTTAAAACGCAGTCAAGCTCATTCTCAATGCTTTTAAATACCTTTGCCAACCCCATCAAAACCGCAGTATGAATATCATGTCCGCAAGCATGCATAACACCGTCATTTTTTGAAGCAAACGGTAAACCTGTTTTCTCCAGAACAGGAAGTGCATCAACATCCGCACGAATACCGATTGCACGTTCGCCCTTGCCTACACAAGCACAAATTCCGCCGTTACTGTACGTGGAATAGCTTATTTCAAGCTCTTTAAGGTATGACTCAATAAAGCTGAGCGTTTCATGTTCTTTGCCCGAAAGTTCGGGATTTTCATGCAAATGACAACGCAAGGAAGCAGCTTCTGGATAAACTTTTTGTATAAGTTCAATATATTTTTCAGTATTCATAGTTTTTCTTGCTTTAAGCTTCACGCTTGCCGTTTATAAACACAGCTGTAGTTTTTGTGAGATAATGGAACGGATGACCTGAAAATACAGCAATGTCTGCATCCTTGCCTACAGCTATCGAACCTATTTTATCATCAACGCCTGCCGCCTTTGCTGCGTTTATCGTTATTGAACGGAAAGCAGCATCCTCGTCAAGGCCTTCGCGAACCGTGATTGAAGCCAAGTGCGGCAAAAGCCACAAAGCAACAACATCATGGTCGGTAGCAAGTGCAAACTCAACGCCTGCACGGTTAAGCTCTGCCGCCATTGCAAGTGAGCCGCCAACAGTTTCCGGCTTGCCTGCAGGCCCGATGCAAGGACCTACAATAGGAATTATATTTGATTTTGCAATCTCATTTACTATGGGTGCTCCGCCCGTTGTATGAACGGTTGAACACCTCAAATTAAACTCCTTTGCAATACGCAAAGCCGTGAGTATATCATCCGACCTGTGTGCGTGAATATGTGCAGGTATTTCACCCTTTAAAAGCGGTATGAGCGCTTCCATTTCCATGTCGAAAACATCCTCTCCCGCTTCTTTCTTGCCCATATAACGCTTTGCTTTTTCAAGTGTCTTTCGGAATATCGCAGCTGTTGCCATGCGAGTCATGGGGCTTCTCCCTTTTCTCTCGCCAAAATTGCGTTTTGGGTTTTCGCCCGTTGCACACTTTATGGCACAAGGTGCTTTTACCACCATTCTTTCCACATTATTGTCCGATATAAGCTTTACAACAGCCGCCTGACCGCCTATGACATTGGTACTGCCCGGCGATACAACAACGCTTGTCACACCTGCTTTTCTTGCCTTGGGAATTGCAATATCAAACGGGTAAAAGCCGTCAACTGCTCTCATGTCGGGAGTTACGGGATCCGTAGTTTCGTTGCAGTCCTCGCCTTCCCACCTGAAGCCTTCTTCGGAAATACCGATATGTGTGTGTGCATCCATGAATCCGGGCATTATGTAACCGCCCTGTGCATCAAACACCTCACCGTCATATGAGGGTGCTGTATCCATATTACCAAAAGCGGTGATTACTCCATTTTCAAAATCAACGTACCCTTTTTCAAATCTTCCGTTTTCAACGGTAATCAAAACGCCGTTTTGTATTCTCATAGGTAAATCCTCCTGTCAGTTTATAGGAATCAAAAAAGATATACTAACCATTATTATTCCGCAAGCTATGCGAGCAATTATGCGTGCCGTATCAGCCTGTTTTTCTGTAAAATTCTCTGCTGATGCAGAAGTTTTGGACGTCAAATCATCGTCAAAGTCATCGCTATCCATGCGAAAAGACGGCCTGTGCATTCTTTTGTCCTTATCCTTTTTGTGAATATATGGCACTTTCGGTTTCTTTTTTCCATCTCTTTTGGGGAATATCCTCATGCCCGTCATCTTAAGGTATGTAAACCAACCCCAGCATATAAGAACAAAGCCACAAGCACACACGGAGCAAACTATATAATAGTTTCCCCCAAGCAACGAACCGAGAAGAAGAGAAACCACAAGTGCAACGCCAAGATAGGCAAATGCCGTCTTGTAAATCAGTCTGATGTAGCTTTTTTTATCTTCCTTCTGCATTTATCCTTGTTTCTCTATTTCTTTTCTATATGCTTCAAGCTCTTTACTATTTGCAAGTATGAAGTGCCCCTTTGTAATCTCCGTCCATACGGGCTTGTCCGTACTGTAATCATGCATATCCTTGTTATAGACCAAAAGCTTTTTATTTCGTTCAATATCGGGATCGGGGTACGGAACCGCTGAAAGCAAAGCCTTTGTATAAGGATGCAAGGGATGTGCAAAAAGCTCCTCACACTCTGCAAGTTCAACTATTCTGCCCTTATTTATAACCGCTATTCTGTCTGAAATAAAGCGCACAACAGACAAGTCATGTGCGATAAAAAGATATGTCAAATCACGCTCACGCTTGAGCTTGTTCAAAAGATTTATTACCTGCGCACGAATTGAAACGTCGAGTGCCGAAATAGGCTCGTCTGCAACTATAAAATCGGGGTTCATAACAAGACTTCTTGCAATGCCGATTCTCTGCCTCTGTCCGCCCGAAAACTCATGAGGGAATCTTGATGCGAACTCGCTTGAAAGGCCTACCTCACGCATTATATTTTCAACCTTTTCAAGACGGTCCTTCTCGTTATCAAAAAGATGATAATTGTAAAGTCCCTCGGAAACTATATAATCAACCTTTGCACGCTCATTGAGTGAAGCCATCGGATCCTGGAAAATCATCTGCATTTCCATATGCAGTTTCTTTTTCTTCTGTCTGTCAAGCTTACCTGTAATCGGCTCATCACGGAATATGATCTGACCGTCAACCTTATTATAAATACGCATAATTGCACGGCCTATAGTTGTCTTACCTGAGCCCGATTCGCCGACAAGTGAAAGTGTTTCACCCTTGAAAATATCAAAGCTTACATCATCAACTGCGCGGAATTCCTTACCGCCAAGTTTGAACTTTACTGTAAGATTCTTTACCTCCAAAAGCTTTTCAGCATCGGTATAATTAAACGGCTCTGCAGCCTTCTTTTCCTGCTTTATCTGCGCATCACGCTCATCCAATGACTTGCGATAATCCTCAGCATACGGGTGCAAAAGCCATGTTTTGGCATAGTGAGTATCCGTCACATTGAAAACCGGCGGTTCTTCTTCAAAATCTATATCCATTGCATCTGCGTTTCGGGGTGCAAAAGCATCACCGCGTATTTCTTTAAAAAGGTTGGGCGGTGTTCCCTTTATCGAATAAAGGTCATGTCCCTTTATTCCAAGCTGGGGCATGGATTGCAAAAGTGCTTTTGTGTAAGGATGTACAGCCTCGTTGAAAATCTCGTGAACCGTACCGTACTCCACTATCTGCCCTGCATACATAACAGCAACCCAGTCTGCAACATTTGCAACAACGCCAAGGTCGTGAGTTATGTATACAACCGTCATTTTCAGCTCTCTCTGAAGCTCTCGTATGAGGTTCAATATCTGCGCCTGAACAGTAACATCAAGCGCTGTTGTAGGCTCATCACATATCAATATTTCAGGTCTGCACGCTATTGCCGTTGCAATGACAACACGCTGACGCATACCGCCCGAAAACTCATGCGGATACTGCTTATATCTGTATTCGGCATCATTGATTCCGACCTTTTTAAGAATTTCTATTGCCTCTTTTTTAGCCTGCTCATGTTCTGTTCCAAAGTGCCATGTTATTACTTCGGTAATCTGCTCACCAATGGTACGGACAGGATTTAAGGATGTCATCGGGTCCTGAAATACCATGGCAATTTTCTTGCCGCGTATTTTAAGCCAATCCTTCTCCGTCTTGTAATTTGTAAGGTCTTCATCACGGTACTGAATTTTTCCGCCCGTTATGCTTCCGTTCTTGTCAAGCATACCGATGAACGACTTTGTAAACACCGATTTTCCGCAGCCGGATTCACCAACTATCGCAAGTGTTTCGCCCTCATAAAGGTCAAGCGATGCGCCGCGAAGAGCAGTTAAAACCTTGCCGCGAAGATTGAACTTGATTTCAACATCCTGTGCTGAAAATATTTTGGGGCTTGTATGTCCGTTATTACTCATGATGTGCCCCCTTAAACATGGTTTCTCGGATCCGATGCATCAGCAAACTTGTTGCCGATAACATAGAACGCAACCGTTATAATGCAAAGTATTATTGTGGGCAAAAGCATCTGGTAAGGATGCAATGTGAATGATGCACGGCCGTGGTTTACAATATTGCCAAGCGTTATCGCATCAACGGGCAAACCAACGCCGACAAATCCAAGGAATACTTCAGAGCCTATCGAGTACGGAATACACAAAGCAGCTTCCATTATGATAAGGCTTATGATATGCGGAATTATATTCTTTGTAGCAATTCTGCGCATGGGAGTACCAAGACAGCGCGATGCAACATTGTACTCACTGTCACGGATTGAAAGTATCCTGTTTCTGAAAAATCTCGCTTCAACAATCCAACCTCGCGAAGCCATCGAGATAAAAAGCGTTAAGTAACTCGTATTCATAATGTACGCCAAAAGCACGAGATAAACCGTTGAAGGAATATTCGTGATTACGTTGTATATTTCAATCATTATGGGGTCGAGCTTTTTATTGTAGCCCCAGATCGCACCGACAATCATGCCGATACCTACATCTGAAAGTGCAATACAGAAAGCGAGCAAGAACGAGTTTCGAACACCATACCATGCACGTGCCCATATATCTCTGCCCAATGTATCCGTACCGAACCAATGCTCTGCACTCGGTCTTTGGTTCCAGTCCGTGATAAAAAGAGATACCTTGTTAGGATCAACATCCGAAACCATCGGATAAACAAAGCTCATTACAATTATCGCAGCAATCAATACAACAAGCGCCAATACAGCTTTGTTTTTAAAGAATGTGCGTATTGTTGAACGCCAGTATGAATAATTTGAATAACCCGTATCCTCGCTAAGCATACTGTCAAATACCGCAGCGCGGAACTTAAGAGGATTCAGGATTCTTGAAGAATCAGTTTTATTATTGTTTTCCATCCCTTATTCCTCCTCAGTAAGTTTAATACGCGGGTCAACAGCTGCAACCAGAAGGTCACCAAGGAATACACCGATTACGGACAGTACCGCATACATCAAAACAATAACCTGAACCAGGTTGTTGTCCTGACTTTTGATTGCGGTAGTCAAAAGTCCGCCCGTACCCGGGATTGCATAAAGGCTCTCTATAACAAGTGAACCTGAAATTATAAACAGTAAATCACTGGGCAAATAAATGACCAGCGGAATAATCGCATTTTTGAATATATGACGCCTTAAAACCTGCTTTTTAGGCAAGCCTTTAACGAGCGCAAACTTTACATAGTCGCGGTTTTCTTCATCAACCATGAAGCGACGAAGCCACAAAGCATACCATGCAATACTGCCGAGCGACAAACAGATAACGGGCAGTATCCATGACGAGGGCAAATCTTTTTTGAATACCATTGGCAAGTTAAACCAAAGCGATATCCAGACCTGTATAAAAAAGAGATAAATCAAGTTGGGAATGGCACGTACGATTAAAATATAACCTGTGCCAAGACGGTCTCCCCAACGGTCCTTAAAACGAACCATCAAAAGACCGAGTGAAAGACCTAAAACAATACCGAGTAACATACTTGAAAAACCGAATGCGGCAGTTACGGGTATCTTCTCTGCAAGCAATGTGGAAATCGGAACTTTAGGATAAACAGTCAAGCTTCTCCCAAGGTCTCCCTGGAAAAGATTTCCGATAAAGCGGAACAACTGTTTTACGGGATGATCAAGCAAGCCCTGATTACGCAGGTAAGACATACGGGTTGCTTCATCTGTTTCTTTGAGCATATCCTGTGGAAAATAACCGCTCAGCGGCATTAAGCGCAACAGCATAAAAACCGCCACAAAAACAATAATGACGGTAAGTAGTGAATTAAGTGTTCGTTTAAGGATGTACTTTCCCACAACAACGCCTCCGAAATTGACACACAGTCAAAAAAATTTGCCCTGCCTGCTTAAAAGCAAGCAGGGCATAAACTCATTTCAGTTTAGGATTAGTTAGCCTTCAAAGCTTCTGCTCTTTCTACATCATAAGCAGCTTCGAATACATCAAACTCTGCCTTTGTCAAAGGTTCTGACATAACGAGTGTTCCTTTGTACTTTGTGTTGCCGTAGAGTGTCAAGGGTGATGTATAAGGAACTGAATAGCTCATGTAATAACCGCGCAATGATGAAATGAACGGAATTACAAAGCCGTTACCGCAAAGGTAAGCTTCTGCTTCTGCAAAATACTGCAATCTTTCTTCAAATGTTGTTGCAGCAAGTGCCTTTTCTATAAGTGCATCGAATTCGGGAACATTGTACTTACCAACGTTCTCAGCACCGTCAGTTGTCATACGTGTAAGTATGCCTGAAGGATCTGCATAACCTGTTGAAAGTGAATCGAAGTAGATGTCATAGTTAAGCGGATCAGCAACTGTGCCGTATGTCCAACCGCTGTATGCCTGAATCTGGAAATCAATGTAATCAGCACCGATTGATTCTTCGATCATAGCCTTGAAGAGCTGAGCCATGATGATTTCAGCTTCATCATCTGTGCCAACGTAGCAGATTGTAACAGGCAACTTACCGTCTACATCAAAGCTACATACGGGCAAGTAGTCAACTGTTGTAGGTTCACAACCTATGATGTTGCCGTTTTCGTCGCACAATTCCTTGATAGCAGCTTCCATGTACTGCTTTGCAAGCTCGGGCTGGTTGTAATCAGTTTCCTTGATTTCCTTGAGGGGGCTGTAATCTGTGTAATCTACGCCATTGCTGTCATAGATAGCGCCTTCTGCGTTGATTGTGTTACGCAAAATTCTCTTGGGGTCAACGGGCTCACGCAATGAAGCGAGTGATTCACGGTTGAGTGAGTACATCAAAGCCTTGCGGAAGTTTTCATTGTTGATGAACTTGTTGAATTCAGGGTTTTCGCCTGCAAAGTCAAGCCACAAATAGTTTGTTGAGAAGCTGTGGCTTGTGGGCAAAAGGTTGTCCGCCCACTCTGTTCCCTGCAATGAAAGGTAAGCTTCTGCTTCAACTGAAGTGTAGTCGGTTTCGCCACGCTTGAACATTTCAAGTGATGTTGTACCGTCGGGAATCATCTGATATTCAACTGTTTCGATTGTTACGTTTTCCTTATCCCAGTAGTTGGGGTTAGCTGTCAAGGTGATAGCCTTGTCACGCTCGAATGCTGATACATAGTATGCACCGCAGTAAAGCATATGCTCGTTGTCAATAGCGAAGTCTTCACCGAGCGACATTGCATATTCATACTCAACGGGGAGCATGAGCATGCTGCTCTCGATAAGTGAAAGGAAGTAAGGAGCACTGCTTGTAAGAGTGTACTCTACTGTATATTCGTCAATAGCCTTAACGCCTACTACCTCGTCAAATGTAGCAACAGCATCTTCACGTGTTGTGTCAGTAACAGTACCGCTGTCTATATCATCAAGGAGCCAGTAATAATCATACAAGCCTTCGATGAGGTTACGTACAACGCGGAGTGAATATGCGCCGTTCAAAGGATCGCCAATATAGCGTATACCGTCAACAAAGTCCTGAGCTGTTACAGCATACTCTGTTTCCTTACCTGTGTGGTCAATCCACTTCAAGCCTTCGCGGATTTTGAATGTCCAGACAGTCTGGTCTTCGTTTGACTTCCAGCTCTCTGCAAGTGAGGGTACGTATACGCCGTATGTGTTGGGCTCTACAAGACCGTCAATGCAGTTTGCGATGATCTCACGAACTGTAGCATAAGCTGTGCTGTAATAGTTGAAAGATGCATAAGACGAGCTGAAGTATGTCTTATAAACATTCTCAAAAGTCTTACCTTCAAGAATCTTATCAACAGCATTCGCTGCATCTTCGGGCTGCATTGTTGCAGCAGGTGTCGTGTCAGGATCTTCAAGCTTAGGCAAGAACTGGCAAGCTGACAAGCTCAATACCATAGCCACTGCGAGAAGAATTGCTATAAAGCGTTTCATTTTTGTCCTCCTTCTTTTGTTCGGGTTTTCGCACTCTGCACAAAAACCCATATTAACATACCCTATTATTTTACACTCCCTCGTGTCAAATAGCAAGGCAGATTAACACATTTCAACATTTTTTATACACTCTTTATGCACCCCATCACCCAAAAACCGCCAAAATCACCGATTTTTAATGCACGAAAGTTATAAAAAGTCAAAAAAGTAAAGACACGAGAGATGTTCTCTCGTGCCAGTTACTTGCCAAACGTTAAGTTTACACTTTATTCTAACATCATAATCCCTTATAATACCTTTCAATCAACGCAGCCATCATCTTCCTACGTTCACGAAGGAATTCATCATAAGACGATACATCCATTTTATCAATGTTATCAGGAATGCAGTTTTCTAAAAGATTAGCTGAAAGAAGTTCCAAATCTGAAATGTTACCCAATTCAATCTTCTTTGTTTCACACTGCTGTTTTGCTTTTGTGAAGTATGATGCAGGTGCATCATCACTTATTGCTTTGTTTACCTGCGTATCAAGATAAATATAGTTTGCAACTTGGTTGTATTTAGTTTTATTTGTAACACCATTATTTTTGAGATATGCACGTGGAAAAATGTGATGCACATCTCCCGAAATAGTGAGCAAATCACTAACTTTAGTACCATTCATAAGCATAGAATTGCAATTAAGGTTAATCTGTGCTGCAATAAACGTATTAAAAGCAGGACTGTTTACAGACGATGTTTCCAAATTTTGAGGCAATGTAACCGTCCAAAAAGAATCTGAAAGTGAAGATGCCTCCACATCTGCAAGGAAATTTAAAAATCCTTTTTCCGCAATGCTTCGCATATCTCTATCCATAACAGTTTCTGGCGAGCCAATATAACGAGATGTAAGAGTTGACATAACAAACCACTTTTGAACATAGCGTTTAATCTGTGCGTTCGGTATAGTTGGGTCATCAAGCAACATCAAATATAAGGTATATGCAAAATCGAGCGTCATTGCTGAATTGAGTAGCTTATGCGATATAAATCCTGCACCCTTGATTGCCATAATGAACTGAGCAAAATTATATTCGTTTATAAAATTCTGAATGCCCTCATCAAGTTTTCGATATGATTCTTCAACAATATCATCACGATATTCCTTTGTTTCAAAATCTCTGCCCGAAAGCAAGCTTACCAGGTCTGCAAGCTTACCCCTGCGAAATTGGTGCATAAACGATACGCGGAGCATATCGCCATAATCCGGATCGTAAATATCATCATAATCTTTTGCAAGCCATTTGATTTTAGTGGCATATTTTGAGTTTTGAAATTCTATATCATGTATTAAACTGGAATAAAACTCCGGTTTGGCTGCAAGATGGCAAAAATAATCAACAGTTTTTCTGATCATGTTTCCACCATGCTCAGTATCAGCCGCCATTTTGGACATAACAAAGTCGGATTGACTGAGCGCAGTACCCTTAGAGTTAATACGAATAAAAATCTCAGTAACTTCATCAATATTAAGCGAATGATCCAGTTCAATGACACCAATCTGGCGATTGGCAATACTTTTTAATTCTGTAATAGCTTTATTTACATCATTAGGTTTTACTCCCTCATTGACTCTACAGTATTCTAAAGCAAAATCAAAAGGATCAAATTTGCTATCGAAAATAACCGAAATATCTGGAATCCACTTTTTATCTTTTAAGTGTGATGCATCTTGAACAGCAAAACGTTTAGTGGCGTCGTTTGCAAGAGGACTGAAAGCAATTTTTATTCGGTCTTTATTAAAATCCTCATCAAGAACTTCTTTCCCTGAAATCGCTGCCATAAGTGCAGTAATACGTTGCTGGCCATCAATAAGCACATGTTTACCCATGGCTTTGCCACCATCTTTTGTTTGCACATCAGGATTTTTCCAAGTAATTATGTATCCAGTAGGATATCCATTATACAGAGAGTCGATTAAATCTCTCACTTGGCTTCTTTTCCACACAAAAGGACGCTGTATTTCTGGTATAACAAATTGTTCAGTTTCAATCAAGCCCAAAATACCATTTATAGAATAATGCAATAGTGTAAATTTTTCGCCTGTCATACTTATATTGTTCCCCTAATACTGAATTTCAAAATAATCCAACTACGTTTTACGACTTTCCTGTGTTGTTTGCTAATTTTCAAGTGCCATATTGCACCTCCGAATTTGATAAGACTATTATATCTAATACAAAAATCTTCGTCAATTAAGCAGTAAACCCACAACGGGACCCAAGAATATCGCAATGTAAATAAGCGTTATCCACGGTTGATAATCAACATAGAATTCCTTGAAAGAAAGGCTCCACGGATGCTTTATTAACACCCAGCCGAAAAGATCAAATATTATGCAAATCCCCATCCAAACTGCACCCGTTACAAGTGCCTCGCTTATTGTCAGCTCTGCGAGTGAATGCATATAGATAAATCCAAAGATTGAAAACAGGACTATATTATAAAGCGGATGCCACGGTTTTGTTTTTTCGTAGCCCTCCCCCATTGAGTTTTTGTCCATCGGCTTCATTTTCAGAACATAGATATTAAGCACCGTATGCAATATCCCAATAACCGTAACTATTGCATAGCTGCTCCAGAAACATATCATCGATAAGAAAAAATTCTGCATTTTTCCACCTTGCATTTTTTGTTAATTATAGCATAGATACAAACCGTTTTGAATTGTAAAAAAGTATTTTTCTGTCGGTTTGAATTTCTGCTTCCTCCAAAAAAATAGCAAAGCTTGGGCGCGGCTTCGAATCCCCATTATTTCACACAATAAAGCCACCCCAAAGGGTGGCTTTATTATGTGGCGGAGACGGTGGGCTACCCTGTGCTCATTTCAGCCATGCGTGCTTGTGTTCCACGCTTCGCACTTGGGCTTATTCGCACAGGCCGGCCGCTAAAAACATCACACTGTGATGTTTTCCCCAAGCAAAGCTTGGGCGCGGCTTCGAATCCCGACTATTTCACATAATAAAGCCACCCCAAAAGGGTGGCTTTATTATGTGGCGGAGACGGTGGGATTCGAACCCACGTGCGATTTCTCGCAAACTGATTTCGAGTCAGCCCCGTTATGACCTCTTCGATACGTCTCCATAAACGCTATCCAATTTTGTTTAAGCTTTAGCAGCCTATTACCCATAACGGTAAGCCCCGTTATGTCCTGTTGCGGTGCAAGAAAAGGGATGCTTTCCTTACTCGTGCAATAGCGATTATACAATATTTTGCTGCGTTTTGCAATGCTTTATTAAAGTGATATTGACAACGCGGATTATTTTAAGTTACTCTACTCTTAGTCTTTTTCAGTTGGGAGCTTGGTTGCATGACAGAAAACTCAAGCAATTTTGATATTCTTACAAAAGAGGGCATTTTATCACACATAAAGCCCGAATTTTCGTTGCCTCAAATTCAGGTTTTCGACACAGTAACTTCAACTAATTTACTTGCAAAAGAGGCAGGCGTAAGCGGTCTTCCCCACGGCAGTATAATTGTTGCTTCACATCAGACCGCAGGGCGCGGTCGCTTAGGTCGCACATTTTACTCCCCATCTGCTTCGGGAATTTACATGAGTACGTTGCTCCGCCCCACCCTTTCTTTAGAAGAAACCACGTTAATCACAACTTGTGCTGCTGTTTCGGTATGCGAAGCAATAGAAGCACTTACCGACCTTTCGCCAAAAATCAAGTGGGTAAACGACATCTTTATAAACGGCAAAAAAGTATGCGGAATACTTACAGAATCAGTTTTATCGACAAGCGGAAGCATTGACTTTTCCGTTCTCGGCATCGGCATCAACGTATATCCGCCCGAAAACGGCTTCCCCGATGACATTTCAAACATAGCAACAGCTCTCTTTACGGAACCTGTCTACGGCTTTAGAAACCGCCTCGTGGCAGAAATCTACAATTCTTTCATGTCCCACTACGATTCATTAAGCACAAGAGCGCATATTCCGCTTTACAAGTCACGCTGTTTTGTACTGAACAAGCCCATAAGTGTCATCTCAAACGGCACTTCAACCCCTGCCACCGCCCTCGACATCGACAATGATTGCCGCCTTTTGGTAAAATACGAAAACGGCTCACAGGAATACCTTTCAAGTGGTGAAATCAGCATTAGGGTATAAGTTTTAAATTAAATCCAACCATCTCCACAAGCGGATTTAGTTGAAAAAACGACAGGCATAAACCTGTCGTTTTTCTGGTGGACGCGAGGGGAATTGAACCCCTGTCCGAAAACCTGTCAACAAGACTTTCTACGAGTGTAGTTGATGTTTTATATTTCCCTCAGCTAAGCCCCCATCAACAGGGTCAAAGCCTTGGTAGCTTCATAAAATCCCGCCTGCGGCAAAGCTTACGCAGGTTGGTTCCCCACATTGATGACGCCCGTATCCGCCGTCGTGGGCAACGCCGGGCGGACGGCTGCTTTAATTAAGCAGCGATTGCAATTTCGTTATTGCCAGTTAAATTTAAGTTTTCCCGCTTTTATCGAAGCTCGGGTCTTCGACTCGCTTATCCGGTCTCCATGATCCCCGTCGAAACCATTACGCGCCCAAGATAATTAATTATATGTTAATCCATATTCTTCATGCGCCTGTCCATGTCACGTTTTGCATCACGCTCTGCGATTGAATGACGCTTATCATAGAGTTTTTTACCCTTTGCAACCGCAAGCAAGAGTTTTACCCTACCGTCTTTAAAATATATGTTAAGTGGTATTAAGCTGTAACCGTCTGCCTGTGCACGAGTTTTCAACTTGCGTATTTCATACTTATGCAAAAGCAGCTTCCTGTTCCGGAATGGGTCTCTGTTAAATATATTTCCCTGTTCATACGGACTTATGTGCATACCTATGACGAAAACTTCATCGTTTATTATTTGTGCATATGAATCTTTAAGGTTCACTTTACCGCCGCGAATACTTTTTACCTCGGTTCCCACAAGTGATATTCCGCACTCATAGGTTTCTTCGATAAAATATTCGTGGCGCGCCTTTCGATTTTCCGCTATCAATTTTGTGCCTTTTGCTCTCGCCATTTACTTTACATTCTACTCCGTATTATTTTATAAAAAGCGTCGAATTATGCACTAATCCGACGCTTTATAATCAGAAATACAAATTACTTCATCTGGCCCATTACTTCTTCAGCGAAATTGTCCTGACGCTTTTCAAGACCTTCGCCCATTTCGTAACGAACAAAACGACGGATGCTTATTTTTTCACCGATCTTTGCTGTTGCTTCGTTGATAAGAGCTGAAATTGTTGTGCTGGGATCCTTAACATAGGGCTGCTCCATCAAGCAAACTTCCTTGTAGTACTTTTCAATACGACCGTCAACCATCTTTTCGATGATATTGAGGGGCTTGGGATTTGGCTCATTAAGTGCCTGTGCCTTAAGGATTTCCTTTTCCTTCTCGATTTCTTCCTGGTCAACTTCTTCTCTTCTTACATATGTCGGCTTTGCAGCTGCAATCTGCATTGCGATATCATGAACGAGCTGTTTGAAATCGTCTGTCTTTGCAACGAAGTCAGTTTCGCAGTTAACCTCAAGCAAAACGCCGATCTTACCACCCAAGTGGATGTAAGAATCAACGATACCTTCAGCTGCTATACGGCCAGCCTTCTTTGCGGATGCTGCAAGACTTCTCTCACGAAGATAGTCCATCGCCTTATCCATATTACCATCGCATTCAACCAATGCCTTTTTGCAGTCCATCATGCCTGCACCACTCATTTCACGAAGTGTCATTACATCTTTTGCTGTAAACATTTAGGTTATCTCCTTTGGGTTTATTTGGTATGAGAACGATGCAAAATGCACCGTTCCCGTGTTAGTCAAATTATGCTTCTTCAGCTACTGCTTCTTCAAGAGTATTCTGCTCGCCCTGTCTGCCTTCGATAACTGCATCTGCTATCATAGCTGCGATAAGCTTAACTGCACGGATTGCGTCATCATTGCCGGGGATGGGGTAATCTACTTCTTCAGGATCACAGTTTGTATCAACGATACCAACTACGGGGATACCGAGAGCGCGAGCTTCAAGGATTGCAATGTGCTCTTTGCGGGGGTCTACTACGAACATAGCGCCGGGGAGCTTCTTCATATCCTTGATACCGCCAAGGTTCTTTTCGAGCTTTTCCTGCTCTGCCTTGAGCTTGATAACTTCCTTCTTGGGCAAGAGTGCGAAGTCACCTTCCTGCTCCATCTTTTCGATCTTGCGGAGCTTGTTGATTCTGCCCTGGATTGTCTTGAAGTTTGTGAGCATACCACCGAGCCAACGCTGGCTTACGTAGTACATATCACAACGCTTTGCTTCCTGCTCAACTGATTCCTGAGCCTGTTTCTTTGTACCAACAAAAAGAACTGTCTTGCCTTCTGCTGCTACTTCACGAATGAAGTCGTAAGCTTCTTCAGCCTTCTTAACGGTCTTCTGCAAATCGATAATGTAGATACCGTTACGTTCTGTGAAGATATACTCCTTCATTTTGGGGTTCCAACGACGTGTCTGATGACCGAAGTGTACGCCTGCTTCCAAAAGCTGTTTCATGGAAATTACTGACATTTTATTGTCCTCCTCGTTATTATTTTCCTCCTTATGCTTCAGCCTTGCGGTTGCCCTTTTATGGGACGAGACCGAAAGTCCGCACAAGTGTGTGATAATGCAATGTTTCCATTCATCGCACATACTCGCTTATTATATCAATTAAAAAGCACTTTTTCAAGTGCTTTTTGATTATTTATTTTCTTCTTCCTCTATCTCTTCCATAAGTTCGATAAAAGCTTCAAAAACTTCATTGAGCATTACCTCGTTATCGATTGAAACATAAACATCCTCACCGTCTTTATGCTCGATTTTCAAAAGCACTACCTCTGCTTCTTCGTTCTCGTCAAAGCTTGCATCTTCAACAACGGGTACGAGTGCCACATAACGCTCACCTTCATGAAGAAAAGTTAAAACGTGTTCAAAAGCCGTTTCTTCACCGTTTTCATCCGTAAGCATTATTATTTCATCAAAAGTATTCAGTTCTTCCATTATTCCACCTCTTTATAATCAGTTGCCAAGATAGCTCTGCAAAATCATGACAGCTGCCACCTTATCAACAACTTTACGTTTTTCACGCCAATCAAGCTCTGCTTCATCAAGTGCACGCTCTGCTGCAACAGTAGTAAGGCGTTCATCCCAAAAAGCATATTCGCCATCCCACTTTTCCAATACAACTCCTGCAAACTCTTTTACTTTTTCGGCCTGAAAGCCATAACTGCCATCCATGTTTCTCGGCATACCGAAAAGCAATTTTACAGGTTCCTTGTATCGCCGTGCTATACTCAAAAGATAATCGGCATCTTTTTGAACATCGTCAGAGCGCGTATAAGTTTCGAGACCTTGTGCCGTAATACCCAAAGGGTCACTCACCGCAACACCTATTCGCCTGTCACCGACATCAAATGCTATAATACGTTTCATTTAAAAAATTACTCCGCAAAATTATTTATTGCCTGATTTGCCTTATCATGCTCTATGACATAATAACGTACAAGCTCTTCCAAAAGCTCATCTCTTTCAAGTTTGCAAATCGAATGTCTTGCATTTTTATAGCTTGTAATATATGTGGGATCTCCTGAAATCAAATACCCGACAATCTGGTTTATAGGATCGTATCCCTTTTCCTTCATAGCATAGAAAACCTTCATCAAAATTTCGTTGGCGGTTTCTTTCTCTCTCGGAACTTTGAATTGCATTGTTTCGTTAAAATCCATATCGCTCATCCTCCTGTTTTATCTTATACACCTTATTTATCAAGATGCTACTATTCTCTGCAAGGCAGCAATATCGCGTGAATTAACCTTGCCATCCTCTGTAACATCGGCTGTCAAAAACTCAATTGTTCCTGCAAGCGGTGCCTCACCGACTATATACCTTTGAAGTTGAGCAAGGTCTCTTGAATTTATTTTTCCGTCACCGTTCAAATCACCGATATTGGCTTGTTCTTCCTCTTCATCCTTGACTGTCTGAACATTCAAGTCACGCCATGCAGAAGAAGCAAACGAAGTTTTATTCTTCTCATAACAATATATAGTCAAATTGGGTGATGCGTCATAAAAAACATTTTTTCCAAGTTCGGGAGCCTCACCCTTAAACATTAAGCTGTCAACTTGGCAGCTTACAAAAGCGAAATCCGCTATCTCCTCAAGAGTTTCGGGCATTGTGATGCCTTCTATATTTTTGAACGAATAAAACGCGTACTTTGCAATTTTTTGAACTCCATCGGGTAATGTTATTTCCTCTGCTTTTGCCTGCGGACAAGCATAGAATGTTTTTCCGTTTTTTGAAAGCAACATGCCGTCTTTTGCGGAATACATCGTATTCATAGCTGATACAGAAAACTCCGTCAATGCGTTACAGCCTGTAAATACCAGATCACCAATAAACACAAGAGCTGCACCGATATGAACCTTTTTAAGTGACGAACAATTTGCAAACGCGGATGCACCAAGGTAAAACACCTTCTCAGGTACAGTTATGTTCTCAAGCTTTGTGCAGTAAGAAAACGCAGACTCGCCTATGTCTGTAACAGTTGACGGTATTTGCATCTCGGTAAGTGACGAGCAGTTAGCAAACGCAAACGAAGGTATGTTTGAAAGCTTACTGCTAAGCTTTATGGAGGTCATTTTTGCACAATCAAAAAATGAATACTGTGCAATGGTCTTTATAGTATCCGGCATTACAAAATCCCCTGTCATCTGTGCAGGGCATTTTATGATGGTTGTATATGACTTATCGGACAAAATGCCAGCCATCGAGGCATAATACTCGTTATTTTCATCAACATTTATCTTTTGAAGGCTTGGACAATTCATGAAGGCCATCTGCCCTATCTGAACTATATTACTGCCTATATTTACCTCTGTTATGTTAACGCAATCCCAAAAAGCATACGTGCTTATTTGTGTGACTTTCTTTTTTCCGATTTTATCGGGGACAGTAACAACACCGCTTGCTGTTGTATCCGTCATTTCTATTCTGATTGTTCCGTCATCATTCTCGACATAGGAAAAAATTCCTTCCTTGCCCGATTTCTTTGTATCAACAGTTACCTGTGCAAAAGCCACAGCTGAAAATGCAACAAAAAGCATTGCTGTCACAATCAAACACGAAATAATTCGTTTCATTAAAATACCATCTCCGTTAACTTTATCAGTACCATATATCATAATATTTATCGGCTTAAGTGTCAAACGGCAATATAAGATTTTTCCAATAATATCACAGGCTAAAGATATCAAAAATGTGAAAAACTAATTTCAGAAAATTTCGACACCGAAAGGAGTGACTTTTGATGAAAGGTATTTCGTTTATGCTCGGAATGCTCACAGGCATAGCTGTCAGCACAGCAGCCGTTACATCATGCTACCCCGATATTTCAAGACGCATGATGCGTGACGGAAAGCGAGCTTTTATGATGGGTAAGAAGTTTTTCTGCTAAACTTATCCTTATTGCCAATTTTTCAAAATGCGGTCTGCACCTGTTTGCAGACCCATTTTATTTTTCTGTCCGTTCGATAGGTCCTCCGCCCAAACAGTAATCACCGTCATAAAAAACCGCCCATTGTCCCGGGGTTACAGCACGTTGAGGTTCATCAAATTCAATCCTTGCGCCCTCACCCTCCATTATTACGGTAACAGGCGTATCGGGCTGTCTGTATCTGAACTTCGCGGTACACTTAAACGTCTTATTCGGGCATTCACCCGATATAAAATTAACCTTGTCTACGAAACCGACATTTGAGAGCAAGGCACTTCCCTCGCCCTGCTCCACTATCAGGCGATTATTCTTTAAATCCTTATGTATTACAAACCATGACTCTCCGTTTCCGTATTTCTGTCCGCCTATGCCGAGTCCTCTGCGTTGTCCCAATGTATAGAACATCAAGCCATCATGCTTTCCGATTATTCTGCCATCGGTCGTTACCATATCACCGGGGTTTGTCATGAAGTATTGTGAAAGGAACTTTTTAAAGTTGCGTTCTCCGATAAAGCAAACGCCTGTAGAATCCTTTTTGTGTGCGGTTGAAAGTCCTGCTTTTTCTGCCATCTCACGAAGACGGGGTTTTTCAATATCGCCTATCGGGAATAAAGCCTTTTTTAACTGTTCCTTATTGAGCCCTGCTAAAAAATAAGTTTGATCTTTATTGAGGTCGCTGGCTCTCATGAGACGAACATTTGATAAGTCACTCTTATCAAGACGTGCATAATGCCCGGTTGCAAGAAGGGTTGCATCAAGTCCCATTGCAAACTCAAGAAAAGCCTTGAACTTTATTTCACTGTTGCAAAGTATATCGGGATTTGGAGTTCTGCCTTTTTTATACTCATCCAAAAAGAGAGAAAACACTCTTTCCATATATTCTTTTGCAAAGTTGACAGTATAATACGGAATATCTATTTTCTCACAAACCTTGCGTACATCTTCAAAATCAGCCGTTGCCGTGCAAACACCGTTTTCATCGGTCTCCTCCCAATTTTTCATGAAGACACCGATTACATCATAGCCCTGTTCTTTCAATAAAAGTGCGGCAACCGAGGAATCGACTCCTCCCGACATACCGACAACTATTCTTCCATCAACCATATATTCCTCCGATGTATCACAAAAGCCTCAAGCCTTTGGGAATATGATTTTTAACTATTCCCTGTGAAGCTTTTCCAAATCCTATATTATAGCCCGAAACAGATATCGGCAAATATCCTTTAAGGCCTTCATCACATTCAAGCGTTTCGCCTTTCAAAAATCGCAAAAGCCGTTCATCACTCTTTGAAAAATCAAGGCTTTTAGAAAACCTTGCTCTACTAAGCGCGGCCATAAAAAGATTATGGAATGGTGAAAAGCGGTTTGAGAGCATTTCACCGGCGGTGATTCCTGCGGATATAATCTTAAAGTTTGAAAGTGAAGACATCAGTGGCATTGTTTTATTTTTCAATATGATCCTTCCGTCACGAAGCGAGAATGCTTCAAGATCGGGCTTTGTCTCAAATGCATCATCCATAAACTTTAAAAAATCTTTTTCCTTGCACCTTAGAAGCTCCATATTCTGTTGTTTTTTTATTCTACCGCCCGACACGCGAATAAGCCTTGCAACAAAATGCCCCTCGCCTTTTGAATTATGCGGATAGAGTCTATGCATGAACTCAAGTTCAAACTCTGTAAAGCTATCCAAAAACCACGCAATTACCTGCTCATTCTCTTCTTCTGAAAACGTACAGGTCGAGTATATGAGAGCACCGCCCAAGCTTACTGCTTCCTGTGCACTTGTCAGAATTTCACGCTGTCTGTTTGCACATGATATTACATGCTCCTTGGACCACTCCTGTACCGCTTTTTCATCGCGACGGAACATTCCCTCACCGGAGCAAGGTGCATCAATAAGCACCACATCAAAATATCCAGATAGTGCCCTGCACAGCTTATCGGGGTGCGCTGATAAAACAACTGAGTTTGTAATACCAAGTCTTTCAAGATTCCCTGCAAGAATTTTTGCCCTGCTCGGAACAATTTCATTTGATACCAAAAGCCCCTCACCGCAAAGTCGTACTGCTACTCCTCCGCTTTTTCCGCCGGGTGCTGCACAAAGATCAAGAACTTTCATTCCGGGTACTATTCTTGCAGCCTCAATCGGGCTCATGGCAGATGGCTCCTGCATATAATAAAGCCCCGCCAAGTGATACGGATCGTCTTTTACCTTTACATCACTTTTTAAAATAAAGCCTTCTTCTAAAATTCCCGACTCTTCAAGAGAAAAATCCGACAGTTTTAAAAAATCCTCAACCGATATTTTTAAAGTATTAACACGCAAACCTCTTTTTGAAGGCTCATCATAGGAACGCAAAAAAGCGGTGAATTCATCACCTAACTGTTTCTTCATTCTTTCTATGAAGTTTTGAGGAAGTTTGCAAGTCATGTGAATATATTATAGCAATACGGATTTCTTATCAAGCTTTTAATTGAATATCGGGGTGCAAAATATGCACCCCGATGCAGTTACTGCTTGCAAATCAATCTCAAGCACTTCTGCTTTCATCCAATGTGCAGAAAAAAAGCTGGTTTGAATTAGATTCACGTTTTACAGTCTTAGGTCTGATACTTCTTGTATACTCATCAGTCAAGCAAGGTGAAACAGCTTTGCTGTATCTGTTTATGCTCGCCGCTTTTCGAGGCATGACCGCTACTTTTTCGCCGTAATAGCGTGTTTCCCTATGCTCGGACTCTTTCTTGTAGCTTTCCTCTACTGCTGCTGAGATTAACATTCCGATCAAAATGCCGGGAAGCAAAAAACTAAAAATAATACCTATAATGTTCATTTGTTTTCCTCCTTAATTCTTGTATCTTGCTAAGATACTTTGTTTTTTTAAAATTATCCCGAGGTTCCCCTCGGGGTTTCCTGTCCTGCTATGTTTGTATTATAGTATCTCATCAAGATACTTGTCAACAGTTTTTTTACAAAAAATTGAGATTTTCGAGAAACATCCTCTTGAATTATGTTTCCTCATAAGATACAATATAAACATCGAAAACAGAAACCAACTCATTTCAAGATAAAAACAGAGGTGAATTATATGAACAGAGTTAAAGAGCTTCGTATGCTTCACGGATTTACCCAAGACGAGCTTGGCGAAAGGCTTGGAATACAAAAAGCTGCTGTCAGCAAGTACGAAACGGGCCGTGTTCCGCTTCCGCCCGATACTTTAATGAAGCTTTGCGATATTTTTTCAGTATCGGCGGACTATCTTCTCGGTCGTGATAAGGTAACTCCGTTGTTTAAAAAGAGCCATTCCCTATCAAGCTCCTTCTCCCCGATTACGGAAACTGTCGGTGTTCCTCTTGTCGGCAAAGTACACGCAGGACTACCCATGCTCGCAGAAGAAAACATAACCGAATACATTCCTACCCCGGCAGACGATGTTGCAGTTGACGAGTATTTTTACATGGAGGTTGAAGGTGACTGCATGACGGGTGACTTCATCCCTGAAGGTGCACTTGTATTGGTCAGAATGCAGCCCATGGTTGAAAACTCGCAAATCGCAGTTGTGCGTCTTGATAACGAAGTTCTGCTTCGTCGTGTTAAACGCCTTGACAAGCACCTTGTTTTGATACCGTCCAATCCAAAATATGAGCCTATGATTGTGTCTGGCAATGATGCAAAAATAGTTGGTCGTGTCGTAGAGGTAAGAATACGCGGTCTGTAAATCAATGCTGAAACAATAAAGAACGAAGGCACTGTTTGAAGCGTCTTCGTTCTTTTTATTTGCAAAAGAGTTCTTATTTTGACTTGTAGTACAAAAGGCAATGGCAAAAGCCTTCAAAGTCGGGATCTTTAATCTGGTCACGGAATTCCTTGCACATACACTTATTATCCTCGGTTCTCTCAAGCCTGCACGGGCAATATCCGCCCGTTTTTTCAAGACCTTCTTTTATTGCATTTACGATTTCAGCATCCGCATTAAATGTTACTTTCATATTTTACTCCTTGTTCTTTTAAAATCAAAAGTCTGCTGTAAAAGCAGGCTTTTATACTATTTTTCAATGAACAGTACACCCAATGTGTTAGGACCGCAATGGCTGGAAATTACACAACCTGCACGAGTAACAAGAATTTCATTAAATACATTCAAGCTTTCAAGGTATGTTTTTACCTCGCTTATAGTGTTTTCATCACAGCCCGAGTGCGTTATGAACACACGGTCGCCTTTTGCATTTTTAATTGCATCTTCCATATCTGCTGCATACTGCATTATAACCTTTGATATGTTGCCGCGATACTTCTTTCCCGGCAACATTTTTCCGTCAACAACCGCGATTTTGGGATGAAGCTTCAATGCACTGCCTGCAAGTGCCGCAATGCCGCTGCATCTGCCACCGCGATAAAGATATGTCAAAGTATCGACAACAAAGCTTGAACGTACCTTGGTTTTGAGAGTATTCATCGCTTCTGCTATATCACGAGCACTCTTTCCTTCTCTTGCCATTATAGCTGCTTCGATCACCTGCAAACCAATACCAGTTGACAGGTTTTCGGAATCGACTACAAAAATTCTGTCCTTTGCATTGAGTTCTTCAACGACAAGACGCATTACATTTGCAGTAGTTGACATATGCCCCGATATCGAAAAACACACAACATCATCGCCTGCATCCAAATACTCTTTAAACGCATCCGCTGCAGCATCAAAAGAAAGTGCCGAAGTTTTGGGAGTAGCCTTATTCTTATCCGACCAGACATATATATCATCGGGAGTTATCGTCAAGCCGTCTTCATACTCATCCTCACCCAAAACTATATGCAAGGGCAAAATGCATATGCCATACTTTTCGACAAGTTCAGGCGATAAATCGCAAGTACTGTCAGAAATGATTTTTACACTCATTAAATTGTCCCTTTCTGTGCAATCTCATGCATTGAATAAATAAACAATAATAAAATGTTGCACGAGTACACTTCAACGTATAAATTCATACACATTATAGCATATAAAATATGTTTTTTAAACATATTCGCACTTTAAAAACAAAAACTTTACTTTTTATCCCAACTAAAATTAAAGACCAATCATTTCGAAAAATTCACTTTCGTTTAAAACGCTGATTCCAAGCTCATTTGCTTTTGTAAGCTTGCTGCCTGCATTTTCGCCCGCTATAACCATATCAGTTTTCTTACTTACACTTCCTGCTGCTTTGCCTCCCAAAGAAATAATAAGCTCTTCTATTTCTTTTCTGCCCATTCTGGTCATTGTTCCTGTTACAACGAGAGTTTTGCCGCTTATAACGCTTTGTGTTATTTCTTCATCCTCCTGTGGACTTACGCCAAGACTTAAAAGCTTATCTATCTGCTCACTCTTTTTCTCGTCCTGAAAGAAATCAATTATACTTTTAGCAACAATCTCTCCTACATCATCTATCTTTAAAAGCTCTTCCATGCTTGCATTTCTTATATTCTCAAGCGTTTTAAAATGCCTTGCAATATCACTTGCCGTCTTTGAACCGACATTGGGTATGCCTATTGCAAACACAAAAGCAGAAAGCGGCCTTGTCTTTGATTTTTCAAGTGCCATTAGCAAATTCTGAGCCTTCTGCTCACCAAAGCCTTCAAGCGGTACAAGAGAAGCCTTATCAAGCATATAAAGCTGTGCTACTTTAGTTATACCAAGCTTTTCCACAAGCAAAGCTGCTGTTTTTTCAGAAAGTGATTCTATATCCATCGCAGAGCGTGAAGCAAAGTGTGCAATGGATGCCGATATTTGCGGAGGACACGAAAGTGTGTTTGTGCAGAATATATGTGCCCCTCGTTCCTCGATGCGTGCACCGCACGCAGGGCATACATCGGGTTTTTCTACAGGGTTTTCAGGAAGTTTATCCTCTACCGCACCGAGTATTTCCGGAATTACATCATTGCTTCGCCTTATAAACACCTTAGTTCCCAAACCGACCTTTTTCCTGCATATATCGCCCCAATTATTAAGGGTAGCGTGACGAACCGTTGCACCGCAAAGTTCTACAGGTTCAAGGTGTGCTCTTGGTGTGAGCTTACCGGTTCTGCCAACCTCCCACGTTACGTCGAGCAATGTAGTGGTAGCTTCTTCTGCCGCAAACTTATATGCCATTGCCCATCTTGGGAATCTGTCCGTCGCACCAAGCTTTTCACGCGTTTTAAAATCACGCACCTTTATTACCATGCCGTCTATCAAAAAGTCAAGTTTTTCTCTTTCTTCTTCGGCATTATCAATTTCATTTGCTAAATCATCTATCGAATCAAATACTTTTACATAGTCACTGACAGGAAAGTCGTTTTCTTTCAAAAACTCAATCATTTCCGCATGATTATTAAGTTCCTTGCCTTCTATGTAGCCGATATTATAACAAGCACAGTCAAGCTGTCTTTTAGCCGTTATTTTCGGATCCAAGTTTCGAAGTGCACCTGCCGCCGCATTTCTTGCATTTTTGAGCGTATCCTCGCCCTTTTCGTTGAGCCTGTCAAGCACGGACAAACGCATATAGCATTCGCCCTGAACTTCCATTTTGCCCTTGAATTTTATAGTGAGCGGCAGTGAACGTATCGTCATTATCTGGGGCAATATTGCCTCTCCCGTTATTCCGTTTCCGCGTGTAGCACCGCCAACAAGCTTTCCGTCCTCATATGTCAAGTTTACGGTAAGACCATCAAACTTATACTCAAGTGCGTATGTAACGGGCGGTACATTTTCATCCTTCAAAAGAGATTTTACACGGTTTGCCCAAGCATTTAAATCTTCTTTAGTTTTAACCTTATCAAGACTCCAGAGCCTTGCAATATGGGTATGGGGCTCAAAGTACGGCAAAACCTCGCCGCCTACACGTCTTGTAGGTGAATCGTCAAGCACAATGCCGCTTTCTTTTTCGAGCATCAAAAGCTCATCAAAAAGCTTATCGTATTCACCGTCTGAAACAAGCGGAGTATCAAGCACATAGTAAGCCCTTGAATATTTGTTTAAAAGCTCAACAAGCTCCCTCATGCGTTTTTCCATACTTCTTACCTCTCCTATATCTTCTCTATCGGAGCATATGCCGCCGCAAAGTTTTTAATTTTTCCGTCTGCAAAATGTATGTTGACAACCATTGTGCTTCCTGTTCCGGATACATTCACAACAGTACCCTCGCCAAACTGCGCGTGGCGTACCTTATCGTTTACACTAAACTGCTTTGCGACAGGTGATTGCGCAGTTTTCGGTTTTGAAGCAACAGTTTCCGTCTTTTTTGTAAGCATATGAGCTGACGCGTGCTGCGGATAAAGCGCGCTTGAGCTGCCACCAAAGCTGCTCAGAGTAGCCTGCTGTTTTTTGGGTTGCGGCATTTCGATGAGCTCAGGTGGGATCTCATCAACAAACCTTGAACGCCTATTGCTTGAATAGGAGCCGAAAAGCATACGCGTTTCGCACGAGATAAGATACAGTTTTTGTTTTGCTCTTGTTATACCGACATAGCAAAGTCTACGCTCTTCTTCCATATCATCAAGTGAAAGCCTTGCATTTGCCCTTGATGAAGGGAATATATTTTCTTCCATAGCCGCAATGAAAACGCGTTCAAACTCAAGACCCTTTGCACTGTGAAGTGTCATAAGTGATACGGTATCATTTTCATCATTCATGCCGTCAATATCAGAGACCAGTGCAACATTTTCAAGAAACGCCTGCAAAGCGGTAATTTCCGAGTCCTCATCCACATCCTTCTCGATTTCTGCAATGTTACCGACAAGTTCTCTCAAGTTGTCCATTCTGCCTTCGGTTTCGCCTTTTTTGTCCTCACTTCTTAAGTATGCCTCATAACCTATATGATTTATGAGCTCCTCAGTAAACAAAGACAGCGGCATCGTTGCACACATTGCCATAAGCTCTGCCATCGTATCCGTAAACGAACGCAATTTTGAAGCCGTTTTGGAGTCAAGCCCCGTGTCATCCATTGCGGCAACAAATAATGACTCGCCCATTTCTTCGGCTTTGTCTGCAAGCTTTTTCAAAGTTGAATCGCCTATACTGCGTTTTGGTACGTTAACTATACGCAGGAACGAAACATCGTCATTCGGGTTGTATATGAGCCTTAAATAAGCAAGAATATCCTTGATTTCTTTTCTTTCAAAGAATCGCATTCCGCCATAAACCTTATGCGGTATGCCGTAATTTATAAGCGTACTTTCAAGCACACGGCTCTGTGCGTTCATGCGGTAAAGAATTGCATGGTCGCTGTATTTTGCACCGTTTTTTACATTTTGAAGTATGGTTTTACAGATGTACGAAGCTTCCTCCCTCTCTGTCGGCACAAGCTCATACGTGATTTTTTCGCCACCCTTTTTATCCGTCCACAAGGTCTTTGATTTTCTGCCCGTATTGTTTTTAATAACGGCATTGGCAGCATCAAGTATCTGCGAGGTTGAACGGTAATTCTGCTCAAGGCGAATTACCTTTGCACCTTTAAAATCCTTTTCAAAGTCAAGTATATTGCGTATATCCGCACCACGCCAGCCGTATATACTCTGGTCATCATCACCGACAACACATATATTTGAGTGCTCACGGCATAAAAGCTCAATAAGCTCATACTGCACAGCGTTTGTATCCTGATACTCATCCACTAAAACATACTTGAATTTTTTTCTGTACTTTTCAAGCACATCAGGATTTTTCTTTAAAAGCTCAACAACCTTCAAAAGCAAATCATCAAAGTCAAAAGCGTTAGCCTCTTTCAAACGCTTCTGATACCTTTTGAAAACCTCGATTGTAAGGTCATCTGCAAAGCTTTCTTCAAGATAAGCAACGGGGTCATTTGCCATATTCTTGGCATCACTTATCATCTCTTTAATCTGACGCTTGGGCACATTCTTGTCATTTTTGCCCATCTGCTTCAAGATATCTGTAATGAGATTCATCTGGTCGCCATCGTCGTATATAAGGAAATTACGCTCATAGCCTATTTTATCAGCGTCAAATCGAAGCATCTTTGTACAGCAGGAGTGAAACGTCATAACCCACATATCGGCAGCAGAAGCTGAAACAAGCGCTTCGGTTCTTTCACGCATTTCCCTTGCTGCCTTGTTTGTAAACGTAAGTGCCAGAATATTCCACGGTGCAACACCGTGCTGTATAAGGTTTGCTATTCTGTATGTTAAAACGCGCGTCTTTCCGCTTCCTGCACCTGCAAGCACAAGCAAAGGGCCTTCAAGGCACTCAACCGCTTCACGCTGGGGCTTATTCAAAACAGATAAATCATGCATATAAATACCTCTTGTTTCTCATTCGTAATTCTTATTGTATACTTTAAAAGAAAGCGTTTTCAATATGATTTACCGTATTATCATCAAGGTAAACCTCAACAACATCAAATCTTCCGTAAAAGTCTTTAAAACGCTTATCAAGCATAAAGACGGACGCCGCCTTTTTTATATTGTTCTGCTTTTGTTTTGTTACTGCTTCCTTGGGTAAGCCATACTTTTCGCCTTTTTTTCTTGCCTTTACTTCAATAAACACTACAATGTCTTTATAGAGCATTATTATATCTATTTCGCAACGCAAAACCCTATAGTTCTTTGCAAGAAGCTTGTAACCTTTCTTTTTAAGGTATTTCAAAGCAAGCTCCTCACCGTAATTCCCCTTTTGCCTGTTGCCGAAAATTTCTGTTTGAGTATTGCTTTTCTTCAGTTTCTGAAAAAACGCCTTAAGCATTGCCCAATATTCCTTGTATAAATGATTGTCTGTGTTCCTTACAGGGACCTAATTCCAAAAGACCTGCAATATGTTCTTTCGTTCCGTAGCCTTTATTCTTTGCAAACGCATAGCCGGGATACTTACTGTCAAGCTCTACCATGTATCTGTCACGCTCAACCTTTGCAAATATGGATGCTGCTGCGATTGAGTAGGACAATGCATCACCGTGATACATACTCTCCTGTTTTGCAGATATCTCAAGCCCTTTAACGGCATCAACAAGCACGTGAGTGCAGGGCATTGTCTTTGTCATTTCTTCAAAAGCAAGCTTGAATGCAAGCTTTGTAGCACCCATAATCCCCATACGGTCTATATCCTCCGCGCTTACCCAACCGACACCCAACCCGAGTGCTGTTTCTTTTATAAGGCCATGAAGCTTTTCACGCCTTAAAGCCGTAACCTTTTTTGAGTCATTCACATATTCAAGAAGCGGCGTTTGAGGCATTATAACGCAGGCGGCTACAACGGGGCCTGCCAAAGGTCCTCTTCCCACCTCGTCCATACCTGCAACAAAAATGCCTTGGCTCCAATATTTCTGTTCAAGCTCCGTCATTTTCAAAAGACGTGCCTGTTCGTCTGCTTTTGCCATTTATTCCTCGCTGTTTTTATTCATGTCACTTACTTTATCAAGCGTTATCTTTGCAATCTTACCGCCCCTGAATTCATCAAGCACGATTCTTGCAGCGCGCTCCGTATCGTAAATTCCGCCCTGCAAAATAAAGCCCCTGCTCTTTGCAACAGCACAAAGAAGCTCACTTTCCGTCATTCCGTCTTCAATCTTTTTATACCTTACACAAAGCTCATCCTTACAATGTGTCATAAGGCATGAAAGCAAAAGTCCCGCAAGCTCCTCGACGTCCAAAATGTCATCCCTTACCGAGCCGATAAAGGCAACGTGTCTTGCAAGCTTCTCATCCTCAAGCTTTGGCCATAAAAGACCTGGAGTATCCATAAGCTCCAGGTAAGGCGATATTTTCACCCATTGCTTGCCCTTGGTAACACCGGGCTTATCGCCGACCTGTGCGCGATTCAAGCCTGCAATGCTGTTTATAAATGTTGATTTACCGACATTAGGAATACCGACAATCATTGCACGAACCGTCTTTGCAATGCCCTTCGCTTTAAATCTTTCAACCTTTTCTTTTGCGGCTTCCTCTATCAAAGCAATTTCATTTTTACGCTTTGATGTATGCGTTGCAATACACTCTATTGCCTTTATACCATTAGCTTTATAATACTCTATCCAGCGTTTGTTTTCGTTCTTGTCGGCCAAGTCTGCCTTGTTTAATATAATAACTCTGTCCTTATTTTGGAAAAGCGTATCAAAATCCGGGTTGCGTGTAGCTATAGGCGCTCTTGCATCAACAATTTCAATCACCACATCAATAAGTTTTAAACTCTCCTGCAAGAGGCGCTTCGCCTTTGCCATGTGTCCGGGATACCACTGTATTATCATTTTTAATCCTCTTATCTTCGACTTTGTTAAAGAAAAAGCCTCCAAAGCCAAGCCTTGGAGGCATTTTGCGACATTCTTATTTCTCAACTATGCGCTCAACAACCTTAGCCGCTTTACCGACTCTGTTGCGGAGATAGTAGAGCTTAGCTCTGCGTACTTTACCGTGACGCACAACTTCGATTCTGCCAAGTCTGGGGCTGTTGTAGGGGAATGTTCTCTCAACGCCTACGCCGTAGGAAATTCTGCGAACTGTGAACGACTTGCGGATACCGCCGCCCTGCATTTTGATAACTGTACCTTCAAAGTTCTGCAATCTTTCGCGTGTACCTTCGATAACCTTTACGAATACGCGGACTGTGTCACCGATTTCCAACTTGGGAAGATCTGTTCTGATTTGTTCTTTTTCAAGTTCTCTGATAATATTGGACATTTCGTGCCTCTCCTTTCATAGACGTTCATACCTGCATCGAAAGCACAGACAGCGGACCGTCCGTCATACGCACTACATTGTACTATATAATTCCAAACAATGCAATGCTTTTTTTGATATTTATTTCAATTTCTCTAATAAATCGGGACGACGCTTTCTTGTTTCTTCAAGTGCCATGTTCCTTCTCCACTTTTCAATGTTTGCATGGTTACCCGAAAGCAGAACATCGGGAACCTTCATCCCCCTAAATTCTGCAGGCCGCGTGTACTGCGGATACTCAAGGAGCCCATATGAAAACGATTCATCTTTATTGGAATCTTCACTGCCCAAAACTCCGTATATAAAACGGCTCAGGCAATCAATAAGCACCATTGCAGGCAATTCTCCGCCTGTCAACACATAGTCTCCTATCGAAACTTCCCTGTCCATTACAGACAAGGCACGCTCGTCTATTCCCTCATAGTGGCCGCAAAGCAGTAAGAGCGAGTCCTTTTGTGAAAGCTCCTTTGCCAAATCGGGCGTTAAGACGTCCCCTCTGGGCGTAAGAGCGATCCTGTATGCCGTGTGGTCTTTATCTACGGCATCAAGGCAGGAAAATATGGGTTGCGGCATCATTACCATGCCGGCACCCCCACCGAATGGATAATCGTCAGTATTTTTGTGCTTGCTCTCTGAATAATCGCGGATATTGTGCAATACAAACTCAAGTATTCCTTTTTCGTTTGCACGCTTCATTATGCTTGAGTACAGCACGCCCTCAAACATTTCGGGAAAAAGTGTTAAGATATCAATCTTCAAAAAGCCCCACCTCCGCAAGAACATCCTTGTAAAGCGTTATCTTTTTGTTCTCAATATCCACTTCTTTTAATACTTTCCTGAGTGCAGGAAGCAAAAGCTTTTTCTCGCCTTTTATCTCATAGACATCGTTTGCACCTGTAAAATAAACTTCCGTAAGCTTGCCGTATGAGATGCCGTCAGTATCAAAAACCTCACAACCGATAAGGTCAACAACAAAGTATTCGCCCTTTGGCAATTTGCGTGCATTCTTTCTGTCAACACACAGATATCTGTTTCTCAGGGTTTCGGCAGCATTGCGGTCTTCATAGCCTTCAAGCTGCAAATACACATCTTCACCGCTTACGGTTGCGTTTTTCACCTTTACGCTTTGGTACTTGCCTGCTATTTCAAGATAAGCGTCGGAAAGTGCGTTAAAGCGGCCCGGATCATCTGATAGGGGCAACACCTTCAACGCACCTTTTACACCATGTGGGCGTAATATAACGCCCACTCTTAAATAATCTTTATTTTTCGTTGTATCCATACTCAGTCAACTTCGAGTATATTTACCGAATATCTTCTGTCTTCCTGTGCTGAAGCTGCCTTGACAACGGTGCGTATAGCCTTTGCAATACGGCCCTGCTTGCCTATAACCTTGCCCATGTCTTCAGGAGCAACAGTAAGCTCGATAACAGTAGTATTTTCCTCAACCTTTTCTTCAACCTTAACTTCGTCGGGCTTATCAACAAGGTTCATAGAAATATACTTAACAAGTTCTGCGATATTTCCCATTACTGTCCCTCGTTATTGAATAGCACCGGACTTCTTAAGAAGATCACGAACTGTATCTGTGGGCTGTGCACCGTTCTTCATCCATTCGATTGCACGGTCATTCTTGATGTTGATTGTTGCAGGTTCTGTCAAGGGGTTGTAATAACCGATTTCCTCAACGAAAGCACCATCACGGGGTGCGCGTGAATCTGCAACAACTACACGGTAGAAAGGAGCCTTCTTAGCACCCATTCTTCTCAATCTGATCTTAAGCATAAAACTTTCCTCCAAAAAAATATTTCTTTTATTATGTTAAAAGGTATTTCCTTAAAACTCTACTTAAAACTTAAACGGAAATCCGCCGCGTTTTCCGCCCTTTGAACGCTTCATAAACTTACCGAGTCCGCCATTCGTAAGCTTTTTCATAAGCTTGCGTGAGCTTTCAAACTGGCTGAGTAATCGATTCACGTCCTGCACCTGTACGCCGCTTCCTGCCGCTATTCTGCGTCTTCTTGAAGCATTGATTATGTCGGGATTTCTGCGTTCTTTTGCAGTCATGGACTTGATTATAGCTTCCGTTCTTGCAACTTGCTTTTCATCAATTTCCACATCGCCCATCTTGCTTGCATCCATGCCCGGCATCATACCAAGTATTTCTTGAAGCGAGCCCATCTTTTTCATCTGCGCAAACTGTTCCAAGAAATCATCGAGTGTAAACTCGGCTTTACGCATCTTTTCTTCAAGCTCTACAGCCTTCTTTTCATCAAAGACCGACTGTGCTTTTTCAATGAGCGTAAGCACATCGCCCATGCCCAATATTCTTGATGCCATTCTGTCGGGATAAAAAGGCTCAATCTCCGTAAGCTTTTCGCCTACACCACAGAACTTTATGGGCTTGCCCGTAACCTCGCGGACTGACAAGGCCGCACCGCCTCTTGTATCACCGTCGAGCTTGGTGATTATAACACCCGTCAGCTCAAGCTTATCATTAAACGCCTTTGCTGCATTAACAGCATCCTGACCTGTCATTGCATCGATAACAAGGAGTATTTCGGCAGGGTTTAATTCGTCCCTTATTGCAGCAATCTCATCCATCATGCTTTCGTCAATATGGAGTCTGCCTGCCGTATCAACGATTACAAGGTCATTGAAATTGCGTTTTGCGTGCTCAATAGCAAGCTTTGCAGTTTCAATGGGATTTTCCTGTCCACGTTCAAATACGGGGATACCTGCTTTTTCGCCAACTACCTGAAGCTGTTTTACAGCAGCAGGTCTGTATACGTCACAAGCTACAAGAAGCGGAGATTTTCCAAACTGCTTTTTTAAGTGCAATGCAAGCTTTGCCGCCATCGTGGTTTTACCTGCGCCCTGCAAGCCTGCAAGGAGAATTACCGACGGCACGGAAGCACCAAACTCAAGTTTGCTGTTTGTAGTGCCCATCAAACGAGTCATTTCCTCGTTTACTATCTTTATAACCTGCTGACCGGGAGTGAGTGCCTCAAGCACTTCACTTCCAACGCAACGCTCGGTAACTGTATTTACAAACTTCTTAACTACACCAAAACCTACATCGGCTTCAAGGAGTGCAAGCTTTACTTCGCGCATTGCTTCGCGGACATCTTTTTCCGTAAGCTTACCCCTGCCCGACAATTTTTTGAACACATTCTGAAGTTTTGTGGTTAAGCCTTCAAATGCCATAATATTCCTCGCAAATATTCTTTAACTCATCAATGAGTAAAGCATACTCATTATATAAACCGCTTGCTTTCAAGCTTTCTTCAAGCTTCAAAAGCTTTGCTAAAATCCTGTCCGTCCTGTCAACGACCAAAAGCTTTTCTTCCATATCCGTCAAGGTGTTTTTTGCACGCTGTATTCCGTCCCTCACACCTTGCCTTGAGATGTTTTCCCGCTCTGCAATCTCAGAAAGAGAATAATCATCATTTATATACTGCTCAAGCACATTCCTTGAACTTGGTGTCAAAAAAGCACCGTAACAGTCCAATAAACGGGACATTTTTATATTATCCAAACATATCACCGCTTTCGCTCTGTAAAGTATTTTTACTTTACAGCTATACCATTATACATCATTTATAGGATTTGTCAATAGTCTTTCAGTAATAACGGAACAAAAAACAGCACCCTGCCTATTTATGCAAGGTGCTATGTTTGTAATGTTTATCGAACGCTAAAAATGTAGGACAAGCAAAAGCTGTATTATCTGCTTCTCTGTGCCTTGAAGCACTCGCTGCAATAAACAGGCTTATCGTTCTTGGGTACGAACGGAAGCTTTGTGGGTGCGCCACACTGTGAGCAAATTGCATCGTACATTTCTCTTTCACCATTACGCTGGCTCTTGCGAGCATTTCTGCAGCTCTTGCAACGAGTGGGCTCATTCTGGAAACCCTTCTCAGCGTAAAATTCCTGCTCACCTGCTGTGAAAACGAATTCTGCACCGCAATCCTTGCATACCAAAGTTTTGTCCTCGAACATTGTAAAATCCCCTTAAAAAATTATTTTAGCTATTCAAATACGCAGCTGACCTGGTCTTTGACCCCACACTCGCCAACAGGACGGTTTGCTACTAGGCATTTTCGCTTCCCACTCCCCGTCTCTCGACACAAGGCCGGTTGGACTTACTTCTAAGCCGCACCATGATCACCGAAATTTTTTCAGCTTACGTGGATCGTTTAGCCTGCGACTGGCATCGACTTTCAACCACAGACCTGCACATTAGAATAACCTGTTATAATTATATAACAAAACCGGCCAGAACGCAAGAATTATTTTTCCAAATTTTACCTTTTTAACTTATTTTTTGATATTCTTCGAGATTTTTATCAACGCATATATGAAGCATCATATATGGCTCTCGGTCCGCCCACATACTTGGGGCGTGTACGAGCCATAGTAATATTTGCTTCCCCTATTTTTCTTGTCTTTGCGTGAATCGGAACTACAACGGCATGCATATGCATACCGATGAATGTACCGCCGATGTCAATGCCAAGCGATGCTTTCATCTTAATATCTTCTACCATCACGGGTTCTTTAAAGCACTTTTTAGCCTGCATAGCCATCGCGCCGCCTGCATGAAGTTGAGGCACAACCCAAACCTCGCTTAAGTCATACTTTTCCATGCACGCACGTTCTACAACAAGTGAACGGTTTAAATGCTCACAGCACTGCACCGCAAGATATAATCCGTACTTTTTTACAAAGGGCAGCAATACCGACATTACAGCACTTGCCGCTTCCTCGGACGAGCCTGTACCGATGCACTTCCCCATTATCTCGCTGCTTGAACAGCCGATGACCAAAATATCACCCGGCTTTATATTGTGCTTTGAAGCCTCTTCAAGCTCCAAAAGCGCCTCTGTCATTTGTTGTTTTATTTTGTTTGTCATAAAACATCCTCCAAAGCAATCTTCATGTATTTTATCAATATAATTTACGTAATACAACCTTTTTACGCATAAAAAGACTCTCGGCCAAAAAGCCGAGAGTCTTTGCACCTATTCATATTCCGATTACTTTTTTCTGCAATGCCGCAATATCTCTCGAATTAAGTTCCTTGTCGGTTCTCATATCACCGGCAATGGTTGTAATTTCATCTGCTTGTGCTGTTCCCAGAATTATCTTCTGTATAGCGGCTATATCTCTTGAATTTATTTTGCCATCACCCGTCAAGTCGCCAACAATCGCAACATCGAGCGTATCAACAACTTCTCCGTCTATAACAAGCCTTATTTGTGCACCTGTGCCTACAAGCGCATCACCCTCTGTAATCTTGTTGCCCAGATTATCATAGATTTCTATATTTTCGGGCTTATCAAATGCAGTTATTATCTGTATCAGAGAAGTTTTTTCTTCAACACCCTTTAACTTTCCGTTTTCTGCCACATAAGTGCTTTCCGCTTTAAGTGTAAGTCCACTCGGAACAGGCAGCGTAGGTTCAGGTGTGGATGTAGCCTCCGCTGTGGGTGTAGGCGTTGGGGGTACGATGTCCGACTTATAGTCAGTTATTACCTCTGCACCCAATGTTCTGCGAATTGCGTAGTTACTTATTGCACGGAGCATTATTACTGTTATGCGGTCAAAGCATAAGCTTCCGTCCAAGCCGTTGACTTTCATCGCAGTCGGTGCTTGATTTGCGTGTGCCTTGACATATTTGGCATACGCTTTTCCGAGATAAAGATAATCGTCTTTGTCTATCACTTCATCTTCAAATGTGTCTTCACGCACAGGGTTGATGGGATTGGTTACTTCGTACACCGTTATGGTTTCAGGCAAATCCTTGTAATCCGAATCCCAGGAAAGTTCTTTGAGCACTTCCGCCGCCATCTCTGCATAAGTTGCCTGCCTGAAGATATATTTTACTTCTTCACCGTTTTTGTTTGTAAACTCAACAGTCTTGCTTGATGGAATCTGTGCATACATATCCTTTTGATATGCTTCATAAAGTGATGCGCAGGCAGTTATTGCAAGCTTCATCGGAATTTCATACGATGTTCTTGCTGTTTCATAGTCTGCGGAAATGCTTTCGGGCAATATGCCTGTTTTTCTGAAGCTTCGCATGATTCTTGCAAGCACCAGAAGTTGGTGTGTGAAATTCATGCTTCCGCTGTACGGGAAACCTTCTGTTTCTTCAAACTCTACTGTCATAAGCGGTTGACGTCTTGAATACTTGTCAAGCTGTTCAAGCTGTTGTTCAACAAAATGAACATATCCTTCCTTGCCTATCAGGTTTTCAGCTTCGTTTACAACAAAGCTGTCAGAAGCCGTCCAAGTAAGCTCTGTGCAATCCTGTAATATTACCCTGTGAACAGCACCTGTATTTGAAAGCTCCGAAACTGCCTTTGCACAAACATCAAAAAACTGTGACATATTGAGCAATTCGTCTTTCAGGATTACGCTTTGGGGCAGAATGAAGTTTTCATCATAGTAGTCAATAAGACTCTTTGATGCAGAAATTATATCCTCGACCTCAGCATAAGTCTTTCTCTCCATTGCTATATCAATATTTTCGGGAAGCTCGCCATATTTTGCAAGGTATGAGAATATTCTCATAACAGTTATCAGTGTACGGTTGTAGTCCATCCTTCCGTTTATTCCGTAGCTGTGGTTTACCGCAATAAAGGGCGCGGGAACACACAGATACTCGTTTTCTTGTGTGAGTGTATTCATCTGTGCAAGCTGCCTTTTTACGACGTTTGAGTATGCCAACTTACTCATTGTGTCAGAAGACATTCTTGCTTCCTCCACGCCTTGAGGCTCTGTGCAAGTATAGTATGGAACATCATTTTCGTTTGCATCAAGAAGATTTGTGAGTGCTTCACAGGCAACTCTGAAATATGATGCTTTATTTGCTGTAATTTCACCAAATGTAAGACTTTCGGGAACTGTACCTGTTTCTTCGTATTCTTTTCCTGCCTCCATCAAAACAGCCGTTGCTTCGTCAAGCGTGAATACAGCTTCCGGCTCAGGTGTAACAATAGGTTCGACTATTTCTTCGTCCAAATAGCGCTTTGCCATTCTGAACTCAAACTTATTGCCATATGAGTCATAAAGGGAACTTTTATTACTTACAAAGTATATAGGCATTTCAGTTGAGGGCCAGATTTCCGAAATATCCTGTTTTGCCTTGAAAGTGATTTCCATGAGCCTGTCTATTTTATTGATGGGAACAGCAGCATCCGACCAAATGAATCGGAATTCCTTTGTGTCCTCATTATATACACTTTCCTTTACAGTGTCTGCACTTCTGTCATCAGGTAACTTAAAAGAAACAAGCTCTATAAATTCCGTGTTGATTCTTATCGAGAAATCCATCGCGCCTATTCTTCTCGCCTTAAAGCCGACGGGGGCACTTATAGTTACTTTAAATTCTTCGCCTGCTGATATGGAATGCTTATCCGCTGTAAGATTAAACGCATTTTCTGCAGCTGTGTAGTTATATGTAACGGTTTTGTTCTTCATGCCCTTTACCGCACGCTGGAATGCCAAAAGATCCAAAGCATTGATTTTTTTGTTTCGGTCAACATCAATTACATCCTTTGTTATTCCAATATGCTTTGTGCCGTTTAAAATCGCATCCGTTATAATGTCGGAGTCCGTTTCATTTCCGTAGCCATCCGCATTAACATCACCGTTGACAAGCATTACGATTGAATCCAAAATCGTTTCTTCATTTTCTCGGCAAACACACCAACCTGTACGAACTATGCTTTGATTGTCAGTTATTCTGTTGCCTTTTTCGTCTGCAACATACAAATCACGGTTCACAAAGTTTTTCAAAAACGCTTCAATCGTTGTGCCGCCGGGTACATTTTTCAGATAGTCAGTTGAATAATCAAGAACATAGAAGCTTTCTTCACGAAGCTCTATCGCCACTCTTTCATTTCTCTTGTATGCAGTTGTTATGTATTCCGGCAGAACACCGTTATTATAGTAGTAAGCGAGTGCCCACGAAAGTATACCGGCAACACGCGGTGCTGAAATATTACCTGAATATTCCGTTATTTTATCATTCGGATACGCAAGATAATCAAACGCGCCACTTCCTGTTTCTGCATAATATGCCAAAACTTCATCTGCCATATCAAGGTACATTTCCTTTGATACCATGGGCGCTTTAAACGTATCATCAGAATACTCACGGAAAGGCACAAACTCGTATGTAATCCTCATGTCAGTATTACCCTCGGACAGAGCTTTTAGTATTCTCGCTGCCAGCAAAGTATATGACGGTGTATTGAAAACATACAGAGTTGAGCTGTCGCCTCTCATTGTAGCCCTGTCTGCAACTTCAGTATGGGTATAAAACCTGTTTCGAACAGCATTGAAACGCTGCAATGCAACCCCCATTGAAATATCGTCTTCAATAATAACGATATCGGGATTCCATTCATCATCAGGATCAGGATTTTGAGCAAAGCTCGGCATAACCGCCATCAAAACGAAAGCTATCGCCAGAACGAAGGCTGTCAACTTTTTTATTGTTCTATTTAATGAATACATTTTTAACTCTCCTGTTTGCAATTCTTAAACTCCAAGTTTATTATACCAATTTTCATACAGCCACACAATAAACTAATAAAAAATAAATGCCCATTGTTTTTACCACAATGAGCATTTTTAAATTTCATTTGATTATTTTGCAAGCAATTCTGCAATCTGAACAGCATTTGTAGCCGCACCCTTGCGTACCTGGTCGCCACAGCACCAAAGTGTCAATCCAAACTCTTCGTTTGTTATATCGCGGCGAATTCTGCCAACATATACAAGGTCCTGGTCACTGGTATCAAGGGGCATGGGATATGCCTTCGTTTCGGGATCGTCAACGAGCTTACAGCCCTTTGCCTTTGCGATTGCTTCTTTTGCTTCTTCAACCGTTATATGTTTCTCTGTTGTAAGAGCTATTGAAATCGAGTGTGAACGCATTACGGGAACACGTACGCAAGTGCAGTTTACCTTAAGTGCAGGCAAATGCATAATCTTTCTTCCCTCGTTCTGCATCTTCATTTCTTCGGATGTATAGCCGTTCTCGCCAAAACCGCCAATCTGGGGAATGAGGTTAAAAGCTATCTGATACGGGAATACCTTTGATGTGATTTCACCGCCTTCTACATAAGCCTTTGCCTGTGTTTCAAGCTCTGTCAAGCCCTCTGCACCTGCACCTGAAACTGCCTGATATGTTGAAGCTACCATTGTCTTTATGGGGGAAAGCTCCTTTATTGCATTAACTGCAACCAATGCGATTATTGTGGAGCAGTTCGGATTTGCGATTATGCCGTTATGCTTTTCTACATCTTCGGGGTTGATTTCGGGAACTACCAAGGGGACGTCATCACAAAGTCTGAATGCGCTTGAGTTGTCAACAAATACAGCGCCTGCTGCTTTTATTGCGGGTGCAAATTCCTTTGCATACTTATTATCAACAGCACCCAAAACTATATCCATACCCTCGAATGCTTCGTTGCAAGCAAGCTCCACCGTCAACTCTTTTCCTGCAAACATAATCTTTGAACCAACGCTTCTGGGACTTGCAAGACATTTAAGCGTATTTACGGGGAAATTACGCTCTGCCAAAACCTTCAACATTTCACGGCCTACGGCACCCGTCGCACCAAGAACTGCTACATTATACTTTTTCATCTTATTTCTCCTTAGTTATTCGTTACAAAGCTGTTGTAAAGCAGCTTAATTGTCTTTTCGAAATCTCTGTTATCAACGCCAACTGTTATACTGATTTCGTCAGCACCCTGGGAAATCATTCGGATATTGATGTTTTGATCACCGAGTGCATTGAACACTCTGCCGGAAACACCTGGACGGTACATCATCTTGCGACCTACCGTTGCCACAAGTGATATGTTCTCCATAACCTTTACTTCCTCAGGTGAGCAAGCCGCTTTGATTTCTTCAACAATGTCATAAATATATTCTTTTACCTTTTCGGTTGAAACAACAACCGAGAAGCAGTCAATACCAGAAAGTGTTGTTTCAATATTTATATCGTAATTCTGGAATACGAGCAATACATCACGCATGAGCTTTGCTTCTGATGAAACACGGTTTTTATATACGCTTATAATGCTGAAATTGCGTCTTCCCGAAATACCTGTTATAAATCTGTTGCGTTCTTCCTCGCTCTGCTCCTTTTCGTCAAAGGATTCCATTATGAGCGTACCCTTATTATCAGGCATATTCGTATTGCGGATATTAAGCGGTATCTGCTTATCTCTTACGGGGTATATAGCATCCTCGTGAAGAACATCTGCGCCCATGTATGCAAGCTCACGAAGCTCGCCGTATGTTATACGTTCAATGGGCTTGGGCGAATCAACTATTCTCGGATCCGCCATCAAAATGCCCGAAACATCAGTCCAGTTTTCGTATATCGTCGCATCTATTGCAGCTGCTGCAATAGAACCGCTTATATCACTGCCACCGCGCGACATTGTCTTAACCTTGCCATTGGGAAGTGAACCGTAAAAGCCCGGAATTACAAGACGTTCATACTGTGCCAGCTTCTTTGAAATTGCCTCGTATGACTTTTCAAGATTTATCTTGCCGTCATAATTAAAGAATACTACATCCTTTGCATCAACAAAGTGATAGCCGAGATAATCCGCCATAAGTATAGCGGAAAGATACTCACCGCGCGATACAAGATAGTCTATCGACATATCCTTATTCATACGTGAACGGATTTTCGCAAATTCAGGTTCAAGGTCGCAAGTCAAGCCACAACCTTCATAAATATCATTGAAACGTTCTTCAATCATATCGAACGTAGGTTTATATGATACACCGTATTTAAGGTGTGCATGGCAAAGATACAAAAGATCAGTAACCTTGCTGTCCGTCTTATCCCTCTTGCCGGGAGCAGAAACAACAACTATGCGACGGGAATCGTCAGCCGTTACTATATCCTTTACCTTTTTGAACTGTTTGCTGTCGGCAAGTGATGAACCGCCGAATTTGACTACTTTAAGCATTTTTAACCTCTCGTTTATTTAATCTGTGCAAAGAAACTCTGCGGACAGTCTTTATACAATTCTTCGGACAAAGCCTTTATGCAGGCTATGCTTACGGGCTTTGTTATATATCTCGAATTACCCTCTTCTTTTTCAACTATATCAAGGAATGCCTCAAGCTTACCCATTGTCCTTACATAATATTTATGCAAATTGAGCGAATTATTAACCTCGACACTGTTGTATTCTCTTTTAAGCGTTGCATCGTCAAACATGGTATCAAGTATATCCTGTACTACTGAGTTGCCTGTCGGAAACTTACCTGCACCCTGTCCCATGTATGTGCTTCTGCCGACAAACTTGCCAACATATGTTATGCTGTTATAATTTGAATCAACGCCTGCTTCAAGCGAGGACTTGTCCAAAAGCACAGGAGCAACATAGGCATAAATCGAGCCATCCTCATTCCTGCCTGCGTTTGCAAAAAGCTTACAAACCATACCGTTGTTTGTAAAGTATTCAACATCGTCATGTGTTATGTTTCTTATACCAAACACGGGAACGCTCTCTTCTTTGACTATCGCATCAAATGCAAGGTTTGCGGAAATTATGCACTTGCGCTGTGTATCAAGCCCGTCAATATCCGCACTCGGATCTGCTTCTGCATATCCTAAGCGCTGTGCCTCTCTCAACGCTACATCAAAGTCGGTATTTTCCTTGAGCATTGAATCGAGTATAAAGTTTGTTGTACCGTTTACAATGCCCCATAACTCCTCTATTTCATCACTGCGCCTTGCTCTTTTTAAGGATGAAAGCCAAGGAATTCCGCCGCCTGTTGAAGGTGTAAATCTAAGCTGAACACCGTTTTTCACTGCGGCTTCATGAAGCTCTACAAAATAATTCGACACAAGATGTTTATTTGAGGAAACAACGTGCTTGCCCTTTTCAATACACGCCATTACAAATTCATAAGCAGGATGCAAACCGCCCATTGCCTCAACAACAAGCTCTATTTCATCATCATTCACGATGTCATTTATATCTTTGGTAACAAGGTGCTCAAAGCCCTCAGGCACAACAAGAGATATTATGCGTTTGACTTCTATATCTGAAAGTTCAGGCGTAGTACCACTTACGATAATATCATAAACTCCGGTACCGACAACACCAAAACCCAAAAGGCCGATTTTCATAATGGCTGCACCTCAATTCTCTTAAAATAAATAGCTTTTACAGCTTGAAATATAACAAAATCTAATATATCATAATAAAGGTTCTAATGCAATAAAAATTAGGAGATTTTGACTTATGTTTTATAACAGCACGCGCAATGTTTCTCTCGTTTCAACGCCGTCAATGGCGGTTTTAAAAGGCATAGCAGATGACGGTGGATTGTATATTTTCAACGCTTATCCCACCATCGCTTCACTTGAAAGCTTAATGTCACTCGATACGCTTGAGCTTTATACAGAAATACTCTCTGCCCTCATTTGCGATATTCCAAAGGAAAAGATGGGAGAGCTTGTACGCAAAGCATATGTAGGCAAGTTTGAAACAGCTGATTTGACTCCCCTTGTAAAAGTCGGTGAGGATTATGTTCTTGAGCTTTTCCGCGGTCCAACCTCCGCTTTTAAAGATGTTGCACTTTCAATGCTTCCGCATCTTGTCACAGCCTCCGCACAACTCAATGAAGTTAAGGATAACATCCATATTCTTACAGCAACAAGCGGTGACACAGGCAAAGCTGCAATGGCAGGTTTTGCAGATGTTGACGGCACGCGTATAACCGTATTCTTTCCCAAGGACGGTGTAAGCACGGTTCAGCAGGCACAAATGCTCACACAGGAAGGCTTTAATGTATGCGTTTGCTCCGTAAAGGGCAACTTTGACGACGCACAGACAGGCGTTAAGGAAATATTTAAAAGCGTAAAGGAAAATGCACTTTTGGAGGGTAAAAACATTCGTCTTTCAAGTGCAAACTCAATCAATATAGGTCGTCTTGCCCCACAGGTGGTTTACTACTTCAAGAGCTATTTTGACCTCGTAAAAAGCGGTGATATCAAGCTTTATGACAAGGTTGACTTTGTGGTTCCCACAGGCAATTTCGGCAACATACTTGCAGGCTACATTGCAAAGGGTTTGGGACTTCCTGTCGGCACTTTGGTTTGTGCAAGCAACGAAAACGATGTCTTGACCGAGTTCATCAACACAGGCAGATACGATAAAAAGCGTACATTCTTCAAAACAGCTTCACCGTCAATGGACATCCTTGTTTCAAGCAATCTTGAACGCTTGCTCTATCTCATTTCGGGAAATGATGCTGAGAAGGTCGCTTCATATATGGCAGAGCTTGGCGAAAAAGGCGAATACACGGTTGATGCTTCAACGCTTCAAAAAATCAAGAAAGAGTTTTATGCCTGTGCTTGCTCCGATGAAGATGCATTTAAGACAATCAAGTCAACCTACGAAGAAAAAGGTTATCTTTTGGATACTCATACAGCAGTTGCAATGCATGTATGTGAAGACTATAAAAAGAACAATAAAGACCACAATACTTGCGTTGTTCTTTCAACCGCTTCACCTTACAAATTCGCGGCTGATGTACTCTTTGCGATAACAGGTGAAAAGGAAGAAAACGGTTTTGAAGCATTGAATAAGCTTGAAACACTCACGGGCGTTCCCATTCCCAAGAATCTTAAGGGACTTGATAAGAAGCCCATACTTCATAATTCATCAATCGAAAAAGAAGAAATGCTAAAATTCGTACTTGATTACAGCACAAAGGAATTGAGTAAATAAGCAACAAAAAGCCCCTTGATCGGGGCTTTTACTTTACCTGAAAGAGCTTTATCCTGAAGTATAATTGCTCTTAGTTACAGCCACAGCCGCAACCGCAACCTGAGTTGTTTGAATTGCTCATACCACAGCCGCAGCCATTGTCACAGCCGAAGCAGCCGCTGCCGAAGAGCAAGATTATGATGATCCACCAAATGTTTCCGCAATCATCTTCACAACCGCAGCCTGAGTTACCGAGGAGCAAAAGGATGATGATCCACCACCATGAATTACCGTTACCAAAGTTGAACATGTTTATTTCCTCCTTGTTTTTTGCGCTTTCTGCGCTGTTCTACGATATATTACTCAGCTTCTTATGATTGTGTGCATCGTTTTCTTGTGTTATAATTAAAAAGTTATGAAAACAAGTGATTTTTACTACGAACTACCAAAAGAACTTATTGCACAAAGTCCGGCAGCAGTCAGAAGCGATTCAAGACTGCTTGTTTATGACCGCAAAAATAAAACTCACCGCGACGGTGTGTTCACCGATATTCTTGATTACATAAAGCCGGGCGATGCTTTAGTTCGCAATGTAACAAGAGTAATGCCTGCAAGGCTTTTCGGCAAACGCGAGGACACGGGCGGTACAATGGAATTTCTGCTTTTAAAGCGTAGGAGTGACGGTCGTTTTGAAGCTTTGGTCCGCCCCGGCAGGCGCGCAAAAGAAGGCCTTATTTACAAAGTCAACAATGAACTTTCAATCGAAATCAATGAACGTACCGATGCAGAAGGCCGCGTATTAAGACTTATATATGACGGTATTTTTGAGGAAATTCTTGAGCGTGCAGGCGAAGCACCTCTTCCTCCCTATATAACAGAGCGCACAGCTGAAAAAGAGCGTTATCAAACCGTTTATGCCGAGGTTAACGGCTCTGCCGCTGCACCGACTGCAGGTCTTCACTTTACTCCGGAGCTTCTTGATGCTCTCAAAGAAAAAGGTGTAAAAATTGTTGATATTCTTCTTCACGTAGGGCTTGGAACTTTCCGCCCCGTATCGGTTGAAAACGTTGACGAGCATCATATGCATTCCGAATATTACGAAGTAAGTCAGCAAGCTGCCGACACGATAAATGAAATTAAAAGCCAAGGCGGCAGAATATTTGCAGTCGGCACAACAACTTGCCGTACGCTTGAAAGTGTTGTTGACGAGAACGGAATCATACACGCACAAAAGGGTGACACGGATATATTTATAAAACCCGGCTATAAATTCAAAGCTATAGATTCACTTATTACAAACTTCCACCTTCCCGAATCAACGCTTTTGATGCTCGTAAGTGCATTATGTTCACGCGAGGAAATACTTTCTCTCTACAAGCACGCAGTTGACAGCCGTTACCGCTTTTTCAGTTTTGGAGATGCAATGTTGATATTATGAAAAATGTACGATTTGATTTTAAAGTTACACATATCTGCAAGCAGACAGGTGCACGCGCCGGTATTTTGACGACTCCTCACGGAGTAATCAAAACACCGTGCTTTATGCCTGTAGGCACGCAGGCAACCGTTAAGGCAATGCTCCCCCGCGACCTTCATGAAATAGGTGCACAGATAATACTTTCAAACACCTACCACCTTTATGAGCGTCCGGGGCATGAGCTTATCCGTCAGGCAGGTGGCTTACATAAGTTTATGAATTACGATAAGCCCATACTTACCGACAGTGGCGGTTTCCAGGTTTTCAGCCTTGCCGCTTCCAACAAGATTAAAGAAGACGGTGTTGAGTTCCGTTCACTTCTTGACGGTAAAAAGCATTTCTTCACGCCGGAAAAGGTAATGGAAATAGAAGAAGCTCTCGGTGCAGATATTATTATGGCATTTGATGAGTGCGCTCCTTATCCGAGCGATGAACGCTACACCAGAGCCGCAATGGAACGCACTCACCGTTGGGCAAAACGCTGTCAGGATTCACACAAAAGAAGCGACCAGGCACTCTTTGGAATTATCCAGGGCGGTATGTTCCCCCACCTTCGCATAGAAAGCACCAAAGTGCTTTCTGATATGGACTTTTTCGGTTACGGCATAGGCGGTTTATCAGTTGGCGAGCCCAAGGAAATCATGTATGAAATGCTTGATACCATAAGACCATATTTGCCCGAAAACAAGCCCCACTACCTAATGGGTGTCGGTTCACCCGATTGCCTTATAAACGGTGTAATGCGTGGGGTTGATATGTTTGACTGTGTTTTGCAGACAAGAATTGCAAGAAACGGTCTTGCGCTCAGCGAAAACGGTAAAATGATGCTTCGGAATGCAACCTTCGAGCATGACTTTGCTCCCATTGACGAAAACTGCGACTGCTACACCTGTAAAAACGGTTTCACAAGAGGTTACATACGCCATCTTATCAAGTCACGTGAAATACTTGCAGCACAGCTTATAACCATACACAATTTGCGTTTCTCATTAAAGCTTATGGAGAACATAAGAGAGGCCATAGAGCAGGACAGACTTTACGATTATTTCCTTGAACTCACTAAAAAAGGAGCTTTGTCATAATACATGGAACACATATATGACAGCATGACACTTGAAGATTTTGATATGCTTGGCAAAAAGCTTGCCGCTCTTTTAGACGGCGGTGGCTTCATTGCTTTCTTCGGTGACCTCGGTGCAGGCAAAACAACGCTTGTAAAGCTCATTGCAAAGAACCTTGGAATCACGGAAATTGCGAGCCCGACTTTTACGGTCGTACGTGAACACGAAACTTCAGACAAAAAAGCCTTTTTCCACTTTGATGCATACCGTCTTGAAGATGAGGACGAATTGTCTGCAATAGGCTTTGATGATTATATCGAGCGTGCAAAGGACGGAATAATTGTCATGGAATGGTCCGAAAACGTGTTGGGGCTTTTGCCCGATGACCGTTTGGACATTGCAATAACAGGAAGCGGTGACATGAAAAGAACCGTTAAGCTTTCAGCATACGGAAAACATCACGAAAGCATATTGAGGGGGCTTTTAGCATGATAGTTTTAGCCGTTTCGACCTCGCTTTCCGCTGCCTCCTGTGCAATTTTCGACAGCGAGCTTAACACTTTGAAAGAAAAGCAGTGTGCAGATAAGAAGACCTACTCCGAAACCCTTATGCCGACAGTATCTGCGCTTTTGGACGAGTGCAATATAACCCCTGATAAAATAGACCTTGTTGCAGTCGATATAGGTCCCGGCTCATTCACAGGTGTGAGAATAGGCGTTGCATCATCAAACGCCCTTGCCTGCGCACTCAGCAAAGAAATGATCGCTGTTTCGTCCCTTGAAGCTTTGGCATACCCCTTTATTTTTGACAATGCTCAGGTAGTTTCACTTCTTGATGCACGAAACGGAAACGGCTATGGTGCTGTTTACCAAAACAGCAAAGAAGCCGTGTCGCCTTCCGCCATAGTTATAAATTATTTTTTAGAAAGCATCGACTCTTCACTCGATACGCTTTTTGTAGGCGATGGCGCGAGAATTCACAAAAATCTCATCCTTGAAAAAATGCCGTCTGCACGTTTTTGTGAAGATGAGCAAATAAGCACGTCACTTCTTGCAAGATATGCCTTTGAAAAGTATAAAAACGGCGAAGCGACAAACGAGGTTTTACCTCTGTATTTAAGACCGTCGCAGGCGGAGCGTTTGTATGGAAAAAGCTAATTCTCCGATAATAATTCGTCCGATGCAGTCCTGCGATATAGACGGTGTGTTTGCACTTGAAAACGCCTGTTTCCGTTCCCCGTGGTCAAAGGAGTCACTTGCAGGCGAGCTAAAAAACAAGGTTGCACACTATCTCGTCATGCAATATGAAGATGAGCTTATAGGCTATGCCGGTATGTGGGTAATGTATAACGAAGCACACATAACAAACATAGGCATATCCCCTGCTCACCGCTCAAAGGGGCTTGGTAAACGGCTCATGCTTGCCATAATGGAATATGCGTTGACTTTTTCTGCAAATGAAATGACACTTGAAGTACGGGAGTCAAACACAGTAGCACAGAACTTATACTTCTCTCTTGCGTTTGAATGTGCAGGAATAAGAAAGCACTATTATTCCGACACTGATGAAGCAGCTATGATTCTTTGGAATCACGATATAGAAAAAACAGTAAAGGAGCATAAAAAATGAAACAAACAATAATCGCTGAAAACGCACCCAAAGCACTCGGACCCTACAGCCACGCAATAAAGGTTAACGGTATGGTATTCACTTCCGGTCAGATTGGTCTCGATCCCGAAACAGGTGCTTTAAAAGAAGGCATCGAAGAACAGACAAAACAGGTCCTTAAGAATCTTGAAGCTGTACTTACAGCAGCAGGTGTTAAGGTAACAGATGTTGTAAAAACATGCGTATTTGTTCAGGACCTTAAAGACTTTGCAACAGTCAACAAGATATACGGCGAAGTATTCACACACGCTCCTGCACGTTCCTGTGTTCAGGTTGCTGCATTGCCCGCCGGTGCACTCGTTGAGATAGAAGCCATTGCAGCAAGTGATAACTGATAAAATAACGCTAAAAGAGTATTCAAACGAGAAGCGGCCTGTCAATTTCAGGCCGGTGGTCTTTTTTACTCTCTTTTTCATTCTCGGCATTTCTATTTCCCGGAACTCTGTTTATTTTGCAGATATAACACTCCCTTTTCTGCTTTTCGCTTTAAGCTCTTTTGCTTTTGCCTTTGCCGTAATCTCCAAGCACAAGAAGCTTGCATGGTGTTTGTTCGGACTTGCCTTTGGCTTTGCACGTTTTATCATAAACTTTTCTTTGGGTGATGTGCTCGATTTCTATCTTACATCAATATCAAATTTCTTTTTACCGCTTAAGGAAGCACTTGTTTCCCAAACATTTTCCCTCTTCCCCGAAAAAGCCGCAGGTACAATTTCTGCAATACTTTGGGGACATAAAGACTCTCTTTCACCGCTTGATATATCAGCTTTCAGAGGTGCAGGACTTTCGCACATTCTTGCACTCTCCGGCTTGCATGTTTCACTTTTCGTCACGCTCTTTGACAAGTTGTTCCCACGCTATATGCGTAAAGAAAAGCTCGTTTTCTGTGTGATTTTTCTCATAATTTATTGTTCAATCGCAGCTTTTCCGCCATCTCTCATACGCGCCTCAATAATGATAACGATTTACCTTGTATCTTCTGCATACTTTGTGCATTATGACGGTTTGACCTCAATTGCACTTGCTGCTTTTATCATACTTTTCATATCCCCATCCGAAATAGAAAATCTAAGCTTTCAAATGTCATTTTCAGCAATACTCGGAATTTCACTCGTATATAAGCCGATTCACATAAGGCTTAAAAAACTTATCCCGCGATATTTCGCTTCATCCATAGCTGTAACAATATCCGCAACTCTCGGTGTATTGCCTGTCTCCCTCAACAACTTCGGTACATTTGCCACTTATTCCCTCATTGGTAACCTGATAGTTTTACCGTTTGTAACAATACTCGTATTTTCATCGTTTCCTTGTGTATTATTATCTTTTTTACTTCCTAAAGTCGCTTCCGCGCTCAGCATGGTTATCAGCTTTATATACGATATAATCTTTAAGATTTCAGATTTCATTGCATCGCTTCCGTTTGCCAGCTTAGAAATGTCAATACCGCTGCCTGTTTCAGTCTGTCTCTTTGCAGCAATGTTCGTTGTCTCGCAATACTATCTGCGCCCACAAATTTTTAAGCTTATAGTTCTTACATTTATTTCAATACTTGCACTACTCTCTGTCTTGGTTATATAATCAAGCTATGCATTATAATGATTTTTTTATCGGGATCAAAAACAATACTTTAAGCGGTGCATATCTTTTGCACGGTGAAGAAGAGTTCATAAAAGACAGTGCATTAAAAAAGCTTCTGCTGACAGTTGACGAAACGGCATACGACCTTAATGTCAGCTTTTTTGACGAGCTTAATGCTTCAGCACTTATTTCATCTGCAGAGTCGCTTCCGTTCTTTGCGGAAAAGCGCATAATTGTTTGCAGACAGCTTCCCTCAGGCGGAGATGCTGAAACGCTTTTAAGCTACATTCCAAAGCTTCCCGAAACAACGCTGCTTATTTTCTTCATACGCAAAAAAGCGGACGAGAAGCTTTCATTTGTCAAGTATTTCAAGCAGCAAAACCGCATGGTCACATTTGATGCATTGTCAGAAACCGATGCTGTAAGATTTGTTGTTTCAACATCGAAAAAGCTTGAAGCTTTGATTACCCCCGTTGCCGCCAACAGAATGGTTGCACTCTGCGGAACAGATGCTTCCTACCTCAACAATGAGCTTACAAAAGCAGCTGACTATGTCGGCAAAGGCAACGAAATAACACTCGAATCTATTTCAAAATCCGTCACCCCAAATATTGAATACCGTATTTTTGATATGCTCGATTACTTTTTCAACAACAAAATGGCGGATGGCCTTCGTGCGCTCAATATGCTTTTGTCAAACGGTGATACACCCATCGGCATTGCAGCGTTTATAGCAAGCCAGTTAAAGCGTATGCTGTCTGCCCGTGCGCTCATAGACAAGGGGCTTAACAAGGATAAAGTTGTTTCGTTGCTTGGTGGCTCACCCTATGCTGCCAAAAAATCACACGATGCCGCAAAGCACTATTCTTACGAAAGAATATCAGAAGCACTCATTGATTTTTCAGATATCTCGCACCTCAAAATAACCGGCGCAATGAACGATAAAGATGCTCTCATATTCTTCATCGTAAAAAACTTCACTTCAAAGAAAGCATAAAAAAAGCTGTCCTCGCGGACAGCTTTTTATTTTCCAATTATCTTTTAACAACATTATGATATTGATAAAATCGACGTGCTCTCGGATTTGCCAAAATCGGTTCGAACGGCTGAACACCTGCCATGTCTGTATTTGCATTACCTTCAAGCAATATAAACTCTCCGTTTTCTTGAACGACAACATCCCAGGCAATATATTTTATGTATTTCACTTTATTGTGCACGGATAAAATTTTTGCCTTGATTTCATCAAAATGAGAAACCCTCTCTCCCTCAATCGGCATATTGGTATCGGGATGATGAGTAATCCATGTGAGTTTTCTGTCACGTACAAGATATACAGGGGACATTACACCTGTATCCACATCTATTCGTGCAAGGCATGAGCCTTTGCCAACGTTATCCACAGGAACGGATCTTTCAGAACCAAAGCGATGGAAACAAGCGGCAAGAAACGCGTCCTGCGTGTCCGGATCTATCATAGTAATAAATTTTACAGTGTTTGCAGTCCGCGGGAAAATTTTCTTTGAATATTCGGCCTGTTCCACCGTTTCGCTGATCATGTAATTATTCAGCTTGCTCAGCTTTTTATTTAAATCGGCTTCGGAAATTTCCTTTTCATTGAGATAGTAGCTGCCATTATATTTGCCTACTTTGAAAATACCTTCACCGCTGCCTGCATCAAACTTTTTAATCATGTATGAAGAATTATCTTTCAAATGCCTATCTAAAAAATCAATAGGATTTTGAGGTGTACGCTCTCCCCCTGCCTCCAGCGGAACTACCTTGCCACGCATGAAATATCCCGGAGTCTCTGCCATTTTCACAAATGCTCGCATATAATCCGTGAATACTAATTTATTGTTAAGCAGCTCGGTATATCCGGCATTGATTTTTATGGCTTTTGTATACATTTCCCAATCCGTAAGGAAATCCTTGCGGTCATACTTTTTGAAATCGTAAAAAACAGCCTGATCCGGCATAAAGCCATGGAAAAGCACAGACATTTTTTGCCTGAATGTTACATCAAACTTGCCGCTTCCGGGCTGAAGCCATTTCTTAAGATATCGAACAAGTCCAGCAAAAAACAACAGTTTTTTCTTCATAAGCTACACTCCTTATCTTTTTATACATTCTCCCAAATCATTTATATGTTTTCTTGCGGTTAACACCCACGGAACGGAAAATCAATCGTTTAAACTTTCTTACGCCATATACAGTCAACATACACAATTTGCTCGCCACCGCGTATATCGGTTTCGGCAGGGCATACAATTTTGACAACAGTTCAAAGCGTATTTTTGCACCATGTAATTCCTTTCCCGTAAGCTCATATGTCACGGGAGTATATTTTTTCTGTTGTGCAAATGCAACTTCAACGACACTTCGTGTATCTGTGTCAAAGACAACAATCATGGTACGTCTGTTGATTTTCTGCCATGTTTTGTGAGTCAAGCACGATACTTTCATCAGCATATCTGTTTCGGCATACTTATCTCCAACATGTGGATAACAAAGTTCTTGATGTTCATTCAAAAAGAAATTAGGGAACATAAGATTTCCCAGCGAAATATATGCTTCTTTACCGTTGTGACAAACTTTTCCCAGCGGAATATGAGGATGATGGCCGATTATCAAAACACATTTTGGATGCTCGAGTATTTTTTTTGCCCAACTTATAATTTCTTCGGGGGGAAGCGCAACATATTCTGCCGCCCAATGAATAGAGACAATCGCATCATTATCACCCAAATTATCCAAATCTGAAATTACTTTTTCCAGCGAAAACCCATTTACACCCGGCTTATTATCTTCTGCACAAGAGACATTCCTTAAATAATGTGTGCCGTACTGACAATATGCTAACATTACTAAATTATCAGTAATTTCAATACAGCGCCCGGCTTCTTGCTGATTACTGCCTGCACCAACAAAAGGTATTCCCCACTCATTTAAGCAACTGAGCGTATCCAAGATGCCGTCATCACCGCAATCATGAATATGATTGTTAGCCAATGTTACATAATCTGCATTCAATGACTGTATACGTTCTCTGCAATCGGGTGTTGCATATATGGTAGTTTTACCGCTTATCGGCAACTTTTTGCTTATGCATTGTTCGAGATTAATAATTCGCTTATCAGCATTGGAATATTGCGAAATCCTTATATGCTCTAATGATTCGCTCGACAGTGCATCTCCGACAATAGCACAATCACCACCAAAAGCTATCTTCATTCTGCCTCTTCCTCCATAGCTACTATCTTTGCTTTTTTCTTATAAAACAGAACACCGCAGACAACAGCACAGACAACGCAAAATACATTTGAAATTATGTTAGCATACGAATATCCTAAAAGACCCTGAGTTTTTGTCAGATACAATGTACTTGAAATATAGACAACAAAACACAAGCCACGAATAATTATCTGATGAGTAATTGTTGTTTCTGCCAACAAAAACATAAGCAAAAGACCGCTTGCAAAACCGATAACCGAACCTATATTTATCGGAAGATTTAAAAGATGAACGCTTTCAGCTAAATTAGGATACAGAATATTTACCACGATAGGTGTTGCAACACAGCAAAGTGCAACCAAAACCGCACCAACGGGAATGCTCCATAAAAGCATCTTTTTAAACGCTGATAAATTTATGGTAGATGTCTTTCTGTCAGCCAGGTAGCTGAGAAGCAATGTGGACAACGGGTGCAATACCATGTTCATAATCTTACCTACCATGGACACCGCATAATATTCCGATACTGCAACAGAGCCCAAAATCGGCTGGATCAATACACGGTCAAGATAGGCAGTTGAAGAAAGCAAGTAAGAAACAATCAAAATCGTTGTAGGTAACCATAATTTTTTGAGCTCCGTAGTTGGTCTTTGCAAGTGCAAAACAGAGCCTTTCATCACAACAAACAAAACAGCAGCTATTTCACCGGTTGCAAAAATAACTAACCAATTTTTCACGAGCAGGAACAATCCAAGTCCGGCAATGTATCCTGCACTTAAAATTAAGAAGTATATCAAATATCCTTTAAACCAAAGGCTTAAACGGAATTCTACCTGAGCGTAATATCTCAATAAGCATATCACCATGAATATGCCGATTTCCAACGCAAACAGAAGGTCATTTGTCTTTAAATAAGCGTCACCTGCTCCTATCGCAAAAACGACCAACGAATAAGCGCCAAGCAAAGTCAGGAAATCACCATTGTTTATGGTTTCATTATGCTTATATAAAATTCTCTGATGTCCGAGCACCGTTCCGAACATTTGCGGAAATACATAAGAAATACCCAAATAATACAGCACATCACCCAAGTATGCTGCACCATGCGTAGCATTAATATAAGGTTGAATGAAAATCTGCTGTACGATATTAAGTATGATTACAGCCGAAATCGTATACAAAAAATCTTTTGAGAATTTACCTAAAAGGGATTTCTTGATATTAATGACAAACACCTTCTTTTATCTTTTGTAAATATGCTTAAAACATCATTTTTTCAATTTCATCAAAAGCCGCCTCATTGCCGGGATACTTTTCACGCAAAATTTCAAGTTCGTAATAACCCGGCTTTGTGTCTTGCGGTACAGCATACGAGAATACTGTATTCCCCTGATGCTCCCTTATAAAGCCCAAGGCTTTTTCCATGGCTTTTTCACTACTTTCCGACTCGTTCATGCACTTGTTTATCAACGCAGTCAAATTTACTCTGTAAAGTGCATCACCCTTGGGGCTTATTGTTCCACTATATGGCTCTAATTCGCCCATAGCATCACGATAAAGCATCGTCAAATAGTTAAATCCTGCAGCTGCCTGAAAATAGTTTGAAAGCCAAGGTCTCAAATTAGCTTCAATTACAACCCATTTGTTATGCTTCTTGCTATACATTGTTTCAACACCTAAAAAGCCATGCCAATTTAAAGCTTTTATTGTGCATATTGCAAGAGAAGCAATGTCTTCTTCAAAATATGTCTTGCTGACAACACCCGTACCGTACTTGGGTGGATATTCCATTATTTTATGCTGCGCACTAATCATGCGAATATTGCCTTGACCGTCCGCATATAAATAGCACGATACTTCCTGTTCAAGACGATCAAATTCTATCTTTTCTTGAACTACCACTTCAAAACCTGACTCAATCTCCTCGTTTAGAAGCTTTCTCATCTGTGTTCCATCTTGACATTCAACTGCTTTTCTTCCATCATGCATCCTTGCGAATGCATTATCGATAGTCTTTAATGACGGTTTGTAAACGCAAGGATAAACCATATTTTCCACAGCAAAATCAATATCTTCTTTACTATTAACTGCATATGTCAACGGGATTGAAACATCATGCTCCTGCATCGTTTTATAAAATGTATCTTTCCTAAGCTCTTTCCAGCAAGTCTTATTAAAATCACTGGCACCGGGTTGCAAAAAATATTCTTCCAATACATCATAATGGTTATTTACGAAAACCAACGCTGTATCGCTCGTGGAAATAAGCAACAACTTTCTTCCGTATTGTTTAAAGAGCTTCTTTCCGAGTTCCTCCATCTGCTTTGCTGCCATTTCTTCATCGGCAGCAGGATTTGCAATACAAACAGGCTCGTTGAAAAACCTTGATTTTTCGCTAATCCAAGCGGAAGCCCCTTCCCATGTGAAAACAACAGGAATAACAGGAATATCCTCTTTCGCAAAGCAACGCATAACATCTAAAAAGCAGTTATCACTTGCACGCAATACAACCACAGGTATTTTGCTCATACTACACCCCCGAAACAGCTAAGATACAATCTTGCATATTATTTATCTTAAATTAAATTGCCCATTATGGCTTAACAATCTTTCTTCCTCACTCTGCGCAAATGCTGTTTCCCAGTTATTATAACTGTCAATTGCACCAAACTTGCCTGCATGAGTAATAATATCACCGTTACGATACTTCTCACTCATAATTCCCGGTGCTGTCATAATGCGTTTATTCATAGCTGACTTAAGAGCACAAGGATCTGACAAGCAAGGTATTATATCGCTCGAAATTTGTATTTTTTGTTCTGTAAAGTATTTTGATTCTCTTGCTATATGCTCCAAAATACAAGAAGCTTCTTTTATCAAATGATTTTTCCGTTCCTCCACGAAAGGATGCTGTGCAGCTCTGCGTATATCTTCATGGTTTTCACGGAACAATCTGACTGCGCGTCTCAAGAGTTTTGAGCTTTCAATAACATCATCAGCAGTAGCAGCATGATCTGCTTCACAATAGCTAACCAAATGTATAATGCTCGGCGATAACAACATTTGAAGCAAAGTAGTTCTTGCCAACTGATATTTTGCATAATCCTGGTCTACCGAAAAATGCTCAATTCCTGCACGGGTTTCCAAATAAATATTGTGCTGTGTTGCTGTAGGCTTAAGTTTTCGGATAATCTCCCGTGCTGCATAAAATTTAGCCAAATCTGCATAATCACCCATTTCAACAGGCTTATTAAACTGGCATTGGAAGATCATATGTTGTGATAAAGCTGCATACATTACGCTTGCAATCAATCCATAATCTGCTACAAAAACAGCATCATGTGCCAAACGGGATGACCATTGATTCGGATCATTCATCTCTGTGGGAATACCCTGCTTTACAAGATATTTTACAGCCCCAATATGCTCATCAATGGCTTTATCAACACTCATCGGACCACGGCCGTCAAGCTCGCTGAACCAAAACAAAGGAACAGCTTGATGTGCACCACGCAACATACCAACCTCAAGGCATGTATCAATAAAAGGAATAATATCCTTTACATGACAATACGGCTTCACTGACGGGAAATTACCTATCCGCGAAGCTGAAAACAGCTCTTCTAAATCGGATTTTGTCTTGTACGGAACTCCACCATCGTTTTTCACACCATAAAACGCATTAGCATCACCGAAAAATCGCTGTGATAAATCCGACGAGCCCAACGAAATTTCATCCACAGCACCTGCTGACGCAATGCGTATAATCCCTTCAACCGTAGGTGCTATTGAATCATCCGGGATGCCAAAATGTGTGCGAATCATCGGAATATCGGATTCTGCCATGCGAGTCGGAAAATGTAAAAGCGCTTTATCCGATGGTCTTTTTAAAGGCTGCTCATCTAAATACAAATCGCCTCTTACTACTTCTTTTGCTATTTCATCAAGCAGTTCAATTCTTTCAGGGCTCGCTTCCTCACGGAACACATCCAATATTTTCTGTGCTTCTGAATGATTTTCACCGCCAAAAAACTTGATTGTTCCAATCGTTGTTTCATAAATATCTTTTGACTGCATCTGTAAATTCAGATTGTATTTAGCATCAAATCCTAACTGATGAACTGCAGCAAGCGTTTCAGGTAATGCCGCAAAGCAAATAGAGCTCTTTTCAAAAATGAAAGATGCTCCTTGTTCCAAGGCTTGCAAAAACTTCGTTAATTCGCCAATCGCCTGCTCTGCGCTTAAACGATAGCTTAAGCCCAAGAAGGTCGGACATACCTGCTTTATTATTTCTATTTTCTTTTCCAAAGCGGTATCCGGAGGAACTACTTGTGTCTGAACTCCAAGCATTTTTGCAATTCGTGCAGCTCTATAAATACCGACAGTATGTGGGTCACCACCCAATGTCATCCCCAAAAAAATACGTTCCATTCTCAATCCTCCGTTAAATATCGCCATATAAGCGTCAGTCCTTTGATGTGAAGTATGTTCCTTTTAGATATTCAACGATAAACTCGTCAGAAAACTCCTCCAAATCTCTCCAAAAATATTTAGGACTATCTGGAAATTTCCTGTGATATTGTTCCATTACATATTCCATTGGTGCTATATCAATTTCCAATCTTTTTGCAATCATCATAATAGGCAAAAAACTTGATGGAATATCCTCTTCAACATAACGCCACTGCGGAACAGACATTTTCTGGTAAGTAGGTGTGCGTTTTATAGTATCCCCCAAAGATTCCCCAATAACTCTTTCTACACCGTAAGTATAATCAAGCCAATGCTGTGCAGAGACAATCGCACCCGAAAGCAGACTCAATGTTTCACTGCGCGCTTTGCGAAGTTTATTAATATCATCGGTAGAGTTTTCAATCTTTCGCAATTCGCCCAATAGGAATGCCCATTCTTGCTCTCTCTCTTTTCCGCGCAAGCCGTATGTTTCCATACCTAATTTATCTGCAATTTTCAGTCGGATCTGATCAATTTCTTCGAGCAATGACGATACCTCTTTTGAATCTCCTATTGCTTGCATATAATACGAATACAGCACCCCTTCTTCTTGTGCTTTTTTGATATCTTCGTACTTAAGCACATAAGGCGTAGGATGAAACACCGCACCTATATTTCCGATAGAAGTAACAGCAGGAACATAACTTATAATCGCCTGCGGAAAAACTTTTGACAAAAGCTCTATTGAACTTTTCTTGAAGCAGCCTTCAAGTGATGTCACCCAGCAACGCTTTCTTCTCTTGATATAAGCAGTTCCGGCAGCAGGGGCCTTACATGAATAGGGATTTGTAGCAAAGCAAATAAAAGGATGCCTTGTACCAAGTATATTCCATAGATACGGAACAGCAAATGTTCGAGGTGGTGATAAAATTACAGGCACATCAGCTTCCGCAAGCCCCTCTTTTTTTAAGGCCAAAATTGTTTCCTGCAAGTAATGGGACGGCTCTGCTATAATAATCAAGTCGCTTTCCCAAACGAGCTTTTTAAGGTCATGTCCCAATTGTTCTTCACAAACAGGAATTAAGCGAGAAGTTTCTTTATTCTTGTTGGCAGGCCTTTCAAGGTACAATCCGCCCTGTTCCCTTACTGCTTTCAAAAAAGACTCAGCATGAGCACTATTACGAACATAGCCGTAGACTGAATATCCTTCATTAAGAAAATCCGCAAGATAAGCACGCCCTGTTTGAGAGCTTGCACAATAAATGCCTATGCGAATTTCCTTGTTTGGCATATTAGTCGATCTCCTTATCACGAATAGTATACAACGGTCCTTTCTTTGCTTCTGAAACAATCTGAGCCAAGTAATGACCTATAATACCCTGTCCAAGTAATATCAATCCACTGGACGCCAACATGATGATGACCTGTGTCGCAAAACCTGCAACGCTGTAACCCGTTACAAGATATCGGATAAGGTAATAGAGAATCAATATCGCACTAACAAATACATCAAACACACCAACATAGCCAAGAACCAACAACGGTAAATTTGAGTTGTATAAAATATTATTGAAAAAGTCCTTCACCAAGCGCTTAAAGCCGTAACCGCTTTTACCAAACTGGCGTGCGTTATGCTCAACAGTAACATTTCCTATACGGTTTGTAGTACGCAAAAGCATATGCCCGATTCTAGGGCGTGACTCCGTAAATTTACAAAGCGCATCAGCTACATAACGCTTCATTGCCCTAAAGCTCGTTAAATGAAGAGTTTTTGGTTTTTTGAAAATATAACTCGTAAACGCATTCGTCATATTAGTCCCCAAATTTCGAATGGCACTGTGCTTCTTTGATTCATACTGACCACACACTACATCCATTTGAGGAGTTTGCTCCAAATACGCAATCAGCTTTTCAACTTCATGAGGAGGATGTTGCAAATCATCATCCATTGTTATAACAATATCACCCGAAACATGTCCCATGCCGCACAACAACGCTGTATGCTGTCCGAAGTTGCGTGCCATATAAATTGCCTTTACGCGTTTGTCTTTTTCATGCAACTCATGCATAATTTGGGCAGAACGGTCTTTCGATGAGTCATCAACCAAAACAAGTTCAAAATCACCGTCATACTTTTCGTCAAACAAAGACGCAAGTCTTGCATGCAACTCCTCCAAAGTATTTTCAGAATTGTACACAGGAACGACAACAGAATATTTAGCCATTTCCCGTCTCCTTTTCATTTGTATTTTCGCTGTTTTTATTTCTGAATCTTCCTATGTATAAATAGAAATACTCAAAGTAATTATACACTCCGGCGCTTAATAAATCAACACGAATGCCTGTTTAATATAAATCAAAGCACGATATGACGGTATAATCCCATATCGTGCTTGTATGTTATATCAATATTTTGTAATATTGCTAATTTTATATTACTCAATCTTGCGGCGTGTCTATCTCCGATACTGTGTAGTTTGCATAGAATCCATCGGATGAAGCAAACTGTTTTTCCCAATACTCCACTACCTGTTCCCTTGTAAGGCCTGTAAATGTACCGGAAATAAACTTGAATGAAACAGTATTGCCTTCAAGCTTTGCTTCCTCGTATGAGCTTACTGCATTGAAGTTTGCCTTTGCTGTTTCCTCTGTGCCATAAACTATTACCGAACGCTGACTTACATACTTGTTATTGATAAAATAGTATGTAACTGTTTCGGTCGTAGTTTCGCCTTTGCCTACAAGCTGAACAGCCTTTGCATCAAACGAGCCGTCGCCTGCTTCGTCATTTAATTGAATACCTACCGACCATGTGCTGTAAAAGTCTTTTGAAGAATCAAACTGCTTCTGCCAATATTCAACCACCTGCTGTTTTGACATTCCCTGGAATGCATTTGATACAAACTTGAACGAAACCGTACTTCCCTCAATCTTTGCATCCTCGTATGTGCTGACTGTATTGAAGTTTGCCTGTGCTGCTTCTTCCGTCGTATATGTTATAACCGATTCCTGTCTTGAATATATATCTCCTACAAAATAATAAGTTACCTTTTCATCGGATGCACTTGTGGGTGCTGAAAGCACAACAACCTCAGGATCTTCCTCACCGGGCTTGGGTGTGAAAACAGCATTGGGATCTACATTGTTTGAAACCTGGTCATTGATTGAGCCCTGTACGCCGGGAGCGTCCTTTCCGCACGCTGTCATAAGACAAAGCATTGCGGCTACCAACAAAATTGCTATGAATTTTCTGCTCTTCATTTTTATTCCTCCGTAGAATGTGTTGATAAAATTAAGTTAACTTATTTATTTTACCACAAGCTTTCAAAAAAGGCTATACTCAAACTCATTCCTCAAAATTTGAAAAGTAGTCGGACCACTCGTGGAGTGTGCTGCCCTCTTCATATTGTGTAGTGCTTGTTGCAACAGCATCATCATTTACATCACTCGCCACGCGTATCAACCCCTTTACCGAACGGTATTTATCAGTTGTTACCTCTTCTTTCCTGATAATTTGACCTTTTTCGTCACGATATTCCTTGTAAGTTTTGGCAACAACGCCTATCCGCTTTTCTCTCTCCACTTCCTTTTTACCGCTCGGCAACGATTTATCGACGACTATTTCGTCACCCAAATCATCCAGTGTTCCTGTCTTTTTCGATGTTAAAGTTATGCTTGCAAACTCTTTGCTTTTTCTGCCGTATATTCTTACCGTAACAGCCTTTTTCTCTGTATCCGTTATTGCAGAAACAGTTATGGGGACATCTGAATTATTCTTAAACTTAAAGTTCGGTCCGCCCGTGCTTATGGTTGCATCACGCCCAACATCAATATAGCCAAGCGGCCACGAGTGATGCGACCTGTCCGTTACTTCAAGATCTGCCATCAAGACAGCATTGTAAAGCGTTGTGCTTACTTGGCACACACCGCCACCGTACTCCTCAACATACTTTCCATCCCTTATTCCCGTTGCCTCTTTCCAGCCATTCGCCCGATTTCTGTCGCCCAAAATCTTGTTCATATCAAATTCTTCATCGACATCAAGCCTTACTCCGTCTATGAGACTTGCCGCCTTTTGTATGTTATGAACGCGATTTGCACGCGAATATGTTTCGCCTGCAAATGATGTTGTAAACTCACTTATAAGCATATTATCATTTTGGGCATCGGAAAGAGTATATTTTGGATTTACCGCCTTCATCTTTGCCTGTATTTCATTCCTGCCCTCATTTATGCAAGCAGAAAGCTGTTTTGCGGCATCAACTAAATCAACACACTCCCCACACTGCTCCTCAGTATATGAAAACGAGCCCTCTGCACTCTTGTCATAGCTTGCCTGTGCATCAAGCGAGCCTTTGTTAAGCGGTGCTGTTAAAACGCTCAAAACTTTTTCGAGCTCTTTTTCATCAACGATTTTGTTTGTATAAAGCTGTCTGCCCTCACTGTTATTCCCCGGGCAATATTTGCTCAGTTTCAAAGCTTCCAAAACAATTTCTTCATCAGCAAATGTGACAGGAAGCTTATCACCCGTTACATTGACCTTCTTGCTGTCTGTTTTAACAGTTATGCTCATTTCCTTTAATTCCTTTGTATGCTTTCTTTTAAGTGCATCCAAAGTCTCCTGCACACTAAGCCCCGAAACTTCCACATCGTCAATGAACACATTTTCACCGATTTTTGCGTTGTCTGCAATCGCCGCATTTATATCTTGATACTCCTTTTTTTGACAAGCTGACAAAATAACGCACAAAATCAGCATAAAGCTGACAAAATATAAATTTCTTCTTTTATTTTTCAACACATATCACTCCTTAAAATCTATTATGTGCCGAAAGTTTTTTTACACACATAGCATGTTTTTCAAAAATAACAAAAAGCCTGCAAAATATGCAAGCTTTTAACTCATAAACTTATTTGATTATTCTTCGCTCTGTGCTTTCATTTTATATGTAAGCGTTATTATACTGTCCAGAAAATGAACATTTTCGACAGGTACATCTGCAGTTATTTCAACGGGTGCAAAATTCCAAATTCCTTTAACACCCGATTTTACCATTTTATCTGCAAGCTCCTGTGCCACACTCTTTCTTGCAGCTATTATTCCTATATCGATATTATTTTCCGCAATATATGATTCAAGCTCATTGATATCATATACCGGTCTTTCTGCAATTTCCGTACCGATAATATCGGGATTTATATCAAAAAGAGCCTTTATTTTTATGTTTTCTTTTGCCATACCCTCAAAACGGGTTATTGCTTTGCCTATATTGCCTGCACCGACTATTACGGCTGTATGCTCCTCGTCAACTGCAAGTATGGAGCAAATTTCTGCCAAAAGCTTTTTCACATTATATCCGTAGCCTTGCTGACCATATCCGCCAAAACAGTTAAAGTCCTGCCTGACCTGTGACGCAGTAAGTCCGAGCCTCTCACCCAACACACTTGAAGAAACAGACTCCTCACCGTTTTCCGCCATCATTTTAAGCAACCTGTAATAACGCGGTATACGCTTTATTACTGCATCTGACGGTTTTCCTTTTTTCACGATAAACAATCCTCCTTAAAAGATTATCCAATGCCATTTTTGCTAATTATACAACATTTTCCTCAATTGTTAAACACTTGTATTTATTTTTATTATTTACAACCACTACTTTTGCTGTAAAATTTTCTTAAGGCAAGCACCTGTATAACTGTTTTTATTTTGTGCAACCTCCTCAGGAGTACCGCAAGCTACTACCGTTCCGCCCTTGTCACCGCCATCAGGGCCCATGTCTATTATATAGTCAGCCGTTTTTATAACATCAAGATTATGCTCAATGGTTATAACCGTACTGCCTGAGTTTACAAGACGTTTGAGTATCTCAAGCAATCTTTCGACATCCGCCGAATGAAGTCCAGTTGTGGGCTCATCAAGTATATAAACAGTTCTTCCCGTATCCCTGCGTGAAAGCTCCGTCGCAAGCTTTACGCGCTGTGCTTCACCGCCTGATAGCGTTGTTGACGGCTGTCCAAGCTTTATGTAGCCCAAGCCGACATCATAGAGCGTCTGAAGCTTTGATTTAAGGCGTGGAAGAGGTGCAAAGAACTCCAATGCTTCCTCAACTGTCATATCAAGAACATCCGCTATCGTCTTTCCCTTATATTTTACCTCAAGCGTTTCTCTGTTGTATCGCTTGCCTGCACAAACATCGCACGGTACATATACATCGGGCAAGAAATGCATTTCAATCTTGATTATACCGTCACCACGGCAAGCCTCGCACCGTCCGCCCTTTACATTAAAGCTGAATCTTCCGCCCGTGTAGCCTCGCATTTTTGCATCTGGAGTCATTGCAAACACTTCGCGCACCAAATCAAAAAGTCCTGTATATGTTGCGGGATTGCTCCTTGGTGTTCTGCCTATGGGTGATTGGTCAATATCGATTACCTTGTCAAGATGCGAAATGCCCTCAATATAATCGCACTTTCCACCCGTAGTATGCGCTCTGTTTAAATCATGTAAAAGTCTTTTCTTCAAAACTTCGTTTATAAGACTTGATTTTCCGCTTCCCGATACACCTGTTACACAAGTAAATACACCAAGCGGAATTTCAACATCTATGTTTTTAAGGTTATTAGCCTTTGCACCGTGAATTATAAGCTTTTTATCGCTTATCGGTCGTCTTTCCCCGGGCACTTCAATCTTTCTTCTTCCTGACAGGAACTGACCCGTGATTGACTCTTTACATTTTGATACTTCCTCCACCGTACCCTCTGCAACGATATATCCGCCATGTTCGCCTGCACCGGGACCTATATCAACAATTCTGTCAGCAGCAAGCATTGTTTCCTCATCGTGCTCGACAACAATGAGTGTGTTTCCCAAATCACGCAATGTTTGAAGCGTTTTTATAAGTTTTTCGTTATCTTTCTGGTGCAGGCCGATACTCGGCTCATCAAGCACGTACAAAACGCCTACAAGCCCTGATCCGATCTGCGTAGCCAATCTTATTCTCTGTGCTTCACCGCCCGAGAGTGACGATGCACTTCGGGAGAGAGTCAGGTAATCAAGCCCTACATTCATAAGGAATCCAAGCCTTGAGCGTATTTCCTTGAGTATGAGCATGGAAATTTTCTGCTCTTTTTCAGTCAGCACCAGCGAATCGATAAACTCTTGAATTTTACCGATGTTCTTATCGCTTACTTCAGCTATCGACAAGCCCCCTACCTTAACCGCAAGGCTCTCTTTTTTAAGTCTTTTCCCTTTACATTCGGGGCAAGCTACATGGGACATGTAACGCTCAAGCTCCTGCTTGATGCTTTCAGACTGCGTATCACGGTACCGTCTTTGAAGATTGTTGACAACGCCTTCAAAAGAAGCCGTAAATGTTCCGCTTCCGTACTCTTTCTCATATGTAACCTTTATCTTTGTACTGCCCGTACCGTACAAAATCGCGTTTTGTGCCTCCTTGCTTATCTCGCACCAAGGCGTATCCATTGAAAAGCCATAATGCTTTGCAAGTGCTTTGAAATACATCACGGCAACACCGCCCTCGTTTATGCTCTGCCAGCCGCTCGCCTTGATTGCCCCCTGATTTAACGACAAAGATTTATCGGGAACAATTATATCGGAGTCAATTGTCAAAAGCTGTCCAAGACCTGCGCAATGCTCACACGCACCGTAAGGATTATTGAAAGAGAACGTTCTCGGTGTAAGTTCGGGCAGACTTATATCGCAATCTATGCATGAATAATTCTGTGAATAGAGCTTCTCGCCCTCGCCCACAACATCAATTTTACAAAGCCCGTGGCCGTATGTAAATGCCGTTTCAAGTGATGACGACAAACGGCTGTCAATATCGTTTTTTATTATGATTCTGTCAACAATAATGTCTATAGTGTGTTTTTTCTGCTTGTCAAGTGCCGGTACCTCATTTATATCGTATAAAATGCCGTCAACCTCAACACGCACAAAGCCATCCTTGCGTATTTTTTCAAACAGCTTTTCGAACTCACCCTTGCGCGCTCTTACAGCAGGGGCTATTATACGAATTTTCTTTCCCTCGCCCAAAGCTTTCACGCTGTCTACAACCTGGTCAACACTCATCTGCTCTATCGGTTTTCCGCATTTGGGGCAATGAGGCTTTCCGATATTTGCATACAGAAGCCTGAAATAATCATTTATTTCCGTGATTGTGCCAACAGTTGACCTCGGATTATTGCTTGTGCTTTTCTGGTCTATTGCAATAGCAGGCGAAAGTCCGCTTATGCTGTCAACATCGGGCTTGTCCGCCTGTCCCAAAAACTGCCTTGCATAAGCAGAAAGCGACTCCACATACCTTCGCTGTCCCTCTGCATAGATGGTATCAAAAGCAAGCGAGCTTTTTCCAGAACCCGATAAGCCCGTGAAAACAACAAGCTTATTTCTCGGTATTGTTATACTTATATTTTTAAGATTATTCGCTCTTGCTCCGCGAATAACTATATTTTCATTCAAATCTCTACTGTCTTTTTTACTCATTTATTCACTCATTTCCTTGTTCTGCTTCTTGCACGCTTTTTGCTTCCTACCGTACCGGGTGCAACCTTGCTTACGCTCTCGTTTTTGCCTTGCAAAGCAAAAAGCTCATCACGAAGCTTTGCAGCAGTTTCAAAGTCAAGTTCTGCAGCAGCTTTTTTCATCTGCTCCTTAAGTATTTCTTCCTTCTTTGCCCTGTCACTGTCTGAGAGCTTATTATCATTCTTAGGCTTACCGGAAATAACTTCGAGCGTGCTTACAGATTTTACTATACTTTGCGGTGTTATTCCATGCTCTTCGTTATACCTTTTCTGTATTGTGCGGCGTCTTTGAGTTTCATCAATTGCTCGCTGCATGGAATCGGTTATTGTGTCAGCATACATTAAAACCCTGCCGTCTGCATTTCTTGCCGCTCTGCCTATCGTCTGCACAAGCGAAGTTGTGCTTCGCAAAAAGCCTTCTTTATCAGCATCAAGTATCGCAACAAGCCCGACTTCAGGAATATCCAAGCCTTCTCTTAAAAGGTTTATGCCGATAAGCACATCAAATTCTCCCATTCGAAGTGCACGTATTATTTCCATTCTCTCGATGGTCTCTATCTCAGAATGCATATAACGCACTCTCACTCCCATCGAATCAAAATGCTCGCAAAGCATTTCCGCCATACGTTTCGTAAGCGTTGTAACAAGCGTTCTGTATCCCTTCTGTGCCATCAAGCGCACTTCGCCGAGCAAATCATCAACCTGACCTGAAACAGGACGCACCTCAATACTCGGATCGACAAGTCCCGTAGGTCTTATAATCTGCTCTGCAACAACGCCTGCAAGCTCAAGCTCATACTGAGCAGGAGTTGCGCTTGTGCATATCACCTGATTCAAACGCTCATTAAATTCATCGAATTTCAAAGGTCTGTTATCGTATGCCGACGGCAAACGGAAACCGAACTCTACAAGATTTTTCTTTCGTGACAAATCACCGTGATACATAGCCCTTACCTGCGGAAGAGTAACATGGGACTCGTCTATCAAAAGCAGGAAGTCATCCGGGAAATAATCAAGCAGAGTAAACGGAGGCTCGCCCTCTTTTCTTCCGTCAAAATAACGGGAATAGTTTTCGATACCTTGGCAGTACCCTATCTCTCGCATCATTTCAATATCATACTGCGTACGCTGCAAAAGACGTTCTGCTTCCAAAGGTTTTTCCTCTGCCTTGAATTCATCAACGCGCTCAACCAAATCACGTTCAATCATCCCTATTGCTTTTTCAAGCTTTTCCTTGCTCGTAGCATAATGTGATGCAGGGAATATCGCAATGTGCGATAAATCAAGCACAACAGCACCGTTAGCTACATTTATCTCGGATATTCTGTCTATTTCGTCACCGAAAAATTCTACCCTTATTGCCCGCTCTTTCATATTAGACGGGAAAATCTCAAGCACGTCGCCTCGCACACGGAAAGTACCTCTTGCAAAATCGTAATCATTGCGTTGGTACTGTATATCAACAAGCTTACGCATAAGCTCGTCCCTATCAAGCGTCATGCCTTTACGCAAAGAAATTGAAAGCTTTAAATACTCCTCAGGATCACCAAGCGCATAAATGCACGAAACCGATGCGACAATTATAACATCCCTTCGCTCATTCAAAGCACAGGTTGCACTGTGTCTCATTCTGTCGATTTCATCGTTTACGGTTGCTTCTTTCTCGATATATGTATCCGATGAAGCAATATAGGCTTCGGGCTGGTAATAATCATAATAACTGACAAAGAATTCCACCGCATTGTTTGGGAAAAATTCGCGAAATTCCGAGCATAACTGGGCAGCCAGGGTTTTATTATGTGCCAAAACAAGCGTAGGCTTACCTAAACGCTCAATAATATTTGCCATGGTGAAAGTCTTGCCGCTGCCCGTAACACCGAGCAATACGTCAAGCTTATCCCCTCTCTTTATTCCATTGACAAGCGTATCTATGGCCTGCGGTTGATCCCCTGTTGCCGAAAACGGAGATACCAATTCAAACTTTCCCAAGCAATTCTCCTTTTGGTTTACAAAAGGGTGCCTTTTGACACCCTTAAAACTTATATCTCGTAATCTACTGAAATACCGCTTTCAAGTACTGTATGAATATAATCTTTAACCTTTACGTGTTCGGGGTGGTCAGCATATACATCAAGTCCTGCACGGTCATCAAATGTTGCGATAAGCACAAGATGATAAGCTCGTGCCGTATCCATAAAGTCAATACCGACTTCCATATTCTTAAGTCCCGGTACTTTTCCGACAAGGTCCATAAGCATGGGCTTGATCTTTAAAGCTTCATTTTTATCATTATACTTGTGACATACTACGTGTTTAATCATTTTTCCTCACCTGTTCATTTCATATATTTTTTCAAGCCCCTTTAATGTAAGTGTGGGGTCCACTATATCTATGCAATCAGTTTCCGATGTTATCATGGACGAAAAACCGCCCGTTGCGACAACCTTATATTCTTCCTGCATTTCCTGCTCAATCTTGCGGATTATGTAATCCACTTGGCCGACATAGCCGTTTATAACACCTGCCTGAACAGCATCCTTCGTGTTTGAGCATACTATCTTATCAGGCTTTACATACTCGACTTTATGAAGCATAGCCGCCTTATCCGTCAAAGCATCGGCAGAAACCATGATTCCAGGACAGATAACACCGCCCAAGAACTCGCCTTCGCGACTTATAACCGAAAAGTTTGTGGCTGTGCCAAAGTCAACTACTATACACGGACCGCCGTATATAGTATAAGCTGCTACAGCGTTGCATATTCTGTCAGTACCGAGTGCGGACGGATAATCATACTTTATTTTTAGTCCTAAATTCATATCGCAATTTAAAAGCTTAACTTCTGCATTTTTAAAATACAGCCTGCACATATGCTCCATAGTATAATTTATAGAGGGAATAACCGATGAAATCATAACGCCTTCTATATCAAGGGTTGATAAACCCAAATGCGTTAAAAAAGCTTCCATCTTGATTCCGTATTCATCCGCGGTCTGCTTTAAGTTTGTGGCAAATCGCCAAGAATTTCTAAGTTTTCCGTTTTCAAAAAGTCCCGTCTTTATATTGGTATTACCAACATCAAGTACCAAATGCATCTTTTAAAATCCTTACTTATTCGTATTTTTCGGTTTCGTTTTCAGCTTCTATTATCTGCGATCTTACAGCACTTTTGTGTGTACGGTCATACTCTTTGTTAGCACGTGAAATTCTCAACGCTTCGCTTACGGGAACCGCAACCGAAACAGCGCAGACTATTTCTATTATACCGTTGAATACACCTGTAACAGTGAACAGAATTGTTGCAACCTCGGCAACATCAACACCAAGTTCTTTTGCAAACATTTCTTTTGCAAACAAGTATATAAAACCAAGTACCAAAGTCGTGTTTGTAAGCGAACCTGTCAAAGCTGCAAGTGCCGCACCGCCGGCGCGCTTTGCTTTTTTAAGGAACGGCTTATATACAAGTGCGGTAAATACGCCAACAAGCACGCGGGGCAAGAAAATTATAACAACAATCAAGAAAAGGTTGTAAGCACCAAAGCCCGTATTCATTCCTAAAAGTGCCATTGACAAAGGCGTAGGTGACATAATACCCGAAACAACGCTTGATATGCCAAAGCACAAGCCAAAGAAAGCACCGCCCTTTACACCGAACATGATCGCTGCAACAATTACCGGGATGTGCATAAGCGTCGCTTCAATAATACCAATTCTTATATAACCTATCGGAAAAACAGTCATAAGCACCATTATCGAAAGCAACAAACCGTACTGTGTCAATTTTCTTGTTGAGTCACTACCGATAAAAGCTTTTACCTTTTGTTTGTTTTCTTTTTTCTTATCCATTATGTCATCTCCAACTTCTAAACGTACCACTAATTATACATTCTTTTGTTCTATTCATCAACTGTTCATATTGAAAAAGATGACAAGTGCATACTATTTGTGGTAAAATACATAGGTAATTAAACTTTTGGAGGATACGATGAGTAAAAGTCGCAGCGAGCGTGTAGCACAAGAAAAAGAATGGCACAATAAAACTTACGGCACGGATGTTCGTGCATCAACACAGAAGTTTTATTCCGTATTGAAAAAAGACGGTGGCGTTACAGGTTACAGGAATGAGCTTGTCGAGAAAGTTCTTTCTCCCGACTCATCCGTTCTTTTGGACTACGGTTGCGGTGACGGTTCATTCCTGCTTTCAATGGCTGATAAGTGCAAAGAAGGATACGGTATAGATATTTCGGACTCAAGAATTGAAGGTGCAACAAAAGAAGCTAAAGAACGCAATATCACAAATGTTGAATTTTCAGTAATGGATGCTATGAACACCACTTTTGAGGACGGTAAGTTTGATGTTGTTGTCGGTAATGCGATACTTCACCACCTTGATCTTGAGGCAAGCATAACAGAGATTGCACGAATCATAAAAAAGGGCGGTGCGGCTTACTTTATAGAACCTTTGGCTACAAATCCTATTATCAATCTTTACCGTGCTTTAACACCGAAAAAGAGAACCGCTGATGAACAGCCTTTCCGTCGCAAGGAAATCAAGCTCATAAAGAGCATATTACCGGGTACAGAGATTGAATACTTTGCAGGTCTTTCACTCCTTGCGTTCCCGTTTAAAAAGTGCAAGAGCTTTCCTAAGATTGCAGCATTCCTTGAAAGAGCTGACAGGAAATGGTTCCTTGCCAAAAAGAGTCCGTTCAGATGCTTCGCTTGGGTTTGCTTCCTGACACTCAAATATTGATAACAAAATACCGACTTTGATTTTATGCTCATGATGAAAATCGTGGGCACAAAATTTTATTAAGCTTTTTTCGATAATTTATAGTATTTTTCGGGTGAACAATGGATACTAAAAAAACTAAACGAACAGCCTTATTCAGATATTTATATATAGGCTTAACAATCATTGTAATATTGCTTATTGGCTTATTGGATCCCAATTTCGAGGGTATGATCGTTGCGCTTGAAACCTTAAATCCTACTTGGTTTTGCATATCATTTTTCGTACTTTTCATGTATTGGCTGACAGACGCTTTTTTAATTCAGCATATAAGCTCATACATGTACGGAAAATACTCTGTTGCAAAATCGCTTAAAATTGGGCTCATAGGTCTTTACTACGGTGCTCTTACTCCATCTGCAACAGGCGGTCAGCCCATGCAGGTAGTATATATGCGCCGTGACGGAATCGGTACCGGAACCGCAACAGGCATAATAGGCGTAAAGCTTGTAGTTTACCAGGCCTCACTTTGTGCTATATCCATTGTTTTCCTGATTTTATCGGGAGCTTGGTATTATGCTTCATATAATCAGGTATTTTGGCTTACGCTCATTGGTCTTGTAGTTAACATTGCATTGGTAGCAATAATCAGTCTGTCGCTTTTTAACCGCAAATTCATCAACAAATGCGGGTTTGGCATCATAAGACTCCTTGAAAAAATAAGAATCTTGAAGTCCGAAGAAAAAGCAGAAAAAATGCGCGCATCCTTCACGCAAACCATGAACGAATTCCACGAATCGATGAGCTACATAGTAAAACATAAATTCAAGGTTTTTGTTTCGTTTCTGATCTCGGTCATAAACCTGCTTTTCCTTTTTGCAATCCCATACTGTATCTACCGTGCAATGGGTTTCAGTGAACATTCACTATGCTTTCTTTTGCCACTCCAAACATTCCTCTACCTGGCTGTTTCATTCATACCTACACCGGGCAGTTCAGGGGCATCTGAAGGCGGATTTTATCTCTTCTACGGCAACATATTCCCGGGTGAAAACCTCTTTGTTTCAATGCTTCTTTGGAGATTCCTTACATACTACGCAATTCTCTTTGTCGGGAGCGGAATAGTGCTCGTTGAAGAAATACGTGACGGTAAAAGAAAAAAACGATTAAAAGAAAAATAAGTGCAAAGAGCAATCACATGCTGATTGCTCTTTCTTTTTGTACATTCGATTTTATTTCGTTTCCGTTCATCTTCAATGCTCCGAACACAACCGCATCGCTTCCTGCTTCATCGGTATATACCCCCACATTCAGCGTTTTTGAGAGCACATTTTTCAAAAGCATAATTTTTCCACCGCCACCCGTTATGTAAATCCCGTTTCTTATAATATCTCCAACGAGTTCGGGTGAAGTAGCAATAAAAAGCTCTTCAAGCATATTTATTATCGGTTTTAAAGCAATTTCAAGTGCTCGTTCTCTTGTGAACTTATTCTCGTTACGCAAAAGAAAAGCATTTATATCGCCTGCTCCCCAAGTGACCTCTGCTTCTGTGCATACTTTGCCAAAACAGATTATAGCGACACTTGTGCGCTTTACACCCATATCCATTATAAGTGTACCGCCCGTTTGACTTTTTTCATAGGCAAGACTTCCGTAGGCCGAGCAAAATATCGATGATATGCAGGTAACACTTCCCGACATTGCAAACTGCATGGCATTCATTATTTGCTTTTTGCACAAGTTGTCTACTCCGTATCTTACAGGCAACAAAACTCGCCTGCTTGCACCGCGTTTAAAACGCTCATTGCTGCCCTCAAACAGCTTTTTTACGGTCTCACAAAGGAGACTTCCATCTGTAATTTTATCACCCTTAAATGGCGATTTCATTATAACGCCATCGGGGAAGCGATTGTATAAAAGCACAGCATTTTTCCCTGCTGCCAAAACTTTGTTATCACCGTTTTTGGAAACTGCCGCAACCGTTGGTTCTCGCATCAAAAGTCCGCATCCAACTTTTGCAATCCGTGTGTGCGATGTACCTATATCAACTATAAATGTATCCGAAAAACCCATGCTCTTGCCTCCCATATATTTATCTTGTCCGTACATTTTATGGTTATGCAAGAACTACTTGGAATTTGACCGCAAAAATGATATATTTTTAGCATGAGTATTTTTTGTGATAAAGATTTGAATTTAATATTGGCATCAGCTTCCCCAAGAAGAAGCGAAATCATGAAGCTTGCAGGCTACGATTTTAAAGTAGTTCCATCTTTTGCAGACGAAACAGTTATCCCCGTTCCCAAAACTCCTCATGAATTTGTAGAAAAGCTTTCACGAATTAAAGCGGAAGAAGTTTTTTCAAGAAACCCTGATGCCTGCGTTATAGGTGCTGATACAGTTGTTGTTTTAAATGACAACATTCTGGGGAAACCCAAGGATGATGAAGATGCTTTTTTGATGCTTAAAAGTCTTTCAGGCAACACGCATACTGTTTATACAGGTGTAAGTATACTTTCAAAGAATAAGCAAGTCACATTTCATGAAGCAACTTTCGTCACTTTCAACTCTTTAAGTGATGACGAAATAAGATGCTATCTTAAAACTTCAGAGCATCGTGACAAGGCAGGCGCATACGGTATTCAAGGTTACGGTTCCGTATTCGTTTCACATATTGAAGGTTGCTACTTCAATGTTATGGGGCTTCCCATTTCAAAGTTATATAACGCTTTAAAAGAATTTTAAGCACATATTTTTATTTATCTTCTTTTTGCTGTTTCTGCTTTAGTATTTCATTAAGTCTTGCTGTTCTCTTTTTGGTTATGAAATAAATGATGGTCCAGATCGCCAAATAGCCAACAACAAAAATGGCAGAAAAAACCAAAACAGGAGTTACACCCCATTCCAGCCAATCATTAAGCATATATGTACCCAAATAGGTGGTATATAGGACAGCACCATGAATTAAAATCGCCATCGACAGGGGCAGTCTTTCAATCTGATAGACAACATTCATTCCGCCTGCAATAAACGCAAGTGCCGATACTGAAAATATGCCAACACAAACTCGGTTTACACTCAGGGTCTCAACAACAGCTTGATGCTGCAAAATCAAATACAATATTGCTAAAACAATAGGTCCAAAGCCACACGCAATCAATCCGCGACGAAAAAACTCAGAAACAAATTTCCTCATATTCCTTCATACCTCCTTCTGATTTCCGCAAAACAACGTCTTGACACATACTCACGATAGCCACATTGAAAAATGGCATCCACCCCACCGCTGAACGCTGTATCGAATCGCAGAATGCGGTGTTCATTGGCAAGAGTAGATTTGTTAATACGAATAAAATAGCTCGGTAAAACCTCCGCTAAATCACGAAGCCTGTCCTGAATACGATACTGATTGCCATATGTATCAATGGCAACCACTTTTCTGTCCAAAATTGTAATACATTCTATTTCTTGAAACGCTAATCTTCGCTTCTCATCATCCCGGAGTCCTATAATGAAGTCAACACCCGAAAAGCTGCAAACAAGGTTTTCTATTTGTTGTGTCAATGAGGAAGGCTCATGAACTATTGCTATTATTTCTTCTTCTGCATTTTTATCGATTATGAGTTTATATTTCATAGTTTCAGTCCTTACTGTCTTTTCATTTGTCCGAGGAAAACTGTCACAGCAACTGCCGTTGTAAGTATACTATACAGGATAATTGGCATCATGTGCGAAGTTGCTATCTCAAAATTCCCGTTAAACAGTGCTCTTTCCATCTCTACTGCATGAACGAACGGCAACGCATTTGCTGCTTTTTCAAAAATGCCTCCAACAAGCTTCAAATCGAACCATACACCGGAAAACCATGCAGAGAGATTGGTAAGTAATGCACCGCAAATTCCGCCTGCCTGTTTAGATGAAAAAATACTGCCGCACATAAGCCCCAACGCTACATTGAAAACCGCCATGGGAATTATACCAATTACAGCATAAGCAAAATTTATGCTGACAGTCAAGCCCAGAGGAATTGCAAACAGATAGCAAATAACCGTCTGCACTATTGAAACAGGCAAAAGCGGAAGCATATATCCAATAATAAAATCAACACTGGTAAGCGGTGTGGTGTACAATCTCTGCAGCAGAGCACTTTCTCGGTCTTTTGCAATCAAGGTTGCGGAAAAAAGCGTAATAAAGGACAAGCCAAACACGGTAATCCCCGGAGTCAGTGTATTAATTTCAAACAAGCTTACCGGAATATTTGCCTGCATCGCACTCAAAAGCAAGAGCAAAATAAGAGGAAACCCCAAACCGAAAGCAAGATTAATAGGGTCACGCACAATTTCTTTTGTACATCTTTTTGCAAAGGCCAACATCCTCATACCGCACTCTCCTTGATAAGGGAAATAAAAGCCGTTTCAAAATCATCACTCTTGCCCTTTTCTTTTAATTCCGCTGCCGTACCCACCGCAAGCAGATGTCCGCTTTTCATAATGCCGATACGATCGGAAAGTGACTCTGCTTCTTCCATATAATGTGTTGTCAGGATAATAGTCACTTTACCTTTTAATGAGCGAATCACACTCCAAAGCTCTTGCCTCGCAATCACATCCAATCCAAGAGTGGGTTCGTCCAGGAACAAAATCTGAGGTTCGCCAATCAGTGCCATTGCAATGCTAAGGCGACGCTGAAAACCACCTGATAACTTTCCTGCTTTTCTATTTAAAACTGCATCCAAGCCAAATCGCAGAGAAAGTTCGTTTGTTTTTAATTGCGTCTTTTCCTTGGAAAGCTCATGAATACCGCATATAAGTTCAAGATTTTCTTTCACGGAGAGATTCGGAGCAACAGCCGTTTCTTGTGGGGATACGCCTATTATCCGCTTTACCTTATCATGTTCTTCCGCAATACTGTAACCGCCCACAACAGCATCTCCGCTTGTAGGCTTTGTCAAACAAGAAAGCATTTTTATTATTGTGGTCTTCCCTGCACCGTTCACACCAAGCAAAGCGAATAATTCACCTTGCCGTATTTCAAAATTAAGTTCATAAACAGCCGTCAGGTTTTTATATTGCTTAACAAGCTTATGTGTTTTAACAGCTTGCATTTATACATTCTCCTTTAAACATTCAACTTTGTGATACTATCATACCAAAATAAAAATGTAAGATGTTGTCTTTTGTCTGTTCGGTCGCTTTTTGTGTCTGTTCGGTTCAAACATAAAAGCGATACTCGGTTATAAACCAAGTATCGCTAAATTTGTTAAAACGCATCTTCACCACGCTGTAACTGAAATCTCATCCGGCAAGAAGCCGTTTGCAAAGTAGTAGTCTAAAGCCCTTGCAAAGAGATAAATCATATTATAGTGATTCATCGTGCCAAACTCAGTCGTGACATATGCAGGTACTGCATTATTTGTATAAACCGCTGTTGCAATTCTCTGCGCAAGCTTTATATAAGATGTCTTTGTAAATGTTACTTCTGTTATAGTTTCGCTTACTGCACTCTTTGGCGTTGCAATCTCCTTGAGTGGCATATTATTAGCCTTACCACGATTTATATTGCTTACGGTCGCCGCAAAAAGTCTGAGCATTGTGCCGATATACACTCTCGTGTTTTCAGCAAGAGTTACATACTTCGGCATCTCATCAGTGCTTTCAATTGCAACAACAAGGCGACGTGCACCTTTCAAAATATCAACAAAGTTAAGATAAGTGTAATCAGGAGCTACACTGTCCTCGGGCGGTGTCGGCAAGCTTTCATGCCAAGGCTCCACAATAATGCTGTCAATCAAAATTCCGCTTGATGCATATCTTATGCAGATTTTAACAAAGGTTCTGATAAGCGTTTCAGCGGACAACGCACCGACCGTTTGTGTATTTATAAAGCCTTTTACTGCACACTCAGGTGAGTTGTCAACATAGTTCAAAACTGACTGTGCAGTTTCTACATAATCCCAGCTTTCAAATATAACGCCCGTTATATTTTCGTATGATTTTTCTATGTAAGCCGCTTCGCTTCTCTCGATAATATCGTCAACATAGCCGTTTGAGGCATCAACTATTATTTTTGAAACCAAAACCAAGAATTCAGGCATAAACACCTGCTCATTTTCAATCGTTACATACGGGGGACAAGCCTTATTTTCTGCTATATATGTATTAACACTTTGGCAAGCCGCGAAAACGCTTGAAGTTTTGAATTCTACCGTTCCTACCTGTGGCGGTGCGGGCATGGGACTTTCCCAAGATGTCACTTCCACAGATTCGGGAAGTATGCTTGTCTGCCTGTAAAGTGAACCAACACGTGCAAAAGCTCCGATTATGCTGCTGAACGACATCGCACCAAGAGGTGTCTGTATATAGCCGGGTGCTTCTCCCTTTTTATTGATATAATCTACTGTATCATAAGCCAAGGCGAGATATTCTTGCTTTGTAAGCGTGCCTGACATCATCTTTTCATACTCAATTGACTTTTCACTTATGCTGTTTCTGAAAACATAAGTTGTGTTGCCTTTTTCTTCGTTTATGATGAATTCAGCCATTATGCCGATAAACTCATTCATATAGATGTGATTACCGGCAATTGTCGCATACTTCGGCAACTCACCCGGATTATTGGTAATGTAAAGGTCAACGCCATTTGCTGAATAGAGTACATCTTTATCCGGCAAACATTCTAAGTCGGCAGAAGCATGCCCACCATCGTAATATATATCGTTTTCTCCGTTATCGACTAATCGTGCAAAACTAAAACCCGAAAACACGCTGAACACAAAAGCCAAAGCCAAAACAAACGCGATAGTCTTTTTCATGTTATTTACCCCATTTCTTCACGATAAACACTTAGGTATAGCATATCACAATTTATCATATCTGTCTATTTCAAAGCATTGATTTAACAATCTCATAAAAGTAAAAAATAATATATTATATAGAGTTTTCATATCTATATACAGTAAAACAATTATTTGATATACTGCATGTTGTGGTTTGTTTGTAATTTGTCATTGTATTTCATCAAAGCAAAGGAGTGAGCCGTATTGAAAGCAATAATTGTTGAAAGCGATCCTATCCGCAGCGATATGCTTTGCCGTATTCTTGCAGATTACAACGATACAATTACGGTCATCAAAACATTTACCGGCACAGATACTCTTTTTGACTTTTTAAACAAAAACCACGTTGACATAATATTTCTTGACATAAGTGCACGCATTGACGGTTTGAAGATTGGTGCTCAAATTCGCAAGCAATCTTACAATATCGCAATAATATATATATCTTCAACACCTGCGCATGCAGTTGAAGCGTTCAAGGTTTATGCTCAAGGCTATATTTTAAAACCATTCAATCCAAAGGATATATATGATGCAATAGATAACGCAAAGCATATGCTGATGTTTTCAAAGCGTATTACAGCAGTAACCTTTGGAAATTTTGATGTTTTCGCAAACGGCAAAGTTCTGCACTTTTCCCGGACAAAGAGTAAGGAGCTTTTGGCATTGCTCATTGACCGTTGCGGCGGTGAAATCACGCTGAACGATGTCATTGAAATTATCCTTAATCTTTCTCCGAATTCAATGGAGGCAAGACAGCTTGCTCGCAAAGTAGTAAGCACTTTGAAGAAAGACCTTGAGTATTACGGAATTTCCGATATTTGTTCATTCAAATACGGAGTGTATGCAATAAATCCCTCAGTACTTGACTGTGATTTATACAAGCTTCTTGAGGGCAACAAAGATGCCGCTGAGTCATTCACTGGTGACTATATGCTTCAATATCCATGGGCAAAGCAAAGCCTCCCCAAAATTATTGCTTCAAAGGAACTTATGAGCTAATCCCCCATCTCCCATATATAAAAAACAGCTAAGGCACGCACCATTATGGTGCGTGCCTTAACATATTATACATTTTTAATTTGCATTAGAACGGTAATGTGATGTAGACGCCGCTGAGAACTCTTACCCTTGCAACTGACTGCGGAAGTGAAGTTCTCAAAGTATTACCGTTGTTTGAAAGGTCACCATGATACCACTTACCATTGATGTAGCACTGTGCCCAAACGTGACCGTAACGACCGCCGGAGCTTGAAGTTACCTGACCATGATAGTATCTTGCAGGAACACCGGATGCTCTCCAAACAGCTACCAACATATGTGCCAAGTCACAGCAGTTACCTTTACGCTTGTTCCATGTACCCAAAGCACCGAGCTTTGTGTTGTAGTAAACATACCAGTAAGATGTCTTAGCCTGGAGGTAATTGAAGATGTTGAATGCCATCTTGTACTGCGTTGTAGCTGAGCCTCTTGCCGTCTTTGATACGGACTTGATTGTTGAGTTGTTCACCTGGCAGTTTGTTGTTGCCTTTGTATACTTCTCATAGCCTGACGGGCAAGCCTGAAGCTTTGAGCTGGAGCTTGAACTTGAACTTGAGCTGGAGCTTGATGCTGTTGCACCGAACTTGGAAACTGATACATAGTTGGGAAGATCGCCGTTGGTCTTGTGATAAGCAAGGATTCTTGCAAATGCGTAAATCAATGACTTATAACCGACCTTTGATGTCTTATATGTGCAGTATGTAGGAGCTGTTTTTGAATTGGAATCCATGTAAGAAACAACTCTCTTTGCCATATCCTTGTAATTTGACTTATAGATGGTCAATGTACCGGAGATACTGTCCGTGCTTGTTGACGGAGCCTTTGCGCCGACTGCCTTGTAAGTATTCGTTGTCTTGCCGTTTGTCAAATCATAAGTTGCTTTTGCAAAGATGTAAAGGGCGTTGGGCATTGAAACCTTTGTGCCATTGATTGTAACACTGCTGGGCAAAGCTTTCTTTGAAGCGATATGCGACTTAACAGTAGCTGCAGCGGACTTAACCTGTGCCATTGTGAATGTTGTTGCAGCCGGTGCTGTTGTCGGCTTTGTTGTGGGAGCCACAGTTGCTGTGGGAGCCTTAGTTGCAGTAGTGGTTGTTGAAGTTGTGAACTTCTTCCATGCCTGTACTGCTACATAGTTGGGAAGCGTATTGCTGTTTGCCTTGTAGTAAGCAAGGATTCTTGCAAATGCATAAACTACAACTGCATAGCAGAGCTCGCCGTTAGCTGTTGTTGATGCATAGTTGGGAGCCTGTGAATTTGTCGTAAAGAAGTTATAAACGTTGTCTGCAATCTTTACGTATGCAGCCTTCTGAATGTTACCCGCTTTTGTTGTGTCGAGAGCTACAGGTGATTCAGGAGCTTTCATTGCCTTTGAATAGATTGACAAAGAAGTTGAACCGTCATTAATGTTGCAGATAGCTGCTGCCATCATTCTCAAGAATGTGGGAGTTGCGGTTACGTAGCTGCCAATCTTCAAAGTTGCAGGAATAGCTTTCTTTGACTCGATTGTTTTCTTAAGAGTTGTTGCAGCTGTTGTGATCTGTGCCAATGTGAATGACATGCTGTTTGTTGTTGTAACAGCTGTTGTCGGAGTCGGAGTCTTTGTGGGAGCTACAGTTGCAGGAGCTGCAGTAGTGGTTGTTGCTGTGCCTGTAAATGTCTTCCACGGTGTCAAAGCAACCGTTGCAGGAAGTCTTGAATTTGTCTTGTAAAATACCAAAGCCTTTGCATACATATACATGAGGTTGCAGTAGTTAACCGTAACTGAACCGATTGTTGCAAAGTTGGGCATTGTCTTGTTTGTTGCAACATAATCCAAAAGAACCTTTGTTTTTGCAGCATAATCTGCCAAAGCAATTGTACCATTTACAGTATCAACTGCTGTCGGGTTTTCAGCTGCTGCAACTTCCGTTACGTCAAGAGCGTTCTTTGAGCCGTTTGCAAGATTGTCAACCTGCTTGAACATCAAGAGTGTGAACTCAGAATGCTTCAATGTGTTTCCTGCTACCGTTACCGTAGCCGGTGTGTACTTGTTTTTCTCAATAAATGTCTGCACATTTGTTGCTGCAGTATAAAGATCGGCCGCTGTAACAGTTGTTGCAGCCAATGACACCATAGGTATTACGGAGAATACCATAATGAGTGCCAATACAAGGGATAAAGCTTTTTTCATTTTTTATTACCTCCTTTGGGGGGATTTTATTTGGAAAGCAGTAAAGCAAGCCTTTTTTTGCTGAAGCATTGCTATTCTCTTCCTCTTGGAGTTATTATACCATTTTTTACTTATTTAATGATATATATTTTTTCGTTTTCTTAATATCAATTGCTTATCATTTAAGTTTTTTTGAAAGATTTACCATAAGTAAAAATTATATTAACCTCTTGTTTGATAAAAAAAATAATATCCATTTATTGTTTTTTAAGTATGTCTTCTACCCTTTTTCTGTATATTTCGGAGAGTTCTTCAGAATACTCCTCTTTAAAGCTTCCTGCCACCACTCTGCACGCATTAAAGCTTGAATTTGGCTTAACAAGTACCCAGCCATTATCGCACCGTACCCTTACACCGTCTATAAGCTCCACTTTATCATCCTGCTCCATTTCAACCAGACTTCTCAGAACTCTGCCTATTTCATAAAACGAGCATTCCTTTTCCTTCTCGCTTGTATACACCTTGGGCAGAGAATTCAAATAAAGCTCCAGTTTTTTTTGCAAAACTAGCGAAACCGTTTTCAAAATCCTTGCTTCTGCTTCAAACATTTCAGGATAATAGCTTTGCTTTTTTAAATTTTTTCTCATAAGCACGCTCTTTTCGTTTGGCACTTTTTCAATTATTGCACCGTTCTCACAAAGCAAGCTCACATATTCGTCGCTCATTTCTGCCGAAACGACAATTTCTTTTTTGTTCTCTTCCCTCATCCTATCGAGCAAGAACACGGCATCAAGGTCTTTTGCGCTTACAAGCCTTTCGCCAAAATACACCTCTTTGATGTCATTATCATGATTCACATAAAAGCCCAGTTTTGCACCGCTCGTTATAATGCTTTTTAAAAGCTGTTCTTTATTCTCTAAAGGCAACATCCTTGCTCTTATACCGCTGTTTAAAAGCATCCTTGCGACCGCATCATAAACTTCTGTTTTACCACAAATAACGATATCAAATTTATATTCGTCCTTTAACTTGGAAATAGGAATTTGCCTTAAAAGTTCCGCCTCATAGGCTCGGTTTGACACAAATTCCCTTTCTGCAATCCCCAGCCTTTTCGAAGTAACAGGTTTCTTCACTCCTTTTTTTATTTCCCGTTCCAGCTTTCGCAAATCGTTCGCACCAAGCAAAGCTCCGAACTCATCGTGCACCATTATTTTCACAAGCTGTGCTTCGTCACCCGTTTTTATATATACACCGCCCGACAATGAAAGGTCTCTGATTGTAAATTCAAACTGTGAAAGCGTTGTGTATCCCGCATCAAGCACATCTCTGCCCTGCGAAACAATGCCTGATATCAAAGCGTGTTTCAGCATTGCTCCCGCTTGTGTTCCGTCGGTTGCGACCAACATAGCATTTTCGCCTTTTAAAACGCTTGCTACCGATTGACCTATCACCACACACTTTTCCGGTGATAACTCTTCATCAGCATATCCTTTTCGGAAATTCTCACCACGAGCATTTATTTCCTTCTGCCATACGATGTTTTCAAAATACTTCGCACTTTCAAGGAGCTTTCTTGGCCACACAAGAACTGATGAGTCAATCATAACATCCTTTGCTGTTTGAGTTTTTGCACCAATAACAGCATATTCAAAAACTGAATTCCTGTTGCCGATTTTAACGCCCTCACAAAGAATTGCACCACGGATTTCGCAGTTTTCTCTGAGATGAACATCCTTCATGAGCACAGAATGCTTAACGCTGCTGTTTCTGCCGATTTTAACATTCCGTCCGATAACAGTTTCAGGACCTATTATTACATTTTCCGCAATCTCTGTTCCGCTTCCTATATAGCAAGGTGGTACAAGCACTGCTTCATGAGAAATCCGTGTGCCGTCCTCAATATACACGCCATCTCTTACAGGAGATATCAAGTCTGCTCTGCACTTTTTATTCATCAAATCAACTTGTGCGTTCATATACTCACGAATATCACCTATGTCGCACCAATATTTTGATGTTTCATAACCGTATATCGGCATTTTCCTTTCAAGCATTAAAGGAAATAAATCCTTGCTGAAGTCAACCACCGTATTTTCTTTTATGAGCTCTGTCGCCTCTTTTTCAAGAATATATATTCCTGTATTCACAAGATCTGAAAAAACCTCGTTCGGCATCGGCTTTTCCAAAAATCTTGTTATAAATCCGTTCTTGTCGCAAAGCACTACCCCGTACTCGGTCGGATCTTCTACCTTTTTCAGGACAATCGTAGCCGCCGCACCGTTCTTTTTATGCTCTGATATCGCCTCACTTAAATCAACATCACAGATCGCGTCACCGCTTATTACTAAAACCGACTCATCAATATTATTTCCCAAAGCATAACGAACACTTCCCGCTGTTCCCATTGGCTTATCCTCAACAGAGTATTGCATAGATACGCCAAAATACCCACCGTCTCCAAAGTACTCCTTTATGTTGTTTGGAATGTAGTGCAATGTAGCCGTTATATCGGTAATGCCGTGTTTTTTCAAGAGTTCCACGCAATACTGCATTGTGGGTTTGTTTAAAAGTTCCGCCATAGGCTTTGGTTGTGTGCAGGTAATAGGACGCAATCTCTGTCCCTCTCCACCTGCCATTATTACTGCTCGCAAAAAAATAATACCGCCTTTCATAATTGAATTTGCGGTATTATTTTGGTTCTTTTTACTACTTAATATACTTTTTAAGCCTTAATACACTTTCAAAGTCAGCAATCAATAATTGTCTGCCTTAAGTTCAAAATATGCCTTGGGATGTGCACATACAGGGCAAAGCTCGGGAGCCTTGGGTGCAATGTGGAGATATCCGCAGTTTAAGCACTTCCATACGCATACGCCGTTGCGCTCGAAAACTTCACCGTTTTCAAGGTTAGCGATAAGCTTGCGATAACGCTCTTCATGCTCTTTTTCAATCTTACCGACTGCATCAAAGAGATAAGCGATACGATCAAAGCCCTCTTCCTTTGCTTCTTTTGCAAAAGTTGCATACATATCAGTCCACTCATAGTTTTCGCCTGCTGCTGCATCGTTGAGGTTTTCAAGAGTTGAGGGAACTTCGCCACCGTGGAGGAATTTGAACCAGAGCTTTGCGTGTTCTTTTTCGTTGCCTGCTGTTTCTTCAAAAATAGCTGCTATCTGATTATAACCTTCCTTTTTTGCCTTTGATGCATAGTATGTATACTTGTTTCTTGCCTGTGATTCGCCTGCAAATGCTGCCATCAAATTAGCTTCAGTTCTTGATCCTTTAAGTTCCATGATTTTCTTTCCTTTCGTTTTTTTAATTTTGATTAGGACCGCAGTCCGCACATACACCGTAAAAAGTCATCTTGCAGGATGTAATATTGTATCCTGTTCTTTCCCTCGCTTCAGCTACAATATCCGTAACCGTGTTTGCAGGGATATCTTCTATTCTTCCACAAACATTGCATAACATATGCATATGCCCGTCATTAACAGGATCATATCTGTCCGCCCCGTCAGGTAACGACAATTTCATTACCGTTCCGTTTTCAGCCATCTGCTTAAGATTGCGATATACTGTCGCGGGGCTCATATTGCATTGATGTTTTTGCAAATAAGCGTAAAGCTCCTCAGCAGTAGGATGATTACGGTTCTCTTTAAGTGCTGTCAAAACTCGCTCACGTTGTTTTGAATAGTTCATAAGACCTCCTCAAAAACGATAGCAATTATTGATTTTCTAAATTATACCTGCACTTATCTATATTTGTCAATACTTTTTTAGTCTTTTATCAATTTGGGAATATGCCACAATTCATCTGCATACTCAAGGATTGTACGGTCACTTGAGAACTTGCCTGCACTTGCCATATTCATCAAGCACTTTTTGCCGAAAGACAAGCTGTCCTTATAATCATAACAAGCGCGAAGCTTGGTATCAAAGTACGGAATCATGTCAAGGAGCAAATAGTAATGGTCGGGTGCGTGCCACTGTGCGCCATAGAGCAATGAGCCGTAAATCTCTCCGAAAGCACCGCTTCCGCCATCGTTTACAGTACCGTTTACGAGCGAGTCAAGTACGCGTCTTACACGCTCATTACTGTCATAGATAGCTTTGGGATTATAAGAACCTCTGATATTTCTTATATCCTCTACTCTTGCACCGAAGATGTAGTTGTTTTCCTCGCCTGCCTGTTCAACGATTTCAATGTTTGCACCGTCATATGTACCGAGTGTTACTGTACCGTTGAGCATGAACTTCATGTTGCCTGTACCGGATGCTTCAGTGCCTGCAGGAGAAATCTGCTCTGAAATATCAGCTGCCGGCATGATGTGTTCAGCATACGAGCAATTATAGTTCTGTACAAATACCACACGCATACGGTCACGAACATCGTGGTCATTGTTCACAAGATTTGCAATTTCATTTATGTACTTTATAACACCCTTTGCTCTCAAATAGCCGGGAGCTGCCTTTGCACCGAAAATAAATGCTGTGGGTGTAAAGTCGGGCAACGAACCTTCCTTAAGCTTGTAATAAATATCCATTACCGAGAAAGCATTCAAAAGCTGACGCTTATACTCGTGCATACGCTTTACCTGAACATCAAAGAGGAATGTGGGCGGTATCGAAATGCCCTCATGCTCACTAATTATAGTTGAAAGCTGCTGCTTTTTCTGGAACTTGATTTCATTGAAGCGCGTAATCGTTTCTTCGTTGATGTACTCCTTGAACTTTTCAAGCTCGCTCAAATCGGTCATAAAGCCATCACCAATTTTTTCCGTTATGAGTGCACTGAGTTCCTGATTGCACAAGCCAAGCCAACGTCTTTGTGTTATACCGTTTGTCTTATTCTGGAAGCGTTCGGGATAAATCTCGTACCAATCCTTAAAAAGATCATTCTTCAAAATATCCGTATGAATCTGTGCAACACCGTTTACATAAGTTGAAACGAATATCGCAAGACGTGCCATGTGTATGCAGTTATCGGATACTATCTGTATGCGTGATATAACTTCATCGGAAATGTTCTTGCCCTTGAGTTCACTCCAAAGTCTTTCATTGATACGGCAAATTATTGAGCCCAATTCGGGAACTACGCTGTTAAAGAGCTCAAGCTCCCACTTTTCAAGTGCCTCGGACATTATAGTATGGTTTGTATACGAGAAAGTCTTTCTTGCAATATCAAAAGCTGTATCAAAGTCAACGCCCTCTTTCATGAGCAATCTTATAAGCTCAGGAATCGAGACCGTGGGATGCGTATCATTAAGCTGTATAGCACAGTGAGCAGCAAAGAACGAAAAATCGTTTCCGCGTGACTTTTTGTAGGAACGGATTATATCCTGCAAGGATGCACTTGAGAGGAAATACTGCTGTTTAAGTCTCAAACGCTTACCTGCGTATGTGCTGTCATTGGGATAAAGAACACGGGTAATATCTTCAACCGAGTTCTTCTCACGAACTGCAAGTGCATATTCCTGATCATTGAAGAGAATGAAGTCAAACTCCTCAAACGGCTCGCTCTGCCAAAGTCTCAATGTACCGATAGTGTTTGTATTATAGCCGATTATCGGCATATCGTAGGGAACTGCCAAAACCTTCTGGTCTGCAAATTCAACCTCTACCGCCTGATCGTCCCTGCGTCTGCTCCAAGGATCACCGAATTTCTGCCAATCATCAGCCTTTTCTGCCTGATAACCGTCAATAAACTTCTGCTTGAAAAGGCCGAACTTGTAACGCAGGCCGTATCCGTCAAGAGGTAAATCATGAGTTGCAGCACTGTCAAGGAAGCAAGCTGCAAGTCTGCCAAGACCGCCATTGCCCAAAGCTGCATCTTCGATGTCTTCCATTGCATTAAGATCAGCACCGTGGCGTTTGAGCAATGATTTTACTTCATCAAGTATGCCGAGGCAATACATATTATTGAAAACCATACGGCCCATAAGGTATTCTGCGGAAAGATAGTACGCACGGCGTACTTTTCTTCTCTGCTGGCGGCTTGAACGCCAATCATCTGAAATAGCATACATTACAGAATTACTGAGTGCGTTATGAAGCTGCACTGTGCTTGCTTCATGTATTCCGACCTGATAACTGTTCTTAAGCTCATCGGCAGTTCTCTGTAATATTTCTTTACTGTCCATCTTCATGTTGCGCATTTCTCCTATATAATTGATTCAACCTTAATATTCTGTCAGAAAGTGCAGGTGTTGCCTGCCCCTCCTTCATTCTCCACTGCCAGTTCCCCTCAACAGTGGACGGAGTGTTCATTCTCGCATCACTTGAAAGCTCAAGGAAATCCTGCATGGGAATAATTACAGTATTAGCTCTGCTTGCAAAAGCTTCTTCAATCATTGCAAAGCAGACATTTGACTCATCAAGCTGCCCCAAATACATTCTTGCATTTTCTTTTTCATACTCGCTTGCATTCTTCCACCAGCCAAGCATAGTATCGTTATCATGCGTACCCGTATAAAGAACAGCTTCTTCTCTTATGTTGTGCGGCAAATGCGGATTACGCTTGTCAGAACCAAATGCAAACTGTAAAACCTTCATGCCGGAGAGATTCAGCTTTTTAAGCAATGCCTTTACCTGCTGAGTTACAATTCCAAGATCCTCTGCTATTATTGTAAGATTCTGTGTAACATCGGCAACCGCCTGGAAAAGCTTTATGCCGGGGCCTCTGCGCCATACACCTTCTTTTGCTGTCTCAGCTTCCGCCGGAATTGAATAAAAGCGTACCATTCCGATAAAATGGTCTATCCTTACAATGTTATAACGCTTTGCAGCAACACGCATACGCTCACGCCACCAATAAAAGCCGGTTTGCTCCATATGCTTCCAATCGTAGAGGGGGTTACCCCATCTTTGCCCGTTCTCGGAAAAATAATCGGGCGGAACGCCTGCAACGCAAACAGGTTTCCCTTTTGCATCAAGCTCGAAATCACGTGGATTAGCCCAAACATCAGCCGAGTCAAGAGCTACATATATGGGCATATCACCCATGAGTAAAACACCGTTTTTATTTGCGTATTCTTTAAGTGCATTCCATTGTTTAAAGAATATATACTGTTCAAATTCATAATAACGCAATTCATGCTGGTCTATTTCGTATCCTTCTTCATCCCATTCCTGCCATGGTTTTTCACCAAAATGCTTTTTTCTCACCATGTACTGTGCATAATCACGCAACCACTTTTCGTTAGCTGCAAAAGCCAACGATTCTGTTTGTAATTCCATTGATGCACGGGAAAATGCTTTTCGAAGCAGAGATTCGCGTTCATTATAGAGACGGCTGTAATCAACCTTTTCAGGATTGCCGTCATATACGGCACTTTCAAGCTCTTCCTCTGTCAAAAGTCCATCTTCAAAGAGAAGCTCAAGGTCTATAAAATAAGGATTACCCGCAAATGTCGATGAGCCCTGATACGGCGAATCACCGCAGCTTGTGGGAGATATGGGCAACACTTGCCATATCGATAATCCTGAATTCTTTACAAAATCTACGAATCGGAAAGCTTCGCGACCCAACGAGCCAATGCCGTATTTTGACGGCAATGAGCTTATGTGCATCAACACACCGCTTTGAGCCATGTTTTTACGCCTCCTTTGTCTAATATTCTACCACAATTCTTTTATTTAGTAAACATAATTGCCCTTAATTGGGCGGTGAATATTAACAAAAAATAAACTAATTACCACTTCTATTGACTGTAATTGTTTTTGAGTTTATCCTTTGATTTAGGACGATTATTTCGTTCGGTGCGGTATTGTATGAACTCATGCATAGGATGCATGTTTTTTCATTCATATTCCCTCCCAAGTGACAAAAAGCACCCGTTTTTGAGCGGGTGTTTTTTGTATGCATTGTTTGTAATTTTTTAAGTTTTAGGTGTTGCTTCTTCAGCTTCATTGTCTGAAGCAAAATCTGCCCCAAGATATTCAAGGTATTCCGTCTTGACCGTAAGGTCTATCATCTCTTTCCATTCATCCATCGCTTTGTTATAAAGCTCTCTCTGAAGCTCCGTAACAAGCTCTTCCTTTACCTCGTCCTTTACAGTCTCAAAATCAACCGCACCGGCTTCAACAGTATCCAAACGCATCATTATATACAATCCGTTTTCATCTGAGAATCGTTCTGAAATATCACCCTTCTTCTCAAGTCTTTTTGCCTGTTTAATAAATGACGGATAATATTCTGTCTGCATATCGGGATGGAAGAGAGTTCCGTCAGCAGAAAAGGGTTCCATTTTCAAAACTTCGTCCTGACCGTATTCGTTAACAAGTGCCTTGAATGCTTCTGCTTTCTTATCAGGATCCTTTTCCTTTTTGACATCTGCAAGCTTTTCTTCAATCTCCTTGAAAATCTTCTCGGGATCATAATCGCGAATGTCTTCAGATACACGGGGAACATAGATATAAGTTATGTAGTAATATCCTTCAGGTGTAAGACGCGGATAAACGCCCATTCCGCTTACAACATCCTGATAGTAGCTGTAATATGCAAGTATATTTTCATCGTATTCAGCCCGAAGTGCTTCAATCTGCCTGTCATATTCCTGTTTTACTTCATCATCGGTTACGCTGACATCCTTTACAGCATCATCAATCATCTTGTTGCTGAGCTTTGAAAGATATATATCCTTTTTCTGTTTTTCTACAAACTCATCATAATCGATGCCGTCCTTGCGCAAATCTTCTTTAAAGAGTGCAAGCTTTGCATCATACCTTAATGCTTCATCCTGCATTGACGGTTCAATAACATCTTCATACTGACTCAAGTATGACATGATCTGTGCTTGAAATGTATCGTCACATTCTTTCTGTTCTTCTTCGCTAAGATCGATACCGAGCTTTTTTGCTGCGTAAGCCGGCACAACATTTTCAAGCTGATACTGAACAAGCGTATTTTTGAATTCTTCAAGCTGTGCTTCGTCCTCAGGGTCGAGCATACCATACGCCACATACATTTCGTAATATGAATTGTATATGTTATTAAAATCACCGAATGTTATATCGTAGTCTTCAACAGAAATAATAATTGAGTCTTCAGTAGGAATACCTGTATCTGTTTGATTATTTTGAGGATCTTTTGTTGTGTCACAGCCCAAAAATGCCGATGCGAGCAAAACCGTGATGATAACAACAGCCAATATTTTCTTCATTTCCTGCCTCCGATATTTTTATTTTTAAAGATTATATCACATCTCTTATGTTCTTTGTAACCTTGCCACAAGTTTGTTGCAATTACTTTTATCTTGATTTTCCGTTCATTATGGACGCGGTTTCATAAATCATGATACCTGCCGCAACAGATGCATTTAAAGATTCTGCAAAACCGTACATCGGAAGTCGGTATTTTGTGCACAGATCTGCAACGCTGTCGGACACGCCATTACCCTCATTGCCGATTACAACTGCACACTTCGTCTTTATTTCAGGCAATGTCGAGCCGCCGTTCAAATGTCCGCAAATCAAAGAAAAATCCTGAGCATAAAGCTTTTTTATCTCGTCAAGCAAATTATCCGTCTGCCAGATTGCAAGATGATATATGCTTCCCATTGCACTTCTTATGGGCTTAGGTGCATAAGGGTCTGCACAACCCTCACCCAAAATAACGCCTACTGCACCCATTGCATCGGCTGTACGTATTATCGTGCCAAGATTTCCCGGGTCCTGCACACAATCAAGCACCACAATGAGCCCTGACGGATAATACTGCGGAAGGTCATTCTTTTCGGTTTTTACCGTTGCACATACCCACTGCGGAGTATTAGTAGCCGTAAGCTTTTCCATAACGGCACGGTTTACGGTATAAACCTTTGCACCGCTGCCCTCAAGGACAGCTGCCATAAGGTCATGCCCCTCTTCCAGGAAAGCCTCGACAATGGTCGCACCTGAAACTACCGCTTCACGCACAAGCCTTTCGCCCTCTATAAAATGCAAGCCGGTATTTTTGCGACCTTTATTATTTAAAAGCTCACGAGCACGCTTTACCCGTTCGTTCTGAGTACTTTCAATCTTCATCTTTACAACCTTAAATTCATTATAATCAAGTAAGGCGACCTTATAAGGGCCGCCTTTTTGTTTTTAGCTGTATCTTATTTTGTTGCTGTTTCTACCAAGGCCTTGAATGCAGCCATATCGTTTACTGCCAAGTCTGCGAGAACCTTACGGTTTACATCAACACCGGCCTTCTTAAGACCGCTGATGAGACGGCTGTAGTTTGTGCCGCAAAGTCTTGCACCTGCGTTGATACGTGCGATCCACAAGCTGCGGTATTCACGCTTTTTAAGCTTACGTCCAACATAGGCATAAGCCATTGACTTCATAACCTGCTCGCTGGCTGTACGATACTGCTTGCTCTTTGCTCCATAGTAGCCCTTTGCGAGCTTAAATATCTTGCGACGCTTCTTCAAAGCGTTAACTGCTCTCTTAATTCTTGCCATTGTCCATTTCCTCCCTTACTTATACGGTATGAGCTCACGAACCTTCTTTGCTTCGCAATCGGCTATATAACCGGTCTGACGCAATGAACGGAGTCTCTTTGTTGTCTTCTTTGTGAGAATGTGGCTCTTATAAGCCTTACCTCTCTTAATTCTGCCGCTTTTTGTAAGGCTGAATCTCTTAGCTGCACCCCTGTGGGTTTTAATTTTAGGCATGGGGTTTTCCTCCTTATAATAATTTTTAATTTTTAGCTGCCAATATCATGAACATGTTGCGACCTTCCTGCTTTGCAGGCTTATCAATCACAGCATAGTCCTTAACCAACTCAAAGAAAGCATCCATAACATCCAAGCCAATGTCTCCGTGTTTTGCCTGACGACCTCTGAAGCGGATAGAAACCTTAACCTTGTCCTTATTCTGCAAGAACTTAGTTGCCGCCTTAGCCTTAACTTCCATGTCATGGGTATCTATCGTAGCGGAAAGTCTTATTTCCTTAACTTCGATGATCTTCTGATTTTTACGCTGTTCCTTTTCGCGCTTGCTCTGCTCAAAGCGATACTTGCCGTAGTCCATAATCTTACATACGGGCGGTACTGCCATGGGTGATATCTTTACAAGATCGAGCCCTGCCTCATCTGCCATGCGCATAGCAACATCAATAGTAACAATACCCTGCTGCTGACCTTCTTCGTCCACGAGACGTACTTCCTTATCACGAATTTCCTCGTTGATAAGCAATTCTTGGTTTGCTATATTAGACACCTCCTCAAAAATTTAAAGAAAAAGCGGTGGGCACAAAGCGCCCACCGCATTATAAAACAAACCATGTTTGCCCATATAACATACCCGACGATGCTGTTTCGCACTCAGGTGAGAAGCGGGCTGCCTCTGCTTAACCTCAGTCATTGTAAACCATGCGAAAGCCTTTGTCAAGTATTCTTTTTGTTATGACAGCAATTTTTATTTATTATTTGCCCTGTTTCATTTCTTCAACAGCTTCGATTATTGCATCGCACATATACTCAAGCTGTTCGCCTGAAAGTCCGTATACGGGAAGATGAGTGAAACGGTTGTTGAATACTTCTTCACATACGGGACAGGTCTTTGCGATAGCTTCCTTGTCATAACCGAATGTCTTCAATACATCAAAGTGATACAACGGACCAAAATGCGGAATATTTGTAACGCCCTTTTCTGTGAGCTTCTGCTTCAATGTCTGAACATTGCCGCCTACGATTTCAGGATCTATTGTGAGCAAGTAGAGGTGATATGTGGGAACAACATCGGGGTTTTCTGTATCCTGGGGATTTACGCCGGGGATGCCCTTCAAACGCTTTGTAATATACTCTGCTGCTGCTTTTCTTTCTGCAAGAATCTTGTCGTAACGCTCTACCTGAAGCTTCAGGCCAAGACCCTGGATTTCTGTTGTTGAGCTGTTCAATGCTACGAAAGGACCGTACTTGCCGGGCATTGCGTTTACATCATAGAGCCAATTATGTATAGGAGTATCAAAGTTGCAGCCAAAGAAACGTGCACGCTTCATGAAGGGACGGAAAGCTTCAACATTAGTTGTTACGATACCGCCTTCACCAAAGGATGTGCAGTTTTTAACTTCATGGAAGCTGTATGCACCGAAGTCACCGATTGTACCTATCTTCTTGCCCTTATAAAGAGCACCGAAAGCATGAGCTGCATCCTCCAAGACGAGAATGTTGTTCTTCTTTGCTATTTCCATGATCGCATCCATATCACAAGGATAACCGCCGATATGAACGGGAACTATCATCTTTGTTTTTGCAGTGATTTTCTTTTCAACGTCCTTGGGATCCATGTTGCAGGTCATAGGGTCGATATCTGCAAAAACGAGCTTTGCACCGACTGAAAGCGGATAAGCCATTGTTGCGATAAATGTTATTGCAGGAACGATAACTTCGTCGCCTGCCTGCAAGTTTGCATACTTATAAGCAATTTCAAAGCCTGCTGTTGCATTTGCAACAAATGTTGAGCCGGTTGTCTCAAGATATTCATCACACAAAGCTTCTGCTGCCTCTACCTGAGGTCCGAGTGAAAGCTTTCCCGGAGGTGTTGCGATCTTATCAAGCTTTTCAACCTGCGCTTCAACTGCTGCTATAGCGTTTTCATATTCTTCGCCCTCGCCCTTCATGAGGAAGCGAATAATTGCCATCAAGTCTTCTTTGTTGTAGTTCTCGCCTACTGCGGGCCACGGAACTCTTGTTGCACCTGTGTTATAACGGAAGTCTGTTGATTTTGCCATAATAATTCACCACTTTCTTAGATTTTAGTTTTTAATAACAATTATTTTCATAGATCTCATCGCACAAAGCCTGTATTCTCAAGGCACGCTCTGCACAAGTATAATCACATTTGCCACTCTTTATTATATCACCAAATACCTTAAATTGCTTGGTATAAATGTTTGCGCCCTTACCGCAATAGCTCTTGGGCTTTGTAACAGTTCGTATCTGCTGTGCCTCATAGCCTCCCTGGGGAGCATATAAAAATCTCAGCTTGCCGACTTCTTCCTGTCCCAATGTGCCTTCTGCAAATATGCTTCCGTCAGTACCGTAAATTTCAAGTCTGCTCGGTGCACAACTGTCAGGAACGTTGAAGTTTACATCAATGTGTCCAAGTATTCCGCTTTCGGACTTGAATGTTATTACCGCCGTATCTTCAACTTCATAACCAAAAGTCCTTGTAGCAAAGAAGCCCTTTATCTTTTCAATATCCTCACCAGTGATATTCATAAACAATTCCATGCAGTGAACAGCAAGATCCATTATACAGCCACCGCCGCCCAAAGCTTTTTTCTGTCTCCATGCACCTGCAATTTCAGGATACCAGCAAGAGAACTGCATTTTGAAAAGGTTTACACTGCCAAGCTTACCCTCTTTTATGAGTGAAGCAGCCTTTTGATGAAGATTGTGGAAACCCATCATGTAACCGATGGTAAGCTGTTTTCCCTTTGCTTTAAAGGCATCAAGTATTTCCTTGCCCTCTTTTTCATTGAGTGAAATGGGCTTTTCCATGAATACGTTAACACCATACTCAAGAGCCAACAATGCCTGTTCCTTGTGACAAAAAACAGGAGTTGCAATGTAAACAGCGTCACACTCAACGGTCTTAAAAAGTTCTTCAACATCTGTAAAGTAGTGTTTTACACCGTACTTTTGAGCAACCATTTTTGCAACGTCGCCCGCCTTATCAAGAACTGCAACTATCTCGTTGTTCTTGTCCTCTAAAAGTGCAGGAATTGCTCTTCTGTCTGCGATACCGCCGGCACCGATGATGCCCCATCTGATTTTTTCCATACCTTCAATGCCTCCTTTAAGCTTTATTTGCTGAACCGAACAGCATGATTTTATTTTTAACCGATTCTTTTATAAACTCAACCTTAAGGTTCCTTGTTTCAAGATATCCCAAGCCGCGCTTGAGCCCTTCTTCAGTTGCCCTCTGTCCTGCAAGGCACAAATCAGTAAATATGTTGACCTTTGCAATACCGTCTCTTACTGTATTTTTAAAGTCATCATCGGACAAACCGCTTCCGCCGTGCAATACAAGCGGTGTATCAATGCTTGCACGGATTTCCCTGAGTCTTTCAAGATTAAGCTGAGGCTTTGTCTTGTATACGCCATGGGCTGTACCTATCGCAATAGCAAGTGCATCAACGCCTGTTGCCTCAACATACGCCTTTGCTTCTTCTTTGGTTGTATACATATCCGAAAGAAGATTATCCTCGCTTGATGCCTGACCAACATGACCTATTTCACCCTCAACGGTTACGCCGAATGAATGAGCAATTTTTACCATCTCACGTGTTTTTGCAAGATTTTCCTCATATTCGCCTGCCGAGCCGTCAAACATGATTGACGAGAAGCCAAGCTTTAACGCTTCTATGCATCTGTCAAACGTCAAGCCGTGATCATAATGCACAACCACGGGCACCTTTGCTCTTTTGGCGGCTGCAAGCATTGACGGTGCAATAAGCTTTAATTCGCCATAGGGAAGCAAAACCTCGGCAGTACCTATTATTACGGGAGAATTAAGCTCTTCGGCAGCTGCAATTACCGCTTCAAGCATATCGCTGTCAGTCGTATTGAAAAGTCCTACACCGTAATGCTCTTTCTGAGCTTGTTTAAGTACATCATTAAGATTTACAAGCATATGTTTTTCCTCTTTAAATTACTGCAATATTTTATTATTTCGTCTTCACTCATAAGCCCGCTTGTGGCATCTGCACTTCGCAAAGAAACAGCCGCAGCACTTGAAGCGAACTCAAGCACTTCCTTATCGGACTTACCGCAATACAAGGCATAGAGTGCTCCTGCACAAAATGCATCACCTGCACCGGTTGTGCCTTTTATCATGCTGCTGTCCACTTCAAGCGAGCCTACCTTGGTAAATCCGTCCTTTGACAGGCATACTGCCATATCTCGCATATGGATTATTACCTTTTGCCTTACACCCATTTCCATGAGCTTTTCCGCAATCGCCTCAAGGTTTTTCTTTTCGGGTGAAAGCCCCGTAATACCGCCTGCTTCGACCTCGTTTATGATCAGATAATCGGTATGGGGCAAACACGGCACTACTATGGAATACCTGTCCGAGTTTTCGCTTACCAAGTCTATCGATGTCAAAATGCCACGTTTTGAAGCCTCTTCAAGGATTTTAACACCCTCGCCTCCGTCAATCTTCTCAAGTAGGAGAAAATAGCCAAGATGCAACATTTTGGGGCTTATCTTTTCAAAGTCGATATCCTCCAAAGCAAGCTTTCCGTCAGCCCCTGCGTATGTGAAGAATGTACGCTGACCGCCTGTTACACTCATAACCTCGGTAAAAGTGGTCTTTTCATCAGGAACAACTGATAAAAGCGTGGTATCAAGTCCGTTTTGTGAAAAAACCTCGTTTACAAATTCGCCTTCTTCATCATCGCCAACCTTGCCTATTGCATAAACCTTTAATTCCTTATCAATCTTTTTAAGGTCTATACCGACATTGGGCACGCAGCCACCGACTGACTTTTTTAAACCGACTATTTTTGTAAGCTCTCCCTCTCTCGGATAAGCTTTTATCTCGTTGATTTTATCAACTAAAATGTTACCCGCAAGTGCAATGCCTTCCATACTTTTCATGACTACCGCACTCTTTAGTTGCACTCTGCGTTCAAGGGACCTGCAAGCTCTTTTAAGAAGAAGAGCTTACCTGCAATTGTGGGGATATAGCTTGATGTGATCCAAGGTGTCTTTTCATGACGCAATGTCATCCAAAGCGACATACCCTGCCACTGCATACCTCTGCCCAATGTGCCGTCCGCACCGCCTATTGCATAGTCTGCCTGCAGGAAGATGCCGGGGCCTATCGTGTTTGCTCTGCACGGAACGAGAGTAGTTCTTGACTTGAAGCTTGTGAGTGCATTCTGCTCAACCGTCAACGGATGAATTTTTGCACCGATTCTGTAAGGTGCCTTTTCCCATTCTGCAGCACTTGCATAATCTTCTGCAAATGTCGGCTCCCAGAAAGCTATGTGGCACATTCTGCCTATTCCGTATACCAGCACAAGCTTTGCACCTTCATTTTTAAGTTTTGCAATCTTTTCGGGGTATGTAGGAAGATTTTCCTTTGTTGCAAAGTTTCTCTGTGTCTTGGGCACAGTAAGCTCACCCAAGGGATTGAAGAGAGCCTGCTCCATTGCATACTGGAAAGCACCTGAATTATCGGGAGCCAATGTGTTGCCCTCGCTGTCTGCCCACTCGTCCATATTAAAAGTATAAACATGCTCACATGATACATTCCATGCCTTTATGAAGTATACAACCCACTTATACATACCCATGGGGCCTACGGGAAGAATGAATGCAATCTTTTCGTTTCTGTCCTTTGCAAGCTTTATCTGCAATGCAATCTCATGTCCCATATATGTATTGAACTCTTCAAGATTGTCGCATTTTACGGGTGTAAAATCGCTGTTCCAATGTTTCTGATGCTCAGTTATTGTTTCGGGCTCACCGATGCAAGCATCTATTTTCTCAAAATCCCAACCTGTGGGGTAAAAGCCTTCAAGTGCCGAACCTTTTACTGTTGAATTGAAATCCATAATCTTTTCTCTCCTTTACGGTAATAATCTCTTTGTTGTTCCTTTTAAGTAAACCTGGCATTGTCTGAAGCCCTCTGCGTAATCTGCACCGCATTGGAAGCCTCTGTATCTGCAACAGGTCTTAACCATGTCGGGAAAATCAATACCATCATGGTCACGCATCCAGACAATCTGTGACTCGTGGCAGTTAAGCATTTCAAGCTTTGTATCAATGTATTTTGATACATCCACATATTCGGTGGGGTTAAAGTTAACGCCTGCAAGCGTATCCATATAATAGACAGGTACAAGCCTTGCTTTGCCTTCCGTCTTTACATGATAGTTCGGAAGCGTTGCTGTGAAGCAGGCATCGAATACAAGCCTTGAAACAGCCGTATGATCCGGCATATAATCATCGGGTGAATGTGTGATTATAAAGTCGGGATCAACCTGCTTTATTATCTCAACAACCTTGTCCCTTGACTCTTTGTTATTATCGTATATTTCAAGGTCATCAAAACCGCCGTGCATAATTTCAAAACCGCCGATGTCGGCACTTCTCTTTGCCTCGTTTGCTCGCATGACACGCAGCTCATCGGGCTGTATAATCTCATGACCGAGATTACCGCTTGAAAGGTGGCATACAACAACTCTGTCGCCACGCTCTTTGCACTTGAGCAGAGTGCCTGCGCAGGCTATTTCCATGTCATCGGGATGACAAGATATTACAAGTACAGTATACATACTAAACCTCCTTTTTTCTTAATTATAACAACAGCATATTTACAATGGAGTGCAAAATCAGCTATAATATTTATAAAATCAGACAATTGAGGTTTTGCATGGAAGATAATTTTGCACGCGTGAGCTTTGAGAAAATCTTCAACATAGAAAAGATAATCACCATATTTTATATGGAGTTTTCAAAGAACTTCTTCTATGAGGGTGAACGCCATGATTTTTGGGAAATGGTATATATAGACAAGGGCGAAATGATATGCACGGCAGACAAGAACAAGTTTGTTTTAAAAAGCGGTGAAATGACATTTCACAAGCCAAACGAGTTCCATAATTTGTCAGGCGATAACAGCGTAGCACCCAATGTCAGCATAATAACATTCGAGTGCAAAAGCCGTGCCATGAAGTATTTTGAGGGTAAGATTTTCAAGCTCGACAGCGAAGAAAAAACCTTGCTTTCAACACTTTTCAGCGAGGGACTTTCCTGTTTCAAGCTTGTGGACGAAAAAAATCCGCTTTTGCAAAAGCTTGAACGGATTGAAAACGCACCTTTTGGCAGCAGTCAGATGACAAAAAACCTCCTGGAGATATTCCTCATAAAGCTTTCGAGGAACAAGGATGTTTTGACAAAAAAGATGCGTCGAAGCTATGTTATTGACGGTGTTGATGTTCCGTATAACGTCAAGGAAATACTTGATTTTCTGCGCGAGAACGTATATGGCAAAGTAACTATTTTCGATGTTGCGAAAAAGGTCGGAAAAAGCGAAAGCACCGTAAAACAGCTTTTTTCATTATACCGAAAAGATGGTATAATAAGATACTACAATTCATTGAAGATAAAAGAAGCAAAAAAGCTTATACGCGAGGACAAGTACAATATGACGCAAATATCGGATATGCTCCACTTTGACAGTCCCCAATATTTTTCAAAATGCTTCAAAGCCTTTACCCAGATGACGCCAAGCGAGTACAAACGCTCGATACGCTAAAACAGGAGAAATATATGTTCAAACGATTTTTAAGCTATTACAAGCCCCATAAAAAGCTATTAACCCTTGACCTCATTGCTTCGTTTTTGATTTCTGCAATAGGCATGATTTATCCCGTAGTCACGAATAAAATGCTCAATATCTACATTCCGGAAAAAATGTATTCAACAATAGTGATTTCGGGTCTTATCGTATTGGGACTTTATTTTGCGCGTATGCTTTTACGCTACTTCGTTCAGTATTACGGGCATATCATAGGTGTAAGAATGCAGGCACAGATGCGGCTTGACCTTTTTAATCATCTTGAAAAACTGCCGTTTTCATTCTTCGACAACCACGAAACCGGCAGAATAATGAGCCGACTTACAAGTGACCTTTTTGAGGTCTGCGAGCTTGCACATCACGGCCCTGAAAATCTTCTCATAAGCTCCGTCATGATAGTGTTCTCGTTCGCATACCTTTTCACAATAAACAAAGCACTCACTCTCATAGTGTTTATATGCGTTCCTATACTGGCAGTTGTTGCCTTTTTCATGCGCAAGGCAATGCGTGCAGCCTTTGATGAAAGGCGAAAGAGCAACGCAACAATAAATGCATCAATCGAAAGCAGTATTACGGGAATAAGAGTAACAAAGGCTTTCACAAACGCAAAGCGTGAGGAAGAAAAATTCAATAAGGGCAATACTCAGTTTGCCAATGCTTCAAAGAATGCGTACAAGGCAATGGCACGCTTCCACTCCTCAACCTCTTTTATAACCGATGTGTTCAATGTTTTCATACTCATTGCAGGCGGTATATTTCTCTATAACGGCAAAATATCTTTTGGTGATTATTCCACTTTTATCGTATCGGTAAACCTTTTTATCAACCCGGTAACAATGCTCATAAGCTTTACGGAGCAGTTCCAGGACGGTGTAAGCGGATTCAGGCGTTTCACGGAAATTATGGATATGCCTCCAGAAGAGGACAAACAAGAATCAAAAGCACTTGAAAGCATTGAAGGTGCAATAGAATTTAAGAATGTAACATTTGCATACGACACAAGCGATGCAGTTTTAGAGAACATAAACTTGCGCCTTGAAAAAGGCAAAAAGCTTGCCTTGGTAGGCCCGTCAGGCGGAGGCAAAACAACGCTCTGTCACCTGCTTCCGAGGTTTTACGAGCTTGAAAACGGCAACGGTGAAATATTGATAGACGGCGTGGAAATACGCGATTTGACTCTTGATTTTGTCCGTCGCAACATCGGCATAGTTCAGCAGGATGTTTTCCTGTTCTCAGGTACGATCCGCGACAATATACTTTACGGCAAGGCAGATGCAACCGAGGAAGAAATGATAAAAGCCGCCAAGCTTGCCAATATTCACGACTATATAATGACGCTTGAAAACGGCTATGATTCGGAAATAGGTGAACGAGGCGTTAAGCTTTCGGGCGGTCAGAAGCAACGATTGAGCATTGCTCGCGTGTTCTTGAAAAACCCTGCAATACTCATACTTGATGAGGCAACAAGTGCCCTTGACAACACAACCGAAGTGCTTATCCAGCAAGCACTTGACGAGCTTTGCAAAGGACGCACCACACTCGTGGTTGCCCACCGTCTCTCAACAATAAAAAATGCCGATGAGATCGCAGTCATTGTGGACGGCAAAATCACCGAGCGCGGTACTCATGACGAGCTCATGGAAAAAGGCGGAACATACAAAGACCTCTACGCTTTGCAGTTCCGCGAGAATGATTATATAGATATTCAGTAAAACATCTTAAAAATGCGGCAGAGATATTTTTCTCTCTGCCGCTTTTTTCTGTTCTCAGTTATGGAATTCTGCATTCTCCGATTTACCGGAGCAACCGCCATCACACTTGCTTCCGCACTGCTTTGCATACGGACAGCCTATGCACTTTTCTCCACTCTTTTTAGCGCGGATAAGATAGCATATTATACTTACTGCAACAACAATCAATATTAAGATAACAATAACATTTTCCATAATCAAAATCCTAACGGTGCCATTTTAGTTTTTCACGCTTTAAGTGCGTATTCTGCCTTCATCTTTTTATTGGTGTTTATAATCAAGCCGACTACAGCAATAATCATTGCAACTACGGCAATAAGACCACCGACAGCCGCACCTGTGTTAAGCGCACCGCCAACAATAAGAGTACCTACCGTATAAACGAGATATGCTACTGTATAGCCAACACCAAGCTGGAGACCGATACCGCCCCAGAGCCACTTTGCACTCTTCATTTCGGCATTCATTGCACCGATAGCCGCAAAACAAGGCGGTGTATAGAGGTTAAACATCAAATATGCCAAAGCCGCAACTTTTGTAATCGCCATTACACCTGCAACGGAAGCACCTGCGCCTTCCATGAGGGCAAGTTCTTCGGTATCAATGAGATTTTCAAGACCTACAAAGCAAACAGCCAACGTGCCAACAACATTTTCCTTTGCGATAAAGCCGGTAATTGCCGCTGCTGCCAACTGCCATGATATAACACCGACAATCGGAACAAGCAGATATGCAAAAGGCGATGCAATGGAAGCAAGAATTGAAGCATCTGCTGTTTCTGCAACTTCAAAACTCCAAGTAAAGGTCTGCATCAGCTGTACCGCCATATTGCAGAGCAATATAATGGTAGCAGCTTTCACAATGTAAGCCCAGCCACGGCTGCACATAGACTTAAATGCACCCCAAAGCGAAGGAGCCTTGTATTCGGGAAGTTCTATGATAAAGAAGGATTTTCTTGCCTTATAACCCGTAATCAAATTGATGAGCAAAGCACCGAGGAAAATAAGCACAATACCTGCAAAATACATCAACGCGCTTACCCACCATGCATTTTCAAAGAAGGCACCTGCAAAAAGTGAAATAACGGGAATCTTCGCACCGCAGGGCATAAACGGAGCAAGCATAGCGGTTGCTCTGCGCTCACGCTCGTTACGGATGGTACGGCTTGCCATAATACCGGGAACGGCACAACCAACGGTGATTACAAAGGGAATAACGGATTTTCCTGAAAGTCCTACTTTTTTGAAGATGGGGTCAAGTACAACCGCCGCACGGGACATATATCCGCAATCCTCTAAAAGAGCAATAAGGAAGTACATTACCATAACAAGGGGCAGGAATCCGACAACGGCAACTACACCTCCTATAACACCGTCAATAAGAATAGCGCTTATCAAAGGATTAGCATTTTCAAGAAGTCCGCCAATGAAGCCCTGGAACGTTTCAAGAAGCGGCACCAATCCCGGAATGAAAGTTCCGTTTTCAAACTCATAACCTTCGGCAATCCAAGCACCGAGTGTAGTCTGTGAGATGTAGAATACAAGGAACATAACTGCTGCAAAAATCGGAATACTGAGCCACTTATTCGTGAGTACAGCATCGATTTTGTCACCGATGTTCTTATCCTTAGTCAAAACCTTGCGGCTTTCAACCTCTTTTACGATTTTATTGACAAACTCAAAACGCTTGCGGTCCGCAACTTCAACTGCCGTCTTATTCGTCAGATCAACATCGCCTTGCATGTACGGTGCATATTGTTTTTTGCCTGTCCAAGCGATTGCGCTCTCAATAAGTTCCTTCAAACCGTCTGCCGAGGTAGAAACTGTCTTAACAACAGGACAGCCGAGCTTTAATGCCAAAGCATCGGCAGCAATCGTATTACCCTTTTTCTTAGCGACATCACTCTTATTTAATGCAACAACAACGGGAATACCAAGCTCGAGAAGCTGTGTAGTGAAGAAAAGACTGCGGCTTAAATTATCCGCATCCACGATATTGATGATAACATCGGGATTTTCGTTCTTCACATAGGAACTCGTAATGCTTTCCTCACTTGTAAACGGCGACATCGAATATGCACCGGGAAGGTCAACAGCGGTAATCTGTTCACTGCCTGCATACACCTTCTTAATCGGGTGTTCTTTCTTGTCTACGGTAACGCCTGCCCAGTTGCCAACCTTTTCGTTACAGCCCGTCAAAGCATTGTACATTGTGGTTTTACCTGAGTTGGGGTTGCCTGCCAAAGCAATTCTCATATGTTTAGTCCTCCTGTTTCTTAACTATATAAATCCTGTGGGATAAAGTTACAAACGCGAGTTAGCCATTGCTAACCACGGGTGCAAAAAAATAATCCTTTGGATTAGTTTTTTGTAAAGTCAAACGATTATAGCCTCTGCCAATCGGGTATCAATGTTGTATCGTCCATCTTTGATAGAAACCGTACAGCCGCCCTTGCGATGTGCAATTACTGTAATGGTTTCACCGCTGTAGCAGCCAAGAGAAAACAAGAAAGCATTCAGCTCATCGTCATCCGTGTTAATCTGCTGAATGATATATTCTTTACCTTCTTCTGCTTCTCTTAAATTCATACCAATACCACCATATCCCGCAAAGTTAGCTAAAGCTAACCATCTGTTTTAAATTATGGTTAGCCATTGCTAACCACGGATTAGTATAAGCCACTCTCCTTGATTTGTCAAGCAGTATTTTTAAAAAGCTTTGTGTTTTTTAAGCTTTTACAATATCAGCAGCAAGTTTGCAATTGATTTTTACAATAGCCCATGGTATTCTTATTGGACAGGAGTAAAAATCTGTTTGGAGAGTTTGATATGGGATTAAAACCGTCGGGCGAGATGTACCTTGAAACAATTTATGTACTCAGCCAAATGAAATCTTGCGTGCGCTCTGTTGATATAGCGGAGCATATGAATTTTACCAAGCCCAGTGTCAGCCGTGCGGTAGGAATTCTTAAAAAGGAAAACTATATCAGCGTTGATAACGATGGCTACATCAACTTTACAGATGAAGGGCTCAAACTTGCTCAGAAAATCTATGAGCGTCATACGGTATTGAGCGAGCTCCTTATGCTGCTGGGCGTTGACAAAGAAACCGCATCCGAAGATGCCTGCAAGATTGAACACGTTATCAGCGATAAATCCTTTGAAACATTAAAGAAACATATGAAAGACAAACAAAAGCAACAGTAAACTGTCCTTCCCCAACCTACTGTTCTTGACGGATTCTCTTTTTTGTGTATACTATTATCAGAAGCTGAGGTGCCCGACGTTTTGGACGTATTGTCGCTGTGCATATGCAATTTGACAGGGTTGCCAGGCTTCTTTTTTGTGCTTTTAAAATCTGCATCTAATAGTCCATTGGTTTGCCTATGTATGGTGCTGTTTGTGGATTTTCAGGGTCCTCGGAAGTATAGAGAATTCCTTTATCGCCTTGATACGGTTTACTGTGATCTACTCTGCCCCTAATTATCTCCATCGGTATTCCGTTCGGATACGCTCGACACGTCAGTGTGTGCGGTATATGATTTTTGCAAGTGGCACATTGTCTCGCTGCGTTTATCGGAATTAAACATGCTTCGTTTTTGAGCGACATTATACTTACACTCCTTCAAATAAAGGTTTCTGTACTTTTGTGACTGCAGATCTCAATTCCTTGACAATTTTAAGCAATTCACGTATGCTTACTTTGGGCACGCGCATGAGGATTCCCTCCCGGGATACCCCCGACTCTGAGTAAAACGTGTGCCTTTTATTTTTTAAATTACACCTTTAAAATCCAATCATCTTTGTAATACTTAATTTTTCCACTTTATCTTTTGTTGCCGGCATATTTTCAGCGTTTTAAAGACAGCATTGACAGTGTTTTAATTTTACTGTACACTTTTTCCACAGGAGGAGAAGCAACGGTCGTTTCGGACGTGTCTACTTGGCTTTTGGCAGTAGTAGCTTGCGTAACTCCTGTTAAGTCAGCTGAAGCACGCGGCAGTTTCGGACGTTAAGGCGGAGGTCTTATATGCATCCTTCCTGCGTGTAAGTCGGCTTTTCTTGATAAGCTGTACTACGAACCGTTTTCAGACGTTAAAGACAGGGGCTCGAACATCTGTCAGCGTAGCAAGGCTTTTTTATTTTAAAGAAATTTACTGTCAAACAGAGCTTAATTCAGGCAAAAGTATATCTAAAAGCGGTGTGAACTCTTTCTATTTGCTCGCCATTTTCTTCTGCAACTCATACAAATAATCATTATATGTATAACAATCATCGTTTTGATAGACAAAGTCTTCGCAGTAATCAAACGAAGTAACAATTTGTTCTTCATAAGGATCGGTTTGATCGAACAAATCACACATATCTTTCTTGCAGATTATCTTCAATTCTTTTGTGCAAAAAAGCTGATTTTCCAAGTTTCCGTATGGACACATATTCCCATGACAACAAGTCATGCAGCAAGCAATTTTAACACCTTCAGGAAGTTTGCATTGCAAATCAGCCAAAGTGTCTGTCCAAAGGTAATCTGTTCCCTTTCCTGTATATTGGACATCGTTAAAAACTAAGCTCATTTCAGATATAGGAGCTGTTGCTTCCTCATCATCGTCATAAGTAATTTGCATGGGGACAACCGTTCTGCCCATTCCAGAAATCAAAGAAATTTGTGTTTCAATCATCTTCTGCATTTTGTATTCTCCCTTGCATTATTAACATCAGAAACGGACTCACGCTTTTCTTTAAGTGACTTTACAAAGTTTATTATTGATACGGCAAACTCCATTGATTGCGTTTTAATTTACTTTCGTTCATAAAATCTCAATAGTTTCGTGAAGTTTGGCTTCGCCAAGTGATGCTGTGGCTTCGCCACTATTAAATTTTCTGCTGTCGCACAAAGTGAAGTTAAGTGTGCCACCCACTTCCACAGAAACTTCACGATGCACAAGCATCGCTTCACACACCGTAAGGTGTGCTTAACGTGCCGTAAGGCACACTTAGTTGAAAAAAGCCACCTTTCTCTACCGACAAAGATGACTTTTTCCTGCCTAAAAGTAACCAAACGGAGCAGAATCGAGGTAAGAGTAAGCAAAAGTAGTGTGCTTATCCACAGTTTGCAAGTTGCTCTTTGCACCAAGCAAATAACCTTTCGGACATCTTGTTAAAATCGACCTTACCACCGTTTTTAAGATATACAAAAGTATCTATAATTGCTTTTTCGTTTGATGCTGCCAAAAATTGCAGTTCTTTTTGTTGTTTGACGTAGTTTCCTGTTTGTTTGAATACAATTGCCTGTATTACAAAAGAAGCAGATTTATATAAGCCTCGTAAAATATCCTCGCTTTTTTCGTGGAGCATATTGTGAACACATCCGTGATATATGTTGCAGACGCCGATTTTAATCGCTCTGTTCACAGCACTTTCATCAATAACCGCCATCACCTCGTCAAGGCTTCCCTTAATTGGTGCGGTATCGTTGCAAAACTGGAACAAATCCGACGGCTCCCAATTCATAATTTCCTTTTTACCTGAAAGGAAACCGCAAATTAAATCCCTATGTGGCAGAGTATCCAGCATTGTATTATAGGTTTGAATGTCCGTAGTAGACAGTTCATCCAGAATCACTACAACATCAATGTCACTTGTTTCTGTCGCTTCCCCTCGTCCGTAGCTCCCTTGCAAACCAACAAACCATACGCGGGTATCAAAGACTTCATGCAGCTTACCTTGAAATGAATGTAGCCAATTTGTTATATCTATCACTTGGTGTTCTCCTTTGCGGTATTGATGGAAGCAATTAAGATACGACGGATTGTTCCACACTGATTATAAAGATCTATTGCTGTATCTCTATTCAGAATATCGGATTTTACAAACAATTCAAGCCAATATTCCGTTTCATAGCATTCCTTCAAAGCGATTTGTAATTTTGCAATAAAGTCAGGCTTTCCGTGGGCGTAATTTGCTTCGTGAATGTTGGCACCGATAGATGTAGCAGAACGCTCCAACTGATTTACAAGGGAATAATGACCTTTGATGGTTTC
>JAFQXA010000035.1 GCA_017407205.1 Clostridia bacterium
AACTATAACATTCCCACTCTCGTAGCTAACTACTCATTGCAGCAGTCAGGCAGCACACCCACATCCGCTACACAGGCATTCTACATGAACTTTGCAATCCGTCAGACAGTTTATGTAACAACAGGTAACGGTGCAACAACAGGCGCAGCAGGTGCTTCAGCAACCTATCCGACAACTGATTCAAATGCTTACGGCTTCGCGGTAACAGAATATGAAGGTCAGATGACTTATGAAGCAGCACTCCTGATGTTCACACGCATACTTGCTTCCTATGCAGCAAACGGCATATTGCCCGCAAGCGTAGCTTTGGAATATGTTCCCGGCTCAGAAGCAACAGAGGCTCCTGCAACAGAAGCTCCTGCAACAGAGGCTCCCGCAACACAGGCTCCTGCAACAGAAGCTCCTAATTCAGCTCCAACACCTCATCCTGCATTCAGCACATTTACGGGTACAAAGACCTTTAAGGTTGCTGAAATTGCTGCTGCAGCAAACGGTATTGTTTCACATTATGATACATATAAAGACCTTGAAACAGAGCAGTCAGTTCCAAAGGCTGTAGCAATCGGTGGTTATACAATTTCCGATGAACAGTGGGCATACCTTGCAGGTTATGCTGTAAACGGTTTGTCAGGTGCTTATACAGCATCAGGTATCAGTGGTTACACAGCAAATACTGCTGTAACATACAAGGCTGTTACTGAAGCTAATGCGGATGCAAACAATGCTATAACAGTTACAAGTCTTACAATTGCTCAAGTAGCTGAAGCTTCATGGAAAGCATTCTCTAACTACGGTAATAACAACGGCAGAGTTGCAGCATCCTGCAGCAGTATTGCATCATTGAGCAGCAAACAGATGTCTTACTACTCAATCCTTATTGCAACAGCACGCGCACTTGCACATTACAGTGTAAACGGCACTTTGCCTGCAAGTATAGAATTTGATGCATTAGCATACAAAGTTGCTGATACAAATTCAAATGTAGCAAGCGGTTCAACACAGACAGATGCTCCTACAACGCAGACTCCTGCAACACAGGCTCCCACAACACAGGCTCCTGATGGCGTTTTCACTATCGCAGAGCTTGGTGCAGCAGCAAAGACAGCTTTGAGTGCTTATGTAGCAGAAAAGCCCTTCCAGTCTACAGTTACAGTAGATGGCGTTGCAGTAGCTCAGCAGAACTACTACCTCATAGCTGCACAGGCTATCCAGGATATCTACAATAACAAGACAACAGCTACCTATAAGAGCTCTGACTACAACTACAAGGTACCCACGCTCGTTGCAAACTACTCTTTGAAGCAGAATGGCACAACTCCTACAACTGCTACAAAGAACTTCTATATGAACTATGCAATACGCCAAACTGTATATATGACGACGGGTAATGGTGCAACAACAGGTGCAGCAGGTGCAAGTGCCACCTATCCGACAACTGATGCAAACGCAAACGGTTTCCCTGTATCCGATTACGAAGGCCAGATGACATATGAAGCAGCTCTCCTGATGTTCACACGTGTACTTGCAGCGTATGCTACAAACGGTGCTTTGCCTGAATCAGTAGCGCTTGCGTATGTTCCCGGCGTTGAAGTATCACAGTCCCCTGCAACACAGGCTCCAACAACTGCTCCTACGACCGCTCCTACAACAAGTCCTTCAACTTCACTTGTTGTAAGCAATATTGTTACAAAAGCGGCAGTCAATACGAAGAAGTACATGGATACAAACGGTGCGTTCCCACAGTCGATAACTGTTGGCTCGTACACATTGACTCCTGCACAGTTTTTGTACGTAGTTACATCCTACATAGCAGGTCAATATAGCTCTTCGAAATTCACATCAACAGGATATCTGAAGAATGTTAAGTTCTCCGTAAAACCGAAGCAGGAGACAATAAGCGGTAATGTTACATTGGCTAATGCGAAGACATATGCTACTAATATTGCAAACTACATTACCAACAACAGTGCGGTTCCAAATTATAGCACCATGTCACTTGGTCAGGTTGGTCCTTACAAATATTTCTATACATTTACAAATATGGTAGCAACATACGGAACAACGGGCGCGTATCCTTCAAGTGTTCCCGTAAACGGTAACTATCAGTCAAAGGTAAAGACAGACCCTGCTTCAATCGTTCCTGCAAGTGTAACTGCTACGATGAAGACAAGTTATTCTTCGCTCTTTACAAAGGTTAATGACAGCAAGTCTGTTACTGTTCCCGGCATGCATGTAACAAATGTTTTGGGTGCACCTTGTTATACGATGGTACCCCAGGGTATGTGCTTGGGTACAATAGGCGGAACAACCTATATGTTCATTTCAGCATACGACCACTTTGCAAATACGATTCACGGTTTGAACGAGAAAAACTCTGTAATTTATGTAATGAATGCTTCGACAGGCAAGTATCTGAAGACTCTTGTATTGCCCGTAGCAGTTCATGCTGACGGTGTTGCTTTCGACGGTGACAACCTCTGGGTATGCGATAATGTTAAGGCGGCAGACGCAGCTGATGGCGTGGCATCATATAAGCTTTCATCAATTAAGGCGAGTGTTATCACTTCAGCTTTAAATAACAGTGCGGATTCCGTTGCGGTTACATTTGCTTCTTCATGCAAGGTTGGCACTTATGCAGCATTTGTAACATTTGACGGCACACGTTTGTGGATCGGCAACTATAGTTCAACAGTTAGCGATACGTTCAGTACTAAGTGTTATAGTTATAAGATCAACAATAAGACAAGTGATTCACCGACATTGACAAAGGTACATACTATGCTTATTCCGCATTATGTACAGGGTATGGCAGTAACAATAAGCGGTTCAACAGCTAAGATTTACACAAGCTGTTCAAATAATGTTACTGCGAACTCAAAGATCAGAAAGTTCAGCGTAACGCTTCCCTCAAGCGGTACTGTAACACTCGGAACGTCAACTGATTATACATTGCCTCCCATGTCTGAAGGCATACAGGTTGTTGACGGTTATATGTATATTCTCTTTGAGTCACAGGCAGCTTGTACATATGATCCTTCAAGAACTTGCTTATCTGCTCGCTGCACAAAGCCCATCGACAAGGTATTGGCTGTTAATATGAGCTACTTTGGCGGATAATCTTAACTGAAAGTTATAAAAGTCGGGTACAAACAGTACCCGACTTTTGAATTTAATTAAAGTATGATTGACAAAGACTAAGAAACAACATTATAGTTAAATAGTATTACTGTAAAAGGAGTTGTTTATATGAGAAAAATAATTGCATGCTTAATGGCAATGATTTTGGTAGTATCGTCACTTAATGTTGCTTTTGCAGCACCATATGAAACAGGTGATGTAACAGGCGACGGTAAGATAAATTCGCGTGATATTGCCTTGATGCAAAAGGCTTTGCTGGATATGGTGGAATTAAGCGAAGAAGAGATGAATGCTGCTGACATAAATGATGACGGCACGGTTAATTCGCGTGATATAGCAGCGGTACAAAAGAATATAATCCGCTCAGAACCATTTCCCACAAAGAAGCCTGTTGTTACAGATGAACCGACAGCAGAGCCTACAATAGAGCCTACAGCAGAACCAACAGTAGAGCCTACAATAGAACCTACAGCAGAACCGACAGTAGAACCAACAGTAGAGCCTACTGTAGAACCCACAGCAGAACCCACAGCTGAACCCACAGCTGAACCTACAGCAGAACCTACAGTCGAAGCCACAATAGAGCCAACGGCAGAGCCCACGACAGAACCGACTGTAGAACCTACAGCAGCTCCTACGCCTGACGGAATTTTCACTATTTCAGAAATTGCACAAGCAGCGACAACAGCTTTGAACACTTACACAGCAGGCTCGCCTTTCCATAGTACGGTAGTGATTGACGGTGTAAAAGTTGCACATCAAAACTATTATCTCATAGCTGCACAGGCTATCCAGGATATCTACAGCAACAAGACAACAGCTACATATAAAAATTCAAACTATAATTACAAAGCTCCGACACTTGTTGCAAATTATACATTGAAGCAGAATGGTCAGACTCCCACAACTGCTACACAGGCACTTTATATGAACTATGCAATTCGTCAGACTGTTTATGTCACAACAGGAGCAGGCGCAACAACGGGTGCAGCCGGTGCATCTGCAAACTATCCGACAACAGCAGGTAATGCAAACGGATTCCCGATATCTGATTACTCAGGACAGTTAACATATGAAGCGGCACTTTTGATGTTCACACGCGTACTTGCACACTATGCAGCAAATGGCACTTTACCTGCAAGCGTAGCTTTGGAAAGCTTGCCGGCGATTACTGAAACAGAGGCAACGCAACCTCCTGCATCAGACACGACACCTTCTGTTACAACAGCTCCTTCACCAACGGATATTGTTGCAAAAGCAGCTCTCAATACAAAGAACTATATGGATACTAATGGTGCGTTCCCTCAGTCAATAACCGTTGGTTCACACACATTGACTCCTACACAGTTCTTGTATGTAATTACATCTTATATAGCAGGCAATTATAACTCTTCAAACTTCACGTCAACAGGATATTTGAGGAATGTTAAGTTTGCCGTAAAGCCTAAGCAGGATACATTAAGCGGCAATGTTACATTAGCTAACGCTAAGACATATGCCACAAATGTTGCAAATTACATCACTAACAACAGCACGCTGCCTAACTATTGCACAATGTCGCTTGGACAGGTTGGACCTTATAAGTATTTATATACATTCACAGATATGGTGGCAACATATGCTACAACCGGTGCGTATCCTTCAAGCGTTTCTGTAAACGGTAACTATCAGTCTAAAGTAAAGACAGATCCTGCATCAATCGTTCCGGAAAGCGTTACAGCCACGATGAGAACAAACTATTCTTCGCTTTTTGAAAAGGTTGATGACAGCAAGTCTGTTACTGTTCCCGGTATGCATGTAACAAACGTATTGGGTGCACCTTGCTATACGATGGTACCCCAGGGTATGTGTTTGGGCACAATAGACGGCACGACCTATATGTTTATTTCAGCATACGACCATTTTGCAAATGTAATTCATGGATTGAATGAAAAAATGTCTGTAATCTATGTTATGAATGCTGCAACAGGTAAGTACCTTAAGACACTTGTATTGCCTGTAGCTGTCCATGCAGACGGTGTTGCTTTCGATGGCGAAAATTTGTGGGTTTGCGACAATATCAAAGCGGCAGATGCAGCTGACGGCAAAGCATCATATAAGCTTTCATCGATTAAAGCAAGCACTATTACTTCTGCTTTAAGCAACAGTGCAGATTCAGTCGCAGTTTCATTTGCTTCATCCTGCAAGGTTGGCACTTATGCAGCATTTGTAACATTTGACGGTACTAACCTCTGGATTGGCAATTATAGCAGTACAGTTAGCGATACTTTCAGCACTAAGTGCTTCAGCTACAAAATCAACGATAAGACAGGCGATTCGCCCACTTTGACAAAGGTGCATGATATGCTGATTCCGCACTATGTACAGGGTATGGCTGTTACGGTCAACGGTTCGTCAGCTACGTTCTATATGAGCTGTTCAAACAATGTTACTGCTAATTCAAAAATTAGAAAATTTGCTGTTATACTTCCTGAAAGCGGCACTGTAACACTTGGAACTTCAAATGACTATACATTGCCTCCCATGTCTGAAGGCATACAGGTTGTTGACGGTTATATGTATATTCTCTTTGAGTCACAGGCAGCTTGCACATATGACCCTTCAAGAACTTGCCTGAGTGCTCGCTGCTCAAAGCCCATAGATAAAGTGTTGGCAGTTAATATGAGCTACTTTGGTGAATAATTTCAACTAAAAGCTATAAAAGTCGGGCGCAAACCGTGCCCGACTTTTTGAATGACAATTTTTTCTCTTTAAAAAACAGAGTGAATGGGGTAAAATATAGTAAATCAGCAAAAGGAAGTTTTTTGAGTATTGCTTAAAAAGTTTTTCAAATACATAGATATAATAACTGTAATCGCCGTCCTGGCCTTAGTTGGTATAGGGCTTGTCAGTATTGCAAATGTTTTGGCAACTCCGTTTGACGGAACTGAAAGTACGCTTGCTGACTTCACAGCAAGGCTCAATTTTGAGTATGTAGAAAAGCAGATAGTCAATTTTCTTGTGGGTCTTGCCGCTTTTTTGGTTCTGTTAATTTTAGATTACGAGTATTTAAAGCCGATTATTAATTATGTTTATTGGGCGAATATGGTACTTCTTGTAATACTGTTTTTGGTTGATAAAACAAGAGGTATATCGGGGTGGTTTGTCTTTGAGGCTATTGACAGGGCCATACAGCCTGCCGAACTCGGTAAAATAACAATAATCGTTATGCTTGCAAAAGTAATAAGCGAGGATATGGATAATGAAGGCCATTTGCGTTCGATAAAATCAATCGGAAAAGCTGTGGGGCTCTGCTTGCTTCCTGCAATTCTTATTTATTTTCAGCCCGATTTTGGCACCATGTTTGTATATCTTGTAATACTTGCGGTTATGCTGTTTACCGCAAAAATTGCATGGGGATATATTGTTGCGGCAGTGACGGGCGTACTTGTGATATTCCCTATAGCATATTTTACAATTCTATCAGACGAGCAGATAAAAAGAATTCAGGTTTTTCTGGATCCCTCAAAAGACCCCATGGGTGCAGGCTACAATGTTATACAGTCAAAAATATCCATAGGTTCGGGAGGCTTTTCCGGCAAAGGATTTTTTACAACGGGTACTCTTGCACAGTTGAGATTTGTTCCTGAAAGACATACCGACTTTATATTTTCGGGCATAGTTGAGGGCTTGGGATTTGTTGGTGGAACAATAATAATACTTTTGTACTTTGTATTGATGTTCAGATGGATTTGGATTGCTATCAAGTCAAAGGATGTTTTTGGTATGTGCATCGTGTCCGGCGTTACTGCGATGCTTATGGCACATGTATTTGAAAACATTGGAATGACAATAGGGCTTATGCCCGTAACGGGCATACCGCTTCCGTTTTTAAGCTATGGGGGCTCTAATCTTTTGACAAGTATGATGGGGGTAGGACTTGTGCTGAATGTATGGATGCGCCGTCCGCAAAAAAAATTGTAATGCATTTCTAAAATTAACAATTATTGAACAAAGATTGCATATTGTGGAATATATGGTATCTCCGTGTTATAATTACCGCAACAACAGCTAATTTTCATGGGGGTACATAAATTATGAAGTGTCGCTTTTGCCAGAGTGTTGACAGTAAGGTAGTGGATTCAAGGCCGGCTGATGACGGAACATCGATCCGTCGCAGACGCGAATGTATAAATTGCGGAAGACGTTTTACAACGTATGAGAAGATTGAAGATATACCTGTAATGGTTGTCAAAAAAGATGGCAGTCGCGAAGCTTTTGACAGTTCAAAGATACTTATGGGTATTCGTAAGGCTTGTGAAAAACGTCCCGTATCTACCATTGAACAAGACAGAATGGTAGAAGAAATAACCCGTGAAGTTTACAACTCGCTTGAACAGGAAGTAAGCACTGACAAGATAGGTCAGCTTGTCATGGTAAAGCTTAAGGATGTTGACGAGGTTGCATATGTAAGATTTGCTTCCGTTTATCGTCAATTTAAAGATATTAACACTTTCATGGAGGAGTTAAAGCTTTTACTTGGAGAAGCAAACAACTAAAATAATGAATAACGAAATAAAAAGTATGACCGAGCGTATTTTGCACGGTCATATTTACATTAAAAAAAATAATGTAGGTATATTTAAAGCAAAGTCGTTTGAGGAGTCTTTGCTTGTTAATCATGGCTTTGCAGGCAGAAACGGTGGTGTGAGTCCTGCACCTTACGATAGTTTGAACTTTAGCCTTTCAAGACCTGACAATATGGAAAATGTCAGGCGTAATTTCCATATATTGTCTGAAACAGCGGATTTTGATGTCCGATCCATCGTTATTGTTAATTATGAGCATGGGAACAATGTGTGCAGAGTGGATAAAAGAGATTGCGGTTCAGCTCCAAATACCAAAAAATGCTTACCGCGATGTGACGGTATAATAACAAATGATAAGGACGTAACATTGCTTACGCTTCACGCAGATTGCGGAGCACTCTTTTTCCTTGATAAGGAACACGGTGCAATAGGTCTTGCACATGCAGGATGGAAAGGCACGTTCTTGCGTATAGCTTCCCGTGTTGTAGAAGCTATGAAAAATGAATTTTCAACAAAAGCTGAAGATTTGCTCGTTGCATTGGGTCCCTGTGTTTGCGGTAATTGCTATGAGATAGATAATGATTTGGCAGACAAGTTTATAAGTGAATTTGGTACCGATGCTGTTATCAGGCGTAAAAACGGATTAAAACCGACTCTTGATATTTCGCTTGCCACGATTATACAATTATGTGAAACAGGCGTTAAAAGCGAAAATATAACGGTTTTTGATGCCTGTACATTTGAGATGGAGGATAAATTCTTCTCGTATAGGAGAGATAAAGGACAAACAGGTGCAATGGCGGCCTACATGAAGCTTGTTTAGGAAAGGAGCACAATAGTTTTGCCAAGTACTGCTTATATAACATTTGCAAGTATAATGAGATACTTTTTTGTGCTTGCAATGCTTTATATACTTGTGAGAATAACGGTACAGTCAGTTCGCGAGTACCTTTCAATTCGCCGTGCCAAATATTGGGTGGACGGTGTCTTTGCGGCTACCGTAAAATTTATCGCACCTGAGGAATTTGAAAATGCTTCTTTTGAGCTTGCCAAGAAAAATGCAATCGGAAGTTCAAAAAGGTGTGAGCTTTATATTGACGGTTGTAATCTTGAAAAAAAGCATGTTGTTTTAATTCAAAAAAAGCATGGCGCATATCTTGAGGTCCGCGCAAGCGTGAAAATCAATGGCAAAAAGCACGGAAAGGGTGAGGTTTTGCCGTTATATGATGGTGATAAAATTGAACTGAACAGCGTTGCCTTTATATTCAATACACGATTGAAGGAGGAAAAGAATGCGCAAAATTAAGCATGTAAATTCTGCAGGCCTTTTATTCCTTGTCGTTGCATTTATTATGACAGGCTTTTTCCTCTTGTCGTTTGCCGGCGAGAAGTACGATTTTCTTGCATTGTTATTTGCTGTTACAGCAGGCGTTTTGATGCTTGCCGTGTATGTAATACTAATAAAAATATCAAGACATGCTGACAGGTTTGTGATTATAGTAGCAGATTTGCTTATCGGTATCGGTCTTTTAATTCAATATCGATTGAACACGGATAATGCATTCAGGCAGCTTTTGTTTTTAGTGGTCGGAATAATTCTTATGTTCATCATTATGGCGCTCATTAAAAACACGAAGTTTTTTGAATATATTTCATGGCCTCTTATGATAGTAAGTATTGCTGTGCTAAGTGTTTTATTCTTTGTCGGTAAAGAAGTTGGTGGTGCAAGGAACTGGATTATTATTGCAGGAATACAGTTCCAACCCTCAGAATTTGTAAAGCTTGCCTTTGTTGTCGTGTTAGCCGATTGGCTGACGGATAGATACAGGTTTTTTGACCTTATCATACCGATGATATTTGTATTCATGATAGTTGGAATTTTGATGCTTGAGCGTGATCTTGGCGCCGCCGTCCTGTTGTTTGGAACTTCGCTTATAATGTTTTATGTTGCAACAGGAAGAAAAGGTGCTGTGCTTACAGGTGTAGGTATTGGTGCTATCGGTGCAGTAGGAAGCTATTATCTTTTTGACCATGTAAAGGCGAGAGTTGCAATATGGCTCAATCCTTGGGCAACATATACGACAAATGGCTATCAAATAGCACAGGGACTCATGGCTATCGCTACGGGCGGAATGTGGGGCGTAGGCTTGGGCGTAGGCTCACCTAAACTTATTCCAATGTATAACAATGACTATATTTTTGCAGTGATTTGTGAGGAGTTCGGCGTAATATTCGGAATATTGCTCATTGCTTTTTATCTTGTACTTGTAATAAGAGGCGCAATAATTGCACTTAATGCCACAGAAAAGTTCTATATGCTTTTGTCTTTTGGCTGCACAACGATAATTGCTTTGCAAAGTATAATCATAATTGGCGGTGTTATAAAGATGATACCGCTTACAGGTATAACTTTGCCCTTTGTAAGCCAGGGCGGAAGCTCAATGATAGCGTGCCTTATGATGCTTGGTGTGCTTGAGGGTGTTTCTGCAAGAAGCGGCATGATGCTTGAAAATCGTATGGCTGAAATAGAAGAGGAAATGAGAACAAATGAAAACGAAGCGTAATATAAAAACAGTTCTTATATTGTTCTGTGTGCTCTTTGTGTCAATGAGCGTATATCTTGTGTATACGGTTTCGGTTTACGGCACACGTTATTTTACGAGCCCTTATAATACGAGAACAGAAAAAATCTCAAACCGTGTTGAAGCCGGCAAAATTTTGGACCGCAATGAAAAAACTCTCGCTTATACTTCAGACGGAGAACGTGAGTATTCAGACAGTAAAACAACACGGCTTGCAACTGCTCATGTTTTGGGCGATGACATGGGACAAACAATAGGTGCACAGTCTATGTTTGCTCGGTATCTTTTGGGATTTGACCAGAGTGTGCTTGATATGATTTTGCATCCTGACAGCACACTTAAAGGTTCAAATGTTGAGCTTACAATAGATTCAAAGCTTTGCCGTGATATATACGAGCTTATGGAAGATCACAAGGGTGCTGTAGTGATCACAAACTACAAAACAGGCGAAATACTTGCAAGTGTAAGCACTCCGTCGTTTGATCCGAAGAAGATTAAAGACTATCTTGACGGTGATTATGAGCTTGAAGACGGCGCGCTTGTAAACCGTGCAACAATGGGTGTATACACACCCGGCTCAACATTTAAAATCGTTACCATTGTTGCAGCCTTGAGATATCTTCCGAATGTTACCGAACGTGAGTTTGATTGTACAGGACCGTTGGTTTTTGATAAGGACACGGGAAAGTTCAGAAACGGCTTGACTTATTCCGAGTTAACCGACGATGAAAAACTTGACTATGTTTATCTTACGGACTATAAGAACGAAACACACGGAACTATGACACTTAAAGAAGCTTTTGCATCATCGTGCAATGTTACATTTGCACGTCTTGCAATGGAAATAGGCAGCTCAAGACTTATGAAGGTAGCGGAGGAGCTTGGTGTAAACAAGGAGTTTTTGTTTGAAGAAATAATGGTAAATGCCGGTAAAATGGAAACGGGCAACAGTGATTACCGTCTTGCATGGGCAGGTGTTGGACAGCACAAGGATGTAATGACTCCTTTGCATATGTGCTTGCTTACCGGAGCTGTTGCAAATAACGGCACCATGATGGAGCCCAAGCTTTTAAATAGCGTAAAAACGGCATCAGGAACTCAAAAACATTCACTCAAAGCAGAAACATATAAGCAGGCGATAAAACCGTATGAGGCTGAAATAATCAAGGAATACATGATTGAAGCTGTAAAACACGGCACAGGAACAGAAGCAAAAATATCGGGTGTAACTGTTGGCGGAAAAACGGGCTCTGCTGAGGTTTCATCGAACAAAGAAACAGGTACACATGCATGGTTTACAGGCTTTATAGACAGCAATAAATACCCGTTTGCAATATGTGTTGTATGTGAGCGTGCAGGTACCGGCGGAAGTGTAGCGGCTCCTATTGCCAAAAAAGCTTTGGAAATGGCTATGGAAAGGCTTGCTTAAGTTTGACAATATATACTTTGACATGATAAGATTGTGTTATAAATATACAGGAGCTAAGACTATGGAATATTCAAAAGAATTTCTTCGTGCTCTTATGGAGAAGATGCTTCTCATAAGACAAACGGAAATGCGTATTGCACAGTTGGTAACAGATAAAAAAATTGCAACTCCCTGCCACTTGTATGTCGGACAGGAAGCCGTTGCGGTTGGCGTTTGTGCCGCACTTGAGGATGAGGATTATGTGTTCAGTCCTCATCGTTCGCATGGTCATTTTTTAGCGAAGGGTGGCAATCTGAATAAGTTCTTTGCTGAAATATTCTGTCGCAAAGAGGGATGTAGCGGTGGCAGAGGCGGTTCCATGCATTTGTGCGAGCCGTCAAAAGGGCTTTTGGGCTCGTCTTCAATTGTTGCAGGCGTTCTCGGTATAGGACTTGGTCCTGCGATGAAACGTAAGATAATGGGCGAGGGCGGAATAAGCGTTATATTCCACGGTGACTGCGTTCCCGAAGAAGGAATATGGCACGAATCCTTGAACTTTGCTGCGGTTAATAAGCTGCCTGTTGTTTATGTTTGCGAAAACAATCTTTATGCTGCTTCACTTCCTTTAAACGAACGCAGAGTAAGCGATAATATCCCCGAAGTTGCCGCGGCACACGGTTTGCCGACTCAAGTCGTTTTCGGTAATGATGTCTTGGCTGTTTATGAGGCCGCAAAAGAAGCCGTAAAGCGTGCTAAAGACGGTGAGGGTCCGCAGTTCATTGAATACAGAACATATCGCTGGCTTGGTCATGTTGGTCCCAGGGATGATATTGATGTCGGCTTGAGAAGCAGGGAAGAGCTCGACGAATGGAAAGCAAAATGCCCCATCAAGTATTTCTCAAATAAGCTCGTTGAAGATGGCGTTATGACACAGGCAGAATATGACGAATTGTTTGAAGTTGTCAATACGCGTGTCAGCGAAGCTGAAAAGTTCGGAGCAAATGCTCCGAAGGTCGATCCCGAAACTTTGCTTGAGCATGTGTACAGTGAGGTAGAATAATATGAGCGTAATGAGTTATGGTCTTGCAATAAACAGTGCCCACAGAATAATGCTTGAAAAGTATGAAGAATGTTTTGTAATAGGTCAGGGCGTTAATAACCCCTGGTTTGTGGGCAAAACGACTGTCGGTCTTGTTGATGAGTTTTCACAAAGGCGTGTAATGGACACTCCGATTTGTGAGTCTGCAATGGCAGGTGCTGCAATAGGTGCCGCTATGGCCGGCATGAAGCCCATTGCATTTTTTCCGCGTATGGACTTTATGTATCTTGCACTTGATCAGATTATAAATCATTGTGCATCATGGAATTATATGTTTAACGGTCAGGTTAATGTTCCCGTTGTTTTACGCGGTATAGTTAACCGTGGTGGTGAACAGGGCGCGCAGCATTCACAAAGCCCCTTGGCGCTTTATGCAAATATACCGGGGCTTAAAGTGGTTTGCCCTGCAACTCCCAAGGATGCGAAAGGTCTTCTGATTGCGGCTGTTGAGGATAAGAACCCCGTAATATTCATTGATGACCGCTGGCTTTATGACCTTGAGGAAGAAGTGGATGACGGTTATTATAAAACTCCCATAGGTAAGGCAAATGTCCTTCTTGAAGGAAGCGATGTAACAATAGTTGCAGCATCCTATATGGTAAAGGTTGCTATGAGTGCTGCAAGGACACTCAAAGAAAAGGGTATAAACTGCGAGGTTGTTGACCTTCGCACAATAAAGCCTCTTGATGAAGAAACTGTTTTAGCAAGTACTGCAAAGACAAACCGCGCAGTTATAGCTGTAGCAGAATGGGACTTTGCAAGCGTTTCTTCACACGTTGCACAAATTATTTATAAAAATCAGTTCCGCACATTAAAGAGTGCGATTGAAAAGGTAAATTTGCCAAACGTTCCTGCACCTGCTTCAAATGCACTTGAAAAAGTTTATTATCCCGATGAAAATTCGGTTATTGAAGCGGTTATGAAAGTAATGGCATAAAGATATAAAGGCACTTTACGAGTGCCTTTTACTCTGAAACAGAAAATTGGAGTTTTAAAGATGAAAAAAGCAATAATATCAATATCCATTGTTTTGGCAAGCTTATTGGCACTTGCGTTATGCTTCACTTTTATTTTAAAACCGGCGATTGTAAATGCGGCTGAGGAAATATTTGGAGATCTCAATTATGACGAACGTGTAAACACTAAGGATATAAGCATTTTGCAAAGAGTTGTACTTGGTATATACGAAGCGATAGTAACGGAACCACCAATTGAAACAGCACCGCTCACGGCAACACCAACGAAAGTGCCTACACCTATGGCTGATTTCGGTCCGTCATTCACATTAAAAACCTGTTCTGTATTCCATAGAGTTTGCTGTATAGGTGATAGTGCAACAGCAGGACATATCGAATATGGCTATGCACAGGATGGTACTTTAACTTATGGCGTAAGAATGCGACGCAACGAGGATTATGCTTGGCCTGCTTACATGGCAAAGATTACAGGCAATGAATATATAAATCTGGGTATATCGGGTGCTACGGTGTATTCATGGCTTGAATCTGCAACTTTTGATTCATCGATAAATACTATTAAAGTTTCTGCTTCATGGAAAGATAAGGATCCTGTTTCCGGTGAGTATGTAAAGGACAGCTTTGAAATGACGGTTAATGATACCGATACAATAGGCGCATATCTTATCGGTTTGGGTATGAATGATACTTATTTAACCGATGGAAAGTGCAAATTGCCCCTTGGTACAATTGAAGATATCGGCACCGATAAGGAAACATTTTATGCAGCATATTCACGCCTTATAGAGAAGATACATGAGGTAAGCCCACAAGCCAAGATTTTTGTTCAGACAATGCTCGAAAACATGAGCGATGAAAGGCTTGAATATAATGAAGCTATAAGATATATAGCAAACTACTATCGCGAACGGGAACAATTCCCGATCGCTGTTCATGTACTTGATTTGTACAATTACAGGCAACTGTATAAAGTAGACAGCATTGATGACGATAAATTCGGTGGTCATTGGTCGCCTGTAAGCTATCAACAGTTTGCAGAGCTTTTGTCCATGATTTGGAGCGAATACATAAATACGCACGTTACACAATTCCAAGATGTGCACTTAGTACCGACAAAGTAAATCAATCCCCCAAGAGAACAAGATTCTTTTGGGGGATTTTAAATTGAAAAACTTTTTTGTGCAAAAACAAGGAAATATACACTTTTTGTAGAATACCTTTATTTGTGTGAATTTTTTGGGCTATATATGTCTACATCGGAGGAAGCTTTGAAAAAGCAGGATTACAGAGAATTTATAGAACAGCAGGAGAAAGCAACGCTTTCGCCCTTTGCGTCCCTTTCCTGCAACAGCAAGGGGAGAGAAATAAGCATAACGCCTTGTCCTATCCGTACAGAATATATGCGTGACAGGGACAGAATAATTCACTCAAAGTCATTCAGAAGATTAAAGCATAAAACTCAGGTTTTCTTGCTTCCGCTTGGAGACCATTACAGGACAAGACTCACGCACACATTGGAAGTAAGCCAGATAGCAAGAACGATTGCTCGCGGTTTGCGCTTGAATGAGGATTTGACAGAGGCTATAGCTTTAGGCCATGACCTTGGGCATACACCGTTTGGACATATGGGTGAATCGGTGCTCGACGCGCTTGTACCGGGTGGCTTTGAGCATAACAAGCAGAGCCTTCGAATGGTAGAAAAGCTTGAGAATGACGGTGCAGGGCTTAACCTTACTTTTGAAGTAAGGGACGGTATATTGAACCATAAGCTGTCGGGCAAACCGCAAACGCTTGAGGGCTTTGTTGTAAGTCTGTCGGACAGGATTGCATATGTAAACCACGATATTGACGATGCAATAAGAGCAGGCGTTATTACAAAAGATGACATACCGAAGGAATTAAATGAGATCTTAGGCGACTCACACGGTGAGCGTATAAATACAATGATTGTTGATGTGCTTGAAAACTCATTGCTTAAAAATGAAGTAAAGATGAGTGACGAGGTAGGACAAGCTCTTGGTGAGCTTCGTGCATTTATGTTTGAAAGGGTATATTTAAACCCTGTCGCGAAGCAGGAAGAAGCAAAGAGTAAAAGACTTCTTGAACAGTTGTATTTTTATTATCTTGAAAATATTGATGAAGTTCCCGCAGAATTTGCAAAGCATATGGAAGAGGACGGAAAAGAACGCATTGTTGCAGATTTTATCGGCTGTATGACCGACAGGTATGCGGTCTTGGATTATGAGCGTTTGTTTGTGCCGTCGGGCTTGAAGTCTTTTTAATTTCGCAATAAATAAAGGAAAAACACATATAAGCGTCGAAACATATGCAGGATGAAGATAAAAAGAAAGGAGTTCTCATTTCATGCCCATGTTTCCTGATGCGTGGATGGCAGAGCTTCTTTCACGCAATGATATAGTGTCGGTTGTTTCAGAATACGTGCGCCTTAGTGCAAAAGGTCGCAGAATGTGGGGGTGCTGTCCTTTTCATCATGAAAAGACACCTTCATTTTCTGTAACGGGTGACAAACAGCTTTACTATTGCTTTGGCTGTCATGCAGGCGGCAGCGTTGTCCAGTTTGTTATGGAGATGGAAAAGCTGCAATATACGGAAGCAATAAAGTTTTTGGCACAGCGTGTTGGCATGGAGCTTCCAAACGATGTTGACGATGAAAAGCTCAAAAACGAGCGAGCAAAGAAGGAAAGGCTTTATGCAGCCTGCAAGGAAGCAGCAAGGTTCTATCATGAATGTCTGCTTTCCAACATGGGAAAAGAAGCAAAGGAATACCTTGCAAAACGCGGACTTGATGCAAAGACAGTAAAGCGTTTCGGACTTGGATATGCTCCGGATTCGTGGGATTCACTTCTTCTGCATTTGAAAGAAAAGGGCTTTACCGAAAATGAAATCAAGGATGCAGGGCTTGCGCTTTCGGGTAAAAAAGAGGGTTCTTGCTATGACACATACAGAAACCGTGTTATATTCCCGATAATTGCACCAAATTCAAGAGTGTTGGGCTTTGGTGCACGTATTATGGGGAAGGGTGAGCCCAAGTATTTAAATACGGGTGACACGCTCATATTTAATAAAAGAAACAATCTTTATGCAATCAATATGCAAAAGGGTAAGCAGATAAACGATATATTGATTGTTGAAGGTTACATGGACGTAATAAGTCTTTACAAACACGGCGTTGAGAATGCAGTTGCGAGTTTGGGTACAGCACTTACACAACAGCAGGCAAGACTTATAAAGCGTTATACGAACAAGGTTTACATTTGCTACGACGGTGATGCCGCCGGGCAGAATGCAATGCTTCGAGGGCTTGACATACTCGCGAAGGAAGAACTTAAAGTGCGTGTTGTGGTTATACCGGGCGGACTTGACCCTGATGAGTATGTTCGCAAGAATGGCAAGGATGCATTTGAGTCGTTAAAAGACAAGGCGTTAACGCTTCCTGCGTACAAGCTTTTATGCATAGAGCGTGCATGTGATTTGAATACCGATGAGGACAGAGAAGAATATGCAAAGAAAGCCTGCGCTTATGTTTCAACCATTGAGCCTGTTGAAAAGGAAAGGTGCATATCGCAGATAGCACGAAAGTCAGGGCTCTCAAGAGAGACTATAATGTCGCAATGCGGTGCGACAAAGTCATCTAAGAAAGAAGAAACTTTTGTAAAGCGTGGAAACCGTAGAGAAAAGAAAGACGATGAGAGCGTTCAAAGGCGTTTGAAGGCTGAGCGAATGATGGTAGCTTACATGAGCTTATCAAAGGATAACGCCATGTATGTAATGGAAAAGATGGCACAGGAGGATGTGCAATTTGAAAATGAAGCCTTTACGGAATATGCAGATGCGTTGCTCATGGAGTATTCTGAAAAAGATGTTATTGATGAAGCAAGGCTTTTAAGTACACAAAGTGCTTCCGTTGCGGAGGCGGTGCTTCCTGCATTACAGCTTTCGGACGAACTTTCAGACTCATCGAGGGACATTATTGAGGATTGCATGAAAACTATGCAGGCTGATGCAATAAGAGCACGCATTTTGGAAATAATGAACGGTGCAGACGCACAAATGCCCGATTTTGCGGAAAGGCTTATGGAGGCGGAAAAGCTTAAAAAGCAACTTTCCAGACTGTTGGAAAGCTAAAGAATCAATAGTTTGGTTTTGAATAGAAGAAAAAAGAATTTTATAATATTTTAAAGTACGAGGTGGAAAAAGTGGAAGAAGCAAAGACGGTAAAAATGAAGGACAAGCTCGATATGCTCGTCGAACGTGGCAAAGCAAGTGGTGTTTTGACTTATAAGGAAGTTGAAGATACTTTCCATGAGATGGAGCTTGATCCTGAACAGGTAGAGCAGATTTATGACCGCTTTGAAGCAATGAATATTGATGTTGTTGAAGAAACAGTAGTTCACGAAGATATCAATGAAGAATTAGCTGACGTTTCATCAATGGAAGGCGTTGCAATAGATGACCCTGTTCGTATGTACCTTAAGGAAATCGGTAAGGTACCGCTTTTGACGGCTGATGAGGAAGTTGAAATAGCAAAGCGTATGGCAGATGGTGATGCAGATGCAAAGCACCAGCTTGCAGAAGCAAACCTGCGTCTTGTTGTATCAGTTGCAAAACGCTATGTCGGCCGCGGTATGCTTTTCCTTGACCTTATTCAGGAGGGCAATCTTGGTCTTATAAAGGCTGTTGAAAAGTTTGACTATAACAAGGGCTATAAGTTCTCAACTTATGCAACATGGTGGATAAGACAGGCTATTACAAGAGCTATTGCAGACCAGGCAAGAACTATAAGAATTCCTGTTCATATGGTTGAAACCATAAACAAACTCATACGAGTTAACCGTCAGCTTTTGCAGGACTTGGGCAGAGATCCGAGACCTGAAGAAATAGCGGAGGAAATGGGCATAAGCGAAGAAAAGGTGCGTGAAATCATAAAGGTTGCACAGGAACCTGTTTCACTCGAAACTCCGATTGGCGAAGAAGAAGACAGCCACTTGGGCGACTTCATTCCGGACGAGGATGCTCCGGCGCCTGCTGAAGTTGCAGCATTCACACTTTTGAAGGAACAGCTCATGGAAGTTCTTGATACGCTTACTCCGCGTGAAGAAAAGGTATTGAGATTGCGTTTCGGTCTTGATGACGGAAAAGCCCGCACACTCGAAGAAGTCGGCAAGGAGTTTAACGTAACACGTGAAAGAATACGTCAGATTGAAGCAAAGGCACTTCGTAAATTGAGACACCCCTCAAGAAGCAAGAAGCTTAAGGATTTCCTCGAATGATAAACAATGTAGAATTGCTTTCGCCTGCAGGCAATTTTGAAAGATTGCAGGTAGCATTCAGATTCGGTGCAGATGCTGTTTATCTTGGTGCAACAGCAATGAGCTTGCGTAATTTTGCAGACAATTTTACGCCTGATGAGCTCATTGAAGCAGTGAAGCTTGCACACGGACTTAATAAAAAAGTCTATGTCACGGTGAACGCTTTTGCGCGTGATGATGATATAAAAGAGCTTCCTGTGCTTATTGAAAGCATAAAGGCAGCTTCTCCCGATGCACTCATTGTAAATGATCCCGGTGTTATAAGGGTGCTGAGAAGAACTATTCCCGATATGCCGCTTCATTTAAGCACACAGGCAAACACTTTAAACAGCGAGTCGGCATCTTTTTGGTATGACCAAGGGATTACCCGTGTTGTTTTGGCAAGAGAGCTGTCGCTTGATGACATAAAGCGTTTGAGGGACAATATTCCAAGCGATTTAGAGCTTGAAATGTTTGTCCACGGTGCAATGTGCGTGTCGTATTCAGGTCGTTGTCTTTTAAGTAATTATGTTGACGGAAGAGACAGCAACAAGGGAGAATGTGTTCAGCCGTGCAGATGGAAGTATGAAATGCGTGAAAAGGGCAAAGATGGCGAATATCTCACGATTGAAGAAGACGATAACGGCACATTTATTTTAAACTCACGCGATTTAAGACTCATTGAGTATTTGCCCAAGATTATTGATGCAGGCGTTACATCTTTGAAGATTGAAGGCAGAATGAAGTCGATATCATATGTTGCGGCTGTCACGAATGCGTACAGAATGGCACTCGACTTTTTTGAGAAAGAGGGTAAGGACGCAATACTTCCTCAGGCAATAGTGGAAGAACTCAGCAAGGCAAGCCACAGACCGTTCACAACAGGATTCCTGTTTGGGAAAAACGGTGATAAGCTTCAGGAGACCTCACACGCAGGATACATTCAGGACGCTTGTATTTGTGCAACTGTTGAAGATTATGACAGCGAAAATAAGGTAGCCCATGTTTTTCAGCGTAACCGCTTCTTTAAGGGCGATAGCGTTGAAATACTTTCGCCTTCTGATATCGGAAGAACATTTAAGGTCGAATGGATTAAGGATGCAGAGGGTAATGAGGTTGAGTCTGCTCCACATCCTAAACAGGAGCTTTATATCGGATGCAGTGAACCCTTAAAGCATGGCGATATACTCAAGCTTGCAGGCGAAATAAAGAGATTTTGATTTTACACATACGGACAAAGTAAAAACGCATAACCTTTTAGAAGGAGGTTGTGCGTTTTATGTTTGAATTGATTTTTGCATTTTTAAAAGATGCAATGTTTTATACAGGGTATGTAAGCAGTAAAAACACTTTTCCGGAACCGCTTAATAGCGAGGAAGAGCAAACATATATAGAAAAACTGAATATGGGTGATGCCTCAGCACGGGCAAAGCTCATTGAACATAATTTGAGACTCGTTGCGCATATTGCAAAAAAGTATGCATCGCGTCACCGTGATATGGATGACTTGATTTCAATAGGCACAGTAGGACTCATAAAAGCTGTATCTACTTTCAAAAAAGAAAAAGGGAGTACGCTTGCGACATATTGTTCACGCTGTATTGAAAATGAAATATTGATGTCGTTAAGAGCTGAAAAGAAACAGAGAAAGGAAATAAGCCTTTTTGATTCAATCGGAAGCGACAAAGAAGGAAATGAGCTCGTGCTGTCCGATGTTTTGGGAACCGATGCGGATGATACGCATAATGCAGCAGAATTGTCTATCGCAAGTGAACGCCTTAAAAGAATAATGAGTGAGGTCTTGACTGAAAGAGAACAGAAGGTAATAATAATGAGGTTTGGGATAAAAGACGGAATTGCAATGCCTCAGCGGGAGGTTGCAAAAATACTCGGTATATCGCGTTCCTATGTTTCAAGACTCGAAAAAAAGGCTATAAATAAGCTGAATAATGCTTTTTTTGATTAGTACTTGTTGAAATGGTATATATTGTGGTAAAATATCAAGGATAATAATTATAAACCCATTTGGGAGGTATTTTACTATGATCATGGCAGGCGATTTCAGAAAAGGCGTAACGGTAGAAATAGACGGACAGGTTTGGTCCATTGCTGACTTCCAGCACGTTAAGCCCGGCAAAGGTGCGGCATTTGTTCGTACAAGACTTAAGAACGTTATGACGGGTGCAGTTCTTGAACGTACATTCAGCCCCACAGATAAGTATCCTAAGGCACACATTGAGAATAAGTCAATGCAGTACCTCTATTCAGACGGTGAGCTTTATTACTTCATGGACAGTGAAACATTTGAACAGCTCCCCTTGAATGCAAGCGAAGTTGAAGAAGCTATTGATTTCATCGTTGAAAACGATAACGTAAACATTCGTTTCTATAAGGGCAAGGCTTTCTCAGTTGAAGCTCCCAACTTTGTTGAGCTTACTGTTACGGAAACAGAACCCGGCTTCAAGGGTGATACAGCAACAGGCGCAACAAAGCCCGCTGTTTTGGAAACAGGTTATAAAATCAATGTTCCCTTGTTCATCAATGAAGGTGAAAGAATCCGCGTAGATACCCGTACAGGCGAATACATGGAGCGTGTTTAATTCCCTTCTTTTGAGACAATAAATCAGAAAAAGGAGAGATAATATGAGTGATATTAAATCAAAGGTAGCATATATCCAGGGCTTGGCCGATGGCTTGAATATTGCTGATGAAGCAACAGCTAAGGTTTTGAAAGCTATAATCAAGACGCTTGAAGATATGGCTGAAATTATCGAAGAGCATGATGAATGTATTGATGAGCTTGACGATTGCATGGAAGATATCTGTGACGAGCTTGACGATATTGACGAATATCTCTTTGATGACGAAGATGATGAAGATGAGGACGAAGAAGGCGATTTTTTTGAAGCCGAATGTCCTAATTGCGGTGAAGTAATTTATTTCGACAGCCATCTTTGTGAGAAGATGGATGAGCTTATTTGCCCCAATTGCAACACTTCAATAATCGGTGATTTTGAAGACGAGGAAGAAGCAGAGGAAGAATAAGCAAATTGCGATTTTAACAAAAATGCAAAAAGAAGGTAACAATAGTGGCTGTTGCCTTCTTTTTTGTTGACACTAGTATGGGCGTAATCTATTATATAGTTTAGAATATTATGATTGGAATTATAATGCTATGACTAAAAAACTTTGCGTGCTTACGGCACTTTTATTGAACTTCATGTTATTGTTTTCTGCCTGCAAAAAGGAGGAAGCAATCTCGCTTTATGTAGAGCTTGCTGCATACAGAGTTCAGGGAGAAGCAGTCAATAATTTTGACAAAAAGCTTCGTGAGGCTTTTCCGCAGTATGCCGATATGAACATAAAAGGATCATCACTTGATGATCCTGGCGTTGCATTTCAGATTGTTGTATTTATGTTTACAAACGAGGTAGAGCTTTTTATTTGTGATGCAAGCGCTTCGACGAAATTGGCAGCACAGGGAGATAACTTCTTTGCACTTGAAGATGTATTTACCGAGGAAGAAATTGCGACATTTAAAGGGAAAGGTGTTGTTTTTGAAAAAGAAGATGACTGGAGCAATCCCACGGGCGAGTACAGCAGAGTTTGCGGGCTTGATCTTTCGGATTCTGAAGCCGTTGTAGAGCTTACATCGCTCCCGAATCCTCAAATATTCATAGTAGCAAGCACGAAAAACATGGAGGCTGCAAAAGAAGTGTTTAAATACTTGGCAACTCTTTGATGCTTTTTATATGAAAATACGCTTTTTTGTGATATAATTATAGTATGGAAAATTTGAAAAAACATAGGATTTTAGCAGTTGATAAGGGTTCGCTTGCAGAGGAAGCAGGAATTGAAGCAGGCGACTTTTTGCTGTCTGTAAACGGAGAAAAAATAGTCGATATAATTGATTATGAGGACTTGATAACAAACGAGGAAATAACCGTTTGCTTTGAAAAGGAAAACAGCGAACAGCGGATAGAAGTCATAATCGAAAAGGATGAGTTTGAGGATCTGGGATTAAACTTTGAAACCTCACTCATGAGCGAGGTTCGTTTGTGCAAGAATAATTGCGTTTTTTGTTTTGTTGACCAGATGCCTTGCAATACAAGAAAAACGCTCCATGTCAAGGATGATGATTTCAGACTGTCCCTTATAATGGGAAACTATATAACACTTACAAATATTGATGATGATGAGTTTGAACGTATAATCCGTCGCCATGTGAGTCCCCTTTATATATCCGTGCATGCAACGGACGGCGAAGTTCGCAAAAAAATGATGCGAAATCCGTCGGCAACAAAAATTTTTGAGCGTCTTACAAGGCTCAAAGAGGAAAATATAAAGTTTAACTGCCAGATAGTTTTGTGCCCCGACCTTAATAACGGTGATGTTTTGAGAAAATCCTTGAGCGATTTTTTGTCATTGTCACCCGAATCGGTCGCAGTCGTGCCCGTTGGTCTTACAAAGCACAGAGAGGGGCTTTACCCACTTTCAAAGCTTACAAAAGAAGAAGCTTCGGAAGCGATCGATATTATTGAAGAGTTTTGCAAAAAGGGGCTTAATGTTTATGCATCCGATGAGATGTATTTACAGGCTGAGCGTGAACTGCCTCCCTATGAATACTATGGAGAATTTCCGCAGATTGAAAACGGCGTGGGCTTGATCCGTATGTTTGAGGACGGATTTAATTACGAGCTTGAATATGCAGAAAAGCTTGATAAAAATATAGAGTTTGACGCGGTTTCAGGTGTATCCGCAGGTCCGATTTTAAAAGGTCTGTTTTCAAAACTTGAAAAGTATGGTATAAAAATAAATACGCATATCGTTGAAAATGAGTTTTTTGGCGAGACTATAACAGTTAGCGGCTTGATTTGTGGCTGTGATATTGTTAAAGCTTATGAAAAAGGGTTGTTTTCAAATTCCGAAAAACTGCTCATACCGTGCAGTATGTTAAAGGAAGATGACAGTAATTCGTTCCTTGACGGTATGACGGTTGGAGAGCTTTCAAAAATAATAAATAAAAAAGTAATTCCCATGCCGGCATCCGACGGTGCCGCTTTCATTGCGGAATTATTCAGCGAGGTGGCTGTATGAAAAAACCGCTCGTTGCACTTGTTGGCAGAGCAAATGTCGGCAAGTCAACATTTTTTAACAGAATAATAGGTAAACGCATATCCATAGTTGATGATATGCCCGGAGTCACGCGTGACAGAATTTACGGTGATGCTACATGGCTCAACTACTCATTTTCAGTGGTTGATACGGGTGGTATAGAGCCCGTTGTTGATTCTGTAATAAGCAAGCAGATGCGTCGTCAGGCGGAGCTTGCTATCGAGACCGCCGATGTAATTGTTTTCATGGTTGACGGAAGAGACGGTCTTGTGGCAGCGGATGAGGAAGTAGCAGGAATGCTCAGAAAAAGTAAAAAACCCATCGTGCTTGCGGTTAATAAGGTAGACCACCCCAAGTATGAGGACAGTATTTACGATTTTTATGCACTGGGACTTGGTACGCCGATAACGGTATCGGCTCAGCAGGGATTGGGACTTGGTGACCTTTTGGATGAGATCGTAAGTCATTTTGCTCCGATGGAGATTGACGAGAACGAGGACAAGCCAATAATGATTTCCGTAGCAGGAAAACCGAATGTCGGCAAATCGAGTCTTGTTAATGCACTTTTAGGTAATGAAAGAACGATAGTTTCAAACATTCCGGGCACAACTCGCGATGCCATTGATACTCCTTTTACATATGAGGGTAAGGAGTACATAATGGTTGATACCGCAGGTATACGCAGAAAGCGTGCCATTGAAGATGAAACCGTTGAAAGATACAGCGTTATAAGGTCGCTCGATGCAATAAGACGTGTCGATGTTGTATTGATCGTTATTGATGCGGAGCAGGGCTTAAGTGAGCAGGATGTAAGAATAGCAGGCTATGTTCACGAAGAAGGCAAGGCTGCCGTTTTGGTTGTAAATAAGTGGGATCTTATCGAAAAAGATACTCACACAATGAACGAGTTCAAAAAGAAGCTTGCTGTGGATCTTGCATTTATGAACTATATTCCCATGCTTTTCGTTTCTGCAAAGACGGGGCAGCGAGTGAACAAGATAATGGATCTTGTTCTGGAAGTATATGAGCAAAATTCAAGGCGTGTTTCAACAGGTACGCTCAACGATGTAATTTCAGAAGCTGTTACGGTTACTGAACCGCCGAGTGATAAGGGACGCAGATTAAAGATTTACTACGGCACCCAGGTTGCTTCAAATCCCCCTACATTTGTGTTGTTTGTAAATGAGCCGGAAACTATGCATTTCTCATATAAGCGTTATCTTGAAAACTATTTGAGAAAGTCTTTCATGCTTGACAAGACTCCCATCCGTTTGATAGTAAGACAGCGCGGAAAGGATAATGATATAAGGTCATGACGAAGTTTATTGCATTTTTTTTGTGTGCCTTAATCGGCTACCTTTTGGGAAGCATTGAGTCGGCTGTCATAATAAGTCGTGACAGATATCATGATGATGTAAGGACGCATGGAAGCGGAAATTCAGGAAGCACAAATATGCTTCGCACTTATGGCAAGAAAGCAGCCTTGATGACTTTTGTAATTGATTGTGCAAAAGGTGTTGCATCAGTGCTTTTGAGCTTTTTGATTGCACACTTCTTTAAGCTTGATAATATCGAGTGCGGTTCAATAGGTGCTTTATTTGCGGTTGTAGGGCATTGTTTTCCACTTTACTTTGGTTTTAAAGGCGGTAAGGGTGCAGCTACTACTTTGGCCGCTTGCTGGACACTGTTCTTTGCGCCAACATATGGCATTATTGGTATTGTTGCAATAGCGATAGCAGCTACGGTGATTTTGCTTACGCGCTATGTTTCGTTGGCAGTTATGATAACGATGCTTGCTTTTACGACATATGTTGTCGTATTGTATAATTCAAATATAATAACACTTGTGTGCGTAAGTCTTATATGTGTGCTTATCATTGCAAGGCATAATGAGAATATTAAGCGACTTATAAAGGGCAACGAAAACAAGATTTCATTTAAAAAGAGCAAGGCTTGATAAGAAACTGATAAAAAGCAAAAAACGCAGTTTTATTACTGCGTTTTTGTATGCTAATATTTTTTTAAATCCTCTCATATACTTTTACATAGTTAGGTTATGGAGGTTTTGAAAAAATGGACATGGTGGAATTATATCGTGATATAGCACAAAGAACGAACGGCGATATTTATGTGGGAGTGGTAGGTCCTGTGAGAACAGGAAAATCAACTTTTATAAAACGCTTTTTGGATTTGCTTGTTTTGCCGAGTATTGAAAATGAATACAGCAAGGAACGATTAAAAGATGAGCTTCCGCAAAGTGCTGCCGGTAAGACAATAATGACCACACAACCCAAGTTTGTGCCCAATGAGGCTGTTGAGCTTGTTTTGGACGAAACTGCCGATATGCGTGTAAGAATGGTTGATTGCGTCGGCTACATGATAGACGGTGCAAGCGGACACATGGAAGACGGTGAGCCGAGAATGGTACGCACGCCTTGGTTCGATTATGATATTCCGTTTACGGATGCCGCAGAAATCGGTACAAGAAGAGTTATAAGCGAACATTCAACAATAGGTATTGTTATAACTACGGACGGAAGTATTGTTGATATTGAGAGAGAAAAGTATATAGAGGCAGAGGATAGAGTAATAAGTGAGCTTATTGAGTGCGGAAAGCCTTTTGTAACAATAGTCAACAGCAAAGACCCCGAAGGTGAGCTTGCTTTGAGTGTTGCAAACGAAATTTCAGAAAAACATGGGATTACAGTAAAAACACTCGATGTGTTAAATATGCAACCCAATCAGATATTGGAACTTCTGGAAGATGTTTTGTTTGAATTTCCGATAAGAACTGTTCTTGTTGAAATCCCCGACTGGATGCGAGCTTTAAACCGTGAGCATTGGCTTTACAAAAAGGTGATGGATATAGTTTTGAACATTGCTCCAAGCCTGAATGCAATGAAGGATTACAGATATATATTTGAGGCTTTAAACGGCATTGAAGGTTTTGAAGGTGCTGCAATTAAAAGCGTAGAGCTTGGCACGGGCAATATCATAATCAAGCTTATACCTACAAGCGAGCTTTTTTATGAAGTTCTCGGAAACGAATGTGGCTGCGACATCAAAAATGATTTTGAACTTATGAAAAACCTCAAGGAGTTTGTGGCAGCAAAACGAGAGTATGATTATATATCGTCCGCACTTGAGTGCGCAAAAAGAACCGGTTACGGTGTGGTATCACCGCAAATGGATGAAATGCAGCTTGATGAGCCGGAAATAGTAAAGCAGGGATCAAGGTTCGGTGTTAAACTTAGAGCGCGTGCAAGCGGAATGCATCTTATAAGAGTGGACTTGGAATCCGAAATTTCACCGCTTGTCGGAACGCTTGAACAGTCGGAAGAATTCATGAACTATCTTGTTGAGACGTTTGAAAAGGAACCGACGAAAATTTGGGAAACAAACATATTCGGCAAGCCCTTATTTGATCTCGTGCGTGAAGGTATGACGAGCAAGGTAGTGAACGGACTTCCCACAGAAGTACAGCAAAAACTCCAGAATACAGTTGAAAAAATGGTGAATGAGGGATGTAACTCATTGGTTTGCGTACTGCTTTAATACAAAACTTTTTAAAAACTACGCATATTTTCGGTTGAAGTGAGAAAAGCTATAACCGTAAACAAAAAAATTGTAGGGAGTTGAAAAGATGGATAAACTTGCACTTGCGCTGATGATAATCGGAGCGTTGAACTGGGGTTTAATAGGTATTTTCCAATTCGACCTTGTAGCTTCTGTTTTTGGCGGGATGGATGCTATTATATCGCGTATAGTTTATACGCTGGTAGGTCTTGCGGGCATTTGGGGAATATCACTTTTGTTCCGCAAGTCACACAGAGACGGAGAATAAGCAAGTATAGAACATGAGCATCAACCGTAAAGGTTGGTGCTCGCTTTGTTTTATAGGGCTTTATTTTGAAACACTTGTGAATGTTATTGTGAATGTTGTTCCGTCTTTTTCGTTTGAGGTTACTGCAACTTTGGCTTTGTTTTGCTTTGCAATGTAGTCTAAAATTGAAAGTCCCAAACCGTGCCCTCCAACAGTTGTGTAAGTACGCATCTTATCTCCTCGGTAGAAACGTTCGAAAATGTGGGGAAGGTCGCTTTTGTCTATTACGCTTCCTGTATTGTTGATTTTAAAAACAATTTTATTATCAGTATCAGACAGGCTTATTGTAACTTTGCCACCGTGGTTTACATACTTGCAGGCATTATCAAGCAATATTGAAACGAGTTGCTTGATTTGAGCCTCGCACGCAAATAGTTTTACATCAGGGGATATTTCGTCGGTTGAAAGGCTGACATCTTTTTCAAGTAAAATTGATTCAAATGGCAGTACGCTGATGCAGATTAGGTTTGAAAAGTCGAAGGTTTCCTTCTCAACAACAATTTGGTCGGAATCGGAACGCGCAAGGAAAAGCATATCGTCAAGAAGATGTTTCATGCGTATGCTTTCTGAATATGTGGTGTCCAACCATTTTTTCTGGTCGCTCGAAACATCACCTTTTAAAAGTATGCTTGTATTTGCAAGTATTACAGTTAAAGGCGTTCTGAGTTCATGGGATGCATCTGCTATGAATTGCTTTTGAGTATTGTAGGATTCAACGGTAGGACGCATCGCAATATTTGAAAGAATCAGGCTTATAAAGAAGAATATAAGTAAGCCTGAAATACCGGCAACCAGCATTACGAGTGCTTGTTGGCGAAGCGCCGTAATTTCATGTGTCATGTCGGCAAATGCATATATGTCACCTTGGAATGATGAACGCTTCATATATCTCACAGCCACACTATGAATTATGCCACTATCGTCACCTGTGTTTATTGCCTCGGTTACAGCGATATTTAAATCTTTATCGTTGATGGCAAATTCTTGCGTGTCTGTGGAAATTATCTCATTTGTTTCGGGATTTATGATTACAGTAAAAATATCTACCGTAGAACGTTTTGTTGAGGGCTTTTTGTCGTTAAGCTCGGGTCGTGAGGATGAGGCAGGCTTTGATGTCGAAACCGGCTTTTTGGAAGATGGTGACTTTGTGCTTGGCGGTACATTGCTATCGGGCTCTGTACTTCTGTAAGAAATACTGTCGATAGCATGTATGAGCTCGTCATGGCTTTCTTTCCGATAAAGGTTATAGCTTGATATCATCATACCTATAAACCCAATTAATAAAACAACGGTGACGAGCAACATATTGATAAGAATAAACTTATTTCTCAGTCTCTTTATCATAAGAAATCTCCAGACGATAGCCTACCTTGCGTATTGTGCTTATGATTACACGTGAATTTAAATAACATATTTTTTTTCGAAGAAGTGAAATGTATGCCTCAACATTATTGTCTTCGGCATTTGAATCTATTCCCCAAATTTTTGATATGAGCTCTTCTTTTGAGGTGATTATCCTTGAATTTGACATAAGTATTTTTAAAACACCGAATTCCTTAAATCCAAGTCGCACGGATTTGTCTTTGCAAATAAGATCGTATGTTGAAAGATTCAATATGAGGTCATCAAAACATAACTCCTCAAGCACTATGTTTCCTTGACGGCGTGAAAGTGCACGGATTCTGGCGATAAGTTCTTCAGGCTCGAACGGTTTTACCATGTAGTCATCAGCACCGCTGTCAAGCCCTGCAATTTTACTCTTTAAATCATCCTTAGCAGTAAGCATTAAAACAGGAGTTTGAACATGGGCAGCACGAAGAGAACGTACGATTTCATAACCGTCTTTGCCGGGGAGCATTACATCAAGAACGATAATGTCGTATTGCATGGAAAGAGCATATGCAAGCCCATCTGTGCCATTATATACTGTGTCTACGAGGTTATGTTGTGCTTCTAAAAGTCTCGAAAGAGCTTCAGCGAGATTTATTTCGTCTTCCACAATAAGAATTCGCATGAAGTGGCCTCCTTGGTTTGAATTCTCTGCATTATAAATATGGACTATTTTATTTCATTTTACAAGCTTTTTCTTAAAATAAGCTGAATATGTATAATGTAATATAAAATTGAACAAGCAAGTTTTTCAGCGTAATTTAAGAAAAGAGAATTATAATGACACCATGGCTGGTTATAAGAATGTTTTTAAAAGAGTAGAGAAGAAGTATAGGCTTTCAAGAAGTCAGGTGGATATTATATTACCGATGCTTGAAAGATATATGGTTGTTGACAAATACGGATTGACAACCATTTGCAATATTTACTTTGACACTTTGGATTATAAAATGATCCGCCAATCAATTGAAAAGCCTGCTTATAAAGAAAAGCTCCGACTGCGTTGTTACAATGTTCCGCGTGGTGACAGTCCGGCGTTTGTAGAGCTTAAAAAGAAAGTTGTCGGCACGGTTTATAAAAGGCGAATTGCCATGCCGTATGATGAAGCAGTTGAGTTTTTGGCAGAGCGCAAAATAAAAACTCAGACGCAGATAACCAAAGAAATAGAGTATGTTATTGATTTTTACAAGCCTAGTCCGCGCGTTGCTTTGTTTTATGACAGAATTGCAATGTATGGAAAAGAGGATAAGGAACTTCGCATAACTATAGACAGCAATATGAAGTGGCGTACAGATGAACTTGATTTAAAGCTCGGTTCGCATGGTCGATATATAGATGAAGAAGATACCTGCATCCTGGAAATAAAGGTTGCAAATGCTGTACCGCTATGGTTCAGCTCTATGATGAGTGAACTTAAAATATATCAGACTTCGTTTTCAAAGTACGGCACAGCATACAAAAAGTATATTTGCAAAGAAGCTTTTGCTCGAAACAAGGAAAAAACTCTGAAAGGTAATGAATTTTATGTTTGATTGGATTTTATATACTTTTGATTTGACGGTGGCATCTAATCTTGTGCTTTGCACACTTATATCCGTTGTACTCGGCGTTTTAGCGTCGCTTGCGTATATGTTCAAAAACACTTACAACAAAGGATTTGCGATAACGCTTGCTGTTTTGCCTGTTATAGTACAGATGGTAATCATGCTTGTTAACGGTGAAATAGGTGTAGGCGTTGCAGTCATGGGCGCTTTCGGACTGGTGCGTTTTCGTTCAATGCAGGGAAGCGCAAGGGAGATAGGTGCAATATTTCTTTCGATGGCAATGGGACTTGCAATGGGCGTTGGCAATATAGGTGCTGCCGTATTGCTTCTTGTTGTAGTTTCTTTGATGAATATTGTATTTTCACTCACAGCTTTCGGCGAACAGAGATCCGATTATATGAGATTGAAAATTAAAATCCCTGATGATGTGGATTACTCATGTATGTTTGATGATGTTTTCAAGAAATACGCAGAAAAGTACGAGCTTACAGCAGTTAAAACCGCAAACTTAGGTTCGCTTTTTGAACTCGTATATAATGTAAAACTCAAGGCGAATGTCAATCAAAAAGAGTTCATCGATGCATTGAGAGAAAAAAATGATAATCTTGCAGTAACATTCGGCAAAATGCCTGTTGGCAAAAATAATTCACTGTAACAGGTGGTTTAATATAGGATAGAGGAAAATAGGATAGAGGATCAAAGAAAGGGGAAAACAAATGAAAAGGAAAATTTTGGCATGTGCATTGTCTGCGATAATGGTACTTACATCGCTGATTCCTAATTTCGGTATCTTCGCGGCAAAAGAAGCGAAAGCTGCAACGACAGAAGTTCCGGCATTAAAGGTGAGCCAGCTTGATGCAGGTTATTCAAATCGTGATCAAGCGGGTACGTGGACGGACAGTGATATCAAAGCAACAATAGCTTTAAGCGGTACAGGTGCTACGGTAACCGGAACGGGTGCAAGTGCTTCAAACGGTGTCGTTACAATTACCGAAGCAGGCTATTATATGGTATCCGGCTCATTGAACGGTCAGATTTGTGTTGAAACAGCTGCAACTGACAAAGTACAGCTTATTTTCAATGGCGTTACAATTACAAATACAACAGGCCCTGCAGTATATTTAAAGACTGCTGATAAGGTATTCATTACTTTGCCTGCAGGCACGTCAAGTACTCTCAAGGACGGAGCAGGATATACAAATGTTGATGCAACCACACTCGAACCCAATGCCTGTCTTTTCAGTAAGGTTGACCTTACGATTAACGGTAGCGGTACTTTGAGTGTTACAGGCAGTTATGACCATGCAATAAACTCAAAGGACGACCTTGTAATTTGCAATGCAACAATAAATGTTCCTTCAGCTGCAGGCGACGGTATGCGCGGTAAAGACCTTTTTGCTGCAAAGAATGCAAAGCTTACCATAAATGCAACGGGTGACGGTATTCAGTCAAGCGATACAGATGTAACAAAGGGTAATGTAATACTTGATAATTCTACAGTTACTGTTACTGCAACGGCTGACGGAATACAGGCTGAAAATCAGCTTCAGGCAGTAGGCTCAACCATTAAAGCGACTGTAAACTCAACAACCTCCGATGCTTTAAAAGGCAAAAATTCTGTATTCCTTGCAAACAATAACATTACTGTAACTTCATCGGGTGACGGTATCAAGGCAAGCAATGAAACAGATGCTGCATACGGCAATATCGTAATTACAAGCGGTACTTTCAGTATTACTGCGACTGATGAGGCTGTTTTGGCAGAGGGCACTTTGCAGGTAACGGGTGGTACATTTACTACAATTAAGAGTACTGCAGGTGACGGTATCAAGGCACGCGACCTTGTATATCTTTCAGGCGCAACGATGACTGTTAATGCTGCACTTGATGGTATTCAAAGTGATAACAGTGCAACCGGCGAAGTTATAATTGACAGCGGTACATATAATGTAACATCCGTTCGGGATGCTATCTTCGGCAATTCAGCTGTGACTATAAACGGCGGTACTTTTACCGTTAAGACAACGGGTACTGAAAGTACAACTGAAGGTACAAGCTCAAAAGGCATAAAGTCCGATGTTGCAATTTATATAAACGGCGGTTCTTTAACATTGACAACATCAAACGATGCTGTTCATTCAAACGGTGTTGTATCGATTACCGGTTGTGATAACTTGGCGATAAACTCAGGTGATGACGGTATTCACGCAGAAAACAATGTAAGCATAAGCGGTGGTACAATAAACATCACAAACAGCTACGAAGGTATCGAAGCTATGTCTATTGACATAAGTGGCGGTAACATTAAAGTTAAAGCAAGTGATGACGGTATAAATGCTGCAGGCGGTGCTGACAGCTCAGGCAGCATGGGTGGCGGCGGAAACCAGCCCCCACCGCCGAGAAGCATAAATACTAAAGCTACAACTACTTCGAGTACACCTAAATATCTCCATATAAGCGGTGGTACATCATACTTTGATTCGTCAGGTGACGGTCTTGACAGTAACGGTGCCTTGATAATTTCAGGCGGTACAACTGTAGTTAACGGTCCCACAACCGGCGGTAACGGTGTTTTGGACTATGACGGAATAGGTTATATTACAGGCGGTACTTTGGTTGCAAGCGGTTTGAGTGATATGGCAATGACACTTACCGCATCCTCAACACAGCATTGTGTTGCAATCAAATATCAAAGCAAGAGAACAACAGGCTTTGGTATGTCTATCACAAACGGCTCTACTACGACCAAGATAGGTTATGATGCTACAAAACAGTACAATTTTATTGTAGTAAGCTCTCCTGCAATGAAGTCAGGAAGCTCGTTGAGCCTCTATTACGGTGCAACTCCCGGCACAAAGGTTAATGGACTGTCATCATCCTTTACGGGTGGCACTTCACTCTTTACAGGATATACGCTCGGCTCCAACACATCGGTTAAGCTGAGCTCTTCAGGTACAACTACAAGTGGTATCAGCACAGGTGGTTCGGGAACTTTGACGACAACAACTCCCAACTCTGAAATAACGCTTAATCAGGTTCTTGAAGCAATTAACCGTGCAAATAATTATTTGACAACAAACTCAGCACTTCCCGATACATTAAGTATCGCAAACGGAACTGCGCCTAAGACTGCATATGTAAGACTTGCATTGCAGGCATTGCTCAATATTTTAAACAATAACTTTGTTGCAACAATACCCTATATTGAATGTACCGAAGGAACAACTGCTACAGCAAGTACATTCAGCTCATCAACAATAAGCAAGCTCGGTTACACTTATCTTGCAACAAGAATGCTTGCTTACATGAATGATAATGCATTGACTTATGCAAATTATATTTCTTATCCCGGCACAAGCGGATTGTCATATTCAGGACTTATCGGCTTTGATACGGGAGCAAGAATTATCGCACGAGTATTGGGATATTACTATGCAAATGGTGTTTTGCCCAGTTATGTTGCAGCAGATGATGCAGGTACGGTTACACCGCCGCCGCCCTCGTCTGTAGGAAGCGAAATTACTTTGGAAGAAGTTTTGGTCGGCATGATCTCACTTGCAGATTATGAAGAGTCAAACGGCACTTTACCTGCAAAAGCAGAGTTTGGTGATGGTGTTGCTAATATGGCATCATATTGCCGCTTGGCTTGCGTTGCACTTGAGAATATAAACAAGGGCGACACAACTTCAATGATTCCTTATGTTGAGTGTACTGAGCCTTCAGGCTATACGAACAGCTTCAGCCACAGCACAATCTCGAAGGAAGGCTATCTTGATGCAGCAAAGCGAACATTGGCATTTACGGATAACAACAGCAATACACCGCCGAATTACCTCTCGTTCCCGGGCGCAAATAATATTGCGGAATATACAGGCTTGCTTGCGTATGACAGAGCAACTCAGGTTTATGTCCGTGCATTGTCGTATTATGCAACATATGGTGTTTTGCCGTCATATGTCTCTACGGAGAAGAATGTAACTATTGCAACACCTGCTCCGGATACAACTCAGGCTCCTGCAACAGCTGCTCCGACAGCTACTCCCACGGTCAAGCCCACAAGCACACCGACGGCAGCTCCCACAACACAGGCTCCGACAGAGGATGCAGCACTTCCGACAGCTCACCCGAAGCTCTCAACTTCACTCACAAGCGGAACTT
>JAFQXA010000036.1 GCA_017407205.1 Clostridia bacterium
CAAAAGCATATTGACCATTCTTCTTGTGATTACCAACAATGGCTGATGTTAAAAGAAAATTTCAGGCAATCTGGTGAATATGAAAACGAAGATATCTGCCATCTTCGCTTTCAACGAGAAAAAACCAAGAAAGAGAGAAATATTATAAAAAAAGCAGGCCGATTTTTTAGAAAATTGATACCAAGCTTTGATACCAAAACAGTACCAAACGGGCTGAGAACACAGAGAATACAGAGAAAAACGAAGCAAAACGAGCGAAATCTCCGAGAAATTCGCCCCAAATAAGGCGAAAAGTAACTGTGGAAAAGAACTCGTAAGCGAATGGGAATAAGGCATTTGCCAAGGGCAAATGCAACTAAATCCACACTTCGTGTGGACAATTCTTTAAGCCTTTGGCTGATTGCCTCATTCAGTTTCATCTTTTTTCGCGAGTTCGATTTTTCCGTGTTTTGCTTCAAATTCGCGAATACAGTTGTTGATCAAATACATGATCTGACCACTGGCACTGCGGTCATCGTATTTCGCAACATAATGAAACTTCTCAAGCACATCTGCGTCGATTCGAATACTGATATGTTTTTGTTTTTTCATAATCACGCCCCACTTAAAATGCACTAATTATGTATTTATTTTAAGTGATTTTTATGTTATAATTCCCTATATGCACTTAATGTTAGTGCATTATTTGTGAGGGAATTTCCATGATTATTACTTTTTTAGGGCATAACGATGTTCCGGACTTCGAGAAAGTCAGCGAGTGGTTATGCAATGTGTTGGACCAGTTCATCTATGAAGAAAATGTAGTTTTCTATCTTGGCGGCTACGGTGGGTTCGACCGGTTGGCGGCATCTGTTGTGCGGCAAAAGCAACAGATCAATGCTTCCGCGCAAGCCGTTCTTGTCATTCCATATCTCAATCGAAAATATGACGAAACCGGATATGACTATACGCTGTTCCCACCTTTGGAATCCGTTCCACCGCGATATGCTATCTTGAAGCGAAACGAGTGGATGGTAACGCAGGCAGAGATTATCATTGCCTATGTGACACACAGTTGGGGCGGTGCTGCAAAAGCCTTAGTGTACGCACACAGAAAAAGAAAGAAGATTGTGCTATACCCATCTGAGGATTCATCGGCTATGGTTTATCGCCGCTGATAGAAACTCTTTTAAAGATATGTGATGCATTGGGCATCACTCCAAACGATATATTAACAAAAGACGAAATATATACCTTTGAGAGCGAAGATCTTTTAAATCAATTAAACAGCTGTACCGCCAAAGAAAGGGCAACCGCTTTAAAACTGTTGTCCGTATACCTGAAATCATTGTCATAGAAAAATTATCATACAGAAAAAGCCTCATCTTGCGATGAGGCTTTTATTGTTTTTCAGTTACTTATCACTCGGGGCAGATTGCTATTTTGATGCCTGTTAAGGAGATGTTCTTCTCCATTGCTTCGACATACTGGTCGAGTGTGTAGTGATGTGTAACGAGCTTTTCTACGGGGATGTTCATTTCCTTTGCCTTCTTTAAGAAGCCGAGAGTTGTGATGTACTCGTTTGCGCTGTATACCCATGAACCGACAAGGTTGATTTCCTTGTTGCAGAGGTCAAAGTGGGGGTTCATTGTACATTCGCCTGCGTTTACGAAGAAGCCCATTTCACAGTATCCGCCACCTCTGCGGAGGTACTTATATGCATCTGCTGCAGCCTGTGCAACGCCTGTGCACTGGAATACGAAGTCTGCACCGAAGCCGTGTGTAAGCTCTTTTACCTTGGCAACTCTTTCTTCGATTGTTGTAAGCTCGCGGAAGTTTACAATCTCGGTTGCGCCCATTTCCTTTGCAAGGTTCAAGCGTGTTTCAACACCGTCAACAGCGATGATGTTAACAACGCCTGCTGCCTTCAATACTGCAATCTGCATCAAGCCGATGGGACCGCAGCCCTGTACGAGAACTGTTGAAGCAAAGTCAATAATATTGAGAGTCTTTGCACGTGCGAGTGCGTGTACGCAAACACAAGCAGGCTCGATAAGCATACGCTCATCAAGAGTCATATCATTAACAACGAAGATTGAGGAATTCTTGCGAACAAGAATATACTCTGCAAACCAGCCGTTGAAGTGAACATCATCTTCAGGAATCAAGCCGTAAACGCCCAGATTCTCGCAGAGGTTGGGCAATTCGGGATAACGGCGGCAATAGTCACATTCATTGCAAAGAAGTACGGATGTTACAACCTTATCGCCAACCTTTATGGGATCACCCTTTGTATCGAACTTTACGCCCTCGCCTATTGCGACGACTTCGCCCGTACCTTCATGGCCCAATACTACAGGAGCCATGCCGAAAGGATCATAGCGGTACTCGTGAACGTCAGTTCCGCAAATGCCGCAGCCTTCTACTTTAACAAGTATTTCACCCTCACCGGGAGTGGGAATTTCATGCTCTCTGAGTTCTACAACTGCGTCACCCTCGACGCCGTTAACCTTTTTGGGTTTTACCAAATATGCAAGACGTGCTTTTGCCATAAGTTTTTTCTCCTTTTCGTTTTTATTTTAACAATGCCTTTTTATTATACTGTTTTTTAGCCACATTTACAAGTATCTGCAAAAGTTTACCTAATTATTTCTGTTTTTCTTAAGTATTGCAAGAAACTTTACAAGTTCTGTGATTACAAGGGGAACAATTATGAGTCCCAAAGCTATAAGGTAGAGCTTGCCTGAAAGCAAGGTGAGACCGAAAAGTTCAGAAAGCGGAGTAAACAATACTGCACACATGAGTATTACTGATGTAAGCACTGCGCCATTGAGCTTTTTGTTCGTGAAAAATCCGATCTTAAAGAGTGAACGGTCGGAACGCATATTGAACGACTGTATAACCTGTGAAAGTGCCAATACCATGAATGCCATTGTTCTTCCTGCAACTATATCGCCCGTCATCTGCTCGCCTATTCTGAAAGCGGCAAGCGACAAGAGTGCGAACATACATCCCTGAAGCATTATTCTTATTCCGAAGCCGTGAGCAAATATGCCCTCGTCCTTGGGCTTGGGTTTTTTGTCCATAACATCGTCTTCAACGTCTTCCATGCCGAGCGCAATGGCAGGCAGGCTGTCGGTAACGAGATTTATCCACAGAAGCTGCATTGAAAGGAAGGGAGATTTATTCCATGCAATCATTGCAATAAACACGGTCAATACTTCACCGATATTTGTGCCGAGCAGGAAGCCGACAACCTTTTTGATGTTGGCATAAATGCCTCTGCCCTCTTTGACTGCATCAACTATCGTTGCAAAATTATCGTCGGTAAGCGTCATGTCCGCTGCACCCTTTGCAACATCTGTGCCTGTTATGCCCATAGCACAGCCAATGTCCGCCGCCTTAAGTGCAGGTGCATCATTTACACCGTCGCCCGTCATGGAAACGACTTTTCCTTTTCTCTGCCAGGCCTTTACTATGCGGATTTTATTTTCGGGAGAAACTCGTGCATAGACCGATATGCTTTGAACCTTTTCATCAAGCTCTTCCTCGCTCATCATGTCAAGCTGTGCGCCCGTTATTGCCATGTCACCTTCTAAGAATATGCCCAATTGTTTTGCAATGGCAGTAGCCGTAACAACATGGTCGCCCGTTATCATAACGGGTTTGATTCCTGCCTTGCGGCAAAGCGCGACCGCCTCTTTTGCCTCCTCCCTCGGAGGGTCTATCATGCCGACAAGACCTAAGAATGTCAAGCCGTTTTCCATCTCGTGGGGCGTTACATTTTGAGGAATCGTATCTATTTCTTTATAGCCTACTGCGAGTACACGCAAGGCATTTTCGCTCATTTCTTCGTTTATGCGTTTTGCCTTTTCAAGGTCACCCTTTACGCATATTTTAGACATCATGTCAAACGCACCCTTTACGATAACTACATTCTTACCGTCAATGCGATTTATTACAGTCATGAGTTTGCGGTCGGAGTCAAACGGAATTTCCGCCATGCGCTTATACTCGCGGTTGAGGTCGTCCTTGAGCATACCGTTTTTGTGTGCGGCAAGCACGATTGAAGTTTCCGTCGGGTCGCCGATGTGCTGTTCTTCGCCGTTGTGGAATATAACAGAACCGTCACAGCAGAGCGTACCGAGCTTTAAAAGCTCTTTTACCTTTTCCGAATTGTTTATGCCGATATCCTCGGTATTGTCCATACCGTCAACATATGCTTTTACGAGCGTCATGCGGTTTTGCGTGAGTGTACCCGTTTTGTCCGAGCAAATTATCGATGCACTGCCCAATGTTTCAACAGCGGGCAACCTGCGTATTATGGCGTTCTTTTTTACCATACGCTGTACGCCTATTGACAAAACTATGGTAACTATCGCAGGAAGTCCCTCGGGAATTGCGGAAACTGCCAATGAAACTGCCGTCATGAATATTTCCTTTAAAGGAACACCCGTCCACACACCGACACCGAATATTATCGCACACGCAACGAGCGCAACAATGCCGAGGTACTTTCCAAGCTGTGAGAGCTTTTTCTGCAAAGGCGTCTGCCCCTCTTCCTCGCTGTCAAGAAGATTTGCAATCTTGCCCATTTCGGTATTCATTCCCGTCGCCGTAACAACAGCAAGCGCTGTTCCGTATGTTATCGAACAGCCTGAAAATACCATGTTTGTTCTGTCGCCCAAGGGTGCATCTTCTTTAACCTCTGCCTCCGCATCCTTTTCAGACGGAACGGACTCACCCGTCAATGCAGACTCCTCACTCTTTAAGCTTGCACTTTGCAAAAGCCTTGCATCGGCAGGGACGAAATCGCCTGCTTCAAGGCGTATTATGTCACCGGGCACAAGGGCGGAAGCATCGATTATTTTTTCCTCGCCGTCCCTTATTACCCTTGCATGGGGTGCGGACATATTCTTCAAGGCATCAAGTGCTTTTTCTGCTTTGCTCTCCTGCATAACGCCTAAAACGGCATTGATTATTACGATAAGGAGTATTAAAACAGGCTCAAAGAATTCCTTTGTTTCGCCCTCAATGCAAGCCAAAACAAACGAAATCACCGCTGCTGCGATAAGGATTATTATCATTACATCCTTGAACTGGTCAAGAAAACGCTGAAAAGTTGTCTTTTTCTTCTTTTCTTTGAGCTTGTTTTCGCCAAAACGCGCCCGTCTTTCGCTTATGCACGACTCAGCCAAGCCTCTGCTCAAATCGGTTTCCAACGCTTTTATTAAGCTGTCTTTTTCTTCACTGTGAAAAACCACTTTGTACCTCCAAAAATGTTTGTCTTATTATAGTGCATTTTCTTTCAAAAATATGTTTAATCCTGAGTGCCCTGAACAAACGGTATCTCAAGAGGAACATCTTCTATCTTCCAATTATCCGTGTACGGTATTTTGCCCATTTCAAGGCTCGGCCTTTTTGAGGGAGCTTTTGCAAGCACGAGCTTTTCGCGTATTGACGCTGTCTTTTCGTCCTTCTTGTCGCCCTTTCTTATCTCGCATATCGTGCCCGGGGCGATATTGAACCATATCCATCTTGCATCGGGCACTGTAAGCCTTACACAGCCGTGGGACACCGCTTTCCCCAGGTTGTTATAGCTCGTTGTCGTGTATGTTTGCGCATCCTTTTGAGAATACAGTATCGTATGAAAATAAAATGCCTTATATATTTGCGACCAATACTGTCCGTACACACCGTCGTTCACAAACTTGCCAAAGCGAACTCTGTAAGCTTTCATTTCAAAAGTACCCAAGGGTGTACGCCCCCTTGCACCCGATGAGCAGAGCATATAGCGTACAGGCACGGTATACTCGCCGTGTATATCTTTTTTGTATACCATTACGACCTGGTGCGCAACATCGACTGTTATTCTGTATGTGCCTGCCTTTGGATAGCCTTCGGGATATTCGTATATGCCGTTATCACCCACAAGCTCTTCAAAAGTCATTTGTGTTGTGGGTGCTAAAAGTGAAAACTCAGCATCTGAACAGCTTTTTATATCTTCTTTAAAAAGCACCTCTTTTGTGCCATCACCGCAAATGCCGTTGACGGAAAGCGAATTATGCTTTTGAAAAAGCATTACCGCCCAAAATGTATTCGCATCATACTCGCCCGTGAAGTCCGCCTGCGTAAGATAGCCAAGCTCCATTAACCGTTTTTGAATCTTTACCGTTTCTTCGTATGATACTTTTACTTGCGATACTTCCTCTGTTTCCTGTTCTTCCTGCTGCGAATTTGTTATCGGTGCTTTATCCTCTTCAAGCTGTGCCCCTGCATTTATAAAAATCCTGTCACTGAACACCACTGCAAGCAAAAAAACACTTGCACAAGCAGACAGCAAATATATAAATATCTTTTTATAAGGCATGGCTTTCAATTTCCCTGTATATACTTTATCGTTATTGTATTATACTTCAAAATATTCCATTTTTTGATAAAATACATATTTGTTCACAAAAAAATAAGACCGCGTTTTTAATTCGCGGTCATTTTTGTTCGTTATTCTATAACGGGAATGTTTGAAAGTGCTTTTTCGATTTCTTCATCCGTCGGAATGTAGTTATCCATCTTGCCGTCGTGGAACTTCTCATATGCGTACATATCAAAGTATCCCGTACCTGTAAGACCAAAGACTATAACCTTTTCTTCGCCTGTTTCCTTGCACTTGTTTGCTTCGTCAATGGCAACCTTTATTGCGTGTGAGCTTTCAGGTGCAGGGAGTATTCCCTCAACACGCGCAAAGAACTCGGCAGCCTCGAAAACCTCGGTCTGCGAAACCGAGCGGGCTTCCATAAGTCCGTCATAGCAAAGCTGTGAAAGTGTTGAGTTCATGCCGTGATAGCGAAGACCGCCTGCATGGCTTGCAGCCGGAATATAGTCGCTTCCGAGTGTGTACATCTTGGCAAGCGGACAGACCATGCCCGTGTCGCAATAGTCATATACATACTTACCCCTTGTAAGCGTGGGGCAGGAGACGGGCTCAACTGCTATAAACTCGTAATCCGCTTCACCGCGAAGCTTTTCGCCCATGAACGGCGCAATAAGTCCGCCAAGGTTTGAGCCGCCGCCTGCACAGCCGATTATCATATCGGGCTTTACACCGTACATATCAAGTGCCGCCTTTGTTTCAAGACCGATTACCGACTGGTGAAGCATTACCTGATTAAGTACGCTTCCCAAAACATATCGGTAACCCTCTTTGACAGTTGCAGCCTCAACAGCTTCTGAAATTGCACAGCCCAAGCTTCCCGTAGTGCCGGGGTGCTTTTCTAAAATCTTTCTGCCGACCGCCGTTTCAGTTGACGGTGACGGAGTTACGGATGCGCCGTATGTGCGCATGACCTCTCTGCGGAAGGGCTTTTGCTCGTATGAGCACTTTACCATGTAAACCTTACAGTCAAGCCCAAAATATGAACAGGCCATCGACAATGCCGTTCCCCACTGACCTGCGCCCGTTTCCGTTGTAACGCCGACAAGCCCCTGCTCCTTTGCGTAGTATGCCTGTGCTATTGCGGAATTGAGTTTATGGCTTCCGCTTGTGTTGTTGCCCTCAAACTTATAATAAATCTTTGCAGGTGTTTTAAGCTTTTCTTCAAGGCAATAAGCACGTACCAGGGGTGACGGCCTATACATTTTATAAAAGTTTCTTATCGCTTCGGGGATTTCAAAATAAGCCGTATTCTCATCAAGTTCCTGTTTTACAAGCTCTTTGCAGAATACATTTTGAAGTTTTTCTGCCGTTATCGGCTTTTTCGTTTCGGAATCAAGCAAGGGTGCAGGCTTATTCTTCATGTCAGCACGCAAGTTATACCATGCCTTTGGCATCTGCGATTCTTCAAGATAGATTTTGTAGGGAATTTCTTTGCTTGCCATTTTTCTGTCTCCTTTCATTTTGTCGGGACAAAATAAAAATCCTGCCCCATGCTTATATTGCTGGGACAGGATAAAATTACAATCCTGCGGTGCCACCCGGCTTGGCATATAATAATATGCCCACTTTTTGCATACTTACATATGCAGACCTTTGTTCACGAAGTGTCGCTCTCCGTCTCACATACTCCCCAAAAAAATTGCGGGTTTCCTCTCGCCCTCAAAAGCCCATTCAGCATCACGCTTTTACTGTTTCACACCAGCCAACAGCTCTCTTATAAAAAGCCATGAAACCTACTTACTCTTTCTCAACGGTTTAATGCATTATACTGCAATAACAAGAAAAGTGTCAACCGTTATTTGCATATAATTTAGTTCCTGATGTATAATACGCTCATCAAAAAAGGGGAGCTTTAAATGACAATACTCTCAACACTCAACTATTCACACTTTACAAAGATGGAAAGCCTTGAAAAAGAATTCTATAATGCGGACTATATAACGCCTGCACATGAGGCATTTTGTTGGTACAAAGAACATAAAGACTCGGTAATTGCCGCCACTGACAGCAATGAAATTACAGGCTTTATAAATATGTTTCCCGTGTCGGACTCCGTATTTTCAAAGCTGAAATCGGGCACATTCAACGACCGTGACCTCAAGTCAAGCGATATAGTCGATATAAACAGTTCCCAAAACTATCCCTTTCATATGTTTTTAAGCTGTATAGTCATAAAAAAGGAATACCAAAAGTCGGGGCTTTCACGCCTTTTGCTTTTTGAGGCAATCAAGCGTTATGCTCACAAAGAGTCGCTTTTTGATTTCATTTCGGCAGACACCGTAACGGATGACGGAAAACGCTTTGCTCAAAAGTACGGCTTTGTGCCGATTTTTACAACCGACCATGCCTCAACAGTACACATTCAGAGCTATAAGGATTTTGTTTTCAAAGTTACTCAATCGTGATTTTTATATCTCCTGTGCTCGTGGCAATTTCACACCTGCCGCCTGCGGTTGTATCGGGCACATCAACATCTCCCGTATTGACTTTTGTAATAAACACTTTGTCGCTTTTCAGGCTTCCCGTAACATCGCCCGTACCCGTCTTCATGAAAATCTCATCCGCATCACAGGAAGAAAATTTAATATCGCCCGTACTTCGCCTGACAGAAATCTTTTCTTTTGCAATAACATCTTCCATATAAACTTCGCCCGTGCTTCCCTCGGATACAAGATTTTTGCACTCTGCATCGGTAATATCCACATCGCCTGTTGAAACGGAAACATTTATATCACTTGCGTACAAATCGCCCATGTATATATCGCCCGTACTTATTTTTACAGAAACAGCTTCATATTCTTTTTGCGGAAGATACAGCGTTATTTTTGAAGTGTCAAAATTTATACCGATATAGTCTTTCCACATCAATAATATCAATCACGAGTGTGCCGTCTTTTACAGTCACGGAGTGCTTTTCTTTTTCAGTTTCATCACAAATGACTCGGCAATTGCCGTCACCTGACAAAACAAACTCAACATCCGCCGTATCCGTATTTATTGATATATTGCTGAAATTTTCGCTTATTTCATAAGTATTTGTTTCCCTGTTCTGTGTGCTGAGCTTTGTAAAGTCCCAATTATAAGCCATCATCGAAGCTGCAAAGAGAAGAGCGCCCAAAATTACAAGCGCAACCCCTGCCATAAGCCATATTTTCGTTTTCTTACTCATTGTGTTCACTCCTTTTTATGAAACAGCTTTTAATCAGCAAAGCAATCTTTCTTGTAAGCAAAATTGTGCCCTTTGTTGCTGCCTTTGACACGAAGAACATCAAAATTCCAAGCCCTGCACAAACGAGCCCGGCCCCTATCATGGCAAGTCCCGTAATGCCGCGACCCCACAACTCAAATGCACAGCCTGCCAAAATCATACCGACAGCACAGATAAAAAGCGATGCAAAAACAGCCCACAAAGAAATTGCAACCGACCATAAAGCAATATACAAAGACAAAATCACCGCAAACACGGCAGCAAGGAGCGAAAACCATATGGGAAAACCGAGCACTATGAGCACAATTTCCCACGCTGTAAGCTTTCTGTTTGGCTTTATTTTTTCCTTTGCAATTTTTGAAAGCGGAGTATCTTCTATGATCTGCGCCGCAACTGCTTCAACCTCTCCGATGCTTTTTACGGCATCTTCTTCAGAAAGACCGTCTTCCATCCTGTCATCTATCATCTCGCTGTAAAAGCTGAGGCGTTCCTCAATATCTCCTTTCGGCAAGCCGACCAATCCCTTACGCAGCCCTGTAAGAAATTCCTGTTTAGTCATTAAAGCTTCCCTCCTTAGTCACAAATCGGTATATAGAAAGAATTTCTTTCCAATCTTCTTTAAATTCCTCAATACGCTTTATTCCCTCATCGGTAATGCGGTAATACTTTCTCAGCCTTCCGCCATGCTCTGCTGTACGAACAGTAAGCATATTTGCATTTTCCAAGCGTTTCAAAATTGTATACAGCGTCGATTCCGAAAGCTCAATATATGGCTTCATGTCCTTTATAATCTTGTAGCCGTACGAGTCTTCATCCTTGATTGCCGCTAAAACGCACACATCAAGAAGACCTCTTTTCAACTGAATATCCATGCAATACCTCCTCACGCACAATACATCGTATCACGAGGTATTGTTTTTGTCAACTTCCCCTTGCCGCGTTCGCTTCGCTTTGTGTTTGCACAAATGAAATCTTCTTCACTTGTCATTCGGTTTGCTGCCGGGTTTATTTTATTATTACTCATTCGGGTGGATCAAAATTTAATATTATCTGCTCGTTGTCCTGCTTACTTTGCTCTTCAAAATCAGCAATCCACATACAAGTATGATCGGAAAAACAGTAGCTGCAAGCAGTCCTGTTTTGAGTTTTCCGCCTGCCATTTCAGAAATACTTCCTACCATAGCAGGACTTATCATGGCACCTGAATCGCCGGCCAATGCCAGGAATGCAAACATTGCAGTTCCGCCCCTCGGACATTTCTGTGAGGATATGCTGATAGCTCCCGGCCACATAATGCCGACAGCCAAACCGCAGAGTGCGCAACCTGCAAGTCCGAGAAACGGCAATGTGGACAATGAAGCTAACAAATAACAAACGGCACACATAATGCCGCAAACAAGCATAACCTTGATAAGATCAAGTTTTTCGCTGAACTTTCCATACAGCATACGGGATATACCCATAAACATTGCAAACAAACACGGACCTGCCAAATCACCAACCGTTTTGGATACTCCTATAGCAGATTCGGTAAATGCCGATGCCCATTGAGCCATAGTTGCTTCTGATGCACCCGTGCACACCATAAGCATTATCATCAACCAGAAGACAGGTGTTTTCAGCAGCTTGCCGACACCCATACTCTTGCCGTCCTCAACCAACCGTTCTATAGGACAGTTAATAAAGTTGACTGTATTGTATAACGGCACCAATGCCCAAATTAAAGTAAGTATCTTCCAATTTTCTACGCCGAATACAGCAAAAAAGAGAGTGGAACCTGAAATGACGCCCATTGCACCCCAGCAATAGAATGAATGCAGCAGACTCATCATTCCGTCCTTATTTTCAAAGGGACACGCTTCAACGATAGGACTCACCAAAACCTCAATAAGACCGCTGCCCACAGCATAAAGCACTACCGAAATTAAAATACCTATAAACGGTACAGGAAGTATCTCCGGTAAAAATGCCATCAAAACGAGACCTGCAGCCGATAACACCTGAGATGCAACAACACAGGTACGATATCCGATTTTATCAGCGAATTTGGTAGCCGCAAGGTCAATAAGCAATTGTGTCAAATAGAATACCAACGGAATCATTGCTATCTTATCAAGTGTAATTCCGTATGTGCTTTTGAATGTTAAAAACAACAGTGGCGTAAAATTAGCAGATATAGCTTGTGTAACAAACCCCAAATAACAAGCTGCAAGTGTCTTTTTGTAATTCTTTTGATTTATCATGGTGATTCACTTCAAATTTAATCAATATTTTCAAGCTTAATTATATCATCGCAATAAAAGATACAAAAGCATTAAATCCACACGTTGCCTCAGCGATTTCATCCGACCACAGGGAGGATTTCATCATCGAAGATGATTTCACCCACCCGTTAGGGTGGATTTAGTTGAAAAGAACACCTACCGCGATTACGACTCGCTTCGCTCGCTTGCATAAGTGAGTCAGCCCAATCACTCTTCGCTTTCGCTCGACTTCTTGGTGACTCACTAATCTCACGCCGCGTTCGCCTCGCTTTGTGTTTGCACACAAAAAATAACATACTCCGCAACAGCGGAGTATGTTATTTTGGCACACCTACCGCGATTCGAACGCGGGGCCTTCCGCTTAGGAGATACTGAAGGAAATGGGCATGGAGTTACTTCTTGTCCCTGATAATCCCGCATTTTCAAGGCTTTTTCGCACTTTGTGTGTTATGCTGTGTTACGGAGTTACTGCTGATTTTACCCTGTTTTTATCCGTCTGATTAGCTGTCAATTAGCAAAGGGATCAAATTTAGGAAAACGGTTATATTCCCATCGGATACCTTGATTTAATCACCGGTCACTCGGTTTGTTATCGAGTACCGAACATATTATATATAATAACTTTATTAAGCAAAAACCTTTACTAACAGCACCCTTCCTGTATTGACCTTAATTATCGCTGTATGCCCTATTAACACTTCATTACTTATCCCATATTGATATTCGCAGGTAATTTCAGCATTATCAAGAGGATACTTTGCATTTTCAATGGTGATGCCTTTTGCTGTCCCGCTTATGTTCAGAAGTGAAAAGTAGGCATAGGAATCATCAATATATGCAGGTTCTTTTGATACGATTTCTATTTCCGAGTAATCGTCAATGATAGTGCCCTTCTTACCAAGCGAGTCAAGGTAAATAAGGATGGACACGTTACCGAGTGTGTGGTCAAGTCTTGCACCCACAACACCGATTAAAAGGAAATCGTCAAATCCTCTTTTTATGGCTTCCTTGACAGCAAAAACAGTATCGGTATCATCTTTTTCGCAAGGCAGCACTATCGTCTCAATATCAAGGTGCGGGTTATCGTGGGAGTCGAAGTCTCCCACGATAAGTCCGGGCTTTACTTGCAATGCCTCCAAATGCTTCAGTCCGCTGTCGCAGAACACGATGAAATCATCGTTGCACAAACAGCTTTTGATATACTCATAATTGTTTATGTCAGCACCGCCGACAATTACACATCGTTTCATTTTATC
>JAFQXA010000037.1 GCA_017407205.1 Clostridia bacterium
GAGGCAGAAAAGGCAACAGTGTTGCGTTTTCAGGCTGAGACGGGCGGATGTTGATCAGCCGCCCCGAGTGGCAGGGCAAGCTGCAAGCAATAAAAAACAGAATAAAGAAAAAACAATGTGCTGATGTAGCTCAGTCGGTAGAGCTCTTCGTTGGTAATTAAGAGGTCGAAGTCGATGCCTCGTAAGAGGCAGAAAAGGCAACAGTGTTGCGTTTTCAGGCTGAGACGGGCGGATGTTGATCAGCCGCCCCGAGTGGCAGGGCAAGCTGCAAGCAATAAAAAACAGAATAAAGAAAAATCAATGTGCTGATGTAGCTCAGTAGGTAGAGCACTTCATTGGTAATGAAGAGGTAGGCAGTTCGAATCTGCTCATCAGCTCCAAAAAAGCACTCATTCATATGAATGGGTGCTTTTTCTTTATTTTCTATTTCTCTTATCTCTGCTTTCCTATGAAGAACAACGCCAATGTTCCGGGTCCTGAATGTGTTCCTATAACAGGACCGACATGGTTAATTACAAACTCCTTGACGTTCATCTTTTCTTTTACGATTGATGCAAGATATTCTGCTTCTTCAAGGCAATCACCGTGTGAAATGAAAACCGTCTGATTTTCGGGTTCTATTGCGGTCTCCTGCATGATTTCAGCCAAACGTTTTATAGAATTGCGCCTGCCCTTTGCTTTTTCAACATTTATGAGCTTTCCTTCGTTATCAACGTGCATGACCGGCTTAATCTGCAGGATTGTACCTGCAATAGCGGTTGTAGCACTTACTCTGCCGCCACGCTTTAAGTGATGAAGATCGTTTACCGTGAACCAATGGCACAAGCTAAGCTTTATGCTTTCGATATAGTCACGAACTTCTTCAATACTCTTGCCACTGCGCTTTTCCTTTACGGCATAGTATACAAGCAAGCCTTCGCCAAGTGAAGCAGCGAGCGTATCAACCGTATAAATCTTGCGTTCAGGGTATTTCTCACGAAGCTCGTTTGCTGCCTGCACGCCTGCATTATATGTGCCGCTCAAGCCCGACGAAAAGCCAAGATAAAGTATATCCTTACCAGCCTTCAATACAGGTTCCATCAATTTACCGAACGACTCTATGTTTGCAGCAGATGTACTTCCCATTTTACCTTCACGAAGAAGATTATAATAATCCGAAAAACCTATCTCTCTGCCATCGAGATAGTTTTCATATTCCTTACCTTCTATTACCAAAGAAAGATTATTTACCTCAAGCTCCATTTCCTTAGCAAGCTGTGCCGGCAAGTCACAGGATGAATCGGTAAAAATCACATATTCTGCCATATTATTTCCTCCGTTTTTCTAAACGTTGGTTAACACCGTTTACCCTATATATTTTATAACCTTTTGCTCTTTTTGTCAACCTATGCAAGATCGAATTCACGCTCTATGCTTTTAGCGATTTCTGTTATATTTTCTTCGGTATATTCAAGCTCACCGTTATCAAGCATAAGTGCTGCACCGTAAATAAGCGAGCGAACAATAAAAGTCTTTATTTTACGCCTGTCCTCACTCATATTGACAGACTCACAGTATTTTCCTATTATGGCTGTGCTTCCCTGGGATAACCTTGACTTGAGCCTTATCTGCTCCTCCGTAAGAGCGTCATCCTTGAGCATTATTATGGAGCGGAAGTGCGGATTTTCAACGAGAAAACGAATATACTGAACACTTATTTTTATAAGCTGATTTCTGTAATTATCCGTACCGTCTGCACGGACGACCGCTTCAAGCTGTTCGTCCCATTGTCTGTTTATATATTCAATAACAGCAACAATAAATTCCTGTTTGCTTTCAAAATGCTTGTAGGGTGCAGCAGGAGAAACCTCGCACTTTTTGGCTATACGCCTCAATGAGAAATCATTTATTCCTACATTTCTTATTTCTTCTATTCCTGCAAGTATCAATTTTTCTTTTAAAGGCTGCATTTTAAATACCTTTTCTTTTGAGTTTAAAGGGCAGTTTTAAAAACTGCCCTCTGTTGTTTCTTATTCTGTTTTAGTTATCACTCTTTTGTGTGCCAAAGCCTCTGTTTTCTTTCTTTAAAAAGCTGGGCATATCAAGATAACTCATTCCGTCGGGAGCCTCATCCCTGCCGGGGATATCTTTCTTTGTGTAATGAGTTGCTACTTCCTCACCGTCAGGCTGTGAAGCTTCAAACGGCTTTGTTCTGGGCTTGTTCCAGAACTCATTTCTTGCAGGGTTTGAAGGTTCCTGCAATGTTGCCTTATAAACTTCTTTCTGGGGAGCAGGACGTACAGGCTCTTCCTTCTTGGGCTCAACTACGGGAGTTGTGCCTTCAAAGCCTGTTGCGATAACCGTTACGCGTACGGAATCGCCCATATCGTCATTACAGCTTGTACCCATGATGATGTTAGCTTCTTCATCAGCATATTCCTGAATAATTGTTGCTGCAGCAGCAAGCTCGCCCATACCAAGGTTCGGACCGCCCGTAACATTGAGCAAGATGCCCTTTGCTCCGTTGATTGTTGTTTCAAGCAACGGACTTGCAACAGCCTGCTTTGCAGCTTCTGCTGCACGGTTTTCGCCGGATGCCATACCGATACCCATGTGAGCCATGCCCTTTGCCTGCATAACTGTGCGTACATCAGCAAAGTCGAGGTTGATTATGCCGGGCTGTGCGATAAGATCGCTTATGCCCTGTATGCCCTGACGGAGAACATCGTCTGCTACGTTGAAAGCTTCGTTCATCGTCATGTTGCCGACAGTCTCCAAAAGCCTGTCATTGGGAATTGTGATGAGTGTATCAACATTATCCTTAAGCTCTGCTATGCCGGCAACTGCGTTTCTCATGCGAACTCTGCCTTCGAAACTGAACGGCTTTGTAACAACGCCAACTGTCAAGATGCCAAGTTCCTTTGCACAAGCTGCTACCAAGGGAGCTGCACCGGTTCCTGTACCGCCACCCATGCCTGCTGTGATAAATACAAGGTCTGCACCTCTTAATGCTTCCGTTATAGCTTCGCGGCTTTCTTCCGCTGCCTTGCGACCTACTTCGGGATTTGCACCCGCGCCAAGTCCCTTAGTAACCTTTTCGCCTATATGTATTTTCTGACTTGCCTTTGAAAGATACAATGCCTGCTTATCGGTATTTACTGCGATAAATTCAACACCGCGAAGACCGTACTGGATCATACGGTTCAAAGCATTGTTGCCGCCGCCGCCTACGCCGACTACTTTCAGCTGGGCAAACTGACCGCTTTCATAATCTACTTCTATTCCTACTGCCATTTTCAAGTCCTCCTTATTTTCTGCTGAAGAAGCTCTTTATCTTTTTTATTATCAATTCGAATATACTTTCCTGTCTCGGAACCGTACCCTGAAGCTTTCCTGCATTATCATCATCCGATGCGTGCATTACAAAATCGATTACCGAGAACGCACTTGCATAGTTGGGGGAAGACAGTCTCGGCATCCACGGCATACGCATTTTTACAGGAACGCCCATAGCACGCTCCATATATTCACAGCTGCCGCGCATGAGCGCTATTCCGCCGCCTGTAAGATAAACGGGAACATCGTCTGTAAGTGCAACGCCCATTTCGTCCAACGACTGGGCAATCAAGTCGATAAGCTCATTTGTACGCTCTTCAACTATGTACTGTATCGCCTCATGCTCGACCTTAAAGGCACCCTCGCCGGGAATCCTTATAGTGTCTATACTGTCCTGATAATCAAGTGAATAAACATATCTGCGTTTTACGCTTTCTGCAAGTGACAAATCAAGCTTCAAACCAAAGCTCAAATCGTTTGCAAAATGCCAACCGCCCAAATCTATTGTCTGCAAGTCAATAAGTGCCGAATTCTGCACAACGCTTATATCGGTATGCATTGCGCCGACATCAATCAAAATAGCCGTCTTTGCTCTTTCCTCATCGGGGATTACAAAAATACCCGATGAAAGCGGAACACCTATATAAAGGTCTGCATCAAGACCTATCTTGTCAAGAGCTGAAGATACAGCGTGCTTAAAACGCGAATCCACAAACAAATGCGATACCGTTGCAGACAGCTTGTCCGCCGTTGCCCCCAAGGGGATATTGGCAGATACAACATCGTCCGTCCTGAACTCAACAGGTGTGCTGTGCATAAGCTCATAACCTTCCGGCTTTTTGAACTTGAGCGATGAATTTATAAGTGCTTCCATGTCTTCATGGTCAATGTACTTTACTTCACCCTCACGGAATTTGACCGTACCCTCGTTGAGAACCAACCTTACAAACGGAGCAGGAACGCCTACGCTAAGCTCTTTTACATAACGTTTTGCTTCCTTTTCCGCCTGATTTATAGCATTTATTATAGCCTCCGTGAACTGCGGTTCATCCACAAGCTCACCCTGCTTGTATCCTCTATGTTCGCAAATGCCTGCACCATGCACAACTATACGGCCCTTGCCGTCAGGACTGCATATAAGGCATACTATTTTTGAGCTGCCAATGTCCAGCACCGCAGTATATTGGCTCATTTTTCCTCCGTTTTTTAGTGCCTTGCACCATATAATTATTCGGCACCAAGTACCAAAAGGTCTATATTATCCCAAGTTTCACTACATAGGATATCACACCTGTCAACCTTAACGCAACATATTTATGAATAAATTGTTAACATTTTTTATTAGAGTTATACCGCTTTCAATCTGTTTTGCTTTTATTAGACATTTTTTTCATATGATTTTCGATAATAAAAGAACAGTTTAAAAGCTGTTCTTTCAACATTCACCTATAATCGTCATTTTTCTCAATCGGACAGTACCGCACCGTCATCAACATCCGACGTGGGAGTCGGAACGGGTGTTGGTGTAAGTGTAGGTGCGGGCGTTGGTGTGTAAGGCGGTGAATAGACGGGGTCACCTTTCATGCTTATATCCACGCTGCCGTCCGTATAGCCTCTTTCCGCAAGCCACGGGAGCACCTTTGCGAGCTTTTCAAACTTTTCGCTTGCATCGTCACTTTGTCCCATATGAACCGCGATACCGCTTCGCATCACCATTTTGATACTCAGGGGATTTGATATGTCAAGCGATTTTACATCCTGTATAATACCGCTTTGAGTCATTGCGTCAAGTATTGAAAACAGTGTTTTTGCCATGAAATCATTTTCATCGCCCAGATATGTGCCAACCTTGTAGCCCGATGCACCCATGCCCGAAACAGTCATTATATCGCTGTAGCTTGCAGCATCGTCGATCGACATAACATAACCCGATGAATCAATAACAGCATATGCAGATGCACTTTGTATAACAGCGACTGCCTCACGCTCCAGGACAGAAATACTAAGCGTATCGGGGTATGAACGCTTTATGTTCGCCTCGACTATATAGGGGTCTTTCTCTATTCGATCTTCTGCCTTTTTGGCACTGAAAAACCACATATGAGTGTTCAGGTCTATGCCTGCAAGTGCTGCAATCTCTTCATCTGTTTTTCTTACATTGCCGTAAACATTGACCGTGTTCACTCTGAAAAGCAACAGAGAAACCGCCAAAAAAACCGCAATAAGCACGGCAATAAGCAGTATTGAAGATTTAATTCTGCGTATCTTTTTGTTTTTCTTCTTTTTTCTTTTCTTGGCTGTTTTCGGATCTATTTTACCGATAACTTTTCCTTTTACAGCTTCCTTTTTCGGCTTTTGTGTCGGAATATAATCATCATCGCTCAAAAAGCGGGCTCTTTCTTCTTCCGAAACAGCCTTTGACTTTTTATCGGGCACCAAAACAGTACCGCTCTTTTGAGGCTCTTTCTTTTTGCCCTGTGCATTGCGGCTTGCATTTTTGTTTTCTGAAGTTCTTTTGTTGTATCTTTCGTCCATCAAGCACCTATTCCAAATTTGACTGTCTTGAAATGTTGAGCAATATTCCCATAGCTGACAGGAATATAAAAAGTGATGTTCCGCCTGCACTTATAAACGGAAGCGTTTGTCCCGTTGTGGGAAGAACGCTCAAAGCGACGCCCATATTTACCGCAACCTGCATAGCAAGAACGAGCGTGATACCCATGGCAAGCAAGCTTCCGAATCTGTCTTTGCAGCGCATTGCGATACGGATGCCTCTGCTTATCATGAAGACATATGCAAGAATGAGAAGCACGCAGCCGACAAAGCCGAGTTCTTCGCCTATTATCGAGAATATAAAGTCACTTTCACCGTAGGGGAGAAAGAGCATTTTCTGTTTTGAGAAATTTAGTCCCTGTCCGAAGAGGCCGCCTGAGCCAAAGGCATAGAGCGATTGGACAAGCTGGTGTCCTGCATCCTGCGGGTCCTTAAAGGGATCGACGAATATGGTGAGTCTTTGTATTCTGTAAGGCTCGGCAATGGCAGCAATGAAGAATATTATAACAGCACCTATTGCAATAAAGAGAAGATGTTTTGGACGCGCACCGCCTATGTAGAGCATTATAACGCCCATAAGCATAACAACGACCATCATCGACATGTTTTTTTGTAAAAGTATAATTCCGCCTATAAGGCCTGTTAAAAGGAGTAACGGTAAGACACCATTTTTAAAGCTTTTCATTCTTTTCGGGTCCTGTGCCATGAATGCCGCCATAGTCATAATCAGGGCAAACTTAGCAAGTTCGGACGGCTGGAACGATATTGAAATCGGTCCCACATCAAAAGCGAGCCAACGCTTCGCACCGTTAATTTCAACGCCAACGGCTATTACAAGAATCATCAAAATCAAGGTTATTCCCAAAACCCAAAGTCTGAACTTGCCCCATAATCTGTAATCGACAAATGACAAAAGAAACATTGAGCCAAAGCCCAAAGCCATAAATATGCCTTGATTTATAAGGTACTTAAATCCGTTGCCGAACTGCTCGTATGCGTAATAGTAGCTTGCGGAATAAAGCATAACCAAACCAAAGGCGCACATTGCAATTATCGCCATACAAAGAACAAAATCCATTTTACCTTTAGTTATAAATCTCTTTATGCCCACAATTTACCTCACAAAATATGCTTACAGTTTATTTACTATCTCCTTGAAAATCGTACCTCTTTGTTCAAAGTTATCAAACATACCCCAGCTTGCCGCCGCAGGTGAGAGCAAAACAACATCGCCATGCTCTGCCATTTTTTGTGCCTGTTTTACCATATCTTCAAGGTCGCCCTCGCACACGCTTATATTCTCAAAGCCTGTTTTCTTTGCAGCCTCAAGTATCGAAGGTGTATTTATTCCCGAAACAATAACTGCCTTTACGGTATCGCCGAAGACTTCAAACAACGGAACAAAATCACTCTTTTTATCATAGTTGCCGACTCCTAAGAGGAGAATCGTCGGGCGAGTCATCGCCTCGACCGCTTTTATCGTTGAATCGGGATTAGTGCCCTTTGAATCGTTTATATAAAGAATACCGTCTTTCTCCCTTACCGCTTCAATTCTGTGCTCAACAGCGGTAAAGCGAGAAAGGGCACGCCTCAAATCTTCCATTTCAATGCCCATGCATAGCGACAAAGCAGAAGCGCAAAGTGCATTTTCAACATTGTGAAGCCCCATTATTTTAAGCTCGGATATATCGATAATTTCGCAGTCTGAGCCATTTGTTCTCCACATCATTTTTGTATCTTTTAAGAAAGCACCCTCATCTACCTCGCCCTTGGTCGAGAACCACACGACCTTTGCCCTGGTAAGCTTTTGCATATCCCTTACCGTGCTGTCATCATAGTTTAACACCGCAAAGTCATTTTCTGTCTGATTTTCAAACACACGGCATTTTGCCGCAATATAGTTTTCCATCTTATTTTCAAAGCGGTTTAAGTGGTCCTCCGTTATGTTGAGCATGCCGACAGCGTTTGCACGGAAAGTATCTATACTTTCAAGCTGGAGTGCTGCAACCTCGGCAACAACCGTATCACCGTCTTTGATATCCGTTGAGTGCTCCGTTATAGGGTCCCCGATATTGCCAAGAACAAATGTGTTCCTGCCTGCCTCTTTGAATATCTCACCTGTGAGTGCAGTTGTAGTTGTCTTTCCGTTAGTACCGCTTATGCAGACAAAGTTCGCCTTACGGCTTGCAAAGCGATATCCAAGCTCTATCTCGCCTATTACCTCGATTCCGCGTGACTGTGCTTCCTTTGCAAACGGAGCAAAGACAGGGATAACAGGACTTAAAACCAACAGGTCAACGCCATCAAAAAGCGTTTCGGGCTTTTTGCCCAAAGCATTTATATATTCTATGTCCTTTAAAGCTTCGAAAAGACCGTCTATTTCACTTTTCATGTCATTTATTATGACGCGGTAGCCGTTCTTTGCCAAAAGTCTGGCACTGCCTATACCGCTTTTTGCCATGCCGACTATCAACGCTGTCTTTTGTTCCATGTTTCCTCCACAGAGTCATATATATAAAGTAATTTACAGTTAAAAAAAACCGTTCAATGTTCGGGGTTGCATAAGTCCGTAGCTTATGCATCTTAGTTCAAGGAGCTTGAGAGAACAGAGCCGCGCCCTCTCTCAAACGCCTTGATCCCTTAGTGTATGCCGTGCCAAGCGCCTTTTTCCACGGCATCACACTTTAACCATTGAACGGTGTAAAAACTCTTTGATTCCTTAAATGTATGCCAAGAGGCAAATAAGGCAAAGAAATACCGTTGTTATCATATAGCCGGAAACTATACGTGTTTCCGAATGTCCCAAAAGCTCAAAATGGTGATGCAGGGGCGCCATTTTGAATATACGCTTTTTTCTGAGCTTATATGAGCCCACCTGCAATATTGATGAAACGGAGCTCGCAACGAAGCAACCGCCCATTATTACGAGCAGAAAAGGTGAACGGCTGAATATCGCCATCGTGCTGATTGCACCGCCCAAGGCCAGTGAACCTGTGTCACCCATGAACACCTTTGCAGGATAGGAATTGGGTTTTAAGAAACCCATACAGCCACCTGCCAAAGCTGCTGAGAATACAGCCATTGAGCCAAGTTCCATAGCATACTGCACTTCACTTGCTTGTCCCATGTCCGCCGGATTTCTTACTGCCTGCGAAAGATACATGAATATGACAGCCATAGTTACAGCGTATACCAGGCTTACACCCGATGCCAGACCGTCAAGCCCGTCCGTCAGATTCACGCTGTTTACCGTTGCGATAACAAGGAACATTACAAAGGGAATATAGAAAATACCCATGTCCCATTCCACATTAAAGAACGGAAAGTATACGGTCGAACCGATAAAGGGGCTGTTGTATGCATAAAGTGCGAGTACCAAAGCCACACCGAACTGGGCAATTATCTTCTGATAGCCTCGAAGTCCGACGGTATTCCTGAATTTTACCTTCAAAAAGTCATCCAGAAAGCCTATAAGACCGCAGCCCAATGTCACAAGAAGCGCCGCAACAGCAAGTGAAGCTGATGCTTCCTTAAATATAAGCACGGCAACGGGAATACTTATTAAAAACATTATTCCGCCCATTGTGGGTGTGCCTGCCTTTGAAAGGTGGGACTGGGGGCCGTCACTTCTTTCGGATTGTCCAAACTTTAAACGCTTTAACATCGGTATTACAAGCGGACCGAGTGCCATACACACGACCGCTGATAAGAGTAAAGCGAAAATTACATTCTTCATAAGCTAAATGCCATTACTGTGCGAGTAATTCTGCGACAATTTCTTTCTCGTCGAAATGATACTTACTGCCGCTCATCTCCTGATAATTCTCATGGCCCTTTCCTGCAAGTATTATTACATCGTCTCGCTGTGCACTTGCAAGTGCAAACGCAATAGCTTCACGACGGTTTTCTATAACGGCATATTCACATGCCGACTTTTTAACACCCTCTACGATTTCATTTATTATAGCCATGGGCTCTTCACTTCTGGGGTTATCGGAAGTTACTATTACAAAATCGGAGAACCTTCCTGCTATTTCACCCATTATGGGACGCTTTGCCTGGTCTCTGTCACCGCCGCAGCCAAAGAGTGTTACTACTCTGCCCTTTGCAAACTCTGAAACCGTCTTTATTACATTTTCAAGTGCATCGGGAGTATGTGCATAGTCAAGCAATACGGAAAAACCTCTGTTGCCGGTGTCAAGGGGCTCCAGTCTGCCCGATACGGACTGCATACCCTCAAGCCCCTGCTTGATTTCATCCATGGTAAAGCCGAGTGTAAGTGCAACAGCCGCACTGCCAAGTGCGTTGAATACACTGAAAAGTCCCGGCGTTGATATGGACATATGGGCATCGCCCATCTGTGTGTGCATATCAAACTGAACGCCTTTTGTTGTTATTTCTATTTCTGTTGCGTAAACATTTGACTTTTCACAAATACCGAATGTCATTATCGGCACTTTGAGGCCCTCTGAAACAGAAGCGGCATTCATATCGTCTTTATTTATAACGGCTGCCTTACAAACCTTGAAAAGAAGCTTTTTTGCTGCAAGGTAGCGTTCAAATGTCTTATGATAATCCAAATGGTCCTGTGTAAGATTTGTAAACTCGGCAACGTCAAATTCTATGCCGTATACACGCTTCTGGTCAAGCGAATGTGAGGATACTTCCATCACAACTATATCCACGCCCTCGTCCTTCATAAGACGGAGTATTCTATGAAGGTCAACACTTTCGGGAGTAGTTCTTTCGGTATCGATTATTTCATCGCCTATCATGTTACGGATGGTGCCGATAAGTCCAACCTTTTTGCCGGCAGCTTCGGCTATCGCCTTAAGCATATACGTCGTACTGGTTTTACCGTTTGTACCGGTAATACCGACCATAGTCATCTCTCGTGACGGATTGCCGTAAAACTCGGATGAAGCGAGAGCCATTGCTTTTCTTGAGTCCTTAACAACTATCTGGGGAACTTCAACACCCTCGACAAGGTGCTGAACAAGCAAAGCTGCAGCGCCCTTCTCTACCGCCTGATGTGCATATTTATGTCCATCGGAAACATTACCCACGATACAGCAAAAGAGAGAACCCTCCTCTACCTTACGGGAGTTGTACTGTATGGACTTGATATCAGCGTCGCTGCCGTGACGCTCATGCTTTATACTTGCAAAAAGCTGCGACAAAAGCATTTTTGTTAACCTCCGATTATTACTTAGGTTTATCAGTTAACAGTTGAAAATTCAACAAGTATCTTGGAGCCTTTTTTTACTTCCGTGTCCTTTTCAGGGCTCTGCCTTATTGCCGTACCTGCTTGGTCGATCGGGTCTATCAATATCTCAAGACCGTATTCTTTCAATGTATCACTTGCTTCAAGGCGTGTCATGCCCATAACATCGGGAACCTTCACAAGCTCGCCGTCTTCATTCGTTTCAGCATCGGTCTGTGCCGTATACAAAAGCACTTGGGAGCCTTTTACCGCCTTCTCGCCCGATGCAGGCAACTGTGCAATGACCGCATCAAAGCCCTGGTAAACAGCTTCAAAGCCTGCTTCCTCAAGCACCTTTTGAGCCTCTTGAGTGTTCAAGCCTTCAACACTCGGCACTTGCACCATGTTCTTTTGCGTTTCCCGCTTGTGGCCATAATAATAAAGCGTTTCTTCAAGAACATCCTTTACAAAAGGTGCTGCTACCGTGCTTCCGAAAATCGTGCCCACCTTTGGTTCATCAACCAAAATCAAGCAAACATACGTCGGATCATCGGCAGGAGCAAATCCAATAAAAGAGGCAATGAGCTTACCGTCTGCTATTGAACCGTCCTCGTATTTCTGTGCAGTACCTGTTTTACCGCCCACGCGGAAACCGTCAATCTGTGCGTTTTTTCCGCTTCCCTCACTTACAACACTTTCAAGTATTGCCCTGACCTTTTGGGAAGATTCTTCGCTTATAACTCTTCGCACAACGGTCGGGCTGTTTTCAAGCACCACTTCTCCGTCTTGCGATATTATCTGTTTTACAATATAGGGCTTCAACAGATTTCCGCCGTTTACAGCCGCACTTACAGCAGTTGCAAGCTGTATAGGTGTCACGGCAACACTCTGTCCAAAGCCTATTCTTGCAAGCGTATTATCGTTGACATATTTCTCGTTTGTGACTATGCCCGACGACTCGCTCGCCATACCGCTTCCCGTGCTTGAGCCCAAGCCGAAAGCGTAAAGATAATCATAAAATGTTTCCTTGCCCATGCGAAGCGCCATTCGCATGAATGCAGGATTGCAGGAGTTCTGTGCAGCCTTTGCAAGCGACTGTCCGCTTCCGTGTCCGCCATGCTTCCAGCACTTTATCGTTTCGCCGTTTACCACATAAAAACCGGGGCAGTCAAACGATGTTGATTCATTGACAGCACCGCTGTCAACAGCCGCACTCAAGGTAAGTATTTTAAAGGTTGAGCCCGGCTCGTAAGCATCCGCCACGATACGGTTCCTTGAAAGTGAGTTCAAGGTTGACATATCCGACCTCGGAGGTTCGTTCGGGTCAAAGTCGGGCTGAGTCGATATCGCTATGATTTCGCCCGTCTTGCAGTTCATCAATATGCCCTGTGCCGTCTTTGCCTTGTTTATTTCAAGCGCTTCTTCCAAAGCTTTTTCCATAAACGCCTGAATTGCACTATTGGTCGTCAAAACCAGGTCACAACCGTCAACAGGTGCTATCGTATCATTCATTCCGTACGCAAGCGCATTGTTTCTTCCGTCGGTCTCGCTGTACGCACGTCCGTCCTCGCCCGCAAGATACTTATCGTATTTCTGCTCAAGTCCGTACTGTCCGACATTGTCTATTGTCGTAAATCCCAAAAGCTGTGCAAACAATTCACCGTTGGGATAGTAACGCTTTGTATCAATTCCCGTACCTACTCCGCCGCCAAGCTTGAGTGCCAATATCTTATCAACAATCTCACGCTCAACCTTGCGTTTAAGCACGATTTCACTCTTTTCAGCATCGCTTACCTTTGAAAGCACCGATTCATAATCAAGCTCCAAAATCGCAGAAAGCTCCGTTGCTATTCTCGCACGCTCCGCCTTTTTTATAATCTTCGGCCACACAAGTATTTTGTATGTTGTACCGCTTTGTGCAAGTATTACACCGTTGGCATCGGTAATTTCGCCTCTTTCAGCCGCTACCGATGTGTCGCGCGTCCATTGCGAAAGTGCCATATTTCTGTATTTTTCGCCCATAATTATCTGTCGATAAAAAACGCAAAAAATTATGCTCAAAAACACAACGAGTACGCCATACCATGCATATGCCAATCTTCTTTTATATGTTACGGGAGGCCTACCCATTCGTCTTCACCCCTTAAAAACGCCTCAGTACCTCAATCCAGCTTTACTACCTGTTCTGCAGTCGGATATCCCATACCTGCTTTTATTGCCGCCTCTCTTGCAGCATCAATATCTACTGAATTGTTAAGCTGTACACTTAAAACTTCTATTTCCCGTTCTGCTGCTTTTATATCTTCTTTTACATCATTCAAAGCTGAATATGCCTGATTTACGGCTGCAAAGCGAGTAATTACAAAGAGCACCGCTGCAGCCATGAATGCAACAGAACAGCACGCCAAAACAGCACGCTTGAGCTGAGGCTTTGCCTTAGCTTGCGTATTCTCTTTAACACGCTGTCTTGTCTCCTGCTTTGTTTCCTGTCGGGGCTTTCTTTCAGGCACCTTTTTAACAGGTTCTGCCGCATAAGCCACAGAGCTGCGTGAATAAGAATAAACCCTCGTGGGTGCGTATTCATATGTTTCACTCTTTTTTGCAGGTACTGCCATTTTATTCAACTTCTCTTTCGTTTATGTATTTTGACTGTTAAATCCTTTGTATCGCCCTCAGCTTTGCACTTCGTGCACGAGGGTTCAGCGCGTTTTCTTCATCGCTTGCAACAAGCGGTTTTTTTGTAAGTATTCGGGCTTCTTTTACTGCACCGCAGGTGCATATCGGAGCTTTAGGGTCACAGGTGCACGGATTTTCAAGCTTTTTAAACGCCTGCTTGACTATCCTGTCCTCAAGGCTGTGGAACGTTATCACAGCAAGCACACCGTTTGGGTTTAAAATCGAGAACGCATCCTCCATCGCCTTTGAAAGCCCGTCAAGCTCTCCGTTTACTTCAATTCGTATTGCCTGAAATGTTCTGCGTGCAGGGTGCGTGCCTTCCCACCTTGCCTGAGCAGGCATTGCCGACTTTATTATCTCAGCAAGCTCGCAAGTGGTCTTTATAGGCTTTGTTGTCCTTGCCTTCACTATCGCATTTGCTATACGTGATGCATAGCGTTCTTCGCCGTAATTTTTGATGATTATAAAAAGCTTTTCACTCGTGTAGCCGTTGACGACATCGTATGCTGAAAACGGCACATCCGTATCCATTCTCATATCAAGCGGTGCATCATGGTGATACGAAAAGCCACGCTCGGTTGCATCAAGCTGATACGAGGAAACACCAAGATCCATCAGTATTCCGTCAACGCCCGTAACACCTTCAGCCTCAAGCAAGCTCTTCATATCAAAAAAGTTGCCCTTTATACTTTTAAAAGCATCCTGAAACACAAGAAGTCTTTTTCCGGCTGCTTCAAGTGCTTCATTATCACGGTCTATGCCAAAATGCTTCGAGCCCGAAGGGAGCCTTTTCAATATCGCTTCGCTGTGTCCCCCACCGCCGAGCGTACCGTCAACAAAAACTCCGCCACGGCAAGGGTTTAAAAGTTCAATCACATCATCAAGCATTATCGGAATATGTGAAAATTCGGTCATATTCCAAGCCCCATAAGATGCTGCCATACATCATCGTCACCGTTTTGAGCCTCACGCTCGCAATATTCTTTCCAAAGCTTACTGCTCCAGATTTCAATTCGGTTACCCATGCCTACAAGAACAGCCTCTTTATCTATCTCGCCAAGCTCGCGAAGCGGAGCCGTGATGAGTATTCTTCCCTGCTTGTCAGTATCACAATCCGCCGACCTTGCAAGCAATGAACGCAATGTTCTCTGTGCAATAGCATCCGTCATTGCGACAGTTTTGAATTTTGTAAGCATTTCTTCCCACGAAGAGAGTGACATACAGGTTAAGCATTTATCCTCGCTGCTGCCCGTAATTCCCGGCATTACAACAACCGTTGTGCCAAGGTCCTCTCTCCATTTTGCAGGTATGAACACTCTGCCTTTTGCATCGACTGAATGTTCGTATGAACCTATAAGCAAAGTGCTCACCTCCTTGAGAATATACTCCAACTAAATTATTACCTTAGCATTATACACCATATCGCCACACTTGTCACCACTTTGATGAACTTTTTATTAAAATTTTTTGTATTTTCAAATTTTGAGCAAGCCGTATTGAGCTTTTGGGCATAGAAAAAACGCTCTGTTTCACAACAAAGCGTTCATGTTGATTTCCATATCAGATTTCTGTTATAAGCTTGGGTTTAAAGCCAAGGTGATCGGCAGAGCAAAGCGTGTATTCAACACCGTTTTTTACTCCCTCAAATGCCACCCTGCATGACTTACCGTGCAAGTGTGCATATATGACATGCTTAACATTAAAAGCTTCAAAAAGCTCAGTAAAGCTTGACGGCTGCTGTTTTTCGTTAAATGGCGGAAAATGCATCATGGCAATTATCATTTGCCCCTCTTTCGCTTTTTTGAGCGACATTTCAAGGCGCATGGCTTCACGGGTATAAATCTTTCTGTCTTCACTCTCCTTGAAGGAGGAATTACCCTCACACAGCCAGCCCCTGCTTCCGCAAAAAGACACACCGCCTATTTCTATGCAGTCGTTTTGCAAAGCGTACATTCCGCCCGGCAGAATTGCTTTAACCTTTGAAAGCGAGCTCCACCAATAATCATGATTTCCGCGCATGATTATCTTTGTACCTTTAAGCTTTGATATCGCCTGTATATCATCGACAGCATTTTCAAGCTGCATCGCCCAGCTTATATCACCCGGAATAAGCACAACATCATCATCTGCAATATGTTGAGTCCAATAGTCTGCAATACGCTCAAAATGATTGTCCCACTTGGAGCCGAAAACATTCATCGGCTTATCATCGTTACCGGGCAAGTGCAGGTCGCCTATCGCAAAAACCTTCATCTCTACCTGCTTTTCTTAAAACCCAAGGGTTTTAGTTGTCCAACAAATCGTCCTCATCATCAAATTCATCATCGGACATATCATCGCCGAACTCATTCTCGATTTCCTCAAGCTCGGTTTCGGGAATATCATCATCACTTGATACGGGAATATCCATATCATCAAGCTCAACACCGTCAATATCAAGTGTTGCTTCTTCTTCATCATCAGAAGCCTCTGCCAATTTTTCCTGACGCAAGACTTCTCTTAAGCAAGCACTGCAGTATTCAGAGCCTTTGACAGGTTCATTTTCGCCACACTCGATACAAACGGTAACCGTTTCTTCTGCCTCTACCTCGCCTTTGATATCGCGACGGCATACATTGCAATAGCTTTCTTCTGCCTGAATATAGTTCAATTCACATCTCGGGCACTTTTTTAATGCCATAAGCTCCCCCTAAAATTTATATTATATAGAATGACAATTCAATATTATGCAAAGGCTACTGTGTTATGTCAATAGCTGATTCACTTTTAATGCAAATTTTTCTTTCCTCAGCAACAATATCGCCTATTCTTTTGATAAGCTCATCCCTGCCCTGCTTGCTTTCAGCCGAAAAAGGAATTGCAAACGGCGGTGCGCCTAAAAGCTTTGCAGCAAGGTTTGCAGCAGCCGCCCTCTTGCTCTTTGCAAGCTTGTCCGCCTTTGTTGCAACCAAAGTAAACGGAACACCGTAGTAAAGTATCCAGCGGAACATCATTTTGTCTTCTTCAGTTGGCGGGTGACGGATGTCAAGCAACATGAATATATGCGACAGTCTGCCCGATGAAAGATAGCTTTCAATAAGACCGCCCCAGCTTTTTTGCTCCGTCTTTGATGCTTTTGCAAAGCCGTAGCCCGGCAAGTCAACAATATAAAACTCGCCGTTCACCTTAAAAAAGTTTATAAGGCGTGTTTTTCCGGGCGTGGACGAAGTACGCGCAAGTTTGGAATTATTGCACAACGAATTTATAAGGCTTGACTTACCCACATTGGATTTGCCAACCATTGCTATTTCCGCACCGCATTGCTCTGGATACTTACCGCCAATGCCTGTACTGGTTTCAAAAACCGCTTTTTTAATCATAAATTCACTCATATGGATGAATTTTAACAATATACATCCTCGCCGTCAAGACGGATATTTACAATATTGCTTTTTTCGCTTCTGTTAAGGCTCGTATTCTCAGCAAATGCCGTTTTCATGACCTCGTTTATATCATCGGCAGGGAAAATTTGAAGCCCTTTTTCCTTATAGAGCACCAACGAATCCACAAACGATTCTTTGGGAATAACCACTCTTTTGACTCCTGCTTTGTACGCTGCTTGAAGCTTTTCTTCGATACCGCCAACGCACTTGACTTCGCCTTGCGGTGTTATTTCGCCCGTGAATGCCGTATATAACGCAGCCCGTCTTTTGGTTAACGCGCCCATGAGTGCAACAGCAAATGCAATTCCTGCACTCGGACCGTCAACAACGACTCCGCCCGGCACATTGAATATGACATCGTAATCCCTGCAATCAACATTAAAGCATTTCAAAAACGCCCAGCGGACATTTTCAACACTCGCACGAACGGTACTTCTTCTTTTAACGCTTCTTGAAGCAAGCTGCACCTCCTCTTCCTCTGCCATGCCGTCAATTATTATTCTGCCCCTGCCCTTTTCGCACTTTATAAGCGTGCAGGAAACCTCCATAACGGCACCGAACCCCAGGCTTGAAACACCCAATCCCAGCGTTGTACCTACAGGCAAAATCTCTCTTATTTTTTGAGTGCTTTTCCTGCATCTTCTGCAAACGCTTGCCACCCACTCTATATCGTCAAGACGAATTTTATTCCGCCCCTCATTCTGTGCAGAGCTTCCTGCCATTTGCACCATGTTGACAGCATCCCTGCCCGACGCTGAATATTCAGCACACAAAAGAGCCGTTTCATCGTCCATTATGCATCCGAGCTTTTGGCAGGCTTGCCTTGCAATTTTAAAAAGTTCTTCAACGCTCAAGCCTCTGAAAAACAATTCAACGCAACGCGACCTTAAAGCCGACGGTATTTCATCAGGCTGGCGCGTCGTAGCACCGACAAGTCTGAAATCGGCAGGCAGTCCGTTTGCAAAAATATCATGTATATATGCAGGTATGCTTTGATTGTCAGGTGAGTAGTATGCACTTTCAAAGAACACCTTTCTGTCCTCCAGAACCTTTAAAAGCTTATTCATCTGCAAAGGATGAAGCTCACCTATCTCGTCTAAGAAAAGCACTCCGCAATGTGCGCGCGTTACAGCCCCCGCCTTGGGTTGCGGAACGCCGCTTGTGCCAAGGCTTCCGGCTCCCTGATAAATCGGGTCATGAACGCTGCCCAAAAGCGGATCGGCTATCGAGCGTTCATCAAAACGCACGCAGCTTGCATCGACCTCGACAAATTTGGACCTTTCATCAAACGGTGAAAACTTATTCTTTTTTGCTTCCTCAAGCACCAAGCGTGCCGCACAGGTTTTGCCGACGCCCGGCGGTCCGTATATTATGACATGCTGAGGATTGCTTGAACAAATAGCTGCACGAAGTGCCCGTATTGCATCGTCCTGCCCTACAATATCGCACATTTTTGAAGGTCGCACCTTTTCGGAAAGCGGAACGGACAAGGAACGCGAACGCATCCTGTAAAGTGCGTTAAGTTCTGCACTTTCACTGTTTATTACACCCTTCGGCTCCGTCTTTTTATCATTCTTTTTCTTTTTTAAAATACTCATTTCAAAAGCTCCCGATCTACTTTTTAATATTCGTCATTTGTAGTATGGCATTATCGGGAAAACCTAAACGCTGTTTGTTCAATTTTGATGCCAATGCACGCAAAAAGGAAGTCTTTCGACTTCCTTTGTAAATTTAAAATTTCAGTTGCTGCCGTCAAGCATTCCGGAAACAAAAGGAGTTTCCTCCGTAAATTCATATATCGGCTCTGCAACCTTGTTTATAACATCCTTGGTTATACGGCAAGCAACAACATCCTCCCTTGACGGTATCTCGTACATAATGTCGAGCATTGCATCCTCAAGTATTGCTCGCAAGCCTCTTGCACCCGTGTTTCGCTCAATAGCTTTTCTTGCAACATCAAGCAAGGCTTCACGGTCAAATTCAAGGTCAACACCGTCCATCTCAAAAAGACGCTTATACTGTCTGACAAGTGCATTCTTCGGCTCTGTCAATATGCTTACAAGAGCATCCTCGTCAAGCTGATTCAATGTAACTATAATCGGCACACGGCCTACAAATTCGGGAATAAGACCGAACTTCAAAAGGTCTTCGGGCAATATGTTTTTCAGTATTGCGCCTATATCCTTAACCTTCTGGGACTGAACATCTGCACCAAAGCCCATGAGCTTTTTGCCTGTGCGCTTTGAGATTATATCCTCTATGCCTGAGAATGCACCACCGCAGATAAAGAGTATGTTCTTTGTGTCAATCTGTATAAGCTCCTGGTGCGGATGCTTTCTTCCGCCCTGCGGAGGTACGCTCGCGACAGTTCCTTCGATTATCTTCAAGAGAGCCTGCTGAACGCCTTCGCCGCTTACATCCCTTGTTATTGAGGGATTTTCACTCTTTCTTGCAATCTTATCAATTTCATCAATGTAGATTATGCCCTTTTCGGCACGCTCCACATCATAGTCCGCCGCCTGGATAAGCTTCAAGAGTATGTTTTCTACATCCTCGCCGACATAACCTGCTTCGGTAAGCGACGTTGCATCTGCAACCGCGAACGGAACCTCAAGTATCTTTGCAAGTGTTTCTGCAAGTATTGTTTTACCGCTGCCTGTTGGTCCGAGCATAACAACATTGCTCTTTTGAAGCTCTACGCCGTCATCCTTGGGAGCTGAATATATACGCTTATAATGATTGTATACCGCAACTGCCAATGCGTGCTTTGCACTTTGCTGTCCAACTACGTACTGATCAAGTATTGCTACTATTTCCTTGGGCTTGGGGATATCCGAGGTCATTATTGCATCGTCCTCGCGTTCAATTCCCAAATCCTCATTTACTATTTCCTGGCACAATTCTATGCACTCTGTACATATATACACGCCCGGTCCTGCTATTATACGCTGAACCTCATCCTGTGACTTACCGCAGAAAGAACATTTTACAGCGGATTTATCGTCAACATTTTTAGGCATTACCTTACCTCCTTGGGGGTACTATTTCATCTATTATACCGTAGTTCTTTGCTTCTTCGGCACTCATGTAATTGTCACGCTCTGTATCAAGCTTTATCTTTTCAACATCCTGACCTGTACGCTCAGAAAGGATTTTGTTGAGCTTATCCTTGATTTTAAGGAGCTGTTCTGCCTGGATTGCAACATCCGTTGCCTGACCTCTTGCACCGCCAAGGGGCTGGTGAATCATTATCTCGGCATTGGGAAGTGCACGCCTTTTGCCTTTTGCACCTGCTGCGAGCAGAAATGCACCCATGCTTGCTGCCATACCGACACAAATGGTTGAAACCTCGCACTTTAAATACTGCATCGTATCGTATATAGCCATGCCTGCTGTAACGCTTCCGCCGGGGCTGTTGATATAAAGGCTTATATCCTTATCGGGATCGTCAGCTTCCAAAAAAAGCATCTGTGCAACGATAAGGTCTGCATCATCGTCCCTTATTTCACCGCTAAGGAATATTATGCGATCCTTCAAAAGTCTTGAATATATATCATAGGACCTTTCGCCGCGATTGGACTGTTCTACTACCATCGGTATCAAACTGCTCATAATCTTCCTCCTTAATTGGTCAAGTCAAAAATCAATTATTATTCTTCTTCCTTCTTAGCTGCAGCCTTCTTTGTTGTCTTTTTGGGCTTGCTTTCTTCTTCGTCAGTTGTTTCTTCCTTGTTAGCCTTAGGAGCAGACTTTCTTGTCTTCTTGGGCTCTTCTGCCTTCTCTTCTTCGCCTTCTTCCTTCTTGGAAGCTGTCTTTTTAGCTGCAGCCTTCTTCTTTGCACCCTCAACGGCACTGTCTGTCAAAAGCTTGATTGTCTTGTCATTTACAATCTGGTCTGCAAAATAAAGTCTGTCTTCTTCAGAAAGGTTTGCAATGAACTTCTCTGCATATTCTTCACCAAAACGCTCAGAATATGCCTTGATTGCTTCATCAATTTCTTCTTTTGATGCTTCGATGCCCTCTGCCTTTGCAATGGCGTCGATAACAAGCTGTGATTTAACTCTTATTTCGGCTTCACCTCTGAAGCTTTCACGAAGCGCTTCCATTGTGCTGCCTGTGAACTTGACATAATCTTCAATGCTCATGCCCTGTGCACTCAGACGATAGCTTATATCCTGAATCATGTAATCAACCTGACTCTCAATCATAACGTCGGGGATTACAACCTCTGCATTATCCGTTGCAAGCTTTACAACTTCGTTGATCTTTGCTTCTTCGGCTTCTCTCTTAAGACCCTCCTCAAGCTCCTTCTTCTTGCCTTCGCGAAGCTCTGCTAATGTATCAAACTCAGATACGTCCTTTGCGAACTCGTCATCAAGCTCAGGAAGCTCTTTTGTCTGTATAGCCAATACCTTGCAAGCAAATACAGCTTCTTTTCCTGCAAGCTCTTCTGCGTGATACTGTTCGGGGAATGTAACCACAACATCTTTTTCCTCGCCGACATTTACGCCGATAAGCTGTTCTTCAAAGCCGGGAATAAATGTGCCCGAGCCGATTGTAAGCTGCTGGTCCTGTGCTGTGCCGCCGTCAAACTTAACGCCGTCAACACTGCCTGAATAGTCAAGACGAATCATGTCACCGTTTTCTACTGCGCGGCCTTCAACGTCAACATATCTTGCAATCTTTTCGCGTTCTCTCGCTATTTCAGCGTCTACCATTTCTTCCGTAACATTATACTCACGCTTTTCAACTTTTATCCCCTTGTACTCGCCAAGCTTAACTTCGGGGCGAACTGCTACTTCCACAGTAAATACAACATCCTTGCCCTTGCCGATTTCTTCAATACCGATTTCGGGACGGCCTACGGGAATTATGCCTGTTTCTTCGATAGCCTTCTTGTAAGCTTCGGGATATACCAAATCAAATGCCTCATCAAAGAACGCAAACTCACCGTATGCATTCTCGATCATCTTACGAGGAGCCTTGCCCTTGCGGAAGCCGGGAAGATTGAACTTACCCCTTGTCTTCAGATAAGCCTTCTGAGTAGCTTCTTCAAATGCCTCTGCTGTCACCGTAATAGTGAGCTTTACCTTGCTTCCGTCAAGTTTCTCCATTGTTGCCATTGTTTCTTTCCTCCAAAAAATATAATAAACAAATTTTAATATTCACAATAAATGCCGGGATGCTCAACGCAATCCGCCGACATAATATAATAACATGAAAGAAAAACTATTGCAACACGCAAGTTTTGCACACAAACCAATACCCTTTGAATAGTATACAACAACTATAAAAGTATTGGAGGAATTAACCGTGTATACAAACAGAAACCGTCGTTGCAATTGTCGCACGATACAGCCGCGCGTCAGAACGACACAAATGGTAACAGCAGGCGAAGCCTGCACTCATAGCTGCATAACTGCCTACGGTTTTGAAGAAAACCTGCGTCTTGCACAGGTAGAAAGTCCCATACAGGAGTACAGAGGCGGATTCTGCCCCTGCTCTGCACTTCAGATGGGAACCTACTTTAAAGAGCTTTACAAGTAGAAAGGACGGATTTTATGTCATACAACACAGAATATACAGAATGTGCTCTCAGGAACAAAATTCAGGAAATGCAGTTTGTATGCGTTGAACTCAATTTGTATCTTGACACGCACCCGACAGACAGCGCAGCAAAAGCGGACTATCTCTGCTACGGCAAAAAGCTTTGTGCTTTGATAGACAAATATGCAGAGCTTTACGGTCCGCTCCAGAACTTTGGTCACACCCCCACAAATACGGGCTGCTACGTATTAAGCGACTGGCCCTGGCAGTAAGATAGGAGGAAAACAATATGTGGATATATCAGAAAACACTTGAATTCCCTGTTAACATCAAAAAGCCAAACCTCACAATGGCAAAGGCACTCATGGCACAGTACGGCGGCCCCGACAGCGAGCTTGCAGCAGGCGTGCGTTATCTCACACAGCGCTTTTCAATGCCCGATAACCGCGTAAAAGCTACGCTCAACGACATCGGCACGGAAGAGATTGCACATTGGGAAATGATCGGCACAATGATTCATCAGTGCATGAGAAACGCCTCACTTGAAGATATCAAGGCAGCAGGACTTATAGGTTATTACACAATTCACAGCCATGCAGTATTCCCGGTAGACCCCAACGGAGTTCCGTTCACCGCTTCCTACATTCAGGCAACGGGCGACCCGATCGCAGATATAACCGAGGATATGGGCGCAGAGCAGAAGGCTCGTGCAACGTATGAGCACCTCATGCAGTTAACAGACGACCCCGACCTCTTGAACCCCTTGAGATTCTTGCGTGAACGCGAAATCGTACACTTCCAGCGCTTTGGTGAGTGCCACGAAATTTTGCAGGGGTTGCTCGCAAGATGCCCCTCACGCTTTGACTACTCACGCATGGGAACATTCAAAAATTGCCCCGACAACAGA
>JAFQXA010000038.1 GCA_017407205.1 Clostridia bacterium
GTAGTTGTAGTCAGAACTTGCATATGAAGCAGATGTTTTTCCGTTATATATATCCTGGATTGCCTGTGCTGCCAAGAGATAATAATTCTGCTGTGCTACAGTTTTACCGTCAATTGTGATACCGTTCTTATAGAAAGGTGTACCTGTTGTGTAATTGCTTAATGCTGTCTTTGCTGCACTTGCAATTTCTGCTATTGTGAAATCTTTAGGTGCAGATGTTGTGGGAGCAGCTGTCGGTGTTGTGGATGTTACTCTCTTGTAGAAAGAGAATGCCTTACCGGAACCGGAAGCAACATTGTCAAGATATGTATCAGTTACGCCAAGGTAGTTCTTTGTGCCTGTGTAACTGTTATTCTTCATAACGCCTGTGCTGCTTACCGTCCATGTTGTATAACCACTTGCACGGAACATCGGATAACCTGTTGTGCCTGAGTCATTGCTCAATACAAGGTACTTATTAAGTGTATCATTATAGAATGTTCTTGCAGAAGCTGAACCACCAACTGTAAGTTCAAAGTCTGCCAAGTCATTACCGTAAGTTGTACCGTTACTCAAAGTAAACTGTGTGTAACCGTCACTGCTTGTTTTTGCTGTTGCAGCTGCAAAATACGGGAATGTATCGCTGTATGTACCGTCACTTGTGCTTGACAAAAGGTAAGTTGTGCTTCCTGATGTATAGCCGATAAGGTAGTTTTCACCGTTTGTAAGTGTAGTTGTTTTTTCATACTTATATGTTGATGATGAATAACTACCGGTTGAAGCCTTGGGAAGTGTCTTTGTTGATTTAACCGTCTGAGTTGTATTAATGTTTGACGGATATGCATCCTGTGCACTGCGGAAAATAGGATATGCATTCATGTATCTGCTGTCGTAAGTTCCGTGTGCTGATTTCATAGCACTTGCAGCAGTTGCAACAGTATTACCATTCATCATTGATGTGAAGAATGTGTCGCAATAGTTTCGTTCGCCCAAGAATGAAACGGGCAAAGAATAACCGAATACTACGCTTGCACCGTTGTTAATGAACGGATTGCACAATGTAGTTGTTCTCATGCCGTTACAAATACCCATCCAGAATATTGTTCCGGGGAAAGTACCGCCAGCAAGCTCTACCAACAATGTGCCGTCAACCAAGTAACGCGCAGGAGAATAAGATGACAAATAAATTGCATTGCCCGATGAATAATGAGCGCTTGTAATACCAACTGAGCTTGTAAGGCAAAGGTATGATCTACCACTGCTGTACATACCGTGGCTGTCGAAAATTACAACCGCTGCATCACGTGCAGCTTCTGCTATTGAAGAAGCAGCTGCGTGCTTACCTGAAAGCAATGTGTACATACCGCCTGTGTAGTCAGCGATAGCCTTTGACTTAGGCTTATAAAATGAATCCAAAAAGTCTGACTGATAGCCATAGAAAGGACCAACGAGAACAACATTCTTATCACCGTTGCCCTTTCCTTCTTCGCCCTTGCCCTTAACAGAATAATCGATTACTTCAGTTTCATTGAAGTAGTCTTCTTCTGTGCGGCCGTATTCAGCCATGTTTATGCGATAGTTGTATGCGCAATGTGCGCCCATTGCAGACTTGTGTGTGAAACCTTCATCATCCTCAAGATATTCAAATGAATCGGGATCTACAAGGTCTGTAGCAAGCAAAGCTGCCTTTACAGCTTCAATTACTGCATCGCCTTCAAGACCTGCATCAACTGCTTTCTTTTCAGCTTCTCCGGCAACTTTGCCGATTGCATCAAGCTGAGCAAAGAAAACTTCGTCATAAGCAGCCTGTGCAGCAAAAGTCAATGTTCCGGCAAAAGCTGTGAGAACAAATGACATTACAAGCACAAATGCTATGAGTTTCTTAGTGAACTTGTTCATAGTGTTCCTCTCCTATTTTTTTGTATTACACAGCCTACCTATTTTAACAACGCTGCATAACCGACTATATTATACATCTAATTACACACTTTGTCCATATTTTGTATAATAATAACTTATATATTTATTGCCCGTGTATTATTTTAATTTTAGTATGAAAAGCTAATGTTTTATCGGTTGACAAACCTATCGGATGGTGATATTCTACATAAAGTTTAAGTGCTCAAAAGGGCGGTAACAGCTTTTTTGGGAGAATAGAGAATCGTGTGAAAATCACGGACGGTACCGCCACTGTAAACATGGAGGCTTGTCACATTTTAAAATGGAGAAATCCGGTCATTAGCTTTAGCTGAGAAGACTTTGTGCAAGCTTATGATATGCAAGTCAGGAGAACTGCTTAAACTCGTGCTCAAATAAAAATCTGCAAGTACGGATTTTTGAGTCACAGCTTAATTTGTAGAAACACGGCTACATCACTATTTTGGTGCTGTAGCTATTTTTTATTTATGAGGGTGTCCATCATGTCCTATGAGTCTTTTCATAAATATCATCCCATAGTTAATTTCTTATATTTTGCTTCTGTGCTCTTATTCGCGATGGCACTGAAGCATCCTTTATCCATGCTTATTTCCTTTGTGAGTGCACTTTTGTATGCAATCCAATGTGACGGTAAAAAAGCTTTGCTTTTCACATTAAAGCTCTGCCTCCCCATGTTTTTGCTCACAGCACTTATAAATCCGCTTTTTAACCATGAAGGAGTAACGATACTTTACTATTTCAAAAGCGGGCTTCCTCTTACTCTCGAAAGTATTGTTTACGGTCTTTGCTCGGGTGGTATGCTTGTTACCATCCTTGTTTGGTTCATAAGCTTCAACAAGGTTTTTACCTCTGAAAAAACAACCTATCTTTTTGGTAAAATCATTCCGGCAATGTCTCTTGTGCTCAATATGACATTACGCTTTATTCCGAGGTTCAAGCATCAACTTAACACAATAATTGAAGCTCAACGCAGTTTAAACAGCGAAGCAACAAATAAAAGTCTCATAAGCAAAATAAAGTTTGAAATAAAAATACTCTCCATAATGCTTACTTGGTCTTTTGAATCAGCTATTGAAACGGCGGACAGCATGAAAAGCAGAGGCTACGGACTGAAAGGACGCACAACATTTTCTCCCTATCGCCTTGAAAGCCGAGACAAAGCGATTTTGACCATGCTTTTATTATTGATAGCTTTACTCGTTTTCGGTATGTGCTTATCCGTCTTTTCGTTTGACTACTTCCCCGTCATATCCAAGATAAGTCTTTCTCCTGTCAATTTGTGTTTCTATTTTGTATACTTTGCACTCTGCATACTGCCTGTGCTTTTAAATATTTTGGAGGACAGAAAATGGAAATCTATTCATTCAAATCTGTAAACTTCACATATCCGTCACAAGAAAAGAAAACCTTGGTTGATATTTCATTTAACATCAATCAAGGTGAGTTTGTTATTTTATGCGGTCCGTCAGGCTGTGGAAAAACCACATTGCTTCGTCACTTTAAAACCATTCTTACACCTCAGGGTGATTTTGACGGAGAAATTTTATTTAAAAGCACAAAGCTCTGCATGGCAGATGCTCATACGCAGGCTAAAGAAATTGGCTTCGTTCTTCAATCTCCTGAAAATCAAATTGTTACCGATAAGGTATGGCATGAATTAGCATTCGGACTTGAAAATCTTGGAGTTGATTCACTTGCAATCCGCAGGCGTGTTGCGGAAACAGCTTCGTTTTTCGGGATTGAAAACTGGTTTTATAAAAATGTCAACGAGCTTTCAGGCGGTCAAAAGCAAATTTTAAATCTTGCATCCGTTATGTCAATGCAGCCGAGCGTACTTATTCTTGACGAGCCTACCTCACAGCTTGACCCTATTTTCGCAAACGAATTTTTGTCCCTGCTTGCAAAAATAAACCGCGAGTTCAATACTACAATCATATTGGCAGATCATCGAATAGAGGAAGCATTCCCCTACGCTTCCCGGGTGATTGTCATGGAAAGCGGAAAAATAATATGTGACGGTGAGCCGAAAAGTGTTGGTCTGGAGCTCAAGGCACACGACAGCAAGATTTTTCTTTCGATGCCCACCGCTATGCGTGTTTGGGCAGGTCTTAATACAAAGCTCGACTGTCCCGTCACAATAAGAGAAGGCAGCGAGTTTTTAGAAAAGCGTGCAAACGAAAAAGATTTCTTGCCCTTGCCTCAAAAAAATGCGACCTTAAATTTCAGCGAGACAGTTCTTCAATGTAAGGATGTGTGGTTCAGATACGAAAAGAATTCCCCCGATATACTCAAAGGGCTTTCGCTAACTCTGAAAAAGGGAGAATTCTATGCGATTTTAGGCGGTAACGGCACAGGAAAAACAACTGCATTAAAGGTGCTTTCTTCTCTAAAAAAAGCCTATCGAGGAAAATTTGAAGCGTCGGGCAAAACAGGACTTTTACCGCAAAACCCACAAACATTATTTATCAAAAATACAGTTATTGAAGACTTGTATGAAGTATTGGAACACAAGGACATTTCAAAAGAAGAAAAAGATAAAAAAGTAATTCGTATTGCCTCTTTGTGCAAACTCACATCTTTACTCCACCGTCATCCCTACGATATTTCGGGCGGTGAACAGCAAAGATTGGGCTTAGCAAAGCTCCTTTTAACATCACCCGATATTCTTCTGCTCGATGAGCCAACCAAAGGATTTGATGCTGAATTTAAAATGACTTTTGCAGCTATTTTAAAGAAGCTTACAGAACATGGTGTTACGATTTTAGCAGTAAGCCACGATGTAGCATTTTGCGCAGAATATGCCAACAGGTGCGGACTATTCTTTGACGGCAACATTGTAACCGAAGATTCTCCGCGTGAGTTTTTCTCAGGTAATAGCTTTTATACAACTTCTGCAAATAAAATGGCACGGCATATTTTGCCAAAAGCTGTAACAGTCAATGACATCTTGCTTTGCGCGGGCGGTGTACCAAAAAACGAGATAAAAATCGATGACGACATCATAAACACGCCACCACCCATGCAAAAAGGAAAAAATATAAAATCCAAATCCCTCCCCCTGCCTCTTTGGAGAAAGATATTAGCGTTCTTTTCAGCATTAGTTGCTCTCGGAGTTTTGATATCTGCATCGCCTTTGATTGACGCATCTGTGTTTAAGAGTGACAATATCATCATATGGCAATACGGAATTTTAATTGTATCAATGCTTGTTTTCATATTTGCAACAAGCAGAAAGAAAAGTCAGCCGATTGTCCGAAAAGCTACAGACAGGCAACCTTTGAGTAAACGAACTGTATTTGCAACAATAGCAGTGGTGATTTTAATTCCGCTTACATTGCTTGCCGGAATATTCCTTTTTGATAACCGTTATTTCGGCATTATAGCAATACTTGTTTTAATTGAGTGTATGCTTCCGTTTTTGCTCATATTTGAAGGAAGAAAACCAAAGGCTCGCGAAATTGTAATAATTGCTGTGCTTTGTGCATTGGGTGTTGCCGGCAGAAGCGTATTTTTCATGTTTGCACAATTTAAGCCCGTTACGGCTTTAACCATAATTGCAGGTGTCGCATTTGGTGCACAAACGGGTTTTCTTGTCGGTGCAACAACAATTTTAGCTTCAAATATGCTATTCTCCCAAGGTCCTTGGACACCTTGGCAAATGTTTGCAATGGGTCTTATCGGTTTTATTGCAGGACTTTTGTTTAACAAAGGTTTTTTAAGCCGTTCAAAAGTTGGCTTGTCAATTTTCGGTGCATTATCCGCAATAATAATCTACGGCGGAATAATGAATCCTGCATCTGCACTCATGTGGAGTCCCGAAACAATAAACGCACAGGTTATTATTGCCTACTATGTATCGGGCTTCCCGATGGATTTGATACATGCTTTTGCAACAGTAATCTTCCTCTTGCTCGGTGCAGAGCCAATGCTTGAAAAGCTTGACAGAATCAAAGAAAAGTATGGACTTGTTAAGTAGCGCTTTTTACTTTTTGCGAGTCTTATATATACCTATTACGGACAAAGCTGCAACTGCAAGCACACCAACAAGAAAAACGGGGTTGAAAGTCTTGTTTGAAACAAGAATATTTGTCGGTCCGTCAGCACCGCCAATAATCGTTGTATCCACCTCTATGTTATGCATAACCGATTTTAAATGTATGAATTCAACTAAGCTGCTCAGCAAAATACAAGCGGTAACAACGGAAATAGTAATAAATATTATTCTCCATGTTTTTCTGCGCTGTTCATTGTGCCTTGCAACTTGATTGTTTAAAAACGATAATTTTGCATCAAGAATATCAAGCTTTGAATTTTCGTCAATATTTGTTTCTTCATCCAAAAGTGCATTAACCGAAGTATCAAGTACATCTGCAATATGTGTAAGCATTTCAGCATCGGGAACAGACAACCCCGTTTCCCATTTTGATACTGTTTGCCGTACGACATTCAGCTTTGTAGCAAGCTCCTCTTGTGAAATTCCTTTGATTTTACGAAAACGCTTTATATTATTGTTCAACATATACAACAAACCTCCTTTGAATATGCCTTTTTACTAAGACTATATTCAAATTCCGCCGTTGCTTCAAGCAACGGATGTTAACAAAGGGTTTTTCTTAGATAATAATCAGTGAAATATCCTTCGGATATGAAATAATAATCTTTGATTATTGTGAAATTTGATGCTATGCATCAAGTGAAATGAAACAAATCCTATCACGCGCCGTAGCGCATTTCACATTGCAAAGCAATATTTCACACGCGAAGCGTATTTCACAAATCCTCTAAAGGATTTATTTCATTGAAAAAGCCTCGTTCCGAAGAACGAGGCTTTTTCTGGTGGAGCATAGCGGACTCGAACCGCTGACATCCACACTGCCAGTGTGGCACTCTACCAGCTGAGCTAATGCCCCATGCACACCAAGTATTATAAAACAATCGGTTTTATTTGTAAATGCTTTATTTTTGCGGAAAGTACTGATACAAGGTACACGGCATACCGCCGTTGCTGAGTTTTCTGCGCTTATCAGCCTTTACGCCGTATATGCGCTCAAAGTCACTGTGCGAAGTTATAATGCTTCTCTGCCAATCCGTTAATTTTGAAAAATGTCGGCTCATTGTCCGATAAAGAGATTCTGCTTCTTTTTTTTCAAACATACGCTCACCGTACGGAGGATTGCAAACCAAAACACCGCCATGCTTATCGGTTGTGAAATTGCGTACATCGCTGACCGCCCAATTTACCATTATGCCTGCCTTTTTTGCGTGCTTTTTACAAAGCTCCACAGAACGTGCATCTATGTCACAGCCCAAAATATCAAGCTTATTGTTTTTGACACAATCAAGTGCCTCTGTGCGAGCAGTTTCCATGATTTTATCATCAAAGAAATGCCACTCTTCAAAAGCAAAATTTCTGCCCATGCCTACAGCCATGTTATTAGCTATCATTGCAGCTTCAATAGGCATTGTACCGGAACCGCACATAGGATCTATGAACGGCATATCGGCTTTATATCTTGAAAGCGTAACTATTGCAGCACCCAATGTTTCGGATATGGGGGCTGCTACATTATATGTTCTGTAACCGCGTCTTGAAAGACCTGCACCGCAGCAATCAAGTGCAACTGTTACTTCATCCTTCAAAAGTCCTACTTCAACTATTACCTTTTTGCCCGTTTCGGGAATTATATTTGTGTGATACGCAAGCTTCAAGTTTTCAACTATTGCCTTTTTTGTTATGCTTTGGCAATCAGAAACCGAGAACAGCGTACTTTTTGCACTTTTACCGTTAACATGAATAAATGTATCGCGAGCTATATAATCTTTCCAGTTTATAGCCTTTACGCCCTCAAAAAGCTCATCAAATGTTGTTGCTTTAAACTCACCAACGCACAAAAGCAATCTTTCAGCACAGCGAAGATACAGGCATGCTTTTGCCATATCATAAAAATCACCTGTGAACGTGACTCTTGCATCGTATGCGCACACATTCTCCATATTCATATGCTTAAGCTCGCTTGCAACAACCGACTCAAGTCCCAATTTTGCGGTAGCTATAAATTTCATACTGTTCTCCGATTTATTCCTGTATACCGTTTAATTCATCATCCGTAATTTCAATAAAAGGTTCAAGCTTTAAATATGCATTGTCAAAACGTGTTGATGATATATTATACTTTTCGCACAGCTCCTGCTTGCTTATAACTGCACCTGATTTATTCACCGCAAAGTATTCAATTACAACACTTAATGCTTCCCCTTGATTTTTGTTTATCTGCGGCAGGCTTTTGTTATTTGCTTCAAGATAGTTTTTCCATAAATGCGTAGCATACAAAAGTGCATCTCCACTGTAAACGCTTTCCATGTTCTGAATACTGTTCGTCAGAATATCCCTGTAAATCTTGGGTATCTTCTCCATAAACTCAATCCTGTCAACATGGCTTTCTATAAGCGCACCGCCAATATAACCTATAAACGGGCTTTCTGCCTGCATCTGTGCAAGCAAGCCAAACACTTCACGCTTTAAGTCATCATTTTCGTTCTCATGAAGCAAAAATTTTCTTAAAAGTATTTCTGCTTTTTTATCGGCAAACGTAGAGACAAGCGTAAGCATAGCACGTTTTATGGCGATATCATGGCATCTTGTGCCCCACACTATAAGCCTCTCTGACGGTGCATCGTTTTTCCATTTATCAAGCTGTTCTTCAAACGGAAGCCTTACAAAATCCTTAATTTTTGATACCCTTTCCACCACCTCATCCATGGGTACCTCGTAATCTATAACAAGCCCTCCGCGTGTGATACCGTTGTTTTGCGCACAAGCACAAATATTGCGGTAATAAAAAGCAATATCGTCCTTTTCATCCAGCTTTATAAGCTTGTCGTAAAGCTCAATACTCTTTTTATACTCTTTGAGTGCATAATAGCATATAGCAAGCTTATGCATTATTGTTTTATCGTAAGGAAGCTTTGAATACATATGCTTTAAAACAGGCAAAGCTTCGTCAGGCGTTGAATACTCAAGCAAAGTCAAGCCTATTCTGTTGAGCTCATTCATATTTTCTGTGCGATAGCTTCTGATATAATCAAGCTCCTTATTGAGCATTTCGTCATTATTGCTTGCAGATGCTATCATCACTCTGTTGCAATGTGCATGAACATTGTCCAAATCATCCTGAAGTACAAGATTGGTATATTCTTCAGCCTTTTTATAGTCATGCTTTAAAAAGAACTTAATTGTAAGCAGATTTCTTAAAAAGAAAAGCTTTTTATCTTTTGTGATACGCTTTTCGATAGCTTCGACGCCAAACTTCTCATCATCGTCCTCCGCCATGATAACATCATGTATTGAAGGAAGCGGCTCTCTTACCGCATGAAGCTTAATCTTCTCCTTGTCCTTTGCCTTTTCATTTTCATACATGAAAATCGCTTCAAGCATATCGCAGGCATCGCAAGCATATTCGCCATCCGGCTCCATTGAAAGATACTGTTCGATGCAGGCTTTTGCATTTTCATAATCCATCATTGCTGCAAAATTACAGCCAAGCCCAAAAAAGCCATCGGCAGGACGTGTTTCCAAATTGGGAAAATGTGCAAATATAACCCTGTTAGACTCATCGTAATATCCGATGTTTGAAAAGCTCTCTGCAAGTGAAATTACATATTCCTCATTTTCAGGATTTATTTCTACCGCTTTACTGAAATTGGAAACAGCATCAAGTATTTTGTTTTTTTCAAGCATGGCAACACCACGTTTGTAAAAGAATTCGCCTTCCTTTTTAAACGCTAAAACCTTGCCGTTATTTGCTTGATTGTTTGCTGCTGCCATCACATTTCCTTTAAAAGATTTGTCAACTGTTCTTTATCAAAATAATACTTTGTATTGCAGAACTGACACGCTATCTCTGCACCGCCGTCTTTTTCAATCATATCCTGCAATTCTTCTCTGCCGAGTGAAATCAAAACACGCTCAAGGCGTTCCCTGCTGCAATCGCACTTAAACTCAGGGCTTGAAGTTGAAAGTACAACGGGCTCAAATTCCTTCAATATATCGTTAAGTGCCTGTTCAAGAGTCTCACCGTCACCCAAACGCTTTGCAAGTGAACTTATATCCTCGGTAATAGCTTCTATTCCGTCGATGATGTAATCATCGCAACCGGGCAACGGCTGTATAACGATACCGCCTGCTGACAAAACGCTGCCGCTTGTTGCATCAACACGAACGCCTAAATATACAAGCGACGGAGTCTGCTCACTTATCGTGAAATAATGTGCAAAATCTTCTGCTATCTCGCCTGACACCATGTCGCAACTGCCGACATAGGGTTCTTTTAAAGAATGGTCCCTGATTACCGTCATCTTACCAAGCCAGCCGACTGCTGAACCGACGTCAAGTTTTCCGTTAGGCATAAGCGGAAGCTCAATACTCGGATTTTCAATATAGCCTTTTACTGTTGCACTCTGATTTGAAGTGCAAACGAGATTTCCTGCCAAGCCTTCACCCTTTATAATAACGGTAACCTTATCATCATCGCTCTTAAGCTCTGCACCCATTATTGAAGTAATCAAAAGCGTTCTGCCGAGAGCTGCTGTACATACTCGTGACAAGCCATGCGTTTCTCTTGCCTTTTCTACAAGCTCACGCCCCGATATAGCCATAAATCTCAAAGAATTATTTGCAAGTGTTCCTCTTAAAAGAATATCCATTTCTTACTCCTCCTCATCTGTGAAAGCTATAAATTGCAGTCTTTCACTCTTTTCGCTTGGCTCATTTTTCGTAAAAGCATCATATACGCGTATTTTTTCAAATCCTGCTTTTTTGAGCAAAGCACGCAATTCTTCCTGTTTATATGCCCTTTGTATATGAGTTTCGCAAAATCTTTCATATACATCGGTATTCTCTTTTTTTTCAAAGAAAGTTACATCCATTTTAACAAGCCTGCTTACAGGATCATACATATTCTGCCAGATATATGCACAATCTTCTTCCTCAAACGCAAAAGTATTGCACGACAAAATATTTTCAAGCTTATATTCGCTTGAAACATCAAACATCAGAATTCCACCACGCTTTAAAAAGCTTCTTGCTCTTTCAAAAAACGCATATGCATCCTCGTCATTCTGAAGATAGTTGACACCGTCACAGGCACAGGATATTACATCAACCTTTTTATGAAGGCTCAATTCACGCATATCCTGGCACACAAACGGAACCGTAACACCGTTTTTTCTTGCTTTTTCAGCAGCTACAAAAAGCATATCCTCGGATATATCCATACCTACCGTGTTATATCCGCTTTTTGCAAAGCGCCATGAAAACTCGCCGGTGCCGCAGGCGACATCGACAATGTGTGCATTTTCTTTTTTAATAAATGAGAGCAGGTATGAAGCCCATTCTTCACGATTCACATCGCCCATGAGCTTATCATATATGCCTGAAAAACGTCCATAAACTTGCATATGACGATTCTACTACATATTTCGATTTATTACAATCGGAACATTTTAGTTTATCTGCTCTTTTAAAGCAAATTCCGCAAGTTTTATTATTTATACGACTAAAGCATTTTATCAAAATAGGTAGTGACTAATAAGCGTGGAATATGCTATAATATAGCGGATACAAAAGAATGTATTTGGAGGTTTTTAAAATGTCATCAAACATACTTAAAGGTTCCTGTATTATAGGACAGTCCGGCGGACCTACTTCCGTCATCAACGCAAGTGCATACGGTGTTATCCGTACAGCTCTTGACAGCCCCTTCATCACAAACGTTTACGGTGCTGCACACGGTATCCGCGGCGTTTTGGACGATCAGCTTTTTGATATGGGTCAGGAAGATGCATACGAGCTTGAGCTCCTTTTGCACACTCCCTCATCAGCTCTCGGCTCCTGCCGTTATAAGCTCGCTGATCCCGATGTAGACGACACAGATTATAAACGTATTCTCGAGATCTTCAAGAAGTACGATGTACGTTACTTCTTCTACAATGGCGGTAACGACTCAATGGATACCTGTAACAAGATATCCAAGTTCATGCAGAAAGTCGGCTATGACTGCCGTATAATGGGCGTTCCCAAGACAATCGATAACGACCTTTGGGGAACCGACCACTGCCCCGGTTACGCTTCAGCTGCAAAATACATTGCAACAAGTTGTATGGAACTTTACTTTGACGCACGCGTTTATGACACAAGCATCGTTTGTATCATGGAATGCATGGGCCGTCATGCAGGTTGGCTCACAGCAGCAGCATCAGTCGCTTCACACTTTGGCCAGGGTCCTGACCTTGTTTATCTCCCCGAGCGTGATTTCGACCTCAAGGTTTTCGTTGAAGACGTTCGCAGAATTTACAACGAAACAGGCAAGTGCCTCGTAGCAGTTTCTGAAGGTATCCATGACAAGGACGGCAAGCTTATTGTTGAATACGGTGCAGACAATGCAGCAACAGACGCTTTCGGTCACAAGCAGCTCGGCGGTCTTGCAGCTTACCTCGCATCTGTAATCAAGAGCGAAATCAACGTTAAGGTTCGTGATATCGAATTCTCACTCCTCCAGCGTTGTGCAGCACACTGTGCTTCAGAAGTTGACGTTCAGGAATCATTCATGGCAGGTAAAAAGGCTGTTGAATGTGCTCTCCTCGGCATCACAGATAAGATGGTTGCTTTCGAACGCAGCTATGATGCTGACGGTAACTATGTATGCAACCTCAAGCTTATCGACCTTACAGAAGTTGCTAACACAGAAAAGAAAGTTCCCGATAACATGATTAACGAAAAGGGTAACGGCATGACGGAAGAATTCTTCGAGTATGTAATGCCTCTTATCCAGGGCGCTCCCGAAATTCCGTTTGAGCGTGGTCTCCCCCGTTTTGCAAACCTTAAGAAGGTCCTTGCTAAATAATCAAAGCAAACCTAAAACCGTCCGAACTCATTCGGACGGTTTTTTTGTGTTTGAAATATTTATTTTGAAACTTGTAAAAACACTACAAGGGCATACTCCTTTAAAGAGCTGCCCTTTAAGTAATCTTAAAATAGTGTAACCTTATGCCTTTTCTTCCTGAGTCTTACCCAAGACCTGTCTGCCATCATAGTAACCGCAAGCCTTGCAAAGTCTGTGTGCAAGCTTGGGCTCATGGCACTGGGGGCACTCTACAACACCGGGAAGTGAAAGCTTCCAGCTGTTTGATCTTCTCTTATCACGTCTTGCCTTTGACGTTTTTCTCTTCGGGACTGCCATATTTTATACCTCCTGTTGATAAACGCGAATTATGCGTGCCTCATACGGGCAACCTTATATATAATAGCTATAATTGGCGTATTTGTCAACTGTTTTTTAGTTTTCTTTTAGACTAATTCTGCGGTCTGCCTTGCAATAACCATTTCTTCGTCCGTAGGTATTACAAAGACCTTTACTTTGCTTGAGCTCTTTGAGATTTCAACCTCCTTACCACGGGGGCAATTTGCATTGAGTTCGAAATCTGCTTCAACGCCCATATATTCAAGGCCCTCAAGAACTGCTGCACGAACAGCATCATCATTCTCACCTACGCCTGCTGTGAATACGATAGCATCAACGCCGCCCATAGCTGCAGCATATGCACCAACATACTTCTTTACGCGATATGCAAACATATCAAGAGCTATCTTTGCTCTTTCGTTACATTCTGCTGCTGCCTTGCTCAAATCACGGAAGTCACTCGAAACGCCTGAAACGCCTGCAACACCTGACTTCTTGTTAAGGTATTCATTGATGCCCTTAATGTCAAGGTCAAGCTTTTCCATGAGGTATGTGACGATTGCAGGGTCCATATCGCCGGAGCGTGTACCCATTACAACACCCTCCAAAGGAGTCAAACCCATTGATGTATCAACGGATTTACCGCCTGCAACTGCTGTAATGCTTGAACCGTTACCGAGGTGGCAAGTAATAATCTTTGCATCCTTACCATTTTCACCGAGCAGCTCACTTGCACGTTCTGATACATAGTAGTGGCTCGTGCCGTGGAAGCCGTAACGCCTTACCATGAGCTTTTCATAAGCTTCATAGGGCAAGCCGTACAAGAAAGCCTTGGGGGGCATTGTCTGATGGAAAGCTGTATCAAATACTGCTACCATAGGTGTTGCAGGCATGATAGCCTGACAAGCACGAACACCCATCAGGTTTGCAGGATTGTGTAAAGGTGCAAGATCTGAAATCTCTTCTATATCTTTGAGAACCTCTTCCGTAATGAGAACGGACTTGTTGAACTTTTCACCGCCGTGAACGATTCTGTGACCTACTGCATCAATCTCGCTCATGCTTGAAACAACGCCAACTTCCTTATCTGACAAAATGTCAAGAACATACTGGATAGCAGCCGTATGATCCTTCATATCCAAGATTTTTTCAATTTTATCTTTGCCTGCTGCACCATATACGAGCTTGGGATTATCAAGACCTATTCTCTCGCAAAGACCTTTTGCTATAACGGTGCCGTTGTCAGTATCGATAAGCTGATACTTAAGTGAGGAACTACCTGCGTTCAAAACAAGAATTTTCATTTTTATTGCTCCTATTTATATGAATTGATTTTAGTTATTCTGAGCCTGTACTACGGTTATTGCAACAACGGAAACGATATCCTCTACGCTGCAACCGCGTGAAAGGTCGTTAATCGGCTTTGCAAAGCCCTGGCAGATAGGACCGATTGCCTCTGCACCTGCAAGACGCTGAACAAGCTTGTAGCCGATGTTGCCCGCCTGGATGTCAGGGAATACCAAAACATTTGCCTTGCCTGCGACTGTGCTTCCGGGGGACTTGAGCTGACCTACTTTTTCTACCAAAGCAGCATCTGCCTGCAATTCACCGTCAACCTGGAGGTCGGGGGCCAATTCGCGTACCTTTGCCGTAGCTTCAACAACCTTGTCAACATTCTCGTGCTTTGCACTTCCCTTTGTTGAGAATGAAAGCATTGCAACCTTGGGCTCTATGCCACAAAGGCTTTTGCCTGTTTCAGCAGAAGCAATAGCAATTGCTGCAAGCTGGTCAGCTGTAGGCTGAATATTAACTGCACAGTCAGCAAAAATCATAACGCCGTTATCACCGTATTCCTTGTTGGGGATTTCCATGATAAAGCAACTTGAAACTGTGGATATGCCTTTTTTCATCTTAACAATCTGAAGACCGGGTCTCAATGTGTTGCCCGTTGTATTTATAGCACCTGCTACCATACCGTCAGCCTTTGAGTCCTTAAGCATCATTCCTGCAAAGAAAAGCGGATCAAGCATTAAAGCCTGAGCCTTTTCTATTGTTACGCCCTTTTCCTTACGCATTTCATAGAACTCATTTACATAGCGCTCATAGTATTCCGACTTTGCCATATCAATGATATTGATGCCTTCAAGTGAAAAACCCAATTCCTGAGCTTTTGCAAGAACTTCTTCTTCCTTACCGAGCAAGGATATTTCTGCAATACCCTGATCTACTATAATGCGTGATGCCTTCAATGTGCGTTCTTCGGTGCCTTCGGGCAAAAGAATGTGCTTTTTATTCTGGATAGCTTGTGATTTAATACTGTCGATTACTGACATTGCATAATTCCTCCGTTGCTTATTATTTTAACTAACTACATTATTTTATCACTTATAGAAATAATTGCAATAAGAATTAAAATACTGATATAATATAAATCATGAATTGTACAGGTATTATTGCTGAATATAATCCCTTTCACAAGGGGCATGAATATCATGTTTCAAAAACTCGCTCATTTGCAAAAGACAATTTCGTAATAGCACTGATGAGCGGTAACTTTGTGCAACGCGGAGATATCGCGATTTACAATAAGTTTTACCGTGCTCAAAAAGCACTCGAAGCAGGTGTTGATATGGTTTGGGAGCTGCCTGCTGCATTTTCTGTTTCATGTGCAGAAAAATTTGCAAAAGCCGCTGTTTTGATTTTTGAAAAAAGCGGTGTTGTAGATAAGCTTTCATTTGGAAGCGAATGTGGTGATATAAACAATTTGTTTGAAATTGCAGGCAATTCGCTTTCCTGTAACGAGGAAGCAAAAGCAAGGTTTAAAGAATCGCTTAAAACCGGTATTTCGTTTGCAAGAGCACAGAGCGAAGCTTTATCACTCCCATCATCTCCAAACGATGTTTTGGGACTTGAATATATAAAAGCAATCAAAGAATTCAATGCCAAAATTACACCGATTGCTATACAGCGAATCGGCGCAATGCACGACTCTACTGACAGTACGCTTGATGGATTTCAGTCAGCAAGCACAATACGCAATCTCATATTGGACGGCAAGCTTGACTCACCCGTTATTCCTGCTTCTTCACAAAGCAGTGAGTTTTCCTCGATGATGCTATACGTACTTCGCTCGATGAGTCAAGACGAATTCGCATTGCTTCCCGATGTAAGCGAAGGTCTTCAACACGTTTTATATGAAGCCTGCCGGGAAGCTACATCATACGCTGATTTTCTCGCTCTTTCAAAGAGCAAGCGTTACACCATGGCAAGACTTCGCCGCATAGCAATTTGTGCTCTTTTGCGCATTGAAGAAAAGCTTCAGGACAATGCACTTGTAAGTCCCAACGACTATCTTTACATAAAAGTTTTGGGAATGAGAAAAGAAGCAAGTCCTATTTTGAGCGAGCTTTCCAAACGATCCGAAATACCGATAATAATATCGCATAGTGATACAACCAAGCTTTCGCCCCAAGCAAAGGCACTTTTGGAAAAAGACCTTTTATCAAGCGACATTTATAACATTTTATCAAAGCAAAAAGCATTTTCTGATTATACACAGCCTCTTATTGTCGTATAATCATACATGAAGAATTTTAGATTTGCATTGTGTATTGTAGTTTGTATTCTGCTTATAGTTTTCAGTTCAAATGCCGCCTCATATGCAAGGACGGGGTATGACGTTTTTATAAACAGTATTTTCCCATCACTGCTTCCTTTCTTTGTGTTTACAACACTCTTAAGAGGCAGTTCTTTTTTTGAAAAAAGCAAGTCTGCCTTTTTCGTACTTGCAATAATATCGGGTGCTCCGTCCGCTGCACGGCTTTTAAAAGATGTTGATTTACCAAGCAAGAAAAAAACACAGCTTTGTGCTGCACTCAATACAATAAGCCCAATGTTCACAATATCAGTACTTGCAACAAAAGAACTCAGCTCCACCTCCCTTGCCCTGCCGATTTTAATAGCTCAAAGCATTTCAATAGTCATAATGCTCATTCCGTTTTACAAAACCAAAATCAGCTTTTCAAAGCAAAGTCGGCTTTCTTTCGCAGAAGCCGTATCTTCTTCAATGAACAGTATGCTCTCGCTTTGCGGAACGGTTGTAGTTTTTCTTGTACTCATCGGTATTGTTTCGGAATTTATTCCGCATAAAAACAATATTACCGTGCTTTTTATAAGCGGCATAGCCGAAGTTTCAAGCGGATGTTTGGGATTAGGCAGTCTTGGTGTTGAAACACGGATTTTATCCTCTTTAGGTGCGTTTTTTGTGACTTTTGGCGGTATATGTGTTTTAATGCAATCAAAAACATTCTTCAGAATTGACAGTTTGAGATACATAGGCTTCAAGTTCATTCAAAGTACGATTACAGCAATTTTGGCATACATTTTAACTCCGCTCTTTTATTTTGAAGCCAAAGATGTTTTTAATCCGGTCTCGCAAGAAAGACTTGCAGAAAACGCAACAAGCATGGGCACAGTATTAACTGTTTCCATGCTTGTGATTTTTGCAATTATTCTTTTAGGTATAGCGTACAGGAGTATTACGAATCCAAGGAAGCGATAGCGTTTTTCGCTACATCGGGAGCGTTTGTGATTATACCGTCAACACCGGTTTCAATAAGCTCACGCATCATTGTAGTTTCGTTTACTGTCCACGCATAAACCTCAATGCCGTTCGTTTTGCAACCTTTTGCAAGACCGGGGCTGTTTATAGCAGCTCTGTAATGCGGGCATATTGCATCAGCCTTAAGGTATGAAGCATATACCCATGGGTCTACCATTGCATTATCATACAAGAGTGCAATCTTCGCTTCGGGATCTGCTTCTTTTATTTTAAGAAGAACATAATGATTGAAAGAAGAATATATAACTCTTCCGGTCATTCCCATTTCTTTTTCAAGCTCAATAAGCTTGTCCCAGATACCGAAATAAATAGTTGTTTCGCACTTGATTTCTACATTTACCATCAAATCAGTAGATTTCAAAAGACCGTATACTTCTTTCAATGTAGGAATTCGAACATTTTCAAAGCCCTCCATGCTGTTTGAAGCATCAAGCTTTTTAAGCTCCTGACAAGTAAGTTCATTAACCTTTCCCTTACCGTTTGTTGTTTTTCCAACCCATTCATCATGGATTACCATTATCTTTTCATCTGCGCTCATGTGAACATCGAGCTCTATGCCATAAGCGCCCATTTCGATAGCTTTCTTGAAAGCAGGTATTGTATTTTCAGGAGCGTAAGCACTTGCTCCTCTATGAGCCCAAACCTTGATTGACATAATAAAATTCCCCTTTTATCTATTTCTTGATAAATTATAACACATTATAACAAAATATTGTATGAATTTACAGTTAACTCAAAGCACCACTATTGAAGCATATGCATCTTTACCGTTTATTTCAAGCACTGCAACGGACGGTTTTTGTCCGCCGCGAGGACTTGTCGGGCTTCCGGGATTTACGACCAAAACGCCGCCGCAAAATTCGACCGATGAGATATGTGTGTGTCCATAGAGTGCAACTTGGCAATTTAATTCTTCGGCTTTATACGACAGCATTGATCTGTCATATGTGGGCGAATATTTGTTGCCGTGGGTAATAAATATTCTGACCTGTTCAAAAGTCAACACCTGTTCCAATTCATATTTCGAGGTAAAATCACAGTTGCCTTTTATCGCATATACAGGTGCTCCGTTTAAATGCTTTGAGTCCTCCGCAAAATCACCAAGATGAATCCATGCGTCAACCTTGCCGATTTTCTCGGTTAAAAGAAGCATGGTATCCTTTTTTCCATGACTGTCAGACACAACACCCAAACGCATCATGCGGCGTTATTCTCCTTCTTTTGAAAGAAGCTCATAAAGTGCTGAAAGTGCATTCTTTCTGTGACTCAACGAGTTTTTCTCGTCTGCACTAAGCTCCGCAAATGTTTTGTTAAGCGGTTCATAGTAAAAAAGCGGATCATAACCAAAGCCGTTTTCGCCTCTGCTCTCGCGAAGTATTATCCCCTCAACGCTTCCGTGAGCTGTTAAAATCGGCTTGTCCTTTCTTGCCAAAGCAACAGCACTTACAAAGCGTGCAGTTCTATTTTCATATTGAACATCATCAAGCATTTCTAAAAGCTTTTTGTTGTTTGCTTCATCATTGTGCCCTTCGCCTGCAAAACGTGCACTGTAAACACCGGGTGCACCGTTTAAAGCATCAACCATTAGTCCGCTGTCATCGGATATAGCAGCATCGGCAAAAGGCGCCGCTGCCAATATTTCAACAGCCTTTTTAACAGCGTTTTCTTCAAAAGTTGTTCCGTCCTCTTCTACATCAATATTTATTCCTGCTTCTTTTAAAGTCATTATCTCGTTAAAAAAGGGACTTAAAATAGCTTTGATTTCCGTTACTTTATGTGCGTTATTCGATGCGATTATCAGTTTCATGCAAATTACTCCTACAAAAAAATAGTGATAGATTTTTTATATTCTATCACTATTTGTCAAAACTCACAATAAGTCCTGTTTAAAACTCATTTGCATACATTGGAGCAAATACAGCTAAGTTGTTCAAATCATAGTTTTCAGAATCCACCTTCAGCTCTACATCGTATACCACCGCGTACTCTGAAGCCGTCAAATATAGACATTCGTAGCAAGCACTTATTAAGCCTTCTACTTCCTCCGCCTTCAAAAACTCGCCCGACAAATCAACAACAGCACGATTTTCATTTATGCTTGCACTGTTAAGCTTTGTACCTTCGGGAAAGCAATTCAAGAGCTTTTCATTTTCAGGTCCTTTTATAAGTTCCTGTACTGCACTTTCAAAATCTGTTCCGCCTTCAACATAGCGTGTTACAGGTACATTTAAGCTCGCCTGTGAATTTGGAAAATAAAGCGTTATACGCTTTGCGTTACTGCTTGATACTGCAACTTCGCTTTCTTCTACATTCAATACCAGCTTCGACGTTTCTTTCAGTATCTTTTTACCATTTGCTATTATCGATACCGTTTCAATTGACGCAAATTCCGTAAGCGTGTTTACTATTGCTGTTATCATATTCTTCTGTTCTTCTTCTTTCATGTCAGGCAGTTGACTGAGCATAACTTCTGCGTTAGTGCCGTCTATCTTAAGCTCGATAACCGTTCCTTTGGGAATAACCGTCATAACGCCCAGCTTTGATGCGCTGTAATCGTTATCATACGATGATTGCAAATAGGACAATGCCGCTTTGCCAATTCCCTCTTCCCACGGTATTTTTTTCATAACGGGCACCATTAAACCATCCTCTGTTGCATAATAAAGCACAGTGCGTCTGTATGCACTGTCGTATTCGTTTTCTTCTTCAATGTTTGCATCACCGTCAATACTTTCAGGCTCCATACCCTTACAAGCTGCACAGGAAATCAGAATACAAAAGCTCAATATAATACAAATAACCCTTTTCATACAAAAACAAACCTCCATTGTGTTTGTTTTATGCTTATTCACACTTGCCGCTTAATATGTATTTTTAAGTTTTTTCATTATCTTGCTTTCAAGTCTTGAAACCTGCACCTGCGATATATTCAATATTTTAGCCGTTTGTGTTTGCGTCATATCTTTAAAATACCTGAGGAGTATAAGTTTGCGTTCTTCATCACTTAACAAGTCAAGCATTTGTCTTAACATTATCTTATCAACAGTTCCTTGCACTTCGTTTTTTCTATCATAAATTTTGTCCATCACAAGGGCATTTGTCTCATCTCCATATATCGGTTCATAAATAGAAACGCAACCCTTGGTTGCCTCAAGTGCCATTACGATATCTTCGACCTTAATACCGCTTTTTTCGGACAATTCACACACCGTAGGTTCCCTGCCGCATTCATCCAAAAAACAGCTTCTTATTCTGTCGATCTTAATAGCATTCTCTTTGATAGAACGACTTACCTTTATAATCCCGTCATCTCTTAAAAAACGCTTAATTTCTCCTGCTATCATCGGTACTGCATAGGTCGAAAACTCAACATCATAAGCTGTATCAAATCTTTTTATGCACTTCACGAGTCCCATGCAGCCAAGCTGATACAGGTCATCGTACTCTATGCCCCGGTTTAAATATTTCTTGACTACGGATTTAACAAGCGCAACATTATCATTTATCAGCTTCTCAAATGCACTTTCGTCTCCGTTTTGTGCTTCAATGACAAGCTTTAGCGTATCAGCTCTCATACCCGGTTTTCTTTTGCTATATTCTTTTTCATTGTGACGGTTGTGCCATGCCCGACTTCAGATTTTACTTGAACTGCATCCATAAATGCTTCCATCACAGCAAAGCCCATGCCCGAACGTTCAAGATTTGGCATAGATGTATAGAAAGGCTGCATTGCAAGCTCCACATCCTCAATTCCGCTTCCCTCGTCACGCACTTTTATTTCGACAGTCATGTTTTCGATTGTGCAGTCCATATAAACAATTCCGTTCCCGTCATTGCCGTAACCGTGAATTATCGCGTTTGTAACCGCCTCACTTACAGATGTTCTTATGTCTGCAAGTTCCTCTATTGTGGGGTTTAAATTTGCGACAAATGCCGCAACAGCGGTTCTTGCAAACGCTTCATTATCCGATACAGCCAAAAAGTTCAAATGCATTTCATTTTTCTTAATGTCACTCATAGTCCCTCATCCTCCGTGTTTTATGCAATATTCGTGTTTTCCATAATAGAAAACACTCCCGACATTCTCAAAATACTTTCAATATGTCCGTGTGCGTTTGATATTTTCATCACTCCGCCTCTTTCATTTATCTTCTTGTATCTTCCAAGCACTACTCCTATACCTGTGCTGTCCATGAAAGTTACTCCCGACATTTCAAGTATAAATTCGGTGATTTGCTCTCTTTCAAGAATTTCATCAATTTCTGTTCGTACTTTTTCGGCACTATGATGGTCAAGCTCTCCTTCAAGCTTAACAACAAGCCGTTTTCCCTCCTGTGTGCTATTGATAAACATAATTTCCTCCTAAATAAAAATTACCGTATACATATATTTGTTCAACGGCAATTTTCGTTTCCTTGTCATATTTTTTTGTGTTCTTGACTATTATTGACGGATTTAATCCATTTTATCCCAAAGTTTCAAAATCAAGCCTTCCACTCAGCAAGGTTGCCTTATCCAAAAGAGAATTCTGCGTTATGCGTTCAAGCTCATTCATGTCATCATCCAAAACAATTATCACAGTATATGTATTGGTTCCTATGTGCCGCAACGCCTCTGAATACGTCACACTCTTGTGCAACGCTATGAACTTTACGGGAATCGCTTCTCCTTTTTTTAAAGCAGACCTACTTTTAAGTAATGAGGATATTTTTACGCTCCTGAGCCTTTTTGTTTCCTGTATGTCCGCAAGAGCTATAAACAGAGAAAAAACGATAAGTGACGGATTAAAAGGCCGCACAAAAAGCGAGAGAAGCAAAAGTGCAAACGCTAATAAAAAGCCCAATAAAACCGTTGCTTTTTTTGCTTTTACAGCATCAACTTTCAAATAGAGTATCGAAAAAATAATCCTGCCTCCATCAAGCGGATATGCAGGAATAAGATTCAACACCCCGATTGCAATATTCATTCTCGAAAACTCAGCCAATATTGCATTGCTTTTAAAGGCAAGTGTACAAAGCCCTGTTAAAATGCTGAAAAGCGGTCCTGCAGCAGCTATTACAAGCTCATCACGTGCGCTCTTAAATTCACCCTCAAGCCTTGCTTCAAAGCCAAACGGATGTATTTCAACAGCATTGATTCTGTAATAAAGCAGGTACGCCATTATACTGTGACAAAGCTCATGCAATGACAGTACAAAAAACAGCATCATTACAAAATAAAGCCCATCATTCAGTACATAATAAATAACAGGCAAAAGCAATAACGGATTGAACAGAACATCCGTTTTGCCTACAGAAAAAAGCTTCAATCTGTTAAAAATACCTCTCGTGGATTTACAGGTCTGCCAGACAACTTTGTTTCAATTTTCAAGCCTTCTCCAGCCGCAATTTTCCCAATGGTATCCCCTTCTTTGAGCCTTTGTCCTTCTTCTACACTTACAGACATATCACCTGTGTACGAAACCTCAACATCACCGTCAAAAACAAGTTCCACCGTGTTTCCTTCTGCTTTTTTAACACGACAGTCACCAAACACACTGACATATTGTTCCATATCACTTATCACGGTAATGCCATTATCATTTTGGGTTGTTTCCCTGCTTTTTATGGGGAGCTTCTGTTTATATGACGGTGAAAAGACTTCTAAAATTCCCGGGAGCTCAACGAACTGGAGCTTCCCAAGCTCATCATTTTCATTCATGCCTGCTACGCTTTGGTATTGTGCTCCAAGCTCAACATCTGTAACCAAGCTATTATTCTCATCTGCAATTTTTGCAACCAAAACGAGTACGCATGCAGCAGTACAAGCAATCAATTTTGCATACAAGCCCAAATTCTTATTATAAGTTCTTTTCTTATTGCTGTTTTCTGTTGTAAATGCCGTAGCTTTCATTTTTCTCATAGTCGCAGCCTCCGCTATAAGAATATGAAAAAAGCCGACCTCATATTACATGAAGTCAGCTTTGTAAGTAAATTTTATGCAGATTAGTCTTCGTCCTCTTCTTCGGGGAGGTTTGCGTTATGATAAACTTCCTGAACATCATCATTATCGTCAAATTTATCAAGCATCTTTTCAAGCTTTTCTGCAAGCTCTTCATTTGCTTCAACAGTATTTGACGGAACCATTGAAACTTCGGCTGTCATGAACTCATAGCCTGCTTTTTCCAAAGCTTCGCGAACTTCCGAGAAAGCTGCAACAGAAGTTGAAATTTCATAAGCATCATCCATTGCTTCAAAATCATCAGCACCTGCATCAAGTGCCGCCATCATAAGCTCGTCCTCGTCAACTGAAGCTGCTTTTTCTACAACGATAATGCCCTTCTTTTCAAACATCCATGCAACACAGCCCGATGCACCCATTGATCCGCCATGCTTATCAAATATATGTCTGATTTCAGCAGCTGCACGGTTACGGTTGTCTGTCAAAACCTCTACGATAACAGCAACACCGCCAGGGCCATAACCTTCATATGTTATCTCTTCATAGTTAACGCTGCCAAGTTCACCTGCTGCCTTCTTGATTGAGCGAGCAATGTTATCATTGGGCATATTGTTTGCCTTTGCCTTTGCAATAACATCTCTAAGCTTTGAATTGTTAGCAGGATCGCTGCCGCCTTCTTTTACAGCAATAGTAATCTCTTTACCTATCTTGGTGAATATCTTACCTCTTTGAGCATCAGTCTTTTCTTTCTTATTTTTGATGTTAGCCCATTTGGAATGTCCTGACATAATATTACCTCCTGTTGTAATAACTTTTGCATTATACCATTATTTCGCCGTTTTGTTAACCCTTCTTATAGAAATAACCTGCAAATTATCTGTTAAAACGGTATTTTTTTATTCATTCTGTGCTTATTTTGCAGTCAAAACCTCACAAAACACATCTTTATCCGTCTTTTTTATAGCACAGCAACTTTATATTAGAATTTCTTATTGCATTTTTAAATTCTATAAGTTATAATACATATACTAAAGTTGTGACATGTAATTTTTTATATATCACAGCAAGATTTTTTATTTTTGGAGGAATATTACTATGGCTGCAGATCTTGATTTATACGGCATTTTTTGTACGGTTGCAAGATGCGGAAGTTTGTCCCATGCAGCTCGTGAACTTTACGTTAGCCAACCTGCCATCAGCCAATCAATGCACAGGCTTGAGTATATGCTCGGATGCACACTTTTCACGAGGACAAGCCGCGGTATAACGCTTACAAATGCAGGACGTATGCTTTACAGCTATGCCGAAAAAGCTGTAAGCCTCATTGCCGCTGCCGAAGACAGAATAAACAGAATGCGCACTTTGCAATCAGGAAGTCTTATGATAGGTGCATCTGATACGCTCTGTCAGTTTTTCCTCTTGCCATATCTTGAAAAATTCCATGCTGAATACCCCGATATACAGCTTCAGGTCACAAACCGCACCACACCCGAGACTATTGAGTTTTTGAAGGTCGGCAAGGTTGACATAGCCCTCGTAAATCTGCCCGTTGATGACAGCATGCTTTCAGTTCGTGAAATACTCAAGGTTCACGATATGTTTGTTGCATCTGATCGTTTTTCACACTTAAAAGGCAGAAAAGTTTCAATGGCTGAGCTTGCAAAAGAGCCATTGGTTCTTTTGGAAAAGATGTCAAACTCACGCAAATATCTTGATGACTTTGCATCAGTTTGCGGTGTTACACTCCATCCGGAAATCGAGCTTGGTGCTCACAACTTGCTTGTTGAGTTTGCTCGCATCGGTCTTGGTGTATCCTGCATCACTTATGAATTCGCGGCAGATATGATAAAAGACGGCACATTGTTCGATATTAAGCTTGATCCTCCGCTTCCGCCCAGAAGCATCGGTCTTGTTTCACTTGAAGGTGTACCGCTTACAGCAGCTGCTGACCGTTTCATAAACATCATTATGCAGAGCGATTCGCATCCTGCACCTCCGCCGCAGTTTGAGGAGTAATCTGTCAAGATGAAAAAATTCGGCAATTCTTTTTTACTATCATCAGTTTGCATAATTTTAGCGCTCGCCTTGTGCGTAACATTGTTTGCACTTTTATACAAAGGTGGCGGCGCATATATGCTCAATGAGGGAGAAGCAACCGCTTCTCCCGTTTTGAACACGCCTAAAACAAGCAATTCATCCCCCCGACCTTCAACGTCCGGGCGTTTATTTCCATTTCAACAAAACGGTTTATGGGGATATAAAAACAGTTCGGGACAAGTTGTAATCGAAGCAACACTTTCTTACGCAGGCGAATTCAAAGAATCCATCGCATTTGCATCACGCGACGGACTCTTTGGCATAATTTCAAGAAACGGTATTTGGCTTGTTGAACCTCAATGGACTGATGCACTCCCCTTTTCTGAAAACAAAGCAGCCGTTAAATCAGGCTCGAAATGGGGATATATCAATACAGACTATGAACTCGTAATCGACTATATGTTTGATGAAGCATATTCATTCTCATGCGGAAGAGCCTTGGTAAAAGACTCATCTTTGGGTGACGGCTATGGTTATATCGACATACAGGGGAATCTTGCAGCTTCAGCAAAATGGCGCAAGGCAAACAGTTTTTCCGAGGATAAAGCTTTTGTAAAAAGCGGAAGCACCGGATATATAATAAACAAAATCGGCGAGCCTGTTTCCACATTGCAAAGCGATGAAACCGGAACGGAATTTTGTGAGGGTTTTGCACTCATACACGCCGATAATGAATATTTCTTCATGAATTCAAGGTTCAGACAGGCTTTTAACGAAACATACGAAGACGCTCTTCCCTTTTCTTCATCATATGCTGCAATAAAAAACGAAGATGAGCTTTGGGGCTATATTTACACAGACGGTGAAATACGAATAGAGCCCACATATAAAGATGCAAAGTCGTTCAGTACAACTGATAAGCTTGCCGCAGTTTGTGACACGGAAAGCGGTTTGTGGGGTTATATAAACAAATCAGGCAAGGTCGTAATACCTTTTGAATACGACGAAGCGGACATGTTTTTAAACGGCTATGCAAAGGTAAAAAAGAGCTCAACATACTACATTTTAAACACATCAGGCAATACTGTAGTTCTTTATTAAAAAAAGCTTGCATTACCTATTGATTTGTGGTATTATTCGGTAGTATGAATGTTTACAACGACTTGTATTTATATCTTAGGAGGTAATTATAATGGGTAAGTTTTGTGAGGTTTGCAACAAGGGCACAATGTCCGGTAACTTGGTAAGTCACAGTAACAGAAAGACAAGAACAAGCTGGGCTCCCAATGTTCAGCGTGTTAGAGTTATCGTAGACGGTACTCCCCAAAGAATGAATGTTTGCACACGTTGCCTCCGTTCCGGCAAAGTACAGCGCAGCATCTAATTTTAGTTCACTAAATGCAAACAACAGCCCCATCATTCGATGGGGCTGTTTTGTTGTTAATTTAAAGTGACTCATCGAGGATGCTTTGCGGTACATATTTTTTAATGAGTACATTCCATTCATCCTGGTCGCATCCATAATGGTGCCAGCTTGTCACTTCATCATTTTTATCGTAGGTTTCTCCAAAACCATCGCAAGAAACAAGCTCGTAAGAACCGTCTGTATAATTTATTCTGACTGTCCAAACATCATAATAAAAGCTTGGATCTACCGCTGCAATGGTAATGATAACGACGTCTGAAAATTCAATTTTTGAAAGGTCATTTAAAAAATCATTAACCTTTTCTTCCGATATTGCATACGCGGGAGTTTCTGTTTTTAGGAAGTTGCTGTACAATGTATCGGCATCACGCAAATCGTATATTTCTATTGATGATACCGTATCTTTTGATATTTCATAGTTTTTATATTTGGGTATGGCCAGACAACCCGTAAATGTGCACAATATAATTATAAGAGATATAGTCAGTAATACAACGCGCTTCATTTGTTTATTCTCCTGATCATTTTGTTGTTAAGAGTATTATATCAGACAAAGAATTTCTTTTAAATATATGACTTACCTGTTCAACCTCTCGCAAATTTCATTGTAAAGCTTTGGGTTAAATCTTTTTATACAATCTATGTACTCTGCAACCTTGACGCAATTTTCTATATCATATTCATCCATGCCTTGAAAAGCATAGATTTCATCATACAAGAGACAGCTTCCCTCTATTTGCACATAACCCGAGCTTAAATCAACACCGATAAAAATCGGACAGTTCTCCCAAATTGCTTCTTGGTTGTCATAAATCGTTTTTCCGTTACCCTCACTCTTTAAAATGAATGTTTTCGGTTCAGGTTGTGAGCTTTTCGGAAGTTTTTGCTTGTGAAATTCATTCTTTAAAACAGTTTCATAAATCACTCGAAAAGCTCGTTCGTCATTAAACTCGTCAAGAACATATTTATTTTGAAGATATTCCAAAACTTCTTTTCCGCTTTTTCTGTTCGGAGTTAACACATCTTTGTATTGTTCATGGATTCTTCGCCATTCACATATTTTTTCTTCTGAAACGGGTTCACAAATCATTGCTGTGCTGCTCCTTTGCAGTATTGATCTGTTAGTGAAATCGTTCGCTGTCGCTCACTATGTTTTCGGATTATTCGCTCTACCCTGCCACAATAATCATTAAATATGACTTACTCTTCTTTTGATTTATAGTATTTTTTAACAATGAAATACACAGGTAAACCAATCAGCGTAGCTATAATACTCCCGATTGATAATTTTGTTGCTGCTGCACCGGACCAAAGAATCTGACTCAGAACAACATAAACACCACTGATAATTGCCAAAATCGGAATAACAGGATAGAAAGGTACTTTATACTTTCTTTCGATTTCCGGATGCTTTCTTCTCCATGTCATAACTGCTGCAAAAGTAAGTGTATAGAATATCCAACAAGAGAAAACAGCAAGATTTGTAAGCATATCAAATGTTCCGCCAATGCAGAACAAGCAAGCTAAGAAGCCTATTAAAATAATTGAGTTTGCAGGAACAAATTTTGAATTGATTTTGCTCAAAGTTTTGCTGAAAGGAAGTGTTTTTTGTTCTGCCAACTGATAGCAAACGCGAGAACCTGACATCAAAAAGCCATTTGCAGCACCAATAACTGAAATGATGATACCTATTTTTATCAAAGTACCGCCAAAAGTACCAAATATTTTTTCTGCAACAGCTGCCGCAGGTGATGTTAGATTCATAAGTTCATTTGCAGGCAGTACCCAAATATATGCAATATTGATTATGATGTATACAAGCATAATGATTGAAACACCGCCAACAATCGCACGAGGCAAATCGCGGCCGGGATTTTTCATTTCGCCCGCTATCGCACCAACATTCGTCCATCCTTCAAAAGCAAATAAAACTGCTAAAAGTGTTGAACCTAAAACTGCACCTGCCTGCTTATCTTCTGCTACCAAAGGTGTAACAACAGGGTTTCCGCCTTCGCCAAGTATGAAGCCAAAAATCATAAGTATAAACAACGGTAAAAGCTTACAGATAGTAAACACAATCTGAAGTCTTGACGCCGATTTTGAACCTAAAATATTAAATGCAACCAATATTGCAATTGAAGCCATAGCAATAGGAAGTGCATATTGTTGACCAACATAAGCAGCAAGCTCATTACCTACTGTAACACCATAACCTGCCAAAAAAGCAGGATAGAAAATAAAGGTTTGCATCCACCCTGCTAAAAAACCTATCTTTTCGTTATAAACATCTGTAAGATAAGCTACCATACCACCTGTACGGGGAATCAAGATAGCAATTTCTGCAACGGTTAAAGCAGCAAAAATACTTGCCAAGCCACCAATAATCCAAGCAAGCATGCCCATACCGGGAGCACCGCCTGTTGCCTGATAAATAGCGTAAGGCTTAAAAAACACACCGGCACCGATTACGCAGCCCACAACAATAGACATTGCAGACATAACACCTAAATTCTTTTTAAGCGTTCTTTCTGTTTGCATAAAATAATCCTCTTTTCTTAATGTTATTCTTTTAATACTGTCAAGCAAAGAAAAAAGCATTGCGAAAATGCAATGCAAGAGAACACAACGCAAAATAAGTGTTTAATGTTTTCTGTCCTTTTGCCTGAGAGATTAGCGACTATACACTTTGCACCTTCGGCACCTGTCTAAGCAGGATTCTACAGAATGTTATCCGTTTGCAGTCTGTGCACCTGAGAGCGTTACTCCTTCGGAAAAGCTTAAAAGCTTTATTTCCTGCAACCTTCACTTAACAAAATATTAACTTGTGTTTGATTATAAATAAATTGGCAGCGTTTGTCAATGCAAAAGGTTTTTGTGTATGACTTTGAACTCTCACAGTTTTTAGTGAAATTGTTCACTCTCGCTCACGGTGAAATAATTTATTTCATAAATTGTGAAATTTGATGCTGTCTCATCAAGTGAAATGAAATAAATCCTCTCACGCCCGCAGGCATTTCACATTGCGAAGCAATATTTCACACGCGAAGCGTATTTCACAAATCCCTTAAGGGGATTTATTTCGTTGAAAAAGCGACAGGTCGAAACCTGTCGTTTTTTGGCTGAGAAGGTTCGGTGCCACTCATGTGCACAACGTTTTATTTCGAACGAAACAAAAGAGATTTTAATTTTTTGCTGTATAGAAACGGCAATATCATTGCATAGATCGCTATCGGCAAAAGCACACCAGCCGCGTTCCATTTTGACCATACAAGCAAATTGTAGATTGCGTGAAAGGTAACGGCAACGGTTAACAAACCGAATGTTCCTGCAAAGAACAGTCTTTTTTCTTTTCGCACATATAAAATACCGCAACCTA
>JAFQXA010000039.1 GCA_017407205.1 Clostridia bacterium
AAAAGCAAAGACTCATGAGGATTTTATTGAGTCTATGAGTGCAGTACATCCCACAATTGAGGTGTTGGGAAAGTATGTAAATGCAAATAAAAGGCTACTCGTAAAATGTACTGTCTGCGGATTCGAATGGGATGGCGTTCCCGCAAATATGCTTGCAGGAGATGGATGCAGAAAGTGCGGGACAAAATTAGCACACAAAAAATTCGTAAAAGAACAAGATGAATTTGAAGAACAAGTGCGGAAAGCAAATCCGGATATAGAGGTTATTGGAACATATACCGGAAGGCACAATCCTATCCAAGCTAAATGCCGGATATGTGGACATATATGGAGTCCCAGAGCATCCAGTCTTTTAAGAGGCTCAAATCATAAGGGCTGGAAAACAATTCATATGAATTATCAAAATAAAGGAAATAAGAATGTGTTATGAGACGTAATTATTTTAAAGATTTGAAATGGCATATTTTGCTGTTGGTAGTGTCGTTATTTTTTATTTGTAAATTTTCTTCCGCACCACCTATATTTGACGGACTTAATATGATATTTCAAAGGCCAGAAGAAAACACTTTGATATATGAAATAATTAGAATAGCGGATAATCTTAGTTTAGCCTATATTGCATCTCTAATATTTTATTTGATTGTCGATTATATCCCATTAATTAGAGAAGAAAACAACACGCTCCACCTTTTGGAAAAATATCTTTATCCATTGTACATGTACATGGATAAAGTGAATTCTTACTTTAAATACGCAACCGGGATTTCCAATATACAAACAGCAACAAACGAAGAAATTAAAACTATTGATGGATTTTATTTCGATAGTAATAATGATTTTTTAATGATAAAGAGTGTGAGAAATGGGAAAGATGATGGTGAACATGTAGAACACTTTGAAGCCAAAAAATCTATAGTATCATATGGCAAAAAAATTGAAGAATGTATTCACGGTATCGATGATATTTTAAGAGGAAATAAGATTCCGACAGAATTTGTAACAATAATAAATCAGATTAGAAGTAGTAATTTCCTAGAAATCATATTAAAAGTGATGCCAGGGCCGGAGTTATATGTTGACGGACAGCCCGTAGCCCAAAGGTATGTTAATTTTTATAAGGGGTTAACTGAGTTTGTAGGCCTTGAGCAACATCTTAACAAATATCATTTTATGAAATTAGAGACAACCTATAGAAAAGCAACGGCAGAAGAAATTCAAGAATGGAAAGAATTTCTAATAAAAATAAGACAAGAACATCCGGAGATAGACCAAATTTATGCCCAGTTAAAGAGCGGTATAGAATGATAAAGCGTGTGAGGGTTCGAATTCATACGCAAAAACAGCAAAAATATCTTTTTTGTAGCCCATAGACAGAAAGCGACAGATTCCGACAGGAATCTGTCGCTTTCAACTAAATCCACCCTTACGGGTGGGTGAAATATTGCTTCACAATGTGAAATACGCCTGCGGCGTGTGAAATTAGCCTTGACGGCGAGTGGGTGGATTTAATTTCACATTTTGCCGAATGGCAAAATATTTCATCCAAAACTTGTTTTGGATTTCACCGTGAGCTAAAGCGAACGATTTCACTAAAAAATGCGAGAGTTCAATTACTTATAAAAATAAAGCGAAAATATCTCGTATGTAGTCGCTTCACAAAACAAAAGACAGGTAAGCACCTGTCTTTTGTTTTGGCTAAAGAAAGAGTTGACAGAGAACAGCATATATTTTCTGCAAGAAAATAATGCGGTTCGTCGAAGCGGCAAAAAAGGAAATTACAGGCAGCAATCGTTGAAAGGTTCTTGTTCTTTTGCTATAATTCATATAGAAGAGGTGTCATTATGAAGAAAAAATATCTTGCAGTCATTATTTCCTGCTCTGCTGCTATCCTTTTAGTCTGTGCTGTTTTAGGCGTAAATGTTCTTTTAACTAACTTTACAGAAAACACTAATATAGTATGCAAAGGTCAAAAGTTCTTATCGGTAGATGAAGCAATACAGGCCATGGAATTAAACGAACGAGAGGCAAATGATACAAGTCTCGATTATTGCCCTCCATATGAGGTGGTACATACCTTTGATTATGACAAAAACACTATCGTATTTTACAGCTATTGTTATAGTTTTGATGGAGAAGAAAGTGCCTTTTATGCTGTAAGAATATTAAAACACAATGATGATGGGACACTTTCTTTTGACAGCGGTTTTGCAGATTTTCATATGAACGAGCCGGATGGGAACGAAAACTACTATTATTTCACCAATATACACACATCAACAGGCGATAAATCAATTAGTTTTTTGTATTTACCAAAGGATACTGAAAAATGTATTTATGTTGATGGGGTAAAAGCGGAAAAGCATATTGCTTCGATCGGAGATCGTGAGTTTTATATTTGTTATGCAATATCCAATCGCGACACATTCCTATCCAATCTTTTTACACCGATTTCCAGTAGACATGAGGTAGAAATTAAATAATTATCCTACCGACTGTTAATTACACCCCCTTGTCTCAAAATGCGGTTTGTCGAAGCGGCAAAAAAGACCCGACGTATAAAGTCGGGTCTTTTCTAATCTTGCGTTAAATCTGCTTCTTTTTCCTTGAGGCATCAAAGAAGTAGCCTATTGCCATTATGACTGCGAATACGATTATGTACCAGACGCAAGCCATGCGGTGGCTCAATATGCATGAGAGCACCATGAACAGACTGCCTATTGTAGCGAGTATCGGAAGAATGAAACGGCGAAGTACATTTTGATCCTTTTCCTTACGCATCCACTGGAAGAATATGGGAACATACATGAGGTATATTGTGATTATGGGAAGCTCGGAGGGGTCGAATACAAAAGGTCCCGTCCAGACCTGTGCGAGGTTTGAGAAATAGAAGTATACAAACCAGCCTGCACAGACTATAAGTGCAAATACAGCGGAGTTTGTGGGCATATTTGTTGCCTTGTCAACCTGCTTGAAAATTTCGGGCTTGGGACCGCGGTTTCTGTCTGCGATGGAGTACATACAACGGCAACAGCCGAGCATAAGACCGTTGAGCGTGCCCATGCAGGATATTGCAATAAAGAGGTTGAGTATGTTGCCGAGTACATTGCCGAAAATATTTGTGAAAGCAACTGTTGCACCCTTATCGATAAGATCCTGGTTTGAAGCACCGCCTGCAACACCGACATAATAGAAAATATATACTGCAATAATTATAAGACCGCCTATGATCAAAGCTTTAGGCAAGTTCTTCTTTGAATCCTTAAGCTCTGCGTTGATTGCAGTTGCGATGATCCAGCCTTCATAAGCAAATGCTGTTGCGCTTACTGCTGCAAACAGGGGGTTTGCTACGGGTTCTACATTGGGAGCAACTGTTACAAAGTTCGTCTGCAATACGCCGTTTATAAGACCGTATATAAGACCTACAACTGCCATGAGACCGAGAGGGATGAGCTTGATTACTGTTGTGCTTGTCTGGAATTTACCTGCAAGACGCGGTGAGAGTGCGTTCATTGTGTATGCACCGCAGAGGTAAATCAATGTAAGTGCCATACATTCGGGGCCTAAAAGACAACCGCCCGCTTCCACGGGAACAGCCATCGGGAAGTTGGGGTTTGCCGAGGTGATGAAAACGAGAGTATAGCGAGCTGAAAGCCAGGCAAGAAGTGCTGTCATGCTGGGGAAGTAAATAGTTGCTGAGAACCAGCCCATAAAATAACCGAAGCGAGGGCCCACCATTGCTTCTGCGTAGTCTACAATGCCGTTAACACGTTCATGCTTCTGACCCATAAATGAGAAGGTAATCAAGCACGAGAGCATGATCAAACCACCGATGATCCATGCGATGATGCCCATGGGCATATTACCGCCGGTCTTTTGCAAAATTGTCTGCGCCTTAAAAAAGACACCGGAGCCGATGACGATACCGGCAACCATGCAAATTGCGGTAAACAAACCGTATTTGCGTTCAAGTTTAGTTTCCATGATAAAATCCCCCTTTATTTGATAGATTTTCATTTGACCATTGTATAACTTGGATTAACAAACTTCAAGAACAAAAATGTTTTTATAATATTGTATTTGTGCTAATATAAATATACTAAAAATGCAAAAGAGGAAATTATGAAGCTTTGGGAATTATTCTTGATAGCAATAGGACTTTCTATGGATGCGTTTGCCGTTTCGGTGTGCAAGGGCTTGTCCGTGACAAAAGTCAGCTTTAAGCATTGCCTGACCGCAGGTGCCTACTTTGGCGGTTTTCAGGCCTTGATGCCGCTTATCGGTTTTTTGCTCGGCATAAGCTTCAAAGGCTTTGTTGAGAGCGTTGACCACTGGATAGCATTTGTTTTGCTTGCGCTCATTGGCGGTAACATGATAAAGGAGTCTTTTTCAAAGGCAGAAAAAATGGAAGCCGCATTTACTTTTCGTGCAATGCTTCCGCTTGCCGTTGCCACGAGCATAGATGCACTTGCTGTGGGGATCACGTTCGCATTTTTGAGTGTAAAGATAGTGCCTGCAATAAGTTTTATAGGCGTTATTACATTTATACTTTCTGCAACAGGCGTATTTTTGGGAAGTAAGTTCGGTGCAAAATACAAATCAAAAGCCGAGCTTGCGGGAGGGATTGTCCTCATATTGATGGGCACAAAAATACTTCTTGAGCATCTTGGAATTTTATCTTAAACAACTTAAAAACCGTCGCACGCTGCGACGGCTTTTCTTTATAGCATATTTGAAATTTCGGGGAACGGGGAAAGCGAACGCTTTAATATGCCGTGCATTTGTGCTATCGCTATGCCGTAGTTTACACAGGGGGTGCCGCTTTTATTTATCCTGCGAAGGCGGTCGTGCATTTCTTTGTCGTTGAGCATACACGCTCCGCAATGCACAACGAGTGCAAACTCGCTCACATCGTCAGGAAACTCCGTGCCGGATGTGAATGAAAATTCAAGCTCTTTACCCGTGTAATTCTTTATCCATGCAGGCATTTTTACCGTACCGATATCGTTGCATTGCCTATGGTGCGTACAGCCCTCGGAAATGAGAATTTTATCACCGTTCTGAAGCGAAGAAAGCTTGGAAGCACCATTGACAAGCGTTTCAAGCTCGCCTTTGTAGCGAGCAAAAAGTATCGAGAACGATGTAAGCTCAATATCTTCGGGAACTATACTTGAAACCCTGCCAAATGCCTGCGAATCGGTAATCACCATACGGGGCTTTGATTTGAGGGAGTTGAGTGTTTTTTTAAGCTCGCTGTCACGACAGGCAACGACCAATCCGCCCTTGTCGAGTATATCGCGTATTGTCTGCTGTTGGGGAAGTATCAACCGTCCCTTGGGTGCGGACTCGTCTATCGGTATTACAAGAACTACTGTATCGCCCGTATTTATCAGGTCTGAAACTATGAAGCGCTTTTCCTTTATAGTTTCGCTTTTTATTCTTGAGAGTCTTTCCCTTAAAGCATCAATGTTTGTCTTTTTATCGGCACTCACATAAATGCTCGTTTCATCATTGGAAGGAATTGTGCTTAAAAGGTCCGACTTGTTAAATGCTATGATATAAGGCGTTGAACGCTCTTTAAAAAGCTCAATAAGCTCATAATCCTTTTTTGCAAGTCCTTTTTCGGCATCCACTACAAGGACTGCGATATCCGTTTTTGCAAGCACCTGCTTCGTTTTCTTTATGCGAAGCTCGCCAAGCGTGCCCACATCGTCAAAGCCCGGAGTGTCGATTATGACAACAGCTCCCAATGGCAAAAGCTCCATCGCCTTGCTCACGGGGTCGGTGGTCGTGCCGAGAGTGTCGGATACTACCGATAAATCCTGATTTGTGACCGCATTCACAAGGCTTGACTTGCCTGCGTTGCGCATACCGAAAAATGCAATGTGTATGCGGTCTGCCGATGCTGTTTGATTAAGACTCATATAAACAATCCTTTATTTTAAAATCTGAAGTCACGGCGGTTCGAGTTCTTTATAGCTTCAATATTGTCCTTTGCTATTGCGCGTACCTTGTCACCGGGAATTTTTTCAAGCTCTTTTTCAATAAGCTCAAAGCCAATCTTTTTCGTTTCCTCAGAAGCATAGTCAACGAGGAACTCGGTAAGCGTCATGAGTGCATTGGGGTGACAGCAATTGAGAATCTGACCGTTTTTGCAAAGTGTCATGAAACGGTCGCCCGTTCTGCCCTCACGGTAGCAAGCTGTGCAGAATGAGGGGATATGTCCGCTTTCCATGAGCCAGCGAACAACCTCGTCAAGCGTACGCTGATCTGAAACGTCAAACTGCTCTGTATCGTGCGGTCTTTCGTCCTGCGTGTAACCGCCAACCGATGTGCGTGATGCACCGCTGACCTGCGAGATGCCCAATTTGAGCAGGTCGCTTCTGACCTTTTCCGATTCACGGGTTGAGATTATCATGCCCGTGTAGGGAACTGCAAGGCGTATGCAGGCTGTTATCTTTGCAAATGTCTCATCGGAGATTGAATTGTCAAATGCCGAAGGATCGATATCGTCTGCCTTCTTTATACGGGGAACGCTTATCGTGTGAGGACCTACGCCGTGCACAGCTTCCAAATGTTCAGCGTGCATTATAAGCCCTGCAAACTCGTACTTGTAAAGCTCAAGACCGAAGAGAACACCAAGACCTACATCGTCAATACCGCCCTCCATGGCTCTGTCCATTGCTTCTGTATGGTAGTCATAATCATGCTTGGGGCCTGTGGGATGAAGCTTTAAATAGCTTTCCTTGTGGTATGTCTCCTGGAAAAGTATGTATGTACCGATGCCGGCATCCTTAAGGCGACGGTAGTTTTCAACCGTTGTTGCGGCAATGTTTACATTGACTCTGCGGATCGCGCCGTTTTTATGGTTTACGCTGTAAATGGTCTTGATACATTCAAGTATGTACTCTATAGGATTGTTAACAGGGTCCTCACCTGCTTCGATCGCAAGACGCTTGTGTCCCATATCCTGCAATGCGATAACCTCGTTCCTTACTTCTTCCTGAGTGAGCTTCTTTCTCGGTATACGCTTGTTCTTTAAGTGATACGGGCAGTATACACAGCCGTTTACACAGTAGTTTGAAAGATAAAGGGGTGCAAACATAACTATGCGGTTGCCGTAAAATGCAAGCTTTATTTCTTCGGCAATCCTGTAAATTTCCTCGATTTTTTCAGGGATTTCACACGCCAAAAGAACAGAAGCCTCGCGGTGCGTCAGACCTTGGCAGGTAACGCCGTTTCCGCTTTTTTTAGGACGTGCCTTTTCAAGTATGCTGTCTATAAGCTCAACATTGTTCTTGTTTTCTTCTGCGTACTTTAAGGTTTCGAGAATTTCGCCGTCGTTTATAAATTCTTCTGCCTTGAGTGATTTGGGATCGTAAATTGCCATAATATCTGTTTCCTTTCGTAAGATTGCAAAACTTTATTTTTTAATGTCGCCTCTGTCGGTGACGATTTCATAGCCTATGTTCTTAATTCTTGCTTTGAGCGCTTGAAGTTCCTGTGCCGACTCCGAGCCCGAAAAAAGCTTGTTGTTGTAAATCTCGTACTTTGCACGCACGCAAGAGGGCGAGAGGTTGGGCATTATTACGTTTGCGCCCGATAAAATCCCTTTTTCTCTGCCGTTTTCATCAATGCTCCCAAGTGCCGTTGTTGCAGGAAGAAGCACATGGGGATGTATGAGCCTTATGATTGAGAGAAGATAACAGGTGAGTTCCACCGTGCCCTGCGGGCAGGAAGCAAACTTTGTTGCCTTGTGCGGTATGAAAGGACCTATTCCGCACATATCGGGCTTGAACTGTTCAATGAATTTCAGATCCTTGGCAATGTTTGCATTTGTCTGGCAGGGTGAGCCGACCATGAAACCGCAGCCCGTCTGATAGCCGATCTCTTTGAGGTTTTTAAGGCAGGATATTCTGTTTTCAAAGCTCATGCTTTCAGGGTGCAAAAGAGAGTAATGCTTCTCGTCGTATGTTTCATGCCTTAAAAGATAACGGTTTGCACCTGCATCAAAAAGGCGCTTGTAGCTTGCTTTGCTTCTTTCGCCAAGTGAAAGCGTAATTGCACAGTCGGGATAGGATGCTTTTATCCTTGTGATTATATCGCAAATAAAATCGTCCGAAAAAAAGCCATCCTCACCGCCCTGTAAAACAAAGGTGCGAAAACCTAAGGAGTATCCTTCATCACAGCAGGCAAGTATTTCGTCACGGCTTAAACGGTAACGCTCGCAATCCTTATTGCTTTTTCGTATTCCGCAATAAAAACAGTCGTTTTTGCAAAAATTGCTTACCTCTATAAGACCACGGATGAAAATTCTGTTGCCGTAAATTGATTTGACGGTTTCCACCGCTTTTTCGGCAGCATATGGGGCAAGCATGGGCAAGCTTAAAAGCTCCTCGTATTCAGCCAAGGAAAGGGACTTTTCTTTATAAAGCTTGTCGATAAGCTGTTTGCTCATTTATTTGCCCTCTTTACTGTCTTCTGATATTATCCCCGAATATGCAGTCTTGACACTTATACCAAAGAGTTTGCCGAGCTTGCCCGAAAGCGATGATATTGCATCCTGGGGAGCATCGAGCGCAATGCTTATTATGTTTATATTTTTGACGCGGTAGGGTATGCCCATACGCCCTATAACATATTCGCCGTACTCGTGCAAAATTGAATTGAGCTTTTCGATATTGTCTTCATTTTCAACTATTATGCTCATTACAGCTACTCTTGTGGACATCTGCTTCTCCTTGAAAAAATAATGCCGTACCTGACAGATGGGTACGGCAAAGATAACGATATTCAAACTATATTTATATTGCTTTTATGTATCGGTATTTTGCACCTTCCACCTCAGAAAATATCTTCATGTCAGGAGTCAGTTTAAGTGTAAACTCAAACAGCTTTGAAGTCAAGTGGCAAAAGCACGCTTTTATGCTTGCTTTTTGTGTGTAATTGGTGTAAAATGCACACGAAACTTAAACAAAGAGGTTTTAAATATGAAGAACTTAACGAAAAAAGCGATGCAGGCAGTAACTTTCGGCACACTCGGTGTAGTGGCTTTTTCTTCCGTCGCATCAGCTTATATAGATCCTGCAACAACATCGTATATTTTGCAGGCGGTAGCAGGCGTTGTAATAACCTGCGGTGTTGTGCTGGGCGTTTTTTGGACGAAGATCCGCACTTTTTTCAGAAATCTTAAAATAAAGAGCATGGAAAAGAAGCTTACAAAAGAGGCTCAGAAGAAAGAAAACATAAAGGCTTAGTAAATTTGGTTTATTCAAAGTAATTTTTGTCGGTGTATGTGCAGATTCACATATGCCGATTTTTTAAGGGAGGATATTATGCAGCTTTTGGTATTTATCACAAATGATGTGAACAGCGTTTCGCCCATTTTGTCCGAGCTTATGGAAAAGGGCATCGGCGGTGCTACGGTTGTTGACTGTAAGGGCATGCTTACAGCACTTAATGAGTCATCGGTAGAACCGCCACCGATATTCGGTTCACTTCGCAGATTTATAAATCCTGACCGCGAGTCCGGCAAGATGGTTTTCATGGTCGTGGAGGACGGCGAGCTTGAAAAAGCAAAGGATGCAATACACGATGTATGCGGTAACCTTTCAAGACCTAATGCAGGTATTATGTTCTCATTACCGCTCATGTGGGTAGAGGGAGTACCGAGGACGTAATTATGACTACTTTATTAGCTGTTGCAGTCGCCATGATAGTGGGACTGCTTTTAACCCGTGTTGTAAAACTTGTAAACTTGCCTAATGTAACAGGCTATCTCATAGCAGGTCTTTTGATAGGTCCTTATGTGCTCGGTGCAGTATCGAAGGAAATGTCGGAGCAGCTTGGAATAATAACAACCGTTGCTCTTGGCTTTATTGCTTTCTCGATAGGCGGCGAGTTTAAGCTTGCACATATAAAACAGATTGGCTCGAAGGCTATAACGATAACTGTTTTTCAGGCTCTGGCTGCTGTATTGCTCGTTGATGTCACACTTTTCCTTTTCGGCTTTGATTTGCCCGTGGTTTTGACACTCGGTGCAATAGCAACAGCAACGGCTCCTGCTGCTACGCTCATGGTAGTAAGACAGTACAAGGCAAAGGGTGAGGTTACGAGCACGCTTTTGCCCGTAGTTGCGATGGACGATGCTATTGGCTTGATGGTTTTCTCAATATCGATCGCCATTGCCTCGTCTATAAGCTCGGGTGCACAGATGAGCTTTGTTACAATGGTTGCAGAGCCCATACTTGAAATCGTAATTTCACTTGCAGTCGGCGGAGTAATCGGATTTTTGGTTGCTTTGTCAATGCGTTTTTTCAAGTCAAAGGCAAACAGACTTTGCATATGCATTGCAGCAGTCATATTGGGTGTAGGACTTGCAAAGCGCTTTGCACTTTCAGACCTCTTGCTTTGCATGGCAATAGGTGCAGTATTTGTAAATATGCGTGACGACGCCTTGAACGTTCTTGATGTTACGGATTCGTGGACGCCTCCGCTTTTCATGCTCTTTTTCGTAGTATCGGGTGCAGAGCTTGACTTGTCGGTTCTTCCGACGGTAGGGCTTCTGGGCGTTTTGTATCTTGTTGCACGTTCACTCGGCAAATACTTCGGCGCATACCTTGGCTCAAGCGTTGTCAAGGCTTCGCCCAATATCCGTAAATACCTCGGTATTACATTGCTTCCCCAGGCAGGTGTTGCGATAGGTATGGCGCAGATGGCAATATCTGCTTTGCCCGAGCACGGCACTCAGATACAGGCTGTTGTACTTTGTGCAACGCTTATATATGAGCTTGTAGGCCCCGTATGCACAAAGATTGCACTTATTAAGGCAGGCGAAATCGTACCGCCTCAAAAAAAGGCTGACAAGCTCAAAAAGAGTATGGTATAATGATACTTGACGAAAAATTTTGATAGGAGAATTAACCATGAAGAAGATTATTGCTTTAATTTTGGCTTCCATAATGATTACGGCTTGCACAGCTTGCGACCCAAAGGCTGGAGTAAACGATGTGACTCCGCCTCCGTCCTCCTCAACACAGGCAGGTACGGTTGTCGATAATTTGCCGACAGCGGGCTTGAACAATACACTTGAACCCACCGAAACCTTTTTTGTTCCCGAACCCACGGTTATGACGGAGAAAACTCCCGATGCAAACACGTCAGGTACTGATAACAGCAAGCCCTTTGAAAAAGGTGCATATGCTTCCACTTTTGTAAAGACTCCCGAAAAGGCAGCTTTTTCATCTCCCGGCTATATGGGCTACACAATAGCAAACAGCGTAAAAGACCTTGAAGATTATATGGAAAAGTTCGGCTCAATGTTCGATTTTGACAGCGAGTTCAAGGCTCAGATCAAAAAGTATGACGAGTCATTCTTTGAAGCTAAGTCAGTAATCCTCATAATGCATGAGGAAGCTGAGGGTGCAGGAAGCGGCAGAGTTAAGACTGTTGAGCAGTTTGACGATTATGTTGCAATAAGCCTCGTCTGTGATACAAACTGGGCATCATATTCGGATCCGAGCAGTGTCAAGAGGGAAAAATGGCATTGCATAATAGAAATGAATACTGACGATATCATAAACAATGATGTTACGGTATTTGAGTTTGAGTGATAACACGAGGGCTTAAAAATAAACGCCCTGTTTTGCAAAAAGCGAAGCAGGGTGTTTGATATTATAATGAAGCATAACAAGGAGTAGCGAGAAAATGCCCGTAAAAATCCCCGATACCCTGCCTGCAGCGCAGACACTTACATCGGAAAATATATTCGTAATGACCGACAACAGAGCGGCAATGCAGGACATCCGTCCGCTTAAAATTGCGGTCTTTAATCTGATGCCCACCAAAATTGCGACGGAAACACAGCTTTTGAGATTGCTCGGCAACACGCCGTTGCAGATTGAAGTTACACTTTTGCGTACGGCAAGCTATGAACCCAAAAATACGGACAAGGCACACCTTGCCGAGTTCTATAAAACCTTTGATGAAGTAAAGGAAGATTCCTTTGACGGGCTTATAATAACGGGTGCACCCGTTGAACAGATGGACTTTGAAGAGGTCACATACTGGAAAGAGCTTACACAGATCATGAAATGGGCGGATAAGAATGTTTTTTCAACATTCTATATCTGCTGGGCGGCACAGGCGGCTCTTTATTATCACTACGGAATCAACAAGTATCCCCTGGATAAGAAAATGTTTGGCGTGTTTGAGCATAAACGCCTGAGCATGACGCATAAATTGCTCCGTGGCTTTGATGATATATTTTACGCTCCGCACAGCCGTCATACAGAAGTCAAGGTAGAAGACGCGCTTGCCTGCAAGGAGATCGAGGTTTTGTCAACATCGGACGAAGCAGGCTTATATCTTGCTGCATCGCTTGACGGAAAAAGAGTTTTTGCAATGGGACACAGCGAGTATGATCCGAGAACACTTGAAACCGAGTACCTTCGAGATAAGGGACTTGGCAAGGAAATTGAAGTTCCCTGCAATTATTATCCCGATGATGATGAAACACAGGCGCCTTGCGTAAGATGGAGGGGACACTCAAATCTTTTGTTTGCAAATTGGCTTAACTATTTCGTATATCAGGAAACTCCCTATAATCTTGAAATGCTTAAACACTGAGCGTATCAAAGATTAAGCCACCGATGAAAGGAAAACGAATATGCACATTGCTGATATATTAAAATCAAAAACCCCCACGGTTTCCTGTGAGCTGTTTCCGCCGAAGCAGGGAACGGATCTTGAGAGAGCCTGTGAGGTTGTAAAAGAAACGGCAAAATTAAAGCCTGATTTCATAAGCGTTACATACGGTGCAGGCGGAAGTGTGCCTGCCAATATGCTTGAAATGGCAAAGCTTGTTCGTTCCTGCGGTGTTGAGGCACTCGCACACTTGACCTGCGTATCTTCAACAAAAGAGAAGATAAACGAGTTTATAGGCGAGCTTGAAGCAAGCGGAATCGAGAACATACTTGCACTCCGCGGAGATATTCCCGAGGGCTATAAATTTGAGGAAGGCGTAAATTACAAATACGCGTACGAACTCGTAAGCGAGATAAAGGCACACGGCGGTTTTTCGATAGGTGCGGCTTGCTATCCTGAAGGGCATCCCGAGTGTGAAAACCAGAATAAGGACCTTGAAAATCTTAAAATAAAGGTCGATGCAGGATGCGACTTTTTGACAACGCAGATGTTCTTTGATAACGATATGCTGTACAGATTTTTATACAGAGCACTCTCGAAAGGCATTGATGTTCCCGTGCTTGCCGGAATAATGCCTGTAACAAATAAAAAGCAGATAAAGAAAATGGTTGCGCTGTCAGGTCAGCTTTTGCCGTCAAGATTTATGCGTATTGTAGACAAGTTCGGTGATGATCCTGTTTCGATGGAGCAAGCCGGCATAGCTTATGCAACGGAGCAGATAATAGACCTTATTGCAAACGGTGTAAGGGGCGTACATATTTACTCGATGAACCGCCCGGACATTGCAGGCAAAATAATGGCAAACATAAATTACTTGTGGGACAGCAATAAATAATGGACAAAATTGAAGCGGCAAGATATCTTGGGATGAAGCCTGATGACCTCAATGAACGGACGGAGGCACTTATAGAGAAATGCGCACTTAAACTTGAAGGTGTCATAGCTCCCAAGCATATTTATGCCGTTTTTGATATAAAAACGAAAAATCAAAAGGTGATTTTCCCCGATTTTGAAATTGATAGCAATGCTTTGAGCAAACATCTTGAAAAATGCGATGAGGCGATACTCTTTGCGGCAACACTCGGCGCAGATGTTGACAGGCTGATGATGAGTGCTTCATATACAGACATAAGTGAAGCTGCTGTGATGCAGGCTTGTGCCGCCGTGATGATAGAAGAGTATTGCGACAGCGTAATGGAAACGCTTGTTGACGGGGAAAACAACAAATTCTTAAAGCCGAGATTTTCGCCCGGCTACGGTGATTTCTCAACCTCGTATCAAAGGAAAATACTTGATATTCTAAAAGCTCCTGTTAAGATCGGGCTTTGCGTAACGGACGGTGATATGCTCGTACCGTCAAAATCGGTTACCGCAGTAATCGGTATAACAGATGAAAAAAGCGGATGCAATATAAATAAATGTGCCTCATGCGGCAATTTATTCTGCGTGTTCAGAAAGGAATGATTTACTATGAGTTTTAAAGAGCGTTTGGGAAAAGAAATACTCTTTTTTGACGGTGCAATGGGCACAATGCTCCAGTCTGCAGGGCTTTTGGCAGGCGAATTGCCCGATATCTGGTGTGTAACAAACAGCGAAAAGGTGAGGGATATACATGTATCTTACCTTGAAGCAGGCTGTAATATAGTAAAAACAAATACTTTTGGCTGTAATGCTTTGAAGCTTAAGGACAGCGGATACAGCGTAAAAGAGGTTGCAGAGGCAGGCGTTCGTGTTGCAAAAGAAGCAATCGAGCTTATGGGAGATGACACAACTCCTCGCTTTGCAGCACTTGATATCGGTCCTACGGGCAAGCTCTTAAAGCCCTTGGGCGACCTTGAATTTGAAAAAGCGTATGAGCTTTTTGCACAGACAATAGAAGCAGGCGCAAAAGCAGGTGCTGACCTGGTTCTTATTGAAACAATGTCCGACACTTATGAGCTTAAAGCGGCTGTGCTTGCTGCAAAAACAGTTTGCAATTTGCCCGTATGTGCAACCGTTGTTCTTGACAAACGCGGAAAGCTGCTCACAGGCGCATCGGTGGATGCTGTGTGTGCATTGCTTGAAGGCTTGGGTGTTGATGCACTCGGCTTCAATTGCAGCTTGGGCCCTAAGGAAATGATGCAGCACGTAAAAGAGCTTTCAAAGGTATGCTCATTGCCCATAATTTTGAATCCCAATGCAGGCTTGCCGAGGGAAGAAAACGGTAAAACCGTATTTGATGTAAATCCCGAAGAATTTGCATCTTTAATGGAAGAGCCTGCCCGTGAAACGGCACACCTTTTGGGCGGTTGCTGCGGAACAACACCTGAGCATATAAGGGCGCTTGTAAACAAGTGCAAGGGTATAACCCCTGTCCAAATAACAAAGAAAACACAGACGGTTGTTTCATCGTTCACCCATGCGGTAACCCTTGATGAAAAGCCGATATTGATAGGCGAGCGTATAAACCCGACGGGTAAGGCAAGGCTTAAACAGGCACTTCGCGAGGGCGACTATGATTTCGTTCTCCGCGAGGGCTTGGGACAGGCAGAAAAGGGTGCTCATGTGCTTGATGTTAATGCAGGACTTCCCGATATAGACGAAGCTGAAGTATTAAAACAGCTTGTTACAAGGCTTCAGACGGTTACGGATTTACCGCTTCAGATAGACACGGCAGACGAAAAGGCAATGGAAGGTGCGCTTCGCCTCTATAACGGAAAACCGCTTATCAATTCGGTTAACGGCAAACAGGAATCAATGAATGCAATATTCCCCCTCGTTAAAAAGTACGGTGGTGTAGTTGTCGCGCTTACGCTTGACGAAAGCGGAATACCCGAAACTGCACAGGGCAGAGTGGATATTGCAAGAAAGATAATAGAGCGCGCAGGCGAGTTTGGCATAGACAAGAAAGACATTATAGTGGACCCCCTTACGCTTACGGTAAGTGCAGGTGATAAGAACGGCAAGGTTACACTTGAAGCGTTGAGAAGAATAAAGCAGGAGCTTGGAGTAAAAACGAGCCTCGGCGTTTCAAACGTATCGTTTGGTTTGCCAAGGCGTGATTTGCTGAACTCCGCATTCTTTACGCTTGCACTCGGCGCAGGGCTTGATGCCGCTATCATGAATCCGTATGCGGACATGATGATGGATGCATATAATTCATCACTTACGCTCATGGGTTTTGACGAAAAGAGCGAACACTTTATTGAAAAGTATTCAAACACGCAGGCACAGACAACTGTCGCAGCAGGCAGCACAATGACGCTTACCGATGCTATATTGAACGGTCTTGCAGGCGATGCGGCTTTGCTTGCCCAAAAAGAGCTCGATGATAAAAAAGCTCCTATGGAAATAATAGAAGGCATGATGATTCCTGCACTTGACAAGGCAGGCGTGGGCTTTGAGAACGGTACGCTTTTCCTGCCACAGCTTCTGATGTGCGCAGAGGCGGCACGCAGTGCATTTGATGTTATAAAGGCAAACATGGGTACGGGTACGGGCGAGAGCCGAGGTAAGGTAATTGTTGCAACAGTTAAGGGCGACATACATGATATCGGTAAGAATATAGCAAAGAGTATGCTTGAAAATTACAGATTTGATGTTATAGACCTTGGCAAGGATGTTGACAGCGAAAAAATCGTGCAGGCGGCAATAAAGCATGGGGCAAAGCTTGTAGGATTGTCCGCACTCATGACAACAACCGTTGTGAATATGGAAAAGACAATCAAGGAACTGCGTGAAAAGCTTCCCGAGTGTGCAATAATGGTAGGCGGTGCCGTGCTTACGAGCGAGCACGCCGAAAAGATTGGTGCTGATATATTTACCGGTGATGCAATGGCAGGTGTAAGGTTTGCAGAGTATATATATGGTACTGAAAAGTAATTGGTAAGTATTGACTTGATTTGTAAGCAGATTTATAATTTATTTAATTATTTTGGAAATAATCTTAATAAAAAGATAAAGGAGAAAAGAAAAATGGCATACGACAGAATTTATAACTTCTCAGCAGGCCCCTCAATGCTTCCTTTGGAAGTTCTTGAAAGCGCAAGGGACAACACGATGAACTATGAGGGCAGCGGAATGTCCGTTATGGAAATGAGTCATCGCAGTAAGGTTTACGATAACATAATTGTTTCTGCAATAGCACTTATGCGTGAAGTAATGAATATTCCCGAAAACTACAAGGTATTGTTCCTGCAGGGCGGTGCTTCATTGCAGTTTGCAATGGTTCCCATGAACCTGATGACAAAGAACGGCAAGGCTGATTACATAGTAACAGGTAACTTCTCAGGCAAGGCTGCAGAAGAAGCACAGAAATACGGTACAGTTAATATTGCAGCTACAACAAAGGGTGAGGACTTTACACGTATTCCTCAGCAGGATGAGCTCAAGCTCGATCCCGAAGCTGATTATGTTCACATCTGCTTCAATAACACAATTTACGGTTCAAAGTGGAATTACATTCCCGATACAGGCGATGTTCCCTTGGTAGCTGATATGTCATCATGCATAATGAGCGAACCCATTGACGTTTCAAAGTTCGGTCTTATCTATGCAGGCGCACAGAAGAACATGGCTCCTGCAGGTCTTACAATAGTAATCGTTCGTGAAGACCTTATCGGCAAAACTTTGCCCGGCACTCCCGTAATGATGGATTATGCAAAGATGGCAAAGAGCGATTCCATGTACAATACACCTCCCTGCTGGTCAATTTATATCTGCAAGCTCGTTCTTGATTGGCTCAAGAACATGGGTGGCCTTGAAGTTATGAAAGAGCGTAACGAAAAGAAAGCAAAGCTCCTTTACGATGCAATCGAAGAAAGCAGCCTCTTTACCTGCAAGGTAGAGAAAAACAGCAGATCAATGATGAATGTTCGCTTCTCAACAGGTGATGAAGAACTCGATGCAAAGTTTGTAAAAGAAAGTGCTCAAAACGGCATGAGCAATTTGAAAGGACACAGATCAGCAGGCGGTTTGCGTGCTTCAATCTATAACGCAATGCCCTATGAAGGCGTTGAGCACCTTGTAAACTTCATAAAGAAGTTTGAAGCTGAAAACAAATAAGGAGGAACAAAAACAATGCGTATCTTGGCATCTGACGGTATGGATAAATCGGCTGTTGCTGCACTTACAGCAAAGGGCCATGAAGTAGTGGAACAGTTCTATGCTCCCGAAGAACTCGGCAAGCAGCTTGCAGAATATGATGTTCTTGTTGTGAGAAGTGCAACAAAGGTTCGTGCTCCCATAATTGATGAGGCAGCAGCTGCAGGAAGGCTCAAGCTCATAATCCGCGGCGGTGTTGGCGTTGATAATATCGATGTGAAGTATGCTGAAGAAAAAGGCATGACTGTTCGCAACACTCCCAGAGCAAGCAGTGATACTGTTGCAGAGCTTGCACTTGCTCATATGTTCTCGGTAGCACGCTTTGTCGGCATCGCAGGTCACACAATGCGTGAAGGCAAGTGGGAAAAGAAAGCTTATAAGGGCATTGAGCTTGCAGGCAGAACAGTCGGTATCGTAGGCTACGGCAGAATAGGTCAGGCTCTTGGCAGACGTGCACAGGCTCTCGGTATGAAAGTTTTGGCATACGACCTTTATAAGAATGTAGAGCTTGAAAACGAAAACATGAAGTATGTAGAGCTCGATGAGCTTTTGGCTTCTTCCGACTTCGTATCACTTCATACACCGAGTCTTGACGGCAAGCCCTTAATCAATGCTGAAACAATTGCAAAGATGAAGGACGGTGCAATTTTGATCAACACATCACGCGGAGGCAATGTTGACGAAGCAGCACTTCTTGACGCACTCAACTCAGGCAAGCTCTTTGGTGCAGGTCTTGACGTTTTTGCAGAAGAACCCTCAAAGAACGAAGCACTCTACTCACATCCCCGTGTTTCCTGCACACCCCATATCGGTGCATCAACAGGCGAAGCACAGAAGCGTATCGGCGCAGAAATCGTTGATATCATAGAGAATTTCTAATTAAGGAAATAAAACAAACAAAGGCTGTCTTGATTTTCAAGACAGCCTTTTAAAATCGGTTTAATCAGAAAATTCGACGGCCCCATGCGAAGTTGGTTCTTGCCCATTCACCGCAGGTTGTGATAATAACCTTTCCTGCGGTTGATGATGCATGGAGGTACTTGTTATTGCCATACCATATTCCGACATGGCCGATGCGTTTTGTGCCGGGGTCATAGAAGAATATGAGGTCACCCTTTTCGAGATTATCCATGCCGACCACTTTGGTCCAGCTCTCAACCTGCGAGAAACCGCTTGCACTCAAGCGTCTTGTGCTTACGCCTATCTGCTTGAGGCAATAGTATACAAGACCTGAACAGTCAAACGAATCGGGACCTTCCGTCGAGTAAATGTACGGCTTGCCAAGCTGAGCCTCTGCAACTTTGATGAGTGAGCTTACATTCGGGCTGTATGACGGAGCCTCAGTGGGCTTGGGCGTCGGAGTTTTAGCCTCTGTCGGCTTCGGAGTAGGCGACTTTGTCGGTGTCGGAGTCTTTGTCGGCTTGGGCGTGCTCGTGGGCTTTGAAGAAGCCGTGGGCTTAACTGTCGCTGTTGCCTTGGGCGTTTTCGTGGGCTTTGGTGTAGGAGTTGGCGACTTTGTAGGCTTAGGTGTGGGCGACTTTGTGGGCCGTGGTGTAGGTGACTTTGTGGGAGTCGGCTTAGGAGTCGGCGACGGTGTGGGAACGTAATCGGGATGGAACTTGGCAAAAGGCGAATAAATCAGATCGAGAGTTTCATTGTCCGCAATGCCTGTGACTTCAAGAGCGTTTACTCTTTGAAATTCCATCAAAGCAGCTTCTGTCGCTGCACCGAAATAGCCGTTCTGTTTTTCAGCGTAATATCCAAGGTCTGCAAGCTGCTGTTGAAGCAGACGGATATCGTTGCCCTTGCTGGTTTTTGAAAGTGAATACGTTTTTGCATTCTCGGAAAAAAGCAATTTCTGTGTGATTTCATCAGCAATGCCCGTTTCAACCATGTGGTGAACATTTTGAAATCTTGAAACAGCTGCTGCTGTTGCCGCGCCGTATGAGGTTGACGGTTCATCGGAGTCCATGAAGTCAAGAGCCATCAGCCTTTCCTGCAAAAGCATGACGGAGTCGTCCTCAACACCTTGCTGAAGCAAAGTGTAAGCGGAGGTCGGCTCTTTGGAAACGGAAACTTCAAGTGTCGGCAAGGGTGCACTCGTGAGCGTTACAACGGCATTTGCCGTCGGGTTCGCATCGGGAAGTGCAGGTGCGTTTATATTGAGTGCCGAAGTGAAGAAATTGTTTCCCATAGCCGTCATGCCGAGAATTGGCGGCACAATAAGCACTCCCACAGTGACAGCGGAGACTGTTGCAATCAGGGGAGTTTTAAATCTTTTAATGAACTCTGAGAACTTTTTCTTATCGTTATTCGTATCCATGCTACAATTATAAAGCATTTTACGATGTGTTTCTACATTCTTCTTTCAAATTGATAATTTTGTAATAAATCGCTTTTTGATGTATAATGTATTTATGGCAATGTTGACAGTAAACAAGTTAAGTAAAATGTATTCAACCCGCACTCTCTTTGAGAATGTGAGCTTTGAGGTTAATAAACAGGACAGGATAGGCTTTATCGGTGCAAACGGTACGGGCAAAACCACGCTTTTCAGAATTTTAGCAGGCGAGGAAAGTGCAGACACGGGTATTGTGCATATCGACCGTAATACACGTATAGGCATAATGTCGCAGATAACTGCGGATGAGGACTCTACATTATATGAGTCGGTATTGTCCGCTTTTTCGCATCTTATCCGCATGGAAGAAGAGATGGAAGAAATTTTAGTCGCAATAGAAAATGGCGACAGCGACCTCGACAGGCTTGTAAAAAGACAGCATACTCTGCGTGAAAAGTACGAAAATGAGGGTGGGCTTACATATAAAAGCCGTGCAGCGGCGGCGCTCATGGGGGTAGGCTTTAAAGAGGAAGAACATCAAAGAAAAATAGGTGAATTAAGCGGCGGTGAGCGTAATAAAGTACAGCTTGCAAGGCTTTTGATGTCCGATGCAAACTTGCTGCTTCTCGATGAGCCTACAAACCATCTTGATTTGCAAAGCATACGCTTTTTGGAGGATTATCTTAAAAATTATAATGGTGCTTTTATAGTAATATCCCATGACCGCTATTTTCTTGATAAGGTTACAAACTCCACAATGGAGCTTAAAAACGAGCAGATAACTTTAGGCGTCGGCAATTACTCAAGGTATATGGAGCTTAAAAGCACGGAGCAGGAATCAATACGAAGAAAGTATTTAAACACTCAGCGTGAGATAAAACGCATTTACGGAATAGTTGAGCAGCAGAGGCGGTTTGGTCGCGAACGCAATTTCATAACGGCAGAGTCGAAGCTTAAACAAATTGAAAGGTTAAAGGCAACTCTTGTTGAGCCTGAAAAAGACACGTCGGGAATACGCTTTAATTTCACCGCCAAAGAAACGGGCGGAAACGATGTTTTAATAGCGGAAGGCTTAAAAAAAGAATACGACCGCTTGCTTTTTGACGGACTTGATATGCACATAAGAAAGGGCGACAGAGTTTTTATACTCGGCAAAAACGGATGCGGTAAGAGTACCTTGCTCAAAATACTGACCAGGAAGGAAGAAGCGGACAGGGGCAGTTTTGAGCTTGGTGCGCACATAAAGGTCGCATACTATGAGCAGTCAATGTCAAATCTCAACAATAACAATACGGTATTGAGCGAAGTGTGGGATGCATATCCGCATTACAACCATACGCAAATAAGAAACGCGCTTGCAGCTTTCCTGTTCAGGGGCGACGATGTCAACAAGAGCATTGCAAACTTATCCGGCGGTGAAAAAGCAAGGGTGCAGCTTTTGAAAATGATGCTGTCGGGTGCAAATTTGCTTCTTCTTGACGAACCGACAAACCATCTTGACATACTTTCGCGTGAAGCACTCGAAAACGCACTCGATGAGTATGGCGGAACGCTCATTGTCGTAACGCATGACAGATATCTGGTAAACCGCCTTGCAGACAGAATACTTTATATGACCGATGAGGGCTTGACCGAGTATTACGGCGGTTATGACGATTTCCTCGAAGCATACAATGAAGATGTAAAAGAGGGAATAAGAAAAGAAAAAGAAGAAAAGCAGGCTTCTTCCAAAGATAAAAAGGGTGCCAACCTTTATAAGGAACAGAAAGAACAGAGGGCTGCTTTTACAAAGGCGAAGACCGCGCTCAGACGCAATGAGGAGGAGATCGCAAGGCTTGAAGACGAACTTTCAAAAGTGAATGAGCTCTTAGCTTCTCCCGATATAGGTGCAGACTATGAAAAAGCGGCGGAGCTTTCAAACACCGCCGCACAGTTGCAGGAAAAAATAGATATATTATATGAAGAATGGGTGGAGCTTTCCGAAAAGGTTTCAGAGCTTTCAGAAATGTAAACTACATTTCACGACGACCCTCCACCGCTTTTAACAGTGTCATTTCATCAACATATTCAAGATTACCGCCAATGGGTATGCCGTGTGCAATACGTGTAACCTTAACGCCGAGGGGCTTTAAAAGTCTTGAAATATAAACCGCTGTCGCTTCACCCTCGATATCGGGATTTGTAGCAAGGATTACTTCAAATGAAGTATCCTTTTCTTTTTTTATACGGTCAACGAGCTCTTTTATTCTGATATCATCGGGACCGACACCGTCCATCGGTGAAATGGCACCGCAAAGCACATGGTATTTTCCTTTAAACTCGCGAGTCTTTTCTATCGCAAAAACATCCCTTGCATCCTGAACAACGCAGATGAGGTTGTCGTTGCGTGCATTGTCTGAACAGATTGCACAGGTTTCTTTGTCGGTATAGTTTCCGCACACACTGCAATGGTGAACTTTATCGTGTGCGGATAAAATTGCATCCGCAAGCTCGCGTGCTGAAGAATCAGACATTTCAAGTACATGATAAGCAAGCCTTTGCGCACTCTTTGTGCCTATGCCGGGAAGACGGGCAAGCCTTGATATAAGATTTTGAATGGGCTCTATGTGCATTGCTTTTTAAAAACCTAAATTAAGTCCGCCTGTTACCTTGGACATCTGAGAGTTTGTTTCCTCATCAGCTATACGGTTAGCTTCGTTTACTGCCGATATAATGAGATCCTGGAGCATTTCAACGTCATCGGGATCAACACAGGCAGGGTCTATTGTTATACTCTTTAACTCCTTGCTGCCCAAAACAACAGCAGTAACAACACCGCCGCCTACCGTTGCACTGAACTCACGCTGTGCAAGCTCGTCCTGCATACGCTGAACATCCTGCTGCATTTTCTGTGCCTGTCTCATGAGCTGCTGCATATTTGCACCGCCAAAACCGGGATAACCGCCTTTTGCCATAATAACCTCCTAAAATATCTTGCGAATTACTGCCATATATTATAGCACGCATATAAAAGCAGAGCAAGTAAAGCAATTGGCATATAATGGGGTAAAACATAAATTAATTGGCCATATATAGTTATATAAAGGAAAAAAGAGGTAAAAATTGCGAATTTTGACTGCAGTTTGAACTAAAAGTGATGAATTTTAATAATAATCAATTGACATAAAGCAGGAAGTGTTTTATAATTCTGTCATGTGAATATGAGTAGTCGTATATAAACATGTACGATTGATAGCTTGATTCACAGCGTTAAACGGTTTTTAATTTTCCCAAGTTCATCGTGCTGTAAAAATCTTTTCTGTGGTGCGGTGGATGGACGGAGAGCAAATAACTTCATTTGTAAAAAGAAGGAAGGAGAAAAAAATGAAAAAGTTTTTTGCACTGTTCTTGGTAGTAGCAATGGTACTCTCATTCGTAGCTTGCACACCTACTGAAGAACCCACACCCACACAGGAACCCGCTGTAGAAGGAACAAAAGAACCTGTTGACACAAACGTAACAATCCGTTTCTGGCAGGCAGGCGGCGACACAGCTGATGCACAGGCTACAATGAAGTCTTTGGTTGAAGCTTTCACAGCTGAAACAGGCATCAAGGTTGACTATCAGACATATCCCTGGGGCGCAAATCCCCACACATCTTTCCAGACAGCTATCGTTGGTGGCGACGTTGCTGACCTCTTGATCGTTGGCAGCCCCTTCGATTATGGGTTGGCATTGGAAGGTCAGGTAGCACCTCTTGATGAGTACATCTCAGAAGAAACTAAGGCAGACCTCCAGGGCGTTTTCGCAAGTGAAGGCGTTTTCCATGGCGAAGGCGAGCTCGATGGTAAGTTCATCTCCATGCCCCTCTATGGCGGCACACGCACAATCTACTACAACAAGGCTATCTTTGATGCAGCTGGCGTAGCATACCCCGACACATCATGGACAATGGAAGAGTTCCTTGAGAATTCAAAGAAGCTCACAGGCGAATTTGAAATCGGTGGCGAAAAGAAGACTGTTTACGGTTTTGCAACATCCGCTAAGTACGCTTCACAGTACCTCCCCTTCATTTGGAACTTCGGCGGCGAAATCCTCACACAGGATAACTCAGCAGCAGCAGTTAACTCCGAAGAATGGAAAGCTGGCGTTGAATACTTCCTCCAGTTCTTTGAAGAAGGCGTAACACCTCCGGGTTCAGAAGCTATGGATCTTGCTGAGCAGTTGGCAATGTTCATGGATGACCAGGTTGCTATGATGTGCGCAACAGTTGACTACGTAACAGAAATCCTCAAGAACGAGGGTTGGGATGCTAAGCTTGGCGTTGGCGCAATGCCCAACAACAACGGTATTGCATCTTCCTACGTTGGTGCAGACGTATTCATCATCCCCGCAATCGCTAAGTACCCCGCACAGGCAGCAATGCTTCTCGAGTACTTGCTCAGAACAGACAGCCAGGTAAAATATGCTCAGGTTGTTGGTTTCACACCCGCTGTTAAGAGCGCTATGGAAGATCCCTCAATCGCAAACGATCCCGTACAGCTTGCATTCGCAAATGCACTCGAAGACGGTAAGTACTATGCAAAGGTATCTTGCTCCAGCGATATCACAACTATTCTCCGCGAGAACATCCAGAGCTTGCTCGCAGGCAACATGACTCTTGATGAGTATGCAGCAGATGCAGAAGCACGTATCAACCAGGCTCTCGCAGAAGCTGAGTAATTAGATTTTAGGTCTGATTAACAAATTCTGAAATTATGGCGGCAGGAACTTAGTCGTCCTGCCGCCAAACTGTTTTCTCATTTACAAAAAAGTTGGCATTGTGAGGTTATATTATGATTGTTGCAAGTAAAAGGGAGAGATTTGGTTACTACCTCTTTTTATTGCCGGCATTTGTTGTTTTTACAACATTTATTTTCGGACCCATGCTCTACTCATTCTACCTTTCGTTGTGTAAGTATTCTCTTGTAACAACGAATAATCCGCAATTTGTAGGGTTTAAGAACTATCTTGATCTTTTTAAAAACACACAGTTCTTGACAGCCGTTAAGAACACTATGATATTCACATTAGCACTTGTTCCGCTCACACTTTTTGGCGGATTGTTGGTTGCTATGGGTATCAACAGTAAGCTTATTAAGTACAAGCGTTTTTACAAAATTTGCTACTACATTCCCTATGTTTCTTCAATGGTTGCAGTATCATACGTATTCAAAATTCTCTTCTCGAGCAGACCTGATGCTGCAATGAATGCACTTTTAGCCGCTTTTGGTGTTGCACCTATCGAGTGGTTGAATTCTGCTGACTGGGCAATGATTATCATTATCCTGCTTTCATTCTGGAAACAGCTTGGTTACGTTATGATCATTTACCTCGGTGGCTTGCTTGCTATTCCCGAGGATGTTTATGAAGCAGTTTCGTTGGATCCTATCAATGGACCTACTATGCTTACAAAAATAACGTTGCCTCTTTTGAAGCCTACCACGATGTTCCTTTTGGTTACAGAGGTTATTAACTCTTTCCAAATCTTTACACCGGTTCATGTTATGACATCGGGCGGTCCCGGTATGGCTACAACAACTTTGGTTACACTGCTCTATGAAAAGGGCTTTAAAAACTCGAACATGGGTCAGGCAAGTGCGATTGCGGTTATTATCTTCTTCGCACTGTTGCTTCTGAGTATAATTCAGAACAATCTTGACAAGGAGTAGGGGGTATTTTGATATGAATTATAAAACCTTAAGAATTATAAAAAGAATACTCCTTAACATTCCCCTTGCACTTGGCTCTCTTGTCATGTTGGCACCTTTGATTTGGATGGTGTCTTCAGCAATTTCTGCCAACACATTCATACCGCTTCAGTCATTGTTCCCCACAGGCGAAGTAACTTTGGTGAACTTTAAAGAAGCCTGGATGTTCCCTGCTGCAACAACTGAAGGTCTTACAATGGGTACCTTCTTCCTGAACACTATCATCATGACAGTATGTATTGTTATCGGTGGTTTGTTGTTTGACTCAATGGCAGGTTATGTTATCGCCCGTAAAGAGTTCCCCGGCAGAACATTCTTCGGCTTCCTGGCACTCTCTACGTTGATGGTTCCTTTCTATGTAACTGCTATTCCCCAGTACATTATCGTTAAGGAACTTGGCTGGGTAAACACTTTGACGGCACTTATCGTTCCCTCGTTGGCATCCGGTATGGGTATTCACCTCTTCAGATCACACTTCAGAAGTGTTCCTATTGAACTTGAAGAGTGTGCAAAGCTTGACGGTGCATCAGACTTCCGTATTTTCTTCTCGGTTATGTTGCCCATTTCCAAGCCCATCATCGGAACAATGACAACATTGAAAGCAATGTGGTCATGGAACCAGTTCCTCTGGCCTTTGATTGTTATCAACAATCCTAAGCTCTACACAATACAGCAGGGCTTGACATTCTTCCAGGGTCAGAACGTTACACAGTACGGTTATCTCTGCGCAGGCATGACGCTCGCAATACTCCCTCTTTTGATAGTATTCCTCGTAATGCAGAACTTCTTTATCGGCGGTTTGACAGCCGGTGCTGTTAAGGGATAATCCAAGAATAAAGGATAAAAATTTAAGTATGGAATTATTTGCGGGATTTGATGGCGGTGGCACAAAAACACTTTGTGTGCTCGCTGATGAAAACGGCAATATACTGGGCACAGGAAAAGGCGGTCCGTCGAATTATCTGTTCTGCGGACAGGAGCTTGCAGCCCAATCTGTACGCGATAGTATTGAACAAGCATTTTCACAAGCGGGCGTAGCAATACGCCCGCTTCGAGGTGCTTATATGTGCAGTGCAGCGACAGAGATATATTGCGGAGAAAGGCATGTACCTTTCTTTTCAACTTGTATAGATGCACAGCAGCTTACCTGCAACAGTGATATCGTGCCTGTATGGTATGGTGCAGCTCAGGGCGCACCTGCTATTATGACGATATCGGGCACCGGTGCTGCAACATACGCTTGCTGGGACGATCAGTATGCCAAGTCAAGCGGCTGGGGTGCGCTCATGGGTGACGAAGGTTCAGGCTATGATGTGGGTCATAAGGCTGTTCAGATTGCTACGCGCATATACGATAAGCGCGAAAGCGATGATGAGTTTTTGGAAGCAATACTCAAGCATTATGACATTGATACACCTCGTGCATTGCATAAGATATTCAGAGAAGGCGACCAGAGGAGCTTGGTAGCTTCAGCAACTATGGCAGTATTTGAGCTTTATAACAAGGGCAATAAGACAGCTCAAAAGCTTCTTGAGTATGCTGCTGATGAAATCGTTCTGGCAGTCAAAACAGCCGGCAGGGAAGCAAACTTTACTTCACCTGTTCCGCTTATTGTATCGGGAAGTCTTTTGCATAAGGACCGTGCACTCTATGGCATAGTTGAAGAAAAAATTAAAAATAATTGCGATGTAGTTTCGCATATGCTTCCTGCTCCCATGCATCCTGCTGTTGCGGCAGCTGCTATGGCACTCAATGAGGCAGGGCGTGTCAGTGCAAGCAAGGCTTTGCTTGAGAAGGGAAAGTTATTGGATTTATGAGAATAGGCTTTTCAAGACAGGCAATTACACCTGAATATTCAGTTCCAATGGCAGGTTATGATAGGCGAAACTTGCCCTCATCAGGAAAGCTGGATGATATTTTTGTTTCCGTTATCGCACTTGAAGACGATAGTGGCGAAAAGGCACTTTTTTGCGGATATGACTTGTTGGGTACTGACACCGGCTTGTGCGAAAGAATAAGAGAGGCTGCTTTTTCGGGTTTTGGAATTGCCCAAAACCGTATATGGGTGAGTGCAACTCATACGCACAGCGCTCCGGGTGAGATATTCTTCCGCAGAAAGCTTGATGAAGCTTATATGGAAAAGCTTGTTGAAGCAAGTATGCAGGCAATAGAATGTGCTCTTGACGACTTGTCAAATGCAAGCGCTTCGCTTATAAATGCGTCTGTTCAAGGCATGGCATCTGTGCGCACCATGAACAGCGATGAAGCGGGAAGCTTTAAAATGCCTGCCGATATGCTCTTGTTTGAACGTGAAAATGGGAATGTTGTGTTGACTCGCTTTGTTTGCCATCCGACGGTGCTTAATGAAAAGAACACCTTTGTTTCACGCGATATAGTCGGTGGCTGCGCAAGGGCTTTCAAAGAGGGAGAGCATACATTATTTTTAAACGGTCCGTGTGCAGATATCTCAACACGTTATTCAAGGCGTGAATCAACTCCTCAAGAAGTTGACAGACTCGGAAGCGTTTGGGCAGAAGCACTCAATCAGGCGCTTGAAAACGGTCAGAAGCAGAGTATCGGGATAAAAATTTCATCCGATATACAGAAGCTCTATATGCCTCCTGCAAAGTTCTTCTCAGGTGAAGAAAAGGAAAAGCTTATGGAGAGCTTGAGAGAGCGTATGGCAAATGCACCGGATCAGGGTGCGGAGCGTGAGTATAATTCACGACTTGCCGTGCTTGAAAGACCTACATATGGCACGGCGGAAGGTCGCGATATTTATGTCACCTACTTTGATATCGGCGAGCTTATAATTGTCGGTATGCCTTTGGAAGTAAATTACGATGTGGGTGAGCGTTTTAAGGCTCGTATCGAAAAGGCTGCAGGAAAGAAAGTTTGGATGACTTGCTACACGGGTGGTTATGACGGATATTTGCCGTCAGGCAGACCGCTTGATTTTGACAGCAGTTATGAGGACTTGGCGGCTATATATACAAGTGACGCAGAAGAAATATTATGGAGGAGCATAGAAGAATGCGTATCAAGGAATCAGAATTAACTCCTTTGAATGAAATGATCGCCCGTTTGGAAAAGTATGTAAATATGGATTCTCCAAGCGGTGAAGGTGAATGTATAAATAAAATGAACCGACAGCTTCAGCAAGAGTTTGAAGAAGCAGGTTGTAGTGTTATCCGCCACGAACGCAAGGGCGGTGACCTTCTGGAATGCCGTTTGGGCACAGGTAAAAAACAGGTATTGCTCATAGGTCACATGGATACTGTTTTCCCGAAAGGTACTGTCGAAAAGCGTCCTTTCTCGATTAAGGATGGAAAAATGTACGGCCCCGGCGTTCTCGATATGAAGAGCGGCGTACTTATGATACTTGATGTCATGAAGTACTTTAACGGAAAGCTTCCTGCTGATTGGAGCCTTTGTGCACTGCTTAATGCAGACGAAGAAATAGGCTCGCATGAAAGCATGGATAAGATAATGGAGCTTGCAAAAGAATCAGTGGCTTGCTTCTGCATGGAACCATCAAAGCCCGGTTTTGTAACTGTTGCAAGAAAGGGACTTGCCACATTTAAGGTAAGAACCTACGGTAAGGAAGCACACTCAGGCGTTAACTATCTGATAGGTGCAAACGCAATTCAGGAGTTGGCACGCATAATAAATGACCTTTATAAGCTTCGCGATGACGAAAAGGGTATTTCAATCAACATCGGCACAATCGATGGCGGAAGCGGCGGCGGAAAAGGTAAGACGAATATCGTAGCAGGATATGCTGAAATAGGCGGTGAATTCCGTTGCTATGATGTAGAGCTTTTGGACGAGGTGCTTGGAAAGCTTGCTGAAATATGTGCTGTACCGAGTGTTGAAGGTACAAGAATAGAATTTGATGTTTCGGCAAAGCGCCCCCCGATGAAGCAGTCTGAAAACTCAAAGAAGCTGCTTCTTGCAGGTCAGCCCATAGCAGCAGAACTCGGTCTTGAGATGGTAGGGCGTACACATGGCGGCGGAAGCGATGGCTCATATGTCGCATCAGTTGGCACTCCCGTAATAGACGGCTTCGGTGCAGAGGGTGAATTCTCACATTCATCCGATGAATATGTAAGGATTGACACACTCGTTGCAAGAACGATGCTGTGTGCCGAATTACTTTGGAAAATAATTGAAGGAGAAGTATTATGAACAAAGAATATTTGCAAAACATCAGAAATCTTTTGGACAAAATGGAAGCAACACAGTGTGACACCATAGATGCAGTAGCACAGGAATGTGCAAATTGCATTGCAAACGGCGGTTTGCTTTATTTCTTCGGCACAGGCCATTCACACATGATTTGTGAAGAACCCTTCTACCGTGCAGGTGGTCTTGCAGCAGTTTATCCCATTCTTGAGTCAACACTCATGCTCCACGAAGGCGGCAGTAAGAGCAGTATCTATGAGCGTCTTGAAGGCATTGGCAATATTGCAATTGCACAGAACGGCGTAGGTAAGGGCGATGTAGTATTCCTCATTTCAAACTCTGGCAGAAACTGTGCTTGCATCGATGCAGCACTTGAAGCAAAGAAGCTTGGCGCTGTAACAGTTGCAATCACATCACTCAATCACTCAAACGGTGTTACATCACGTCATCCCAACGGCAAGCGTTTGTTCGAGGTTTGTGACTATGTTCTCGACAACGGCGGCGTAATAGGTGATGCTTGTGTAAATCTTGACGGCTTGAATGAGAGCATTGCTCCCACATCAACAGTTCTCGATGTAACTATGGTAAACATGGTAATCGTAAATGCAGTTGAAAAGCTCCTTGCTATGGGCGTTACACCTCCCGTATTCACAAGTGCAAATACGGATAAGGGTGACTCTGCAAACAAGTCAATCATCGAAGAATACAAAAAGAGAGTAAAGATTCTTTAATAAATTCAAAGAAATAAAAAAAGGGCGTTGAGGATTTAAATCCTCAACGCCTGTTTTATTAGAATTTGTCGCTTGAAGTGGGGTTGTTCAATACTCCAAAGCCGACGAGAACGGCGATTATAAGCTCTACAAAAGCGTCCCAGCCGGGGATTTCAAAGTGAAACCAGTTCTTTGCAATGAAGAGTATCAATCCACCCACTGATGTCCAGAGGACGGGGGAACGAAATCTGTTTTGTGCAGTCATTTTTTCCATAGTATTTTCCTTTCTGTTTATAATCCTAAGTACCCGACGATAAGTCCTGATATAATTCCTATAATCACGCTTATAAGGGTCGTTAAAACATTGTCCCAACGCTTGCCCGAAACTCCTTCAAGCTTGCGAAGTCTTGTTTCGTGGTCTGAAAGCTCGTGGAGTGCGGTATCGAGCTTTGTATCTATCTCGGTAAGCTTTTGCAGCATATCGGTGATTTTTCTTTCGTTATCCATAGAAAAACCTCTTAAAGACCTATAAGCTCACGCATTGCGCTGTCATAAACTCCGTCGGTGAGCTTTTTTGCTCTTTCCTGAAAAAGTCTCAATGCCTTATCCGTGTTTTTGCCGAATATACCGTCAGCACCCGTACTGCCGACATCGTAGCCGAGCATTATAAGGCGCGTTTGCAACTCTTTAATTTCAGAGCCTCTCATATAGGGCTTGTCCGTCAAATAAAAAGTGCTGCATTTGGGAGTTTCTTTTTCGATTATGCCTGCAAGCTTTGCAAAACGGCCGTATCTGTTCCAATATGTGCTGCCGGAAGCGTTGATGTCACGCTTTACAACGCCGACATCTCGTCCCATACATTCTATAACCATGTTGTTGCCCACATAAACACCCACATGGTAAATCTTCGTGCCGTTGTGGCGGAAAACAAAGTCGCCTGCTTTGAGGTCTTCTCTTTTGATTTCGGTGCTTTTTGCGTAGAGACTGCGTGATGACATATCGCCGGAAATTATCTTGTTCTTTATAAGAAACGAAACAATGAGCCCTGAGCAATCATAAGCATGGATGGGTGATATTCCCTGCCCCTTTAGCTTATCCCAAAGCTTTAATACACGCTTTACCTGCTTTTCATCGTTGTTCTCACGCTTACGGATCCATTCTTCCGTTATGTCTGATTCACCCTGTGCGCCCCAGACATATATGCTTTTACCTACCTGTGAGTTAAGAAACTCTATGAATTTATCAATCATAAAATTACCTCCTTAAAAATCAAGTTTTCTGTATTGCCATGACTGAACTATTGCATCATCCTCTTCCTGCCAATAGCACATTGCAACATAGCCTATGGGAGTATCGGGGTCCGTGTATATTACGGGCTTATATCCCTCTTTTCTCATCTGCGCCGCAAATGGATTGAAGTGCTGCATATCATCAGCAGAAAGAAGCGGATTTGTAGCAAATTCAAGTCCGTCTTCTGTTAATTTTGCATAATTCATAACGAATATCTCTCCTTATCTTTTTTGTAGTTTTGCAGTATTTCACTGCTGCTTAACGCTTTGCTGTATAAACGGCAGGCATAAAGCTTTACGTTTTCTTTGCTTGCCGCATTTTCACCGTTGTTGTAGCCTAAAGCCGCTTGAACAACTGATACTGCGTTTATTGTAACCGCACGAGAATCAACAAGCTTGCCGTCACAATAAACCAATATTGATTGCGGCGGCTTCACAACAACGGAAATAAGGTGGGGCTTGTATGGTTCTGACTCAAACTGAAACTCGTAGCGTGAACCTCGAATTCTCAGGATTATACCGAGAGGTGTGCGTACAAAATTGACATTCGACGAGAATGAACCTGTCAGCGGATAAAAGTTAATCCCCTCGGTTTCAAGCGTACTCATATTGTGCTCAAGTAAGTATTCAAGAGTGAAGTCGGGGGAAACGGGCATTTGGAGCCATGAACTGTTTTTGATGCCGGTGTCGTAGCTTATGTAGCTGTCGTGCCATTCAATGTTTTCCAAAGCAATCGGAAGATTATTTCTGTTGGGTGATAAATCGCACCAGGCTGATGTAATATTGGAGTGTCCGCTTCCTGTGTTGTTTATGCCGTCAAAATGTGCAAATAAGCCCGTGCTGACATAATCACTGCCGCCGATTAAGTACCTTCTTCTTGCATCAACACTTCGCTTAAGCATTGTTATATACCTCCAGCTTTCCAAGCCCGTCTTTTATTGAGAGTTCATATGTTTTATTGGGTAGGAACTCAGGTGCTGTGCCACCTGCCCAACGTATTGAGGAAGGCATGGAAACGGTAATACTGTCCTTTGTGTCAAAGTAAATGCTGAAACTGTAATTACCGACAGGCAGCGCACCGTTTGGAATCACCAATCTGTCAAGTGCACCGAAATGATACTCGCAACCGTCGGTTACACTTGCTATACTCTTACTGCTTCCTTGAAAATCACACTCGATTCTTCCGATTTCCTTAGCGTCCAAAGTATACTCAACATTCAGGAAGCATGAGGGCTTTATCCTCAATATATCACCTGAGGAAATTGATAAGTTCAACGGCATACCACCGTATATATCGGGCACAGTTCGCTCGTAATGAACGGTCACAGGCGTTCCGTTTTGACTTTGTGATGCAAGAAATGATTTCCACGCAGTGAGAGTGGGATAGTTTTCAATATCGGGCGGTCTTATGCAAAGTGTGCTGTCATGCACACAGCACCCTGTGATAGCGTTAGATGCCGATATTGCTTCTACCGTTACGCCTTCAAAGTGCGTGCAGATGGAGTTTGGAATATTTGTTGAGGCATCTGCAAACATTGGAAGCGACATTGTAAAGTACGGACTCGATGCATCAACCATGCTCCATTCTTCTTCACCGCTTAATGTTAAGCTGCTGACATAGGAGCTTACAATACCGCTTGAAGGCTCGTAGGTATCGTAAGCTGTACCTATACCGAAAAGTTTAGGAAGAGCGTCAAGCGCATGGAATGTTTCTCTTCCGTCCGTTCCTCTTATACTTAAATAGTCGGGCTGAGGAAATGTTATTGTGGCAATATTGGCAGGAGAAATGGGTAAATTTCCATTGGGTTTTGAAATGTTAAAGTCTCCGCATATCAAAAGCTTGTTAACTCCGATATCCTCACGCATATTATGGAGGGATATTTCATTGCTTATAACTTTTTTATTTAACAAAGGAATCGTGCTCTTTGCATGTTTAAACTCTGTTAAAGACGGTGCACCGAGTATTGTCAGCGCATCTTCCGGTTGTATGGTTGTCAAAACACCTCCGTCCGATGTGAATACGGGCAGGTTTGTTTCTTTGCCTATACTCCCGCTTGACGAAATGTTGCCATGCGCGTGGGTTGCACTTGCTGCTCTCACGTCTGACGCTGTAAGGTTTACCCATTCCAAGTCCAGATTATGATATGATCTTTTTCTTAAAACATTTCCGGCACTTCCGCTGCTCAGCAAAAAGTTTAAATCACAGCAATATGTGATTTCAATTGTTGAAAGTGAATCAGAGCTTACAGAAAAACTGCTTTTTTCTGACGGAACCGTCATGACCTGTCTTCCCATGTAAACATAGCGCGGGGAGAGAAGCTCATAATATACTTTCAACGGTTGGTTGTTTGTATTCCAGTCTCTTAATGCGTTTTTGAAGTCGTCAAGACTCATAAACTGATTTGCTCTTGGGCGTATGCGTATTTCGTTTTGCAGTATACAGCATCCGCACACGCTGTTATATGTTTCTATGGTTTCGTCGTTTTTAAAATCGACAGCGGGGAAATGGGAACAAATGAGTGCAGAATAGTTCTTTGCCAAAACAGCCAATGGAGCCCGGTAGTAATCGGGATTTCCGTTCTCACCCTGAACAATCGTCCAATCCTCATCCCCTGTGAATGCAGCAACAAATATATTTGTTGTGAGCTTTCCGGAAATCAAGTCATAAAGGTCGGCGCTCATGGGGGTAATGCCTGCAAGCTCAACAGGTGAAATGTGGAATGTTTTAATATCAGTGCCTGATTTTAGCTGTATGTACGATGCAAGAGCAGGCTCTGCGACAGCTATATTGTTTTCGGAAACAGGACTGTTTTCGTCAGGACGTGTTACATTGCATTTTCCGACGATTACACAGCTTTTAACATCGGTACCTTTGCAGGCGTCAGTTATTATAGGGTTGGTGCCGTATACCGTTCTTAAAAAAGGCGGAGGAATATCGTCCGGCATTGTATCCAAAACATCGAAGCATTCAATGGCGGCGTCAACTGCAAGATCGGCAGCGTAGTTTGCATCCTGTATAGCTGTTTTTACATCCTTTTCAAGCTTTGTTACGTTGCCTAAAAGCTCAATAAGCAACGGAAATTCGGGTGTAGCTGAAACGGTGTCATCATTCAAAATCGGCTTCCTGCAATGGAAGTTGAACTTGGAACTTGTTACGAGAACTGCTTTATCCTCATCTGAGAAAATCTGGATTTCACATTCGACGATTCCCGGTGAAACGGATGAAGCGTAGAGGGTTATTTCAAACTCTCCGGTATTTGTGACGGTAATTCCGTGTCCGTTATTGTCCTGTACGGAAGAAGAACCGTCCGGACGCAAAAAGACTGCTTGTATAAAGCAGTCTGTAAGGTCAATTTTTTCGCCTGAATCTTTAAGATACACGGTCAAAACATTGCCGGTGTCTCCTTGAACAACTGTAAAGTCGTGTGCCTGCGTGCTTTGGCAGATATCAAGGTTGACGTCAAAGTTTTTCTTTATTGCGTTTGACATATTATCACCTCAAATAATTGAATTCGCCGTTTTTGCCCAAGAGTCGCAGGTATTGGTCCTCTCCAAGCGAATCAAAAAGTTGCTCACGCCTTGTTGACCAATACTCACTTGTTGATGTTGCAAGCAGCTTGAGCTGCGACCTGCTGAGGTTTGAGAGATAGAATACACATTCCTGATACGAAAGCAGGCGAGGCTTTTCTTCTGTGCTTGTTGAAGAATTGTTCTTTTTGTCCGATGATGAACTTGAAGAGCCCGATGAACCCGATGAACCCGACGAACCCGATGAACCCGACGAACCTGACGAACCTGATGAGCCTGATGAGCCTGATGAGTTTGATGAACTTGAAGCTGCAATAAGTGCTTGCTGTTCCAAAAAGGCGGAATATAGTGCTTTTGCTGTTGAAAAAGCTGAATTGACAGCTTCTTGTTTTGCCTGCGCATTGAATTTTTCTGCCTCCAGAGCTAAGTCCCTGTATGATGACATTGCATCATATACGCTCTTTGCAAGAGTCATGGCGTAGTCTGTTTCATACATCAAAATATCGTCGCTTACATCGTCCTGCTCGCGGTTCTTGACAGATGTTACAAATGTGGAGCTTCCCATGCCTCGTGAATATGCATCGGCATCAATCTCAGCCATGTTGGTTTTCCCTGCCTTTTCTCTGTTTGTTATGGCAGTATCGTAAATTGGACGAAGATACTCCGAAATGTCGGATGCAATTTCGCTTTCGGTAGGAATCTTGGGTGAGAGGGAGGGAACAGTCATCTTTGACAGTATGGTGTTGTAATATTCCCAAAAAATGTTTGTGTTCGGGATGAGACTTGAACTTGAGCTTGAACTTGAGCTTGAATTTGAGTTTGAATTTGAGTTTGAATTTGAATTTGAATTTGAACCTGAGTTCGTGTTGGAGCCGCCTTGCGTGTTTACGCTGTCTTTATTTCCAAAGAGCTTATCGTAAGCGGATTGAGTTTTTGGCCCCCATATTCCGTCCACGGTTACGCCAAGCAAACGCTGGTAGTCTTTTACCCTGTCGGAATCGGTTACATCTTTAGGCGGTGTATAGCCTTCAAGATAGTATTTTGACATATTTATAAACCTCCTTCGTTGTTTTCAAGAGCGAGAATTCTTTCGGAAAGCTCGCTTATTGCTTGAGTGAGTATTGTGAAATTCTGATTAAGGCAGTTTTCATTTGCCTTGATATCATCTTTTACTGCCATGCTGTTCTTATCCAATGTGGGAACAGCAAGATGGATGTAGTAAAGTGCTCGCATATCCAAACCCATTATTCACTTCGCCTCCATTTTTCAAAAATAATTTCCATGCCGCCGTCTATTGAAAATGAACCGCCGTTTTCGTTGTAAAGCTTGACCGATAATGTTCGCCCCTCGTTTTTTACGGGCAGCTCCTTTACAAAGATTGAGGAACCGTCAAGCTGCATTGAATAAATGTCGGTATGATCATCAATGTCAACATTGATTTTTATGCGTGCCTGAGTATCGCTGCTCCCTTTAAAAGCGATTGTTCTTAATGCCTTGATGGAGGTTTTATCAAGAAAATCCGTTCTCGGCGTTCTCCACCATGCATGAATCAATGCTCCGTCATAGCTGTCACCTTCGTTGAAACGGTATACATATCTTGCGGTATTGTTTATCATGAAAAGGGCGTTGCCGTTTGAATAAAGGTCTGCAACAAAAAAGCCCCTGCGTATCATGTACGAGGAGCGCAAGGGGTCATACTCAATAATTGCGTTTGTGGTGCTGTAATCGTTTTCGCGAATGCTGAAATAAAACTTGCCGTCAAAATAAGCACCCTTTGAATCATAGGTGAAACTGTGCTTGAGTATATCCTTTATGTAATTGGCATCGGCTAATTGCCGTACGGTTATACCGTTAAATGAGCATAGACCGTCCTTTGTCATAAATACCAATGAGTCACCGTACGGAATTATTGCGGTATGAGCAGGTGTATCAAAGCTTGCATCCACTTTTTCTACCGTGAAGTTTGAGGGTCTGTCGCCTATCAAACGGTAAAGCCCGTGCTTTTTGAATATTAAAAGCTGATTGCTCATAGCGTGCAGGGCAACAATGGGATCGTTGCTCGTACTGCCGATTTCTGTATGACCGCCCTCGACATTAACGGAAGCATCGTCATATCGCCAATCCTCAATACTGCGTGAATCGCCCGGAAGCTTTGACCAGTAAAGACGGTTCGGATATGATGTATTGCCTGCTGAAAAAAGTCGCCCCTTATACATATCAAGATATAAGACGTGCTCCGATGAAAGCTTTTCATCGCTGCCAAAGAGCGAAGCGGTAAAGCCGTCATACTTTATTAGCTGGCGTTCACCGCAACCGATAATGAGATAATCGGTTGTACCTATTTTGGCCTGTGTGAAGTCAAACATGGGATTTGCAAGGCGGATGCCGTAATCGTAAATCTTTGTCCACTCCACAGAGCGAGAAGCATATATCGCGGCATCTGTTGCGACAATGTATTGCATAACTCCGTCACTTCCTGTGAATGTAGTCATTCTGTATATCGCGTGAGGGTTCGGGACAGGGGAGTCAATATGGCGTACATAACCCTTTGCAACGGAGAGATTTCCGTTTTCGGTGTTCATATTGCAGGCATCTGCAGAAAAACAGCTGTTGATGAGATTTTCCTGCCTTGATTGGTTCAATCCTATAAACTCATCTATTCTGTATTGCTTACGCTGCAAGAAAATCACCACCTGTTCAAAAGCTTGTAATTGTCCTTACCGCCAAAATGCGGACGGATGCTTCTTTTGCCGGCTTCATACATCTCAAAGTAGATATTGCTGCCGCGCTGGAGCGAAACTTCACCTGAACCGCGTTCGCGTGCGATTACATAGCAGACTATCAAGGAATGATACCGCTTGGGAATTTCAGGCTCGTCCGTACCGCTTTCAAGTGTACCTGGAATATATATGTATGTTACGCTTGCGTTTTCATGTTCTGAGTTTGCAAGTGACGGCACGAAGATTTCTTCGGAAAAATTTCCTTCTTTAAATGAAACAGGGTTTCCGTCTTTACTTACGGACAGTATCTTAATGCATTGACGGGGGAGAGTGTTGACGGAGAAAACTCCGTGCTTTACCGTAACATTATCCGTACGCTTCGGCTTTATGACTAAAGCGAGATCGGCAATTGCCTCGTCTGCAAAGCGTGTGAGTTTATCACGCCATACATCGAGCGTCTGTGCATCATGCCCTCTGTCAAGCTGTGTCAAAGATGCAATGATTATATCGTTCAATGTCATAATAGTCCTCCTTACAAACAATTAATCGGAGAGCTTTTTTCCGCTTCCTTTTTTATATGCTTTGGTTCGGTTTTCGCTCAGGACGGTTACCATTTCGTTTTCGGCAATAAGCTCTGCAATGCTCTTGGGCACAAAAACATCAATTCCGCGAGGAATCCTGAAAAAGTGACCGTTGATACCGCCTTCCCAGGGAATGTTATTGCCATCGGTATCCTGAATGAAAATCTTAACCTTTTCTTCTTTAGCAAGGTTTTTTCCTGTTTCACCGCTTATGCGGTCAATTTCTGCATCTGTTATATATTTCATTTTTTAGTCCTCCTTGAATAAAGTAAAGGAGCCGTTTAAAAACGGCTCCTGTTTAAGAATTTATGCGCTTACGCCATGCTCAATTCTTACAAGCCAAAGGTCGTTAAGAATTGTTGCTGTGTAGGCTGTAACCTTAGCGCCGACTGTACCGCGCTGGTTGAGGGGGTCCGCTGTGCCGGAACTGCCCTGGGGCTTGATGATGATTTCAAGCGCACCGTTGCCCTCAACATCAACAACACCGTAGGCATCCTTGCCGAATATCAATGTTGCGTGAACATCTGCCGCCTTACGTGTGGTCTCGTCAAGCAAACCGCCATCCTTTGTATAAACAGGTGTACCGCTTGTTGCGGTTATGGGGCTTGTGAGTGTTATTTTGTTTGACTGCTCGGTGAAAGCGGAAATAACGCAGCGCTGATCGCCTACATATATCTCATGACCGGGAACTGCCAGATATGCCAATTCATCGTATGTCGGGAATGTTGCAAGCTGGATTTCATTTGAGTTTGAAACAGAAGAAGCAAGCTTGCTGTAGAGGCTCTGTTTGAAAATCTTGGCTTCTGTTGATTCAACGAATACTACGCCAAAGAGTCTGCCGATTTCACCGCTGTAAATCTGCTCTGCGTTTGCATACTTTGAAACATCCTGCCAGAGCTGGTCGCTCTGAAGGTCATAAGTTGCTTCGGGAGAACAGATGCAAACAAAGTGGGGCTTTCTTGTGCCGTCGTTAAACGGACGTGCTTTTGCACGCTTCAATGTGCGTACAGCCTTTCTTACTTCGTCAACCGTGAGCTTGTCCGAAGCAGAGATTGTGTTTCTTGCTGTCTTGCCGTTTGCACGCTGAACATTTGAACCGCTGCACATGGCGTCACGGGTAATCCATTCTACAACCGTACCAAGCTGTTCGCCCAAGAGCTCTGCGCTGTCTGATATTACCTGGTCGTATGCTGTGAGATCGAGAAGATCACTTACTTCTACGTATGCACCGTACTGGCTGACTGTTGCTTCAACAGAAGTCTGTGAGAGAATCTGGCTATTGGGCGTTACGCCTTCCTCCAAAGCTGTGAGAGCGTTGTTTGCATCAAAAACATTCCATCTGCGGAACTCAACACGCTTACCGCTGTTGCGGGGAATGGGGCGTGTTTGACCGAATGTTGCGTGCACAAAGCGTGTTTTTGCACTTTCAAGCAACTGACGGTCGTAGTATGTCTTGCTCAATTTTGTGTTCATATAAGCGTTTGTTGTTGTGTTAATCATAAATTTGTTTTCTCCTTATTGTAATTGTAATATGGTTTGTTAAATGCGTACTTTTATGCCGTCGTTTGCCGCTTTCCTAAGGCGCTTGCTCAATTCACGAAACTGCGCAGACGACATATTCGAATAATCCGTGTCTGGGGAAGCTGATGACTTGCTCTTTGTGGAAACGGGCAAAGCTTTTCTTGCAAGCAACTTTTCAATTATGCTCTGTTCCGCCTTTTTAATTGCTTCGGCATCGCTTCCGAGACTTGTTTTCGTCTCAGCGTCATACAAGCGGACAGCCACGTGTGCAGGCATATCGTAAAGAAGCTTTACAAAATCGGGATCGCTTATGTAGCTTTCGATATCTTTGCTGAGCTTGCCCTCTTTTTCCAATCTGACAAGGTCATTTGCTGCCTTCACGCTTAAAGCGGCCATTCCTGTTTCGCTTGTGTCTGTTTCGTTGCCCAAAAGCAATTGGGCAATGCTTGATACATCCATATTGCCAATGGCGGAAAACTCATTGATTACCGCCTTGCCGATTTGAAGTGCCAAATCATCGTCAATACTTGCTTCGGCTTCGTTTGGATTTGCCTTATCTGAAACTGATTCTTCAATTTCTTCTGTGGGCAAACCCATTTCAGCAAGCTCCTCTTTCATTGAGAGCTTGTCTTTTTTATTATTCTTCATTTAATCTCCTGATACAGAACAGTCAAACTATGCTCCGGATCATACGCTTGATGTTCTTTATGCCTGTTTCGGCCGGCATCGCCAAAAATAAAAAAGGCAAAAAAAGAGAACGCACAGTTTCCTGTGCGCTCCTGCTTCTTTCACCGTACTTATTATAAACCGAGTCAAATGCAAAGTAAAGTGCAACTTAATTGCATGAATTTTGCATGAAATTTGCATATAACTATGGACAAGCTCTCAAAAGAATGTAAAATACATATAGTGGTATGAATTATGCGGAGGTTTAAATATGAAGAAAATCCTTTCTCTTGTATTGGTAATTATAATAGGTACATTTGCTCTTTTTGGCTGTAAAGAAGAGCCGAGCAATGTTGAAGTTGTTGATGTTGATATAAAGATAGCAGCACTTAACGGCTATAATGCTATGTGTATGGCAGGGCTTATAAAGTCTGAAGAATACGGTGAGATAGCACTTGTTGAATCGGCTGAAGAAATAAAGCGGCTTTTTGTAAATGATGAAGCAGATGTTGTGGCTGTACCGCTTAACCTGGCAGGCAAGCTTTGCAATGAGCTTGACAAGAATGTAAGAATGCTTGCGGTTACAAACCTTGGCGTGCTTTGCGTTGTTGACAGTACGGGTGAGATAAAAAGCCTTTCGGACCTTGCAGACAAAACGGTATATGCATCTGCAAAGGGACTTACATCACAGTATATATTTGAGTATGTATTGGGAAGACGTGATATGCTCAGTAAAGTTACCGTTGAATATAAGGATTCCTACGACGAACTTAAAACTGCTGTAAAGGATGGCTCGGCTCCCATAGCCTTGATGCCCTATCTTGAAGCTGTGGAATTGATTCAGGAAGCAGGGGAAGGCACAAATATAGCGATTGATATTACTCAGGAATGGATGAGTATTACAAACAGTATGCAGGCGATGGGCTGCGTTATAGCAAAAGCGGAGTTTGTAGAGAATAATGAAGCTGCTATAAAGTCATTCATAAATAAACTTGGTGACTCCGTTAACTTCGTATGCGATGAGCAGGAAGCGGCAGCACAGGTGCTTGCAGATGCAGGCATAGCATCGAGCAAGGAGGCCGCATTGAATTCAATAGATGCTTGTAATGTAATCTGCATGGTCGAATCTGAAATGAGGGAGATTGCAAGAAATACCGTTGAAATACTCTACGGTGTTGATGCTGAGAGTATGGGCGGAAGCTTGCCGAGCAGTACAATGTACCTGGTCTATGATTAAAATCGCATAATAGAGTATGGGCAGGATATGCTTTTATACAATATGATGTGTTAAAGAATTTATATGGCTGAAAACTGCACAAAACACAGATAAAATGTGCAGTTTTTGCATATAAGTTGTACTTTTAACAAGTCCTTTTGCTATCTGTATAAACAGCAGGGCGGAACATAGAAAAAATATAGAAAAAGTCTTGCATTGCCAAGGATAATGAGTTATTATAGAGGACGATGTGTGGCAGTCTGTAGGTCTGCCCATACATAAGGAAAAGCAGAAAATGCAATGCTTTTCGCCCATTGCGAGAGGTTGCCGGCATTTGCCATCCGGGTAATTTTCGCAAGAGGGGAAGCGCCCCACGGACGGGCAACGGGCATTAAAGTGACGCATAACGGTGCGTCGCTGCAAAATTTTTAAGAGCGACACACACGGTTGCGTGTACAGCCCGAGACTTAACAAGGAGGAAGAAAAATAATATGGCAAACCAGAAGATCCGTATCAAACTCAAGGCCTACGAGCACAACCTTATCGACCAGAGCGCCGAAAAGATTGTTGAAACGGCCAAGAGGACAGGCGCACATGTGTCCGGTCCTATCCCCCTGCCGACGGAGAAAGAGATCGTAACGATTCTCCGTTCGCCCCACAAGTATAAAGACAGCAGAGAACAGTTCGAGATGAGAACCCACAAGCGTTTGATCGACATACTCCAGCCTTCTGCAAAGACAGTAGATGCGTTGATGAAGCTCGATCTCCCCGCAGGCGTTGACATCGAGATCAAGCTTTAATTTCGGAGGTGTTAACGATGAAAAAAGCGATTTTGGGCACAAAAGTCGGAATGACTCAGATGTTCAGAGAAGACGGAACAATGATACCTGTAACAGTTCTTACAGCAGGTCCCTGCCCCGTAGTTCAGGTTAAGACAGTTGAACGTGACGGTTACGAAGCAGTTCAGGTTGCTTACAAGAGCATCAGAGAAAAGCTCTCAACAAAGCCTATGCTCGGTCATTTCAAAAAAGCTGGTGTTGAAGGCGCATACCGCTACACACGCGAATTCAAATTCGAAGATACCGCATCCTATGAGGTTGGTCAGGTCATCGATGCAAGCATTTTCGCAAACGGTGATAAGGTAGACGTTACAGGCACAAGCAAGGGTAAGGGCTTCCAGGGCAACATCAAGCGTTGGAATCAGGCACGTGGCCGCAAGACTCACGGTTCACATTCATACCGTGTAGCAGGTTCAATGGGTGCTTGCACATACCCCGGTGAAGTTTTCAAGACGAAGCGTCTCCCCGGTCACATGGGTCAGGAACGTGTAACGGTTCAGAACCTTGAGATCGTAAGAGTAGATGCAGAACGCAATCTCTTGCTCGTTAAGGGTGCAATCCCCGGAGCAAACGGTGGCATGGTTATCGTCAAGGAAACTGTTAAGTAAGTAAGGTTGAACCGGAAGGAGGAAAAACAATGCCTAAAGTAGCATTACACAATATTGAAGGCAAGAATATCGGCGAAATCGAATTGAACGACAGCATATTCGGTGTAGAAGTCAATGTTCCTGTTATGCACTCAGTAGTAAAGGCTTACCTTGCAAATCAGCGTCAGGGTACACAGAGTGCACTTACACGCTCCGAAGTTAGCGGCGGCGGCATCAAGCCCTGGAGACAGAAGGGCACAGGTAGAGCTCGTCAGGGTTCAACACGCGCACCCCAGTGGAGACACGGCGGTATCGTATTCGCTCCCAAGCCCCGCGACTATCGCATGAGCACAAACAAGAAAGTTCGTCGCCTCGCAATGAAGAGCGCACTTTCAAGCAAGGTTGCAGATAACCAGATCGTAGTATTCGATGCTCTCAACATTTCAGAAGCAAAGACACGCGAAATGGTAAAGGTTCTTTCAAATGTTGACGTTAAGAAGGCTCTCATCGTATTGCCCGAAAAGAACGACACAGTAGAACGTGCAGCAAGCAATATCCCCGGTGTTAAGACAACATTGGTAGGTACACTCAATACATACGAAATTTTGAAGTATGAAACACTCATCCTCACAAAGGATACGGTTGAAAAGATTGAGGAGGTATACGTTTGATGAAAACTCCCTATGACATAATCAGAAAGCCGATACTTACCGAAAAGGGCTATGACAACCTTCAGAACAAGGTTTACACATTCCAGGTAGCAAAAGACGCTACAAAGACGGAAGTTAAGCAGGCAGTTGAAGCTGCATTCGGCGTAAAGGTTGAATCAGTACGCACAATAAACGTACTCGGTAAGATGAAGAGACAGGGCGCAACTGAAGGTCGTCGCCCCAGCACAAAGAAAGCTTACGTGAAGCTGACAGAAGATTCAAAGGGTATTGAATTCTTCGACAGCCTTGCACAGTAAGGAGGAAGACAATGGCTATCAGAAAGATTAAACCGACCACACCCGGTCAGCGTTTTATGACTGTCTCAGCATTTGAAGAAATCACTTGCAAGACACCTGAAAAATCATTGCTTGAAGATTTGAGATCAAGCGGTGGTCGTAACAACTCCGGCCGTATCACTGTTAGACACAGAGGCGGCGGTGCACGCAGAAAGTATCGTATAATCGACTTCAAGCGCAACAAGGACGGTATCCCCGCAAAGGTTGCAACTATCGAATACGATCCCAACCGTAGCGCAAACATCGCTCTCTTGAACTATGCAGACGGCGAAAAGCGTTACATCATAGCTCCTCTCGGACTCACAGTCGGTGACACACTCGTTTCCGGTACGGGCGCTGATATCAAGGTCGGCAACGCTCTTGAAATCAAGGATATCCCCGTCGGTACAATGATTCACTGCATCGAGATGAAGCCCGGCAAGGGTGCACAGCTCGTACGTAGCGCAGGTAACGCTGCACAGCTCATGGCAAAAGAAGGCAAGTACGCACAGGTAAGATTGCCCAGCGGCGAAGTTCGTCTTATCCCCATGAACGCTAAGGCAACGATTGGTCAAGTAGGCAATGCAGACCACGAGAACATCAAGCTCGGTAAGGCAGGCCGTACACGCCATAAGGGCTTCCGTCCGACAGTCAGAGGTTCTGTCATGAACCCGTGTGACCACCCGCACGGCGGTGGTGAGGGCAAGAGCCCCATCGGTCGCCCCGGTCCTGTAACTCCCTGGGGTAAACCCGCTCTTGGTTACAAGACTCGCAAGAAGAAGAACATTAACGACAAATTCATCGTTCGTCGCAGAGACGGCAAGTGATAGCGAAAGGAGAGCATCATGAGCAGATCAGTCAAAAAAGGACCGTTTGTTTGTGAGCGTTTACTCAGCAGAGTACAGGCTCTTAACGAAACAGGTAAGAAAACAGTATTGAAGACATGGTCGCGTGCATCCACTATCTTCCCCGAGATGGTTGGCCATACGATAGCCGTACATGACGGCAAGAAGCACGTCCCCGTATATGTAACGGAGGAAATGGTAGGTCATAAGTTGGGTGAATTCGCACCCACACGCACTTTCCGCGGCCACAGAGGTTCTGAAAAGTCCTCAGGCGGCAGATAAGAAGGAGGAAGAGGATAATGGCAACAAGGTCTAAAGAAAAAAGTGCTGCACGTCGTGAAAATGCCGACAGAAGGCCTCACGCAACAGCAAAGTATATAAGAATATCCTCACGCAAGGTTAAGGTTGTTATCGACCTTATCCGAGGCAAGAGTGTAGATGAAGCTAAGGCAATCTTGATGTTTACTCCCAAAGCAGCAAGCGAGCCGGTACTCAAGTTGCTCAACTCAGCAATCGCAAATGCTGAAAACAACCTCGGTATGAGTGCTGACACACTGTATGTTGCAGAAGTATTCGCAAACCAGGGCCCCACACTGAAGAGATTCCGTCC